>JBGAPK010000040.1:0-38877 GCA_044221315.1 Phycisphaerales bacterium | reverse complement strand
GATCATGCTGGATTCATCAACTTCGGCCGCGCCGACTTCGATCATGTTCATCCCGTCCTTGTGGCCGGAGAGGACCAGATCAAGGTCGGAGTAGTCGAGCTGGCTGACGGTGGGGTTGATGACAAACTGCGGGCCGCTATCGGTGTGGATGCGTCCGACGCGGACCGTCGCGATCGGTCCCTCGAAGGGCACGTCGCTGATCGCGAGCGCGGCAGAAGACGCCACGCCGGCCACCACGTCGGCATCGTTCTCGGTGTCGTGGCTCAGGACCATGCACTGGATGAGCACTTCGTCAACAAAGCCGTCCGGGAAGAGCGGGCGGATGGGACGATCGATCATGCGCATCGTCAGGATTTCTTTTTCGCTGGGCGGGCCTTCACGCTTCTTGAAGCCGCCCGGGAACTTGCCGGCCGCGGGGGTCTTCTCGCGGTAATCGACGGTGAGCGGGAAGAAGTCGATGCCCTCACGCGGGTTGGCGCGAACAACGGAGGCGAGCACGGTCGTGCCGCCGAAAGTCGCGATGACCGTTCCGCCGGCGAGCTTGCCGACGACGCCGGTCTCAAGGGTGAAGGTGCGTCCGCCGAAGTCCTTGCGAACAACGATGGCGCCGGGCATATCGGCCAGACCGGTCGAAGCGTGAGGAGCCTGAGACATGATTTTCTAATCCTTCTTCTGTGGACCGACGACGCCCTCGCCTTGAACATGCGGGCGGGCGATCGACCGATCCTGGGGCTTGTTCGCCCCCCGGTCTTCCCGTTGAGTGGCAGAAGGCAAAGAGCAGGGCCGGATGAACCGGAACCTGCCGATTGCCCACTGCCGCGTCCGAGAGAGGCCGGAGGGGCTTGAAACGAAAACGGCCCGGCGCTTTTTCAAGCACCGGGCCGGTGATTACTTTCGCAGGCCCAGGCGGGAGATCAGTTTCTGATACTCCTCGGGCTGTGTGGTGGCGAGGTATCGGAGAAGCCGGTTGCGCCGGCCGACCATGAGCACCAGGCCGCGCCGGCTGTGGTGGTCCTTGTCGTGACCCTTGAGGTGGTCCGAGACTTCCTTGATCTTCTCGGTCAACATCGCGATCTGGACCTGGGGCGAGCCCGTGTCCTTCTCGTGGGTTTTGAAGTCCGAGACGATCTTTTTGCGGCGTTCAGCGATCAGTGCCATGTGTCTATTTGACCCTTCCGTTCACTTTTCTTTTGGGTGCGAATAGTAGCCGACGGCGGGGGGCGGATCAAACGTGAATATTCACTCTGAGGCCCTTGGCGGGTGCGAAGCCGGGCCCCCGCAAAGCTCTGCCCGGCATCACTTTGGAAGCGGGGAGGCGGCCATTCGCAACCATGAAAAACGTCGCCGACGCGTCTGCGGGGATCAGAACCCGGGCGCGGGGCCGAGTACATTTCCGGCATGAATACCGCGAGCGCGCCCGTCACTGGTTCGACTTCTCTCCGCGTTTCGCGCCGTGTGGCGGAACTGAAGCCCTCCGTGACGGTTGCGTTCATGAACCGGGCCAAGACCATGAAGGCCCAAGGGAATGATGTCCTGAGCTTCGCGGCGGGCGAGCCCGACTTCGACACGCCCCGCATCATCAAGGACGCGGCGATCGAGGCTCTTAATGCGGGCATGGTGAAGTACATGCCGACGCTTGGGGACCCGGAAACGCGGAAGGTGATCGCCGAGAAACTCGTGAAGGAGAACGGCATCCCGACGACTGGAGACCACATCGCCATCAGCGCGGGCGGGAAGCACTCCCTCTATGTGGCGTGCCAGTGCCTGTTTGATTTCCCCAAGCCCGGTGAGCCGGCGCAGGAAGCCATCCTGCCGGTGCCGGCGTGGGTGAGCTATGCGCCGATCATCGAACTCTGCGGCGGCAAGGTGGTCGAGATCCCCACGACTGCGGCGAGCGATTTCAAGATCACACCCGAACAATTGAAGAAGTCGATCACTCCGCGGACGCGCGGGTTCTTCATCAACTCGCCGAGCAACCCGTGCGGGACGATGTACACGCCGGCGGAGTTGAAGGCGCTCGCTCAGGTGCTTGCCGAGGCGGCGCGAACGACGGCCCCGGACATGGTCATCGTCTCGGACGAGTTGTACGAAAAGGTTGTGTACGGCGGGTTCGAGCATTTCTCGATCGGGAGCGTGCCGGAGATAGCGGAACGCACGCTGACGATCAACGGGCTGTCGAAGGCGTACGCGATGACGGGCTGGAGAATCGGCTACGCGTGCGGCACGGGCGCGTTCGGGCGTAAGCTCATCGACGCGATGGGCGTCCTGCAGGGACAGATGACGACGAACATCACGAGCTTTACGTATCCGGCGATCCGCACGGCTCTAACGAGGGCCGCGTCGGAGGTCGAGCGGATGAGGCAGGCGTTTGCGGAGCGTGCGGAGACGATCTTCGCGCGGATCGGCCGCGTCCCCGGCTTTCAGTGCCCGAAACCGACGGGGGCGTTCTACCTGTTCCCGGATGTCTCGGCCCATTTCGGCAAGACATCCTCCGGCGGCAACGGCAAGGCCGGACGGAAAATCACCAACGCGATGGACTTCTGCGAGGCGCTTCTGGAAGAGCAGTTCGTGGCGTTCGTGCCCGGCGAAGACTTTGGAGGGTGCGGGAAGAATTGCGTGCGGATTTCCTTTGCATGCTCGATCGATCAGATCAACAAGGGCGTGGATCGGGTGGAGAAGTTTGTGGCGGGGCTGAAGTGAATTCGGAGTTCACCACCGGGGCACAGAGCGAGACTCTATTGACTTGCCGAATTGCGTGTTCGGGCGGCTGAAGACGTCGATCGCGATGTGAGAATTCCTGAAATCGGTGAAACCGCTTTCAGGCCTTCTCGTATGTGCAAATGTCTGCTTCTTCGGGGTGCGTTGGGAAGAACGATTCGTTGCGGATTTTCGTAAACCTGCCCGATCGGCGCAGGTGTTTTTCGGTCTTCCAATTTCGGAGGTTTCACGCAGAAGGGAAGGTGCCCAGTGTCTCGTTTCCTTGAGTCTCAATCGGCGGATCGGTGTCCTGCACGCTTCGGCGGCACGACGCCTCGGACGGCTTGCGTGATCGAGGGCTTGCTTTGCCTTCTCACGACGACGATTCGAACGCCGATCACGACGACGGGCACGACCACGCTGGGCATTGTCGTTTTCTGATGCCCGCTCGTACGTGCTTGTGAAAATCTCTCGACCGATCCCGCTTCCTCACAACCTAGCTTGACGATTCACGCAAACGCTTTTCGTGCGCACGCGGAATTCGTCCCGACTCTTCGGAGGGGCAATCCCCCTGCGCGATCGTGTCACCAACCAAGTCTCGTCCTTGCCGCCCTTTCCTCGTAGGACTGGGCGGTTTTTTCATTTTCGGAAGGGCAGAAAGGCAGATGGGTCGCATGGGTCCCATGAGACCGATGGGTCCTATCCAATGCTGATCCGCGCCCTGCGCGTTCACTCCGCGTTGGATTGAACCGACGCGGCGCTCTGCGCCGGCGCTTCATCCGGATCGCGCAGCGTCAGCATGATCTCCGACGACTGCTTGTCCTGCTCCACCCCCACCACACGCCGGCGGACCAGATCGAGCACGGCGAGGAAGAGGCCGATCATCTCGCTCCGCGTGCGGCCGGTGAGGATCGTGCGGAAGGAGAGGCGCGGGCGAGACGAGGCCGGATCGGCGATTGCCGCGGCGAGTGCGGCGGTGCCTTCGGACTTGATGCGCTCGACGATGTCGGCGGCGTGGAGTTCGATCGGGGTGTCGTCGTAGACGACCTGGTGATCGCCCAGGCGCTCGAAGTTCACGGTCGCGACGATCTTCTTGAAGGCCTCGAGCAGATCGGTCAGTTCGAGGTCTTCAACATCGAGGGCCGCGACCTCGTCCTGAAGAGTCTGGGCGTCCGTCGTCGGCGTGAGTTCATCGGCGCCACCGACGGGGAAGCGGTTCTGCCATTGCTTGCCGCGGAGTTCGAGGGCGTCGGCAGCGTCGCGGTATTGCTTGTAGGCGAGAAGCTGGCGGACAAGGTCGGCGCGGGGGTCGGTTGTGTCGGAGTCGGTCGAGAGGTCGGCCGAGGTGGCTCCCTCGCCCCGGGCCAGCCAACGGCTCTTGATTTCCATGAGCGTGGCTGCCATAACGAGAAACTCGCCGGCGACATCGATGTCGACCTGCGTGCCCTCTTTGGTCAGATCGCGGAGAAACGCGACGTACTGATCCGCGACGGCCGCGATCGGAATGTCGGTAACATCGACCTCGCTCTTGCGGATCAGGAAGAGCAGAAGATCGAGGGGACCCTCGAATGTTTCGAGGCGTACGCGATAGTCTTCGGTGAGCATCCGTGCCTCCGGTCGGCCCATCGCCGATAACAGCGATCCTGCGGCATCCTCCGCATGAGAACCCGGGGCCAGTGTACGCACTTTCGGCCGATCCTTGAACTACCCTTGAGGGATGGCTTCGAAGATCGTTTCCAGCCCGAAGACCGAGGTTCTGACCGAGCCCAAGCCCGAAGGCGAACGGCTCCCGGTCCGGACGCGGATGAACGCCCGGGTTTCGGCCGAGACCATGCAGTCGGCCCGCCGCCTGCTCCGGGCGGAGGCGGCGGCTGTCGCGCGGCTGGCGGAGGAAATCGGAGAACCGTTCGAACGGGCGGTCGAATTGATCGTGGCGTGCGCCGACGCGGGCGGGACGGTCTTGGTGACGGGCCTGGGCAAGTCCGGCTTGGTGGGTGAGAAAATCTCGGCGACGCTTTCGTCGCTGGGTATTCCGGCCCACAGCGTTCATCCGTCCGAGGCGGCGCACGGCGACCTGGGGCGGTTTCGCAAGAGCGACACGGTGATCTGCATCTCGTTCAGCGGTGAGACGGACGAGGTGGTCAATCTCGCCTCGATTCTGAAGCAGGATGCACTGCCCCTGATCAGCATCACGGGACGCACGCAGGCCCAGGGACTCAAGAAGCCTTCGACTCTGGAACGGCAGGCCACGGTGGCGCTTGGCCTGAATCTTGAACAGGAAGCGGGCGAGCCGGACTTTGCCGCCCCCACTGCTTCGACCACGGCGACGATGGCGCTGGGCGATGCTCTCGCAATAGTCGCGGCCAAGGTGCGGAACTTCACCGATGCGGATTTCAAGCGAAGACATCCGGGTGGCACGCTCGGCGATCTGCTGCGGCCGATCACCGAGGTGCTGCGGTTTGTTCCCGGGAAGAACTTTCCCAGGATCACCGATGATCGAACGGTTGCGTCGGCGCTTGAGGAAGCGGCCAAAGGCGGGCGGCGGCCGGGCGCGATCGTGCTGTGCGATGCAAAGACGGGCCGGCTGAGCGGGATCTTCACCGATGGCGACCTTCGCCGACTCATCCTGAGAGACACGGCGGACCTCCAGAAGCCGATCCGTGACGTCATGACGAAGGACCCGCGCCATCTTGTGGAGAGCGCGCTGGTGCGAGACGCGGTGCGGCTGGTGCGTGAATTTCGGGCGGACGAAATCCCCGTGGTCAACGCGAAGGGCGAACCGATCGGCCTGCTCGATGTGCAGGACTTGATCGCCATGCGGCTGGTGCAGGATTGAGAGCGCGATTCTTGACGAGTTCGGGGGTTCAACCACGGTCGGCATCGCGAACGAAGCGCGGCAGCGCGCGGACGCGCGGGCTTGCGCTCGCCGCAATCGTGGCGCTCGCTTCGATCGTCGGGCTTTGGGTCGTCTCGCACGCCAATTCCAAACACAAGGCGGCGCCCATCAAGCCGCCGGACATCGGCAAGGCCCCGACCGAGGAGACCATTCTTCAGGGCGACGACATCACGCTGCAATTGGTGGATAAGAACGACCCGGGTCGGCTTGCGGCGGAACTCAGGCTGCCGTCGATCCAGCCGCTCGAGGCCAAGCGTTATGCGGTTCAGACACCCTCCGGATGGCTCTTTCCCCGCGACGGGCGGGTGGTCTGGATCCGCGCCGACAAGGCCGATCTGTTCCTTCCCAACCGGCAGCAACTCCCCGAGCGGGGTGACTTTCGCGGGAACGTGATTGTGCGGCTGTTCGAGGGCCCCGCGGGACGGAAGATTGATCCCGAGGCGGAAACGCCGCTGATGGAGGCGCGCAGCGAGCACATGGCGTTCGACGGGGCGATCGGCGAATTGCAGGTGCCCGAACGATTGGTCGTCGTCGGGAGCGGCGTGCAGTACGCGGGCAAGGGAGTCCGCGCATTGTTCAACGATCCGGAACAGCGTCTGGAATTGCTCACCGCCGAGACGAGCGAGTACCTGCGGTATAACCCCGTCGAGGCACGCAAGCAGCCAAGCCTTTGGAACTCGCCGTCACGGCCTCTGAGGAAGGCAGGCGGGCGCGAGACGCCCAACGGCGCGGGGGTGGTCCGGACGGCCGCGGCGCAGACGGCGCCGGGCGCAACGGGTTCCGTGCCGCCGGCGGTTCGTTCGAAAACCGCACCGGCTCAATTCGCCCCGACGAGCGGACCACGCATCACTCTGTACCACGTGCACGCCGAGCGCGAGGTGGTTGCGACTCAGGGGCAGCGGACGATCGAGAGCGATGAACTTGATGTCTTCGCCCGCCTCATCAACAACCAGTTTCCCAAGAGAGGCGCGGACGGCGCACTCGTTTCGGCGCCCACCGATCGCGCGATCGGGCCGGGGCGTGAACCCGGGTGGGCCGCGTCGTCGAAATCCGTTGCGGTCGTGCCGGCTTCGCTGCAAGCCGCGCCGGCGGAGCCCGCCGCCACTGCTCCGGACCGCATCGTGCCCGGGCCGAGGGAGCTTTCTCGCGGCTCGAACGACGATCCGGTCGAGGTCCTGTGGAAGGGCAGGCTCGAGATCCGGCCGCTGGCATCGGAGCCTGAGCTGCTCGCATCGAACGACCTGAGCCTGCGATTCACCGGGAAGGAAAATCACGTCCGCCTCGATGACAGAGTTTCAAAGGTGCGAGGCGTGGGCGATGTCGTTTCATACCTCGACACCCGGCGGGAAGCCCAGATCTCCAGCCTCCAGCCGGGCGGCGTGCTGCTTCGGGCGGAGAAATCGGGCCGTGTGATCGCGACCGACGCGCGCATGGATCTGGCTCGCGGTGTGGCAACTTTCAGAGGGCCCGGGAGGCTCGAGAACATCGACAGCGAAGATTCGGAGGTCATCGCGGACCGCGCCATCGCGTGGATCGGTTCCGGATCCCTTGTGTTTGCTCCGGACGAGAAGGGGGATCCGAAGTCGCTCCTGTGGGCTGACTTTTCGGGGGGCGTTGAGGCTCGCGGCGGCGCCGCGAAGGTGATCGCGGAGACGCTCGCCGCGGAGTTCGATCCGGCGTTTGCCGACCGACCGATGCTGCGGCACGTGCTGCTTGCGGGCGGTGCGCGTGCGACCGATGCGCAGGGGGGCGGCCTGAGCGCGAGGACGATTGATGTGCGGTTTGCACCGCCGACAGTCTCGGACGGCGAAGTTGTTGCCCAGATTCTGCAAGCTCGCGGCGATGTGGAGGCGACCGCAAAGGGATCGCGCCTTACATCGCAGGAACTGGATTCGGGCCTGGGTATTGACGCGGAAGGAAAATTGGCGGCGACCATCGTGGCTGCTCGCGGAGGCGCCGTGATCGAGGGGCGCGACGGCCTGCGGCTGGAATGCGACGAACTCGCGGCCGACGTAGTCAACGAGAGCGCCGAGCTCGCGGGCGAGATTGTGGTGCTTGCCAAGGGCGAATCGAGGGTCACCGGGCAAAGGATGCGGCTGGAGGGCGCGACGACGCGTCTCGATGTGGTGGGTGCGGGCACGTTCCATCACGAGGGAGTCTCGAAGGCCGGCGACCGGCGGGTCGCCTCGGCCAGGTGGACGCAGGGAATGACGTACGAAGACGCCACGGGGGAGCTCGAGGCACGCGGGGACGCGCTTGCCGAAGCGATGCCCGACGAACGTACCCGCGACAAATTGCAGGCCGAATACGTCAAGGTGATGCTGACGCCGGCGGGCGAGAAGCGATCTTCGGCGGCGGTGCTGGCCGAGGGTAAATCGGGCGCGGGGTCGGGCCCGGACCGGGAAGTTCTGAGCGTGCAGGCGATCGGGCAGAGCGACGGTGCGCCGGCGAAGGTGGAGTCGCGCCGGTATCAGGGGTCGATCGCGGAGGGCGACGATGCTCCGAAGCTGGAACGACTGCTGTATCTCGAATCGAAGGAAGTACAGGCGGACAACCGCGCCGGAACGCTGCGAACACCCGGACCCGGAAAAATCCTCGTCTTTGACAAGCGTGAGGGAAGCAAGGCCCAGGAACCGGGCGAACCGCGCACCGACGGCCGCGGACGCACCCTCTTCTCATGGCAGGACTCCATGTCGATGGAGCGGCCCACGCAGACCATGCGGATGAACGGCACGGTCAAGATGACAAACGAACGGCCTCAGGATCGGCAGATCACTCAGCTTGATTGCGATCGGCTGATGGCCACGCTCCGTGAGGACGGACGGGATCCGATGCAGAATCTCAAAGCGACCGGAGAAATGCACGGAGAGCTCTCCCGGGCGATCGCGGACGGAAACGCCCGGCTCAAGAGCGGGACCAAGCAGTTGCTCGGCGAGATCATCGACTACAACGCGGTCGCAGGGATTGCGACCGCCGGCTCACAGAACGGAACTCTGGTCTCGCTGATCGACGATGAATCGGCCTCGCCGATCACGGCGAAGTCGATCGCGTGGGACCTGCTCCGCGGGCGCGTCGAGATCAAATCAGTCTCGACTGTGGTCGCGCCGCATTGATGTGCTTGAAATCGATCCCCGATCAGGCCGACGTGCGATCCACAATGTTGTACGATTCGCGTTCTCCCCGTCCGCGCACCGGGTAGTCCTTGCGGAGCGGATGGGCCGGGTAGGCCTCCCACGTCAGGATCCGGCGCAGATCGGGGTGGTTGTTGAAGCGGATGCCGAACATGTCGAAGACCTCGCGTTCGGTCCACTCGGCGCCGGGCCAGAGGTCGCAGACGCTGTCAACACGGAGAGCGGGATCGTTTTCGATCCCGTCGGTCGGGAGCGACGGGTCGAGGTAGACCTTTACAAAGAAGCGATCATCACGCGAATGGCTGAGCAGGTTGTAGACAACGGCGAACCGCCCGGGCTGCGGCGCGGGGTAGTTGAGGTAGTCGATGCCGATGACATCCGACAGGAAGTTGTAATCGCCGGCGGGGTCCGACTTCAGAAACGCCATGACCTCGTGCAGATCGGCCGGCGCGACGATCAGCGTGGACTGACCCCGGAACTCGGTGGCGCGGAACTTCTTGTCCGGAAAGCGAGCCTTGACGAGTTTGAAGGCGGGATGGTCGAGTGTCGGGGCGGTGGTCATGGGATCTTCCTCGGGATCAAGAGTAGCCGAGGGATGCGTCGCCGAGCGATGCGAGTTGGCGTTCCGCCGCGGTCCGATCGCCCCGAAGAACGAGCGGAATCACCGCCTCGATCGCCAGCCGGGCGAGGGGGGCGAGACAGCGCGGATCGAGCGGGCCCGTGTCGAGAGGCCGTCCGTTGAGATTGCCGAGAAGAATCCCCGCCGGCCTTTGGAACTCAAGCATCGCCCCCATTCGATCGAAGAAATCTGGAGCGTGCGATGCATGCCCGGGCGGCAGCATCGCGGCGGGCTCGAGAAGCACGCCGATGTTCTCGAAGCGGCGCTGCAGACCGAGCAGGCCGGGAATGTCGGAGACCAGCGACCCGACCTGTGGCAGAACGAGCACCGACAGGCCGAGACGCACCGCGACACCTTCAAGACGCCGCAGGCCCTCGTGGAGAATTGTGCTCCCGGCGCCCGGCCAGGCGCGAAGCCCCGCCTCGATCTCTGCGGCTTCGTAAGGATCGCGGTCTGTACGGGCGGGTTCGGGTGGAAGTCCAGGGCGAAAAACCACTCTTGGCACGCCGCGTCGGACCGCGTCGTTCAGCCAGGCATCCACCCCGTCGTTCGTTCCTGAACGCGCAACATCGAAGGGCGAAATCCCCGCCCAGAGTGCGGCATCGGCCGCTTCTCGGATTTCATTTCCAGCTTGGTCCAGCAAGAGGAGCTTCACGGACCAAGCGTAGATCAAAGCCAAAAAGCCTCGGCAGCCGATGGTTCGAGTGCCGGACGAGTGCGTAAGTCGCACCCTTGGCAAGCGCTTTGCGGAGCGGGCGTCTCAGAAGCACAGTTCGCGGAACCCCGGGAGAAGGGGGGAGGCGACGGGAGAAGCCACATGATCGCAACGAGCGCATCGAACAACCAAAGAGAAGACTTGGGGGATTTCACGACGCCCCAGCTCGTCCGGCAGATCATCGAAATCAATCCGACCGCGACAACGGCCTACCTGCAGCAATTTGCGCGTGGCGAACTGCGCGAGTACCTGGAGCATTTGCTCGCCGCGCAACGTCCGCGCGGCCGCGACGCCGTCTGGGTGCGGCCGCCCGCCGGACACGGAATTATCTTTGCCGATGCTGCCGACTGAGCCTTGAGCGCCGGAATTTCTGCCGAGACGCTTATTCGGACTCAATTCGCGATTCTCTCGGGTCGATCAGGCTGGGAACCCCGGAACTGGCAAGCACTTGCCGCTTTCGGGGCACTTCAGGAGATCGACCATGCGCCATCGCGCCGCTCTCGTCCGCGTCCTCCTCTCCGGAACCGTTCTCGGGCTCGCGGCGTGCGGGACGAGCGTCGTCGTCCGCGACAATCCTGCGTCGGAGCCGGCCGCGCCTGCGCATGCCGCGGCATCCCCGAGCCACCAGCAGGACGCCGCCGGCGAGCATCAAGCAGCCTCCGTTGCGGTGCACTCGGATGCAAATGACCACGGTAGCGAGCCTGCACCGATGCCCGCAGAAACGCACGAGGGCTCTCGAAACCTGGTCCCCCATTCTGTCGGAAGGGGACGGGAGAGATTCGCCGAGACCGCGCCGGTCAGCAACGACGGACTGACGCAGATCTCGTTCGCACAGGAAGGCGAGGACTTTGACCCGGCGCTTACGCCGGACGGCAGGTCCGTCGTTTTCGCAAGCACCCAGCACCGCAATGCCAGCGATCTGTTCGTCAAGGCCATCAATTCAAGCGTCGTGACCCAGCTCACCAACGACCCCGCGGACGATGCGATGCCCTCGATCAGCCCGGACGGAAAGCGCGTCGCGTTCGCGAGCAATCGGGGCGGGAACTGGAACATTTACGTCATGCCGCTCTCAGGCGGCAAGGCCGTTCAGATCACCGCCAGCAGCGCTCACGATCTGCACCCCTCGTGGTCGCCCGATTCAAGTAAGATCGTTTTCTGCAGGCTCGGAGAGGTCTCGCGGCGCTGGGAGCTGTGGGTGGTCGAGGCCTCGAATCCGAGTTCCGGCAGTTTCTTGGGCTATGGGATGCTGCCGCAATGGAGCCCAAAGGCTGGAACTGGACTCGCCGGGGGCGATCGGATCCTGTTCCAACTGCCCCGCGAGCGTGGCGCACGGACCTTTGGCGTGTGGGCCGTGGATTACAAGGACGGCATTGTCGGGAACGCGACGGCGATTGTGACGAGCACGACCTCGGCCCTGATTAATCCCACATGGTCTCCCGACGGTCGCTTCATCGTCTACGCCGAGGTTCCGACCCCCGGCGGCCGGGTTGAATTGGGCCAGACAAGGCCGAGCCAGTCGGACCTCTGGATGATCGCGGCTGATGGCTCGGGCAAGGTCCGGTTGACCGACGGGAACGCTGTCGCCCTTATGCCCAACTGGGGCTCCGGCAACCGGCTGGTCTTCTTCAGCGATCGTGGAGGGCGAGGAAACATCTGGACGATGGACACCGGCTCCGCGGTGGCCTCGTGCGGCGGGCAGCAGGCGGTGCATGCGTCGGCGGCTCCTCGGGGTGGCCAGAATCACGCGGATGCAACCGACGCCCGGGAATCCGGCGAATCACCCGCCGAAGCCAAAGCCGCCGGCGAGGAAGTAGCGACGGCCGAAGAGCCAAAGCACTGAGCCGGACTTGGCGGAACTTCGCCCGAACAGCCCACTCAAGCCGATATGTCCAAACGCCCGGGTCTTCCGGGCGTTTGTCGTTTGGGCCCGGTGCTTTGGAGTTCCGGGCAAGGGATTGAAGATGTGCCGGAGGATCACGAGCGCATGGACGGACAGGGCCTGACACGGATCGCGGCTGTTGTCTTGACGACGATTCTCGCGTGGACTGGGCTTCCGGGGTGTCAGACCGCCCCGGACCTCGAACCGGCGGGCGTGACTCTGGCTCCCTACGACCAGTCGCACGGCGAACTGCTGTGGGCGGTCGCCCCGCTTCGAAACGAATCGGCAACGACAACCGTGGATCCACTGACGATGAGCGACCGGGTGGTCGAAGCGATCGAGCAGGTCAAGGGCATCCGGTGCCTGCCCATGAACCGCACGCTTGAGACGATGCGCGTGCTGCGGATTCCCATGATTCGGACACCGGCCGAAGCCAACAAGTTGGCCGACGCCCTGGGAGTTGACGCCCTCGTGGTCGGGGCTATCACTGCCTACGACCCCTACGACCCGCGGATCGGGATGGCCCTTTCGCTCGTGCCGCGGACTGTGGCGATGAACGGCGTCGCGGAGGTGCAGCCGGCGGCCCTGGATTCGCGAAAAGTACAAGCGAGCCCGACCGAGGTCGTGGCGGCATCTGCCTTGGGGGAGCCCTCATCGTCGGTCTCAGCACTCTTTGACGGGAAGAACCAGTCGGTCCAAATGGACGTCCGCACCTACGCGGAAGGGCGGGCCGACAAGGGCTCGGCGGCGGGCTGGCGCCGATATCTCCGGAGCGTGGACCTATTTTCGGAGTTTGCGGCTTTTCGGCTGGTGGACCAGTTGGTGCAAAAGGAAACGATTCGCCTCGCGCGGCTGCATCCAAATACCAAACAAAAAGAAACCAAAAAAGCCCATCCGCCGGTGGCCGATGCGTCGGCCCGATAGGCAGAATTTCTGAAACCCTTGCCGTACCGTATGTTATGAAAAAAGATTCTCCGGGTCCGAGAAACCGGAGGGGGGTCTAGGTCCGTATATTCGGTCGGGAAAGATGTTGGTCCGACAAGACTTACGTCCTTCCGGAACGACGGCGTTCAGCCGCAGGGGGCGAGAACCGATTTCAAAGGTCAGCCGTCGACTCGAGACGTGCGTTATCCGCCGAGATTGCCGAACGGTTCGGGGGCGAGCCCCGCACCACGGCCCGGAGAGTTGCCAATGTCCACACTTCCGATCATCCAGATGTTCACAAGCTACCTCGGTGACGAGCGGCACTTCAGCCCGTACACCGCCCGCTGCTACGGCGCGGATCTGCGCCAGTACCTCGAATACCTCACGAAGGAATTCGCGGTCAAGGCCGGAGAGGAGCAGGAGAAGGGCGCGACGACCAAAGTGACCGAGCAGGCCCGAACGGGCCAGCGTCCGGTCACCGCCGGCGCCGAGTTTCATCCGTCAACACTGACCGATGCCGTCTGCCAGGCCTCGGCCGATGTGATCCGAGGGTTCCTCGCGCACCTGGGTGAGAGCCAGTACTCGGCCGCGACGATGGCGAGGAAAATCGCCACGCTTCGTTCGTTCTACAAGTGGGCCGATCGGCGCGGGGTCGCCTCGGCCAACCCGATGACACTCATCCGCACGCCCCGGCAGGGCAAGCGGCTTCCCAAGGCCATTTCGATCGAGCAGATCGAGAAGCTCTTGGCAGCTCCCGACGACAACGACGTTCTGGGCCGTCGCGATCGCGCGATGCTGGAGACGCTGTACTCCACTGGCCTGCGTGTGAGCGAATTAATCGGCCTGGAGATCGAGGACCTCGACATCGCTGGCGAAGCGCTGCACGTCCGCGGCAAAGGCAAGAAAGAGCGGATTGTCCCGCTCGGCAGCCATGCCATCGGCGCCATCAACCGCTACGCGGAACTGGTCCGGAATGATCCGCGGTTTGCGGCGTGCTGGAATCAGGACCGCAAGAACCGCCCGCTCTTCGTGAACAAGCACGGAGGCCGTCTGAGCAGTCGTTCGGTCCGCCGCAAACTGGACAAGTATCTCAAGCAGGTCGGCCTTGATCCGACGATCAGCCCGCACACACTGCGTCACAGTTTCGCGACGCATCTGCTCGACAACGGGGCGGACCTGCGGAGCGTGCAGGAATTGCTGGGGCACCAGTCGCTCAGCACGACGCAGGTGTACACGCACCTGACGACACAGCGGATGCAGGACGCGTACAACCGGGCCCACCCAAGGGCTCAAGCGAGCTGATCGCTACTTCAGGCCGTCGAGCACTTCGCGGACTTTCTTCTCGGTCTCGTCGATCCCGGCGAGGGTGATGATCCCGCGTATGAACCGCGCCTTGTCGACAACCACAACTCCCGCGCCGGCGCCGCCCAGAATCAAGTCGTAGTCGAACACCTCGTCGGGAGCGATGAGTGGTTGATTCTTCGGCCTGCTCAGCACGGAACTATCCGTCGGGTTGAGCAGGGTCAGCAATGTCGATGACACATCCAAATTGATCGCCGACGGCGGAATCACCGCGACGTTGCGGGCAATCCAGACGTTTTCCGACCCCTTTTCCAGCCGTCGGGCGAGCGTGACCGCCGGGCCGACCGATCGGCGCAGGTCCGCGAGCGCGGCGTCGCGTTGGGCGGCGTCGGAATTCGTGATTCCCGAAGTATCGATGCGTACGAAGATCAGCACGCTGGTGAGGTTCTGGGAGACCTCTTCCCAGTCGCGGAGTCCTGTTGTGAGCAGTGTGAGCGTTGACGGAAACCGCTCCCCGACTTGGAACCCCTCGATCGAATTCTGCAGGTCCGCGAGCGTGTCCACCCGTGTTCTGCCCTCGGTCTGGACCAGCCACGAATCGGTCGGACCGGGATCGAGCGGGCGAACGGTCAATTCGATGCTGCGCACGTCGCCGCCCGGCGAGTTCATCTGCAATGACGCCAGCCGTCCCGACGCCCGATCCGCCAGCACCTTCAGCTTTGCGTCCCCCGCCGTGGCTGTGAGCAGCGATTTTCCCGTCGGCCGATCGATGGACGGTGGATCCCAGGATGGCGTGCGCGGCGTGGCGAAGAGCCCAAGATCGGCACAATCAGCGCGACCAAGGTCCGCAAGCACCAACTCGGGCAGGAGAAGCACGGGCATGACCGCGCTGAGCGCCTCGCGAAGCGGAAGCGGCGCAAGCGTGAACTCTGCGTAGCGGTTTCTTTCCAACCGATGAGTGGCGAGGAGTCGGTCGCCATCTATGCTGAGCGTGAGCTGCCCGAGGTCCAGTCTTGCCCGCCGCGGCCGGCCGGTGGCCGGGTCACCGGCATCGATTCGGACAACGATCTCCGCTCGCTGCTCCCGCCCCATCGCGTCCTTCACCCTCATCTGCACGGTTTCGCCGATCGGCCCCGATCGGTACGCCCGGACAACGCGATCGATCGGGCTTTCGGACGCGGGCTGGCCGGGCGACGGGGGCGCGAATTCGCCGTGCACCGGTGAAGAGCAGAGCAACACGATCGCGGCCGATGCGCTCCGGAACCAGCGTTCAATCATCGTCCGACTCCGAATCATCATCCCCGGCTCCCGCGGGCGGCTCTCCGAAAAGCGCCGAACCGATGCGCACGCAGTTGGCGCCTTCTTCGATGGCCACCTCGAAATCGCCGGTCATCCCCATCGAGAGAATGTTCACCGGACCTTCCACCACGCCGCTCGACCGCAATTCCTCGAACAACTCACGGCAGCGTGCGAAGGTGGCGCGGGAATGCTCGGGTTTGTCGGAATAGGCCGCCATGGTCATCAGCCCGCGCACGCGGACGTTGATCATGGTCCCGATCTGCTCCGCGAGTGGGATCGCCGCGGGTATCGGACAGCCGAATTTCTGATCCTCACCCGAGCAATTGACCTGAATGAGGACGTCGATCACCCGGTCCTTCTTCAGCGCCAGAAGTTGGAGTTCTTCGGCGATCCGGAGCGAATCAACCGAGTGTGTGAGGCGCACCAGATCGATGACCTTCTTGGCCTTGTTGCGCTGGAGGTGCCCGATCATGTGCCAGCGGACGGCGGTCTCCGCCGGGTCGGCCGGAGCGCCCGGGCGACCCGGGGTATCGAAGAGCGAAGCGGAGGCTTTGCGCGTGGAGGGCAGCGCTCGCAGGCGAGACTGGAACTCGTCCACCATCGCGGCCTGCTGGATCAGATGCTGAACTCGATTCTCGCCCAGATCACGATGACCCAGCGTGAGAATCTCACGCACTTGTTCCGGGAGCGCGTACTTGGTTACCGCGACGACGAGGATGTCCTCGGCGGTGCGTCCGGAACGCTTGGCCGCGGCAGCGACCCTCGACTTTACGAGTTCGTATCGCTGGGGAAGAGTCTGAGGGAGGGGTTTCACGGGGGGCATCACGACGGCCGGAGTTGGCCGGGGCTTCAACAACGTACGCGAGGATTCTTTGACGGCGGCCGGCATGCCCTTGGAAACTTGGGGCGCTTTCGACGGCTCTTTGGTTCGGCTCGTTGACTTGGATTTCTGCATCTCGGCCTCCTGCCAGTTTTCAGGGTACCCCGCCTTCGCGGGCCGGCGGCTCCGCCGCTCCGGGATAGCATATCGCGCCACGGATCGGGTCATGCCCGGAGGGACGCCATTGGGCGCCCCTCACCCGATTCCGGCTTCAGGAGTGTGTGATGAGCAGCCTTCCGGTTCGAGAATCGGCTATCGGCGTTGGCGAGGTGGCGCCCGACTTCACGCTCAAGGATCAATCCAAGAAGGACTGGAACCTTGCCGAGCACTTGAAGCAGGGAGATGTCGTTCTATGTTTCTATCCGCTTGCCTTCACCAGCGTCTGCTCGACCGAAATGAAGTGCGTCAGTGATGAGATGGCAAAGTGGGCGAGCCAGGGTACCCAGGTGGTGGGCATCTCCTGCGACAGTTTCGCGGTGCTCGCGGAATGGGCCAAGCAACTTGGGCTGAAGCAGACGCTTCTCGCCGACATGCACCGCGATGTCTGCAAGTCGTACGGTCTTTACTGGAAGGACCTGAACGTCTCCCAGCGCGGAACCGTCGTGCTCGGAAAGAGCCCCGACGGCAAGGGCAAGGTGAAGTGGGTTCAGGCGAGAGAACCGGGAAAGGCGATGAACTTCGAGGAAGTTCTCTCCTGGCTGGCGAAATAACGGGAACTCCGATCAGGGGCGCGGCGTGTCTCAATGGATTTCGACATCCTCGCCAGAACTTGAAGCCCTTCGCCGGCGCGTCGAGGGCATCGAGTCGCATCTGCGTCTGTCGCGGGCGGCGCAGGTTCGAACGCAACGGCACGCCTACATGGCGGCCGCGGCGGAGCGTCTCCGGGCGTCCGGCAAGCCGGCACGCGGAATTCCGGAATTCCGATCGCAATACGGCGAGGATCTTCTGCTGTACGACCTGTTCGAAGGCCAAACCGAGGGATTCTTCATTGAGGCCGGCGCGTTCAACGGTGTCGATTACTCGGCAACCTATGTCTTTGAGCAGCTCGGATGGCACGGACTGCTTGTCGAGCCCATCCCAGAGCGTGCGGAACAATGCCGCGTCAATCGCCCGCACTCACGAGTCGTGCACGCTGCGCTGGGGTCTCCAGGCGACCCGGAAACGGTCACGCTGCACGCGACGGACGATCAATACGGTGGAATGCTCTCGTTCGTGGACCGCGGATCGACCCATCATCAGAACATGTCGAAGAGCGGCATGCCGATCCGCACGGTCTCAGTTCCGCAGGTCACGCTTGATTCGCTGCTGGAATCGCACACCGGCCGCATCGACCTTGCGATCATCGACGTAGAGGACAATGAAGTCCGCGTTCTGTCGGGGTTTGACCTCGCCAAACACCGACCGCGCGTGCTCCTGATCGAGGACGGGTCCGTTGGTAAGAACCAACCGCTGCACCTGGTGATCCGAGCTCATCCGTACACGCTCATGGCGTGGGCCGGGGAAAACGCGGTGTACCTGCACAACGAAGAAGAGGGCCTGCGGCGCCGGTTTGCCGAACTCGCCCGCGTGTAACCTTCCTCACTTCAAGTCGGTCGGCACGATACGGTTGCCCCATGGACCGTACCCCTTTCGTAATCATCATCCGTGACGGCTGGGGGATGAATCCTCATCCCGCGCACGATTCCTTCAACGCGGTCAAGCTCGCCCGGACTCCCATCGCCGATCGGCTTATGCGCGAGTACCCGTGGACGCTGATCAAGACCAGCGGCGAGGACGTCGGCCTGCCCGACGGGACCATGGGCAACAGCGAGGTCGGTCACCAGAACATCGGCGCCGGGCGCGTTGTGCCGCAGGAATCGCTGGTGATGACAAAGTCGTGCCAGACCGGACTGCACACCAACAAGGCGATCGCGGCGGCGGTGGCTCACTCCAAAGCAAAGAACAGCAGCCTCCACTTGCTCGGCATCAACTCCGACGCGGGTGTGCACGGATTGCTTGAACATCTCTACGCGATCCTGTCCGCGACGAAAACTCTCGGACTTGATAGCTCGCGGGTATTTCTCCACCTCTTCACCGACGGGCGCGACACCGGGCCATTCTCGGGGTTGGGTTTCACCAAGCAGGTCGAGGCAAAGTGCAACGAACTGGGCGTGGGACGTGTGGCGAGTGTCATGGGACGCTATTACGCGATGGACCGCGATCACCGCTGGGAGCGGGTGCAGATCGCGTTCGATTGTCTGACCGGACGGGGGAAGTCCCCCACCGCGACGAGCGCGGCGGCGGCCATCCAGCACTATTACGACAATCCTTCGGGAGAGACGCTGAAGGGTGACGAATTTGTGACGCCCACCGCCGTTGGCAGCACGGAACAGATAGCCGCGTCGCGGATTCGCAATGGTGACAGCGTGATTTTCTACAACTACCGGGGCGACCGACCGCGCGAGATCTCTGCAGCGTTCGTCTTTCCGGATGACAAATGGGCGAATGTCAAGCCATCGCCCGATTCGGGCAAGATCGGATTTGATCGCGGCAACAAGCTCGACCTTTTCTACGTCACGATGACCGATTACTGGCAGGCGCTCACGCCGTTTGTCTCGGCAGTCGCCTTCCCCAAGCCCCCTCGGATGGTGAATATCGCCGGGGAATGGATCAGCAAGCAGACCGCCGGCGGCAGCAACCTGCGTCAGTTTCGCTGCGCCGAAACGGAGAAGTACCCGCACGTCACTTTCTTCTTCAACGATTACCGCGAAGAGCCCTTCCCGGGGGAAACGCGCGAGAATCCGCCGAGCCCGAAGGTGAAGACGTACGACATGAAGCCGGAAATGTCGGCGGGCGAGGTCCGGGACGCGGTACTGCGTCGACTCGCAGCGCCCGATTGCGAGGAGATGATCGTCGTTAATTTCGCCAACGCCGACATGGTCGGCCACACGGGCAGCCTGCCCGCGGCCATCAGGGCGTGCGAAACAGTCGACGCCTGCGTTGGCCGCCTGGTTGATGCCACGCTGGCCCGGGGCGGCTCGCTGATCGTGACGGCCGACCACGGAAACAGCGAGCAGATGTTCGATCCCGAGACCAACGCCCCGCACACCGCGCACACCACGTACGACGTGCCGCTGATTGTCGTCGGCGAGCACTTGAAGGGACGGAAGCTCCGCGGGGATCAGGACTCCTCGGGCTGGTTCCGCGCCGAGACACGGTCCAAGCGAGGACGCCTCGCGGACATCCTTCCAACGGCACTTGAGATCATGGAGCTTCCCAAGCCGGCGGAGATGACCGGACAATCCCTGCTGGCCTGACGCAACGGCCCGAGCGCCGGTCGGTATTCTGGAATCATGGTTGATCCGAGACTGCAGAAACTGGCCGACGTTCTCGTTCAGTACTCGACCAAAGTGAAGAAGGGAGATCTGGTTGCCATCCGCGCCGATCCGATCGCCTTTCCGGCCGTCGAAGCGACCTACGCCGCGGTGCTGAAAGCCGGCGGGTTTCCTTTCTGGGTGGCCCAGAGCGATCGGCTGACCGAGATCATGCTTGCGCACGGGAGCGACGACCAGCTCAAATACCTCAGCCCGATCGACATGCATCGCGCCGAGACGATCGACGTGCAGATCGGTTTCTGGGGCGAAACGAACACCAAGCACCTGTCCCGGATTCCCAGCGAGCGGATCGCGCTCCAGCAGTCGGCGCGCAGGCCGTTCATGAAGCTGTTCATGGGCCGGGCCGCGACCGGCGCCGTGAGATGGGCGGGAACCCAGTTCCCGACCGAATCCGCAGCCCAGGACGCGGAGATGAGTCTTGAGCAATACGAGGAATTCGTGTTTCGCGCCGGGCTGCTCCATCTCGCGGATCCCGCGGCGGAATGGGCCAAGATCAGCGCCCGACAGGAGCGCGTCCGCGAGTTCCTCCAGGGAAAGAAAATGGTCCATTTCCGCGCTCCGGCCGTCGCCGGGCCGGGTGGCCACGACGGTACGGACCTGCGTGTCGATGTCAGCAAGGCGACCTGGGTGAACTGCGACGGTCACGAGAATTTCCCGGACGGCGAGGTCTTCGCCGGGCCTCAGGGCGTCGATGGACACGTGAACTACACCTTCCCGGCGGTCTACCAGGGCAAGGAGGTCGAAGGGGTGCGTTTGGTCTTCAAAGGCGGACGCGTCGTCGATGCGAGCGCAGCCAAGAACGAGGACTTCCTCATCAAGATGCTGGATCAGGATGCCGGTGCCCGGGTCATGGGCGAGATCGCAATCGGCACCAACTACTCAATCACCGGGTTCACCAAGAACACCCTCTTCGATGAAAAAATCGGGGGCACGTTTCATGCCGCGGTCGGCGCCGGCTACCCCGAAAGCGGCAGCACCAACGAAAGCGGCCTGCATTGGGACATGGTTTGCGACCTGCGTCCACGCCAGGGGTTGCCGGGCGGGACCATCGAGGCGGACGGAGTTCTCTTCCACCGCGACGGAAAATTCGTTCAGACAGGCTGGCCGGGGAACGGCTGATCGCCCTCGCTCCCCCGAGCGGGCGGCACCTCGAACCGGGAGAGCCGGCGCTCGAGTTCGCCGATCCTGCGCAGTGCGCTATCGAGCCGCCGGGAGAGATCGTCAAGACCGGCGCTCAGGTCGTCCTGTCGTTTCTCGAGAAACAGTCCGAGTTCCTCGAGGCGTTGAGAGTGGGCGTCCGGAACGGGCTGCTTGGAGCGATCTGCTTCCATTGACAATTCTTGGGCTGTGCCGCGGGCTCCGGCCGGGTACGCTTGCCCAACATGAAGTGTCTCGCCATCGCACTGCCGCTGCTGTACGGAACCGTCTGCCTCGCGGACGACTACTCGCTCGACACCCAGCCCACGAACCTTGATCTCACGAGCGCCACCGTTCGCGCGGTAGAGCCGGACTCGCCGCCGACGGAGACGAGAAAACCATTCGGCACCGGCGGGACGTCGTTCGTCTCTGTCGGGGGTGGCGCGGCGTACACGTCGAAGACCGGCGATACCTCCACCGACATCAACGCCTACCTCGCGTGGAACTATTTTCTGGTTGACAACGTGGAGTTTTCGCTTGAAGCGGGCTTCTGGGCGTTCATCCAGACGGGTCCAAATCAGGTTGGCGGCAGCGGCACGCTCTGCTTCCGCTGGCACTTTGTGAACAAGCAGACCTGGTCGATCTTCGCCGAGGCCGGAATCGGGCTGATGGGCGCCAGCGGCGAGGTTCCGACGGGGGGCACGAGCTTTGACTTCATGCCACGGGCGGGCGTTGGCTTTACGTACGAATTGTCGCCTGGCGGGGCACGCCTTCAGGCGGGCGTCCGCTGGTTCCACATTTCCAACGCGCGAATCGAAGGCGATTCGAACAACCCCGCCCGCGACGGCGTGATGGGGTTTGTCGGGGTTATGTTCCCGCTGAATTGAAGAGTTGGCTCAGCCGGCCTTGCGAAGCGGGGGCTGCTCGGCGGCATTCGCCTGCGGCGCCGCCGTGGCCAGATCGGTCAGAACAACCCGATTGCGTCCGGCCTTCTTGGCGGCGTATAGGCATTTGTCCGCGGCTTCAACCCACGAAGCGGCGCTCAGTCCGACGGCGCTCGCGGCTCCGGCGATGCCGATCGAGACAGTCACCTTGCGTTCGGGATGGCGGGGCCAGACGGTGGCCTCAAATGCGGCCCGAAGTCGCTCGCAGAAGGCCTGAGCATCGGCCGGGCTGGTGGCGGGCATGATCAGAACGAATTCCTCGCCGCCGTACCGGCACGCGATGTCGGACTGGCGCGACTCGCGTTGAATAATCTGGCCGATGCCCTGGAGCACGGAGTCGCCCGCCGGATGACCGAAGGTGTCGTTGATCGACTTGAAGTGATCGGCGTCAAAGAAGGCGATGGAGAGGGGGCCGCCGTGGCGCTGCACCCGGGCCACTTCATCCTGCACGCGCCGGTCGAAGTAGGCGCGGTTCCAGAGACCGGTCAGGCCGTCGATCTGGGCCCGCTGCGCGAGCATCTGGAGCAGGAAATTGAGCTTGAGTGCGGCGCGAATCCGGACGCGCAGCTCCGTCAGCTCGAACGGCTTGATGATGTAATCGTGAGCGCCGAGATCGAAAGCCGCGACCTTGTCCTCGGAGCTGTCGAGCCCCGAGAGCACAATCACAGGAATGTGAAACGTCTCTCCATTGTCCTTGATGGCCCGGAGCACCTCGAACCCGTCCATATCGGGCATGTCGAGATCGAGCAGGATCAGGTCGGGCCGCGGTCCTTTTAGTGCGACGAGGGCCTCCGCGCCGTTCGCGACGGAGATGATCTCGATCTCTTCCTGCTTCAGGCGGGCCTTGAGGAGGCGGTGCACGTCAGGAGAGTCGTCCACGACGAGGACCTTGGGCCGGGCCGAAGCTGGAGTGTCCGAACCAGTGGTCATCGATTCCCCGCAGGACTTGAACATTCGATCCGGACTCACGCGATGCGCCTGTCGGCACCGGTACCCGTCATTCGGCCGATTTGCCGCGGCCGTTCAGTAGAACTACCCACGGTGTCATTAAGCTGCGACGGCCCGTCCGCATAGCCCGACAAGCTCGTCCACGCTGCGTTTGAGCTCATCCAGGCGGGCCTGATCGACCCCGCCCTGCAGCAATTGCTCGACCTTGGCGGCCGAACCGCTGATAGCAGGGAAGCCGTACCCCCCCGCCGCTCCCTTGAGCTGGTGGGCGGATCGCTTGAGGTCGTCAAATTGTGCCGCTCGCAGAAAGCCCCCCAGGGCCTCGACACGGGCCGGTAACTCCTGAACGAACTCATGAACCAGCTCGACCATGTCGGCATCGCCGGCGAAGCGGCTTCGCAGCGGCTCGGTGCTCTGAGATTCACCCATGCGTCACCTCCCGGGAAATAAATCGACCGGGGGTGTTTACCTGTTGAGCGGCACGGCTCGCGAACGCCTGAATGTCGCCCCGAAGAGCCGTTTTCGGACTGTGCGAAGTGTGAAGAATGCCGAGGGGCGGACTCGAACCGCCGACCTCCGGGTTATGAATCCAGCGCTCTAAACCAGCTGAGCTACCTCGGCGAAGGTGGGGATTTTAGCCCGCGACCGTGAACACTTCACGTGCTCACTGCGGGTCGTCGGCCATCCGCTCAGATCGGGGATTGGCCGTCTCGGCGGTGCGGGGGCGCTCCTGACGCGGAGCCTGTCCCTGCGACTCAAGAGGAGCCCGATAGCCACCGTCCACGTACGGATCGCGACGCGGCTGGCGGTTTACCTGGTCGTCGATGTCGTCGTCCACGCCCTTCAGGCCCTTCTTGAACTCCACAATGCTGCGGCCGAGGCTGCGGCCCACCTCGGGAAGGCGCCGACCGAAGAAGAGCAGCCCGATTACCAGCAGGATGACCAAGTGGCCCGGGGAAAGCAGGTCGTTGATGAATGCAAGGGCCGTCATGGGAACCTCTGGGTTGGAGCGCGGGCGGCCTTGCCCGCACGCCAGAATCATAGTTCGACCCGGTGCCGGGCGGATGAAGGCCGCGTGCGGGCGGGGCGCGATCCAGCTCATTATCGGCTGAAGGCTTCGGTTGATTCCACCACGTTGTGGAGGAGCATCGCCACGGTCACGGGACCGACGCCGCCGGGGACCGGGCTGAGGTGTGCCGCGACTTGCCTTACCGGCTCGAAATCGACATCCCCCACCGTCTTGGATTTGCCATCGGCCGTCTTCAACCGGTTCACACCCACGTCGATCACGATGGCGTCCGGTTTGACCATGTCGGCCCGGATCAGCCCGGGGACACCCGCCGCGGCGATCAGGACGTCGGCAGTTCGTGTCAGTGCCGAGAGATTGTGCGTGTACTTGTTGCAGGAGACGACGGTGGCTTCCTGACGCATCAGCAGGACCGCGATAGGCTTGCCGACAACGTCGCTGGCTCCGACGACCACCACCTGCTTGCCGCGCAGCAGAGGACCGTGCCCTTTGGCGGGCAGCGCGCCGGTGGCCGGATCGACCACAACCGACTCGATCATCTTGAGTACCGCGAGCGCCGTGCAAGGCGCAAGACTGGACCTGCCGTACACGATGTTGCCGATGTTCGCCGGGTTCACGCCCTCGACATCCTTCTCGTGCGCGATCAGACGCTGCACCCGGTAGGGATCGACTCCGGCGGGCAGAGGCAGGTGGACCATGATCGCGTGCACCGAATCCTCGGAACTGAGCAGCAGCACGCGTCCAGCGATGTCGTCGTAGGTGGATCGCTCGGCGAGGAGATGGAGTTTGTACTCAATGCCGAGCGAGGCGCAGGTCTTGGCCTGGTTGTCGGCGTAGACGCGCGCTGCGGAATCGCCCGAATCAACGAGCACGGCGTCGAGACGGACCGTTTGGCCGGTGGCCTTGAGACTTGCGACCCGCTGCGCGAGACCCTCGCGCACCTTTGCTGCGAGTGCATTGCCGTCGATGAGCGTCGCGGGGTGCCTGGACATTCACGGCATGGTACCGTGCGAAACACTCCGACAATGGAACCGCCGAAACGGTCCAGGCGCTCTTTCGCGCGGCGTGGCTAATATTTTGCACGAAAAGGGAGGGGGCTGGCATGCGGGGAAAGATTCGTTGGACAACTGATAGGACCGTGGAATGCGCAGGGTTGCGCATTCCGGTGGCCGAGGGCCTCCACGTGGCGATGCCGGCCTCGACCAGGCATTCGCCGGAATTCGGCCAAACTCCAGAGCGTCGATCCTCACCAAGTCGATCGCGTGGCCGATCGCCCGCGCCGCGGACGAAATCCTCGGACATCAATATCTGCAGCACCAGTTGGGAAAGTGGTTGAGGCGCTACGCCGGTCCCGACACTGTCTTCCTTGAATGTGGCCCCGGCGACATGTCGTTTCGGCGGTTCCTGCCCAAGGGAGTCGCGTACAACACGATCGAATTTGCGGTCAGCGAATTCCAGGTTCATCGGGTTGCAAAGCGTGACCCCGCCGTCAATCTGTGCCTGGCCAGCATTACCGACATTCCGGTCGACAACGACACATGCGACATCATCGCCTGCATCGAGATGCTCGAGCAGATCCCGGAGATCGACCGGGCGCTCGAAGAGATCAAGCGGGTCGCGAAACCTGGAGCAAAGCTCCTCTGCACAATCGGAAACGGCCGGAGCGACAAGGTGCTCCAGAAGGGCAAGAACAGGGTCTACGCCAACTTCTGGACGGACGATGAGTTTCTCGCGCTCACCGAACGCCACGGGTTTAAGTTGCGTGAGCACTACCAGACAGGCCGCTGGATCCCGCTCCCCCGCTGGCTTACGAGCCGCTCGATGCACCTTCCGATTTCAAGCCCGGAAGAACATCGGAACAGCTACTTCGTGTACCTCTTCGATATTCCCAAGGGCGTCCGGCCGGAAGTCGTGGTGCGCCCCGTGACAACATTCGCGACAGCATCCCGATAAGATCGCCGGCGCCATGCCGGAAGCGACCCGAATCAAAGAACTCCGCGAATTGCTCAGCCGCGCCAACCGGGCGTACTACGCGGATGCTTCACCCATTATGAGCGACGCGGAATTCGACCGCTTGCTCAAAGAGCTGGGCGAGCTTGAGTCACGCCACCCCGAGTTGGATGATCCCGACAGTCCCACACGCCGGGTCGGGGGCGAGCCCATCGAAGGGTTCCGGCAGGTCAGGCACAAGGTGCCGATGCTCAGCATCGACAACACGTACGACGAGCAGGGATTGCGGGACTGGTACGCCCGGGTGAGCAAGGACGACGACGGGCTCTTCGCCGGTGGTTCGAAGGGTCCGGCGATCGTGTGCGACCCGAAAATCGACGGCGTCGCGCTCTCGCTACGGTACGAGGCGGGAAGGCTCGTCCATGCGGTGACTCGGGGCGACGGCACCACCGGCGACGATGTCACTCACGCGGCAAGAGCCATTCGCGCCATCCCGCTCACGCTCGAACGCCGCGGTGCCGAAGCACCCAAGATTCCCGGCGTGCTCGAAGTGCGCGGCGAAGTCTACATGCCGACAAAGGAATTCGAGCGCCTCAACGCACAGCGAGAGCGTGCGGGCGAAGAACTCTTCATGAACCCGCGCAACGCGACCGCTGGAACCCTGAAGAACCTGGACCCCAAGGTCGCTGGATCGCGAAACCTTGCCTTCTCGGCGCACGGGCGGGGCGAGATCGTCGTGAACAGGCCGGGGGATGAGGACCGATTCGCCGGGACTTTCTCGGGATTCCTGGCAGGGATTCGGGCGCTGGGAATACCCACCAGCCCGCACTCCAAAGTCTGCGGGACGATCGACGAGGCGATCGAAGACATCAGGTCGTTCGATACCGGGAGGCGGAAGCTCGGCTTCGCGACCGACGGGATGGTCGTTCGCGTGGATTCCTTTGCGTTGCAGAGTGAACTGGGCCTGACCTCCAAGAGCCCGCGCTGGATCGTGGCTTTCAAGTATCCGGCGGAGCGCAAAACGACGGTTCTGCTCGATGTCCTGCACCAGGTGGGCAAGACCGGCAAGATCACGCCGCGGGCGGTCATGGAACCTGTGCTGCTGGCAGGCACGGTGGTCCAGCATGCGACACTGCACAACTACGGGCGTGTGCGCGATGCCGAGACCGAAAGGACCGGAGAACGGACCGACATACGCATCGGCGACACTGTGCAGGTTGAAAAGGCTGGCGAGATCATCCCGCAAGTGGTCGGGGTTGTCCTTTCCAAGCGTCCAAAGAGCGCGAAGCGGATTACCGCGCCGGGCAAATGTCCGGACTGCGGCTCGGTGGTTGAGGTTGAGCCGCCGGAGGCCGAGGAAACGCCTTCGCTCGAGACTGTTCGCCGCTGCATGAATCCGGAATGCCCGGCGCAGGTCCGCGAGAAGCTCGTCTGGTTCGCCGGGCGCAAGCAGATGGATATCGAGGGCCTTGGAGAAAAGACGATCGACCTCATACGTGCCAGCGGCAGTATCCCGCTTGAATCCTTTGGCGATGTGTTCCGACTCTCGAATCACCGGCAGCAGCTTCTCGGGCTCGAGGGGATGGGCGAAAAAAAGATCGCGTCGCTGCTGGAGGGGATTGAGGCGTCAAAGGGACGCGGACTTGGCCGCCTGCTCTCCAGCATGGGGATCCGCCACATCGGCGACACGACCGGAAAATTGCTGGCGCGAGTCTTCCCAAACCTCGAAGCGCTGCTGGAGGCGCCGGTCGACATGCTCATGCCCCGCGCCTTGAAGAAGGATCGGGCGATCGAACTCGGGCTGGCACCCGAAAGCAAGGACCGCCCGGAGACCGGCCTGGGCAAGGACACCGCGCCCGCCGTCTTTGCATACCTGCACAGCGCCAACGCGAAGAAGACTTTCGCGGATCTCCGCTCGCTCGGAGTCTCCCTTGAAAGCATCGACTTCCGAAAGCCGGGCGATCAGGCCAGTGCGAGCGGCCCATTCGCAGGCAAGACGATCGTCCTGACCGGGACCCTCGCCAATTTCGAGCGCACGGAACTCTCCAAGATGCTCGAGGACCGGGGCGCCAAGGTCGCCGGGTCGGTCTCATCCAAGACAGATCTGGTCATCGCCGGCGAGGCCGCCGGATCCAAGCTCGCGAAGGCCCGGGAACTCGGGATTACCGTTTGGGACGAGGCCCGGCTCTTGAAAGCGCTGGGGCAGACCTGATCCGGTCGCTTTTTCTGTGAGTGGTGCCAGAATCATCATGCAGCACGACACACGAGCTTCAGAATTACCGGAACGAAGCCGCCCCACCCCTTCCCCCGGCCCCGACGGCTCCATGCGCAACGTCGAATACAAAGCCGAACTCCGCGACCTGCCGCTGGCGATGTCGGCGTGCCTGGCGCTCGGCGCCCGGTACGTCGGACTCCTTGAACAAACCGACACGTACTACCGCATCGCCGACGCCCGTCTGAAGAAACGGGAAACAGTCGGCGAAGCAACCGAGTGGATCTTTTATGAGCGCCCCGACGCAAGCGCTCCCAAGATCAGCCGGTTCATGATTTATTCCGAGACCGAGGCGATGGAACGATTTGGTGTGAACCCGCCGCCGGTGTGGGTCGTTGTCCGCAAGGCCCGCGAATTGCTCCTGCTTGGCAACGTCCGCATCCACCTCGACGTGGTGCGCGATCTCGGCAATTTCCTGGAACTCGAGGCGATGATGACCAAAGGCTGCGGCGAGGATGCCTGCCGCTGCGCCATCGCCAGAATCCGTGCCGCACTCGGCCCGGTGCTCGGCGAGCCGATCTCGTCCAGCTATAGCGATATGCTCGCAGAAGCGACGCCGGCCTAAGTCATTCGTCACCCGGCGGCTCATCGAGAGCATCGGCCTCACTCCCCTCCACTACCACGGCAGCGCGGGCGAACTGGTCTCCCCGGTGACGCCCCGACGCGTCCAGAAGCCCGAGCACGGCAACCGGCGAGAGCAGCCACTTGATCGCGTTCCGCACGAAGCACGCCAGCAGCGGCGGATGCCTCACCAGCGCGGAATCCTCGAATGTGCCCTTGACAACGGAGACAACTTCGCAATCGCAGAGCAGTTTCCCGGGCGTGCGCCCGAAAAGCCACTCTCCGACCGTGCCGAGGACCAGACCGAGTCCGGCGACGAGAAGCAAAGTTTCGTACGCCTCTCCGCCAAGCCATGCCGCGGGACCCAGCAGCTCGAGAACGCTGTTGCCCCCGCTCAATCGAGGCACGAGCAGCGAAACGATCGCGATGTCAAGCACGGACGCGATCCCGCGCCGGAGTGGATCGGCAAACGAAAAGCCCTCGGGCAGGTGCACCGCCACCGGCTCGTCGGTCCGGATGACGAGCACAAGGATGAAGGCCATCGCCAATATGAGCCCCACCGCGATCAGCCTGAATTCGTTCGATCCGAGCGGATTGAGCGTCTTTGCCGGGCCGTCGTAGAGCACCCGCCCCGTCAGCAGGGAAACTTCGACCAGCGTCGTACGAACCCCCACCCCTCCCGCTGCCGTCGCTGCCCCGACCGACGTTCGCCCCGGCTCGGCCTTTGGGCCCGGTGCCGGGATGCTGGAAAGAACTGCGAGACGACCAAGACCGTCGATCGGCGCAATTGCCCGTTGTGTGCCGACTCCCTCGAGTTTCACGATCGGGCGAACAGCGTCCGCGTCCACCTCAGTTATCGCCAGCACGCCCTGTTCGCGAGCGTCGATCGAGTACCACCGGCCGGCGACGCGCAGGATCGGTCCGGCCGTGCTCAGGCCGTTTAGCCCAGCAGGACGGAGGACGGAACGATTCCAAGCACAAACGACCCGGGGCTCGGTACCCGATCGATCAAGTTCCGGATGTCCTGTCCAGACCACCCACGCGTCGGGAGACGTCGCGACGAGGTACAGCCCGCCCGCATCGCCAGCAAGCGAAAGTCGTGCCGAAGGCCGTGCACGAACTTCTGCCAACTCCGGCGGAAGTTCCGCCGGCCGCCACTCCCGATCGGCCAGCACGACCATCCGCGGCAGGCCGCTGCCCTCTTCGGTGATCAACGCGCAGAGCCCGAAATCGCCGGCCGTGAAGCCGAGCAGTCGCCCTTTTCCTGGGAGCCCGGGCAGAGTTTCCATCCGTCCGGAAGGTTCGTCGGTCCACAATTCGGAATCAGCAAACCGCTGAGTTTTGAGAGTAAAGACGTTCCGAACGGGAGCCTTCGGATCGCCTCCCACGTCCGACTTGGGCGAGAACACTGCGTAGACCGAATCACCCCATGCCGCGAGCGCATCGGGCGAATCGGTCAGGCGGACCGCCGGGCGGTAGATGCCGTCGGGGCTTGAGCGGGCAATGCCGCCGTCGGTCGTGCGGGGGGGTAGTTGAGCGAGCACGAAGTCGCGTCCGTCAAACGCGGGCACGATGACCCAGGACTGGGTCGCGTCCGGATAGGCCTCTCCGGGCGCCATCGGAGCACCGGCACCGGGCAATGCGATCGCCGGACGGCAAATGAACACAGCCAGAACCAGGCACGCAAACGACGGGAGCCAATAGGACAGTCGCGCGCGGTCGTCGATTTTGGGTGCGTCTAGCTTCACCCGTTGCTCCGAACGAACTTGGAGGCTGGCTGACCGTTAAGACTACTTTGCATCGCCGTCCTCTTTCTTGTCCAGATCGATCAGTTTCGGGACCGGATACAACTCCGTAGCCAGCTTGATGAAGTCGAACGCGACCGGCTTGGGCTGGCGTCCGTTCGGATCGTTGAGATTGATCGTGATTGTGAGCTCGCTTCGGGGCACGCGGACGATGCAGCGCGCCGGCACGCTCGGGCGCGCGGTGGGCTTGGAGAGCGATTGGTACTCGGTGTACTTTGAGAGTTCGCTGCTGACGATCACCTTTCCGCTGGAATCCAATAGTTCCACGAATTCCGGAAGCAGGGTCTTGGGATCGACAAGCACGCGCTTGGTGCCGGCCCGGGCTGTCGTGTCGTACCAGACAAGTTTGCCGTCGGTGCTCCAGTGGGCACCGTGCTGGGAATCCTCGGCAAGTGTCCCGGCGTCGATGGGCGTGATCGCGAGCAATTCGATCAGATCGAGCGGATGCACGGGGAGGCCGAATTGATCGACGGTGTCCGGGGTCGCCTTGGCGTGCCTCCCGAAGTAGCCCCGCTTTGCTTCGGTCAGGTCGAGCCACCAGTAGAGCTCGTCGTTGCTCCCGAGATAGAAATAGGTCGAGCCGACCTTGTTGATCTGCACAGCGACCTTTCGCGGCAGCACGACCTGCAGGTATCCCTCGGCCTCTTCCTTGTTGAGCTTGGCATTGGCCAGCTTTCCATCCACGCGGAGCGTGATCCGGGCCCAGAGCGACGTCAGGCCGTCCACTCTCTGGTTCTGCGCGTCGAGGATTGTTTCAATCGAAGGGAGGGGTCGTGCCGCGATCGGCCGGGGCGCCGGAGACGCCCGGCCCGTCTGGCATGCCGCAAGGAGAACCGCGCAACTTGCGATTGCGAAGGCTCGGACAATCCGAAAGACCAGCGTGTTCGCCGTCACGATTGAGTCGCCCCGTCCGGAATCAGCTCTTTCAACTGCTCGAGCGCTTGTGCCAGCGAATCATCGTTCATCGGCACCTCGCGAACCTCAACAACCGGAGCGTGCGCCTCGCCCGCGCGGGTCCACGGGCGCACCGTCACGATCCCGTCCTTTGAACCCTCGTACACGTACAGCCTCCGGCGGACCAGAAACAGCGCCAGGATGTACCGGAATGCTTCCTGAGCAGGCGATTCCGGCGTCGAAAGTTGCTCGAATAACTCCGCCGCCTCTTCGTCGGAAAGCCGCTCCCGGCCGGGCGCGACGCCGGGTTGAAAAGTGGTCGTCCATGAGGCAAACATCCCAGCAGGACGCGCCCCGCTCCGCCAAGCCTCCAGTGAAAAATCCACCCGCCCGAAATCCTCGGCGCGGGTGACGAGCGCCGCGACGAAACGCTCTCCGCTGGAAAACGCCCGCCCGGTCGCGGCGCAGACGCCGGTGGCGCGGGAGATCGGGTACGACGAAGAAAAGACATTTGACATGCGCGTGGCTTCCGTGCCGCGCCCGGTTCAAGATCCCCGGCTGCGGTACATGACGATATTGACCTTCTCGAGCGTCATCAGCCCTTCCCGCACCATTTTGTCCATCAAGGGCAGAAAGGCCTTGATCTTGTCCGCCCGGTCCACGATTTCAACGACCAGGGGAAGTTCGCTCGGAATCCCCGGCTGCGGCGGACGATGTAGCAGCGAGTTGGCGCCATACCCCAAGACACCCCGGAGCACGGTTGCCCCGGCAATCCCGTTGGTCCGAGCGGTCTGGACGATCGCCTCGTGCAACGGTCGCCCCTCATAGGTGTCGTTGTCTCCGATGAACACACGCAGAAGCTGACCTTCGCCCTCGATTTTCATGGCGTGCCTCCCCGGGCGGCCTGGCTCCCGCCGGACCAGGATTCCCGGAAACACTCTAACCGATCCTCCAAGCGGGCGCGATACGCTCCTGCCGCCATTCCGAAGAACCCCGGAAAGGAGTGACGAAGTGCAGCGATTCATGGTGGAAGCGACAGATCAGGGTGGCAGACCGGTTCGCCGGGACGTGGACGCGTCCAGCATGGGTGAAGCGGAGCGGCTGCTTCGCGCCGAAGGGCTCACGATCCGGGCCATCGCGTCGGCGGAGGATTCGCCCACGGCCGCTCCGCCGGGGACGGGTCCAAAGCCGGCCGGACCGGAAGAGGCGGTCTGGAGCGGCACTCCGAGCCAATGGCTGAACGCGGGATGGTTTGCCTCGTGCCTGCTGATCATTCCCATCCCCATCGCGATCTGGAAGTTCATCTCCCTGCGCAACACCGCGTATTCGCTGACCACTCAGCGCATCAAACTGGAAGAAGGCGTGCTCAGCAAGCGGTATGACCAGGTTGAGCTCTATCGGGTCAAAGACACGATTCTGACAAGGACCCTCCTTCAGCGGGTCCTCGGCTTGGGATCGATCAAGATGATCACCAGCGACCCGAGCCAGCCCGAATTGTGCTTTCCGAGCATCGCGAACTCGGAGAATGTGCGCGAGATGATCCGCCAGCACGTTGAGCGGATGCGCCGCCTGCGGGGGGTGCGTGAGCTCGATGTCGCGGAGGAATCGATGTCGCAGGCGCTGCACAGCTAATCATGTTCATCGCATGCAGGCTATTGATGATCGCGGCGATCGGCTCGGCTTTGCCCGCTGCCGGGTGTGGGCGGTCGGGTTCGCCTCTCCCGCCTCAAATTCGGGTCAACTCCGACACCTGCGCCGGCTGCGGCATGGCGCTCAGCGACGCTCGGACCGCGGGCGCGCATTCCGTCGGATCGCAGGGCTCACGGGAGTTCCTGCTGTACGACGACCTCGGCTGCATGCTCGATGCCGAGCGTGATGCATCTCCGCCGAAGGTCATCGAACGATTCGTGATCGACTACGAACGCGGCGGATGGATCACGGCTGAAACAGCCTGGTACGTTTGCGACCGTTCCCTTCGGACGCCGATGGACTCCGGAATCGTGGCTTTCGGAGATCGCATTACCGCGGAGGCGGCGGCCCGAAGGGCCGGCGGGGTCCCTCGGACCTGGAGAGAGATTCAGGACGAGCGAAAGCGCTGGATGGAAGAGCACTTCGGCAAGCCCCCGGGCTAGACCGTTACGAGCGCGCCGCTTTTACAAGGGAATCGAAAAGAGCCTGACCGAGCACCGGGTCTGCCGTGCGCTCCGGATGCCACTGAACTCCGACGTAAAACCGGCGGGCCGAATCCCACGCTGCCTCGATCACCCCGTCCTCGCTGATCGCTGCCGGGGTCAGGCTCCCGCAGGACTTCATGGCCTGGCGATGCTTGCTGGCGACCATGCCGCGCGATGACAGGAACGAGACCCCCGCCAGCGCGGCGATGCCATGTTCGGCACCCCAGTGCGTGGCGTGGCTGGGCAGCGTGTCTGGAAGGTGTTGATCCAAGGTGCCGCCCGCGTTCAGGCACATCATCTGCATTCCGAGACACACTCCGAGCACCGGCGTGCTCCTTTTCGAATCCAGCCTGTTCAGAAGTACCGTTTCAAATTCCTGTCGCATCGGATGCAGCGGCGTGGCGCTCGGGTGCGTGATGCCCCCAAACGGCTCCATCCGCGGATCGCCGCCGCCGGTGAAGACAAACCCGTTGCAGAGCGTCAGATAGTCCTCGATCCGATCGGTGAGCGGCGCGAGAAGGACCGGCACGGCCCCGGCCTTGGAGATACAACGCGCATAGGCCTCGCCCACGTCGAGCTTCACCCGCCCTCCGCTTTCGGAGACGTCGGTTGTGATGCCGATCAGGATTCGCTCTGTTCCCACGCTGACCACTCCGAATAGCCCCGCCGACTGTACGAGACGGATCGGCACGATCGGGCCGGGCACTACACTCCGCCCGATGTCCAAGTCCGCGGCACTTCTCTGGTTTCTCATCGCCGCAGCCCTTGCTGTGGCCGTTTGGGCCACCTCTCCCAAAACCTCGGTCGCGGCGACGGGCGGGCCATTTCTCACCGGATTTTCCGCGGCCGCAACCGAACGTATCTCTGTGCGATGGCCCGACGGGGCCGTTGCCACAATGACGCGCGGACCTCTCGACGGAATGTGGCTCCTCCGCACCGGCGAGGGGGAGGAGCCCGGGTCTCCGTGGTGGCCTGCCGAGTCGGCACGTGTCCAAGGCCTCCTTCGGCTGCTGGGCGACATTCGGCAGACCCCCGCCGCCGTCCAGACCGCGATGCCAAAGGCCGTGCTCCTGGACATCTTCCGGTCCGGCTCTCCAGCGATTCACCTCGCGATCGATCCCAACACCCTCGGCGGCAAAGGCAGGCTCGCGCTGCTCGATGATGCCTCACGGGTCGTCGGTCTTACGCAGATCGGCGAAGATTTCGTTCGGGTATTGGAACGCCCGTCCGTAGATTCCTGGCGCGTGACCGACCTCTTGCCCGTTCCCCCGGAGACGGGTGTTTCCCTGACTATGAAGTCCGGGAGCGCAGATATTGAGCTTGCGCGCGCCGGCTCCGGCTGGGTCATGCAGCGCCCGATCCGGACGCGGGCTGATTCCGGCACTGTCCAGGGGGCGTTGCTTCTTCTGTCCAAGACCGCTCTGGATCGGTTCCTCCCACTCGCGTCGGGTCCGGAATCGGGGCTCTCGCCGCCGCAGCGCGAATTGGTCGTTGGCGTTCGCTCGGGCGACGTTCGATTCGAGGAGCACATCGAGATTGGCTCTGCCTTGGACGGACAATCTCGCGTTGTCCGAATCACCGCTCGTTCGGAAGGATTGGCCGACGCGGTGTGGGGCCCGGTGGTCGGCGTTGTGGATTCCGCATCGCTCGCGGCCCTCGGCGAAGATCCGGGAAACTATGTCGCGAAGAACACGGTCGGAATTCCGGCGGCCGATATCGCTCGTGTCGAAGTGGGACCTGCCGGTCAGAACTCACCCATCAGCCGGGCGTCCGACGGCGGATTCGGCGAGAACGACGCGACCGTCCGTGAATTGCTCCGGCTGCTCTGCGAGACCCCCGCGGCGGTCTGCACGATCAGGACGGACGACAATCCCTATTCGGCTCCGGACGCGCTTGCGGTCCGGCTGCTCGGTACGCGCGGCGACATGCTCTGCGAGCTGAGGCTCAGGCCTGCCTCGATCGCGTCCAAGATCGCCGGAGCCCCGAGCACTCCTGCGCTCGAAGTGGTCCACGGACCGATCGTGCGGCTGGTGCCCGCCCCGCGAGCGCGCGAACTGCTAGCAGCGCTGCGCGGCGCTGCCGCAAAGCCTTGAATCGTGCGATCGACGTCTCGCTCGATTACGACCCTGCGGCTACGGCGCCGATGTCGGTTCGCATCTGTGAGCCTTCGAAACTGATCTTCGCGCAGCCCGCATAGGCCTTCTCGCGTGCCTCTGCCAGCGTCGATCCCAGCCCCGTCACGCTCAGAACCCTGCCGCCGGAAGTGACGACTCGGCCTTCGCGGTCGCGTGTCGCACCGGCAAGCGCAACGTGAACATCCTTGAGTTTGGAAGCCGCCTCGATGCCCTCGATCACCGCGCCTTTCGTCGGGGTGTCCGGATAGCCGCGGCTGGCCATCACCACGCAGCACGCAGCGCGCTCGTCCCATTCAACCTCAACCTTGTCCAGCGTGCCGGTGCACGCCCCGATCAGCAGATCGATGAGATCGCTCTTGAGTCTGGCCATGAGCGGCTGGCACTCGGGATCACCAAAGCGGCAATTGAATTCGAGCACTTTGGGGCCAGCGGGCGTCAGCATGATCCCCGCGTAGAGAACACCGCGATAGGCGATGCCGTCGCGTCGCAGCGCATCGATCGTCGGAACCAGGATCTCGCGTTCAACGTGGCGAAGCGTCTCCTCGTCGAGGTTGTCGGCGGGGCAGTACGCACCCATGCCGCCGGTATTCGGACCCTGATCCCTGTCGAGCAGGCGCTTGTGGTCGCGGCACGCCGGAAGAATGAGGATATTTCCGCCGTCAACTACCGCAAGAACCGAAACCTCGCTGCCCTCGAGACGCTCTTCGATGACGACCCGGGCGCCGGCATCGCCGAACTCGCGCTTCACCATCATTCGATCGAGAGCAACGTACGCCTCTTTGAACGTGCGCGGCACGATCACGCCCTTGCCCTTGGCCAGCCCTGCCGCCTTGATCACAGGGGGCGACTCGGCGTGCGAGTCCTTGCTCTTGGCGAGCATCCCCTGCGAGCGCCCGTCGAGCGCCGGCGGGCTCTCCCGTGAGGCGAGATAGTCCTTCGCCGCGCGATGATCCGTGAAAATTCGTGCGTCCGCCGTCGGTATCGAAGCCGATCGCATCAACTGCTTGGACCACGCCTTGTCGCCCTCCAGCTTGGAAGCCTCGGCGCTCGGGCCGAAGACCAGGCGGCCCGGCGCGATCAACTTGTCGGCGTATCCCTCGCAGAGCGGCTCCTCAGGGCCGATCACGACCAGACCGACTTTGTTCTTGTCGCAGAACTGTTCGAGCCTGTAGATCTCGCGTATGGCCACTGGCACATCGACCGCGCGCCCCAGCGCGGCAAGCCCCGCATTCTCCGGGTGCGTGATCCAAAGATCGCCGAGGCGGCGAGACTCGGCGAGTTTCTGCGCGATCGCGTGTTCGCGCCCGCCACCGCCGATCAGAAGCACATTCACTTTCTCAGCCATCGCTCTCCCTGCCGGATCCGGCGTTGCGGGCGATGGTAGCTATCAAATGACGCGGCGAATAATGCGGCATTTGTCGCGCGGGCGTTTCTCTGCTCAAAATTCCGCGCTATTTTCGGCGCGAATCCCACGCCCCCACTGCTTCCGCGAAAAGTCCGGACGCCTCGTCCACGTGCCGGAGGAGATCCGCGGGCCGGGCAAAGTACGACAGCCGAACGAGGGCGTCATAAAGAGGCGGCGGCAGATCATCTCGCACGTACCGGAATCCGAAGTCGTAGCGATCCGGGCAGTGGAGACATCGCAGAATATCCACCAGCGGGCGGAGAATCAGGGCCTGGTAGAAGTAGGCCGCGTCTACGGGCAGATTCCGTTCAACCAGCTTGATCGGCAGATGCCGAAAGAGCGGGAACTTGATGCGTAACTCGGCGACCTTCTTGTCCATTGCACCGGCGATCGAGGCCCGGTCAACGTGGGCCGGTTTGACATGGCCGTCCTTGTCGAAGAGCACCATGGGCCTTCCGTGCCGCTCAACCTCAAGCCACGGATGAGGCTGCCCCTGCTCGACAATCAACCAGTCGATCATCAGGTGTTCGGGTGCATTCTCAAGTTGATAGAAGGCCTGGTGGAAACCGTGCCACGTGGGCATCGGCAGACGAAAGCGAATCCGGATGGGCGAGAGCCTGCTGACGATTGATTCAATCGCAGCCGCGGCTGTCTCGGTCTTGCCCTTGGCTGCCAGCACAAACAGATCGACATCGGACAATTCGTCCTCGCGCCCGTTCGCGTCCGATCCGCCGATCCAGGCCACACGAACGTCTTCATTCGGACGCAGTCCTTCGTCCAGTGCCTTGATGATTTCCTGGCGCGTGAGCATGAGCCGTGTACCAAGTCCAAGCCGCGAAGGTTTCGGAACAATTCCCGACTTCGTTGACTCGCTCTCCCCGGACGCCTATCTTGCCTGCATATTGCGGGGTGGAGCAGCCCGGTAGCTCGTCGGGCTCATAACCCGAAGGTCCCAGGTTCAAATCCTGGCCCCGCTATTGCCCGGGTCGTCCAGAAACTGGGCGACCCACCCGTTAGAAGTGAACGCCCCGACCGCAAGGCCGGGGCGTTTGCGTTTCCGGGCCGCGTTTTGCCGAGTCTCTCGACATGCCCCGCCTCCGAAAGTCTCACCGTCTGGCGCGGTGAGACTCAGGGGGGTTGGGCTCGCGCCTGCCGGGACGCGCCGGAAGCGAGAAAGTCTCAGAGTCTCTGCGTCTCAACCCGCACGCCGTTATAGCCGTGAGCCGACATCTTGTGGATCGGCAACACGTGGCGAGCCCGGCAGGGACGACCGCGATCTCGAACGCAGAACCCATCCGTGTGATGCCAACGCATCGACGCGCTTCGCGAGAGCGCTGCAGCGAAGGTGGTGGCGATCCCACCGCGTAACTCGAATCAGATCGATACATCACATGCCCAGTGCGGACAGCCCGCCTCCGCGTGGCGTATGTAGCCGGGGAGAAGACATGCCTTGCCTTCTCGCCCGCACGCCACCTCAATCGTCCGACGACGAGCCGGGAGCACCGCCGATGGTTGCCAATGACGATGACGCCAAGCTTTCCGCCGACCAGCGCCGCCGTGAGGTGATCGCCATCCTCGCGACGGGCGCGATGCGATGGCACCGGCGTGCCAAGGCGACGGGCCTTGGCGTGGGATCGGCGGCAGCAGCCACACACGCCCCGACACCGCAGCATCAAGAAGAAGCGGACATCGAACTTGAACTGGGCGAGGAAACCGGCCTCAGTGTGTCTGACCGTACCGCGCGTTAGCGGTGCGGGCATCTGGAGACCTGCCCATGACGACAACCGTTTCGAAGGACCTCGCGGCGCTGGAAAAGATGACGATCGGCGAACTGCACGATCGCTACGCCGAACTCTTCGGCGAGCGGATTCAGAGCCGCCATCGCATCTACCTCGTCCGCCGCATCGCG
>JBGAPK010000006.1:0-173585 GCA_044221315.1 Phycisphaerales bacterium | reverse complement strand
GCCGCCCGGGAAGGGGGGCGAATCAATCTCGCCGACCATGGCCCAGATGTAGGAGAGCGTGATACCCGCCTGGCTGGTCGCGGTGTTCAGGTCGATGAAGCGAAGTTCGTTCGTCGCGCCCGAGGAGTGCGCGATCGACTGGCCGGTGAACACGCCGTCGAAGTTGATGTCGCGTCCGTAGGCGGGGTTGGCGTAACCGGGTGCGCACGGGTTGCCGGCGAAGGCCAGATCAGAGACCAGCACGTCCGTGGGCGGAGCGTTGACGACGTGTCCGGGCTGGCTGATCTTGGCGCCGGAGGCGCTGCCGTAGGCAAAGCCGACGTTGCTGGCGACCTTGTTGACCTGGAAGAGGTTGGTCGTGGTCAGGGGCGCCGTGCCGGGCGTGCCGGGCTCAACGATCGCGCCTTCGAGCCAGAATGTTGATTCGCCCGTGGGTATCGCGATGGGGCTGGGAAGGCTGATGCCGGCGCTGTAGATGTAGCCAAAGCAGAGGTTCGTGTCGAAGCCCGTCAGGGTAAGGGTGTAGTAGGGCGTCGCGCTGGCGGAGATCATGCTGCCGAGGGCCGGGAGGCCGCCGAAGCTGACGTCGCTGGGGTGATAGAACGACCAGCGCATGTCCCAAGTCGCGGTCGAAGTCACGAGCGCCCAGCCGTGGGCCATGGACGAAATGCTGCGTGAACCGGCGTAGGACGGGCCGTACTGGCCGCCGTCGAACGAGATGTCCTCGAGAATGTGCGAGCAGTTTCCGAGGTACGAGTAGGTGAACCCGCCGAAGCCGGTAAAGCAGTCGTACACCGTGACGTTGACCGCACGGTCGCCGAAGGCGCCGCCCGACGAATGGCGCGAATCAAGCGGGTTGTTCAGGGCCTTGTGGGGCAGGCGGCTGGACGAATCAATCGTTTCATCCGCGATTGCCACCGTGCATGCAGCACCGGCAGCGCCCAAGAGCATGAGGGCAAGCTTCTTCCGATCCATTGAGACACCTCCAAAAAAGGGTTTGCGCAAACCACTACAGAGCACAAACGAGACTCGTCCTTCAACACAAACTCATGAACACGAACCTGCCGCGGGAGTTCTGCGCTGCGTGATTGCTTCGAACGACGAGACCGCCTCTCGCCGATCGACGACACTCACATCAACGACTCGGGTTCTCTCAACTGAGATCTCCCTTCGAACTCCCCCGACGAGATCGTGTCCACCGTGCAAGATACATGGGAGCCTAACCCCTGTCAACAACATTTCTTGCCGAGCCCGGAAATCCGGAGCAATCCACAGTTCTTCCACATTGAGAACGTGACTCAGCATTCTGATCTGTCCGTCCGAGAACCACGAGTTGCTCGGTCCAACCTGCCCTCCCCGAGCCCCCGCAGGGCCAATCGGCCATCACGGAGGGCGGGTCCAGCCTTGGACCGAATTCCGAGAGGTCCTCTTGGGTTATACGTCCGAGAGCGGGGCCTCTTGTTCTCTCATGTCCGGGCCGGCAATACTCCTTGCACACGATTCCCCAATCCGCCGATTGCGAAAGTACCAACACAATCTCTATTTGTGTAATGTATTATGTTATTAGTTTCACAATTCGGATGTGCGCCCGCTCTTGTGGCCACTCCGGGCGGGCTGGCTTCCGCGGGCCGACCTGGGCTCGCGTGACTCTTGAGACCGTTGGGTGCGATTTCGCCGCGAGCCCGGCGTCCCTAGGCCCAGCGCAGCGGAATCTTCAGGGCTTGCCCGGCCCCATCTGGATCCACTGATTGACCCGCTTGGCGCTCACGTAGCCTTTTTCGTCGACCCCCTCATGCTTGCCCTCGTCCATGTAGAACGAGTAATCCTTGGTGGTCATCGCGCCCATGCGGGTATTGCGGCAAGAGCCGTCCATGAAGGCGAGGTTGCCCGTCTCGTAGCCGTGCCACCATCCAGAACGGGTGGGATTTTGTGATATATAGAACTCCGGCCACCGGCCGGCGGCCATGTACCCGGCATCGCCAAGCACGATGAATCGGGAAGGAGGAGTGACGAGGTGTTGAGGTCCGAGCCACCAGACGAAGTTGCTGGCCTTGGGATTGTCTTTCACGGTCCAGCCTCGCCAAGATCCTGGTACGCAGTACATCCAGTCGTTGGACTCGTAGCTGGTGCCGATCTGGAGATACATGGTCGAACCGAGGGCGCCCACGGGAGCTCGACCAGGTTGGCTGGCGGTTTCGCGAACAAGCACCGTCGGGTTACCCGTTACCGTGTCGCGATTTCCATCGTCCAGGGGGCATTGGAACGTGCGACACTTATCCTGCACGACCTGTGAATTCTCAATAAACGGATTGAGCGGCCGGAACGGATCGAGCAGGGCCGAAGGGGTTTGGTAGAGACCCGTGGACGCCTGCTGACCGTACCAGTGAACTCCTCCGTAGGAGTAGTTCAGCCCGCCCGTGAGCGACTGCGGAGCGCCGGGGCGAGGCTCGAGCCTTCCGGGAATGCAGTAGGCCTCGATGTCCTTGCTGCGGGGCAGCGGAAACATACGGAAGGTGTCGGTATACACCTGCCACGCAACGGCCTGTTGTTTTAGGTTTGCGAGGCACTTGGTGTTCATCGCGCCGCGCCGGGCCATTTTCAGACCGGGGAGCAGGACGGAAAGCAGGATCGCGATAACGGCGATCACGACGAGGAGTTCGATGAGGGTGAAGGCCGGCCGGCGAGGCGGCAGTGACAGCCCGGCCCCCTGCGCCCCGCGCTGCGAGATTTCGCCGCGGCGATTCATGTGCTCCCCAGTCCGAATCAGTATCGCATATCGGTCAAGGGCGCGAAAAGACCACAGGCCGGTCTTTCGACCGGCCTGTGGGTGAGGAGGTGTCGCCTGGGCGAATGCTGGGGGTACTCACTCAGGCGTACTCGGGATGTCGCCGAAACGGGCGGTTTGCGCGGCGCCCGCGATAGCCACTGGATTTACTTCTTGTCGATGCGCCGTTCCATGTCATCGAGGCGCTTGTTCATTCTGTCGAGCTGCTCGCTGATCTTGTCGAGCTTGTTGCTGAATTCTGGCTGGGCGACCGGGGCGGGGGTCCGGAGGAATATCTGTCCGTCCGGCGTGTTCATGCCCTTGTTGAAGTGCTCCCACCACTGGGCGCCGGATTCGGCGGCCTGCTTCTGGGCCTGCTCCAGGTGCTTCATCGCCTCGGCGAGCTTGGCGCTCACGTCGTCGCGGACCTTGTTCCAGTCGGTGGAATTGATCTGGGAGCGGAGGGCCTCGACCTGGGACTTGACCTGCTCCTCGACCTGCTTGAGGATCTCTTTGAGTTCCTGCTCGTCGGGACCGGAATCGTCGTCCCGATTGATGGTGACGGTCGAGCCGGGGAGGCGCTTGGCGTCGTAGGCCGCCAGCGTCACCTTGATTTCCTGGTTTTCGCCCTTGCGGATCACCTTGAGGGCGACGACGTCGCCTGGGTTCTTTCCCTTGAGGATCTTGCGGAAGGCGGCTTCGCCGGAGAGTTTCTGGCCGTCGGCGGCGACGATGATGTCCTTGACGCGGAGGCCGGCCTGCTCGGCGGGGAGGCCCTTGGCGACGCTGAGGAGCATGACGCCCTCACCGTCTTCAATGCCGAGTTGCTCGAGAACATCGGGGTCGGCGTCGGCCATGGTAACGCCGAGCATGACCTTGGGGGCCGGAGCGTTCATCGCGAAGGCGCGGGGTGTGCCGGGGGGTGCGGGCGGGAGGGGAGTCGCGCCGGGAGCCCGCGGGGCGACCTGCACGCGCATCTGGTGGCCGCCCTCGCCGAAGGGCTTGGCCCAGGCCTGCGGGGCGGGGATGGTCTTGGTGACTGTGCCGCCATCGCCCAGGATCTCGACCTGGCCGTTCTTCATGCGGTACTGGCTCTTTTTGAGCTTCTTGCCATTGTGCTCGACGCTGGTGACCTTTCCGTCGTCGATCGTGACCGAGTAGGTGTCGTCGCCATCAACGGTGGTCATGACGGCGTGTGCGCCGCCTTCGCCCTTGGCGTCGCCCATTGACTGGCTGAAATCGCCGCTGATTTCCTCTTCGTCTTCATCGGGCGCGGCGGACTTGGCCTGACCGGCGGCGAGGGCGAGCGTGGCGCAGAGGCCAAGGCCCGCGCCGAACATTCCGTATTTCTTGAACCAGCTTTCCATATCGAACTCCTTGGTATTTGTCCCAGCTTGATTTCGTTCTGTTTCCCCACCGCTCCGCTCACAGGGGCTTGCGGGGCTGGATCATCTTGACGGGGACGGGCGTCTTTTCGCCGGCCTCGTTGACTTCGTAGTTTGTGACGCTCTCAACGCGGGCCCGCTCGACGATCTGGCGGAGATAGACGACATCGAAGCCGGGGCCGTCGGTGGCGGGCTTGGACTCGAGGACGACAAAGTCGGGGAGCTGGCGGATGACGCGGCCCGAGTCCTTGCCCTTGGCGAGGTAGGAGTTGAGGGCGTCATCGGGCGTCTGCTCGGCCTGGGCGGGCGGGAAGAGATTGGAAGGTCCGGCAACATTGCCGGTCTGCACGCGGGGCATCACGAAGAACGCCAACGCCAGCACGGCGGCGGCCGCCCAGCCGGTCCATTGTGGAACGCGAACGCGGCGCTCGGACCAATCGTGCTTCGGGAGAGAGACAAGATCGGCGACGGAGATGGCTTCGCCGACGGCCTGATCGAGCAGTTGCTTGTCGCGCTGGGCCTGGGCGAGTTCACGCCAGAGGGCCGGATCGCCGGCGCCCATCATGTCGATCTCAACCCAATCGTTCGGTCCGGCGACGCCATCGACGACGCGGCTGATCAGAATGTCTCGTTCCGGTGTGCTCATGCTTGAATCAACCCCTTGCCCTTTGCAGCCCATTGCTCGCGGCCCAACCCACTAGATGCGCGAGAGGGGGGTTTTCCGTCACGGCTCGGGCAGCGTTTTGCGGGCCGGATTGTCCGGAAAAACGCTGATTCACGCGGTCGGGCGAGGATGACCTGCGGGAAGGAGAGGGCGGGTGGAGGCGTTTTCAAAGCCGACGCAAATTCTGAGTTTGTGTGACAGGGGTGCACGCTCACTTCGTTCGGTGCTCGTCGTGCACGCGGGTTGACGAATTGAACGGTCTTGTTTTAGGGCCTTATTTCACGGCGCCTTCGGCCATTTCGCGGAGTTGTTTGCGGCCGCGGGCGATGCGGGTTTCGACGGTGGTTTCCGGTATGCCCAAGATTTGGCCGATCTGGCGGTAACTAAGGCCCTGAACGCTCTTCAACAGGAGGGGTTCGCGGTAGCCGTCGGGGAGTTGGCGGGCGAGCTCGAGCAGGCGGGCGGCTTCTTCGCGGCGCGTGGGGGCGGCGCTGGGCAATGGCTCTGTGGTGGTCTCGTGACCTTCGCCCTCGGGCGCATCGAGCGAGCCGTGCAGGCGGAGCTTGCCTTTGCGGGCGGCGAGACGTGCGGCGTTGGTGGCGACGGTGCGGAGCCAGGGCTTCACGAGCGAGGCATCGCGGATCTCGTGCCCCTTGCTGATGAGGGTCGTGGCCACTTCCTGGAGCAGGTCTTCGAGATCGGCCCAGCGGGGCTTGTGGGTAAGGAGCAGCGCGGCGACCCAGCGTCGGTTCTCTTCCCAGAGGCGGTTTAGTTCCTGGTGGTCGTCGTGCGTGAGGCGCAGGGCAGCGCGGGACTCGGCGACCGCCTCGTCCGGCTGCTCGATCGACCTGGAAGGCCGCTGCTCGTCCATGCCCCAGCATTCATCCTTCTCGAACCGGTCCAAACCCCACCCGCCGGAACCCCCCGAATTGACTGTCCGCCGCGCGTTCACATCGGCCGCGCACCGGTCTCCTCTGTTCTTCCGGAGATGCACCGAACGGGTTCATCCGTCAGCATTCCGAGGCTTCATTCGTGACAGGATTGAGCCCTTAGGGCACTGTTTCGGTTCAATTCCGCCCGAAGGACCCCAATAACTACCCTACCGCGATGGATGACGACCCCAACCAGGAAGGCCAGGAGCCGGCGTTACGGCGGCCGGAGGACCGGCGGGGTGTCATGGATCGATCGCCCCCCGCGGCCAACCCACCCCCACCCCCGCCCGCGGCCAGGACTGCCGTGGTCCGCCGACGCGAGGCCGACCCGCAGCGGGTGATGTCGCTTGGGGATCACCTGGAGGAACTGCGCAAGCGGGTGATGTATGCGTTGATCGGCGTGGCGGTGCTGTTCTTTGCGGGGCTTTATTTCGGGCCGACGATTCTGCACTGGCTGATCATCCCGGTGCAGCAGGCGCTTCGAGACGGGAATCTGCCGCCGACGCTTCTGGCGACGGGGATGTTCGAGACGTTCTTCACCTACCTGAAGATCTCGACGATCTCTGCGGTTGTCCTGGGCTTCCCGTGGATCTTGTGGCAGGCGTGGAGGTTTGTCGCGCCGGGGCTGTACAGGCACGAACAGAGATTCGTCACCATGCTTTTGCCGATGAGCGTGGTGCTGAGCGTTCTGTCGGGGCTTTTTCTCTACCTCGTCGTGCTGCCGCTGATGCTGCACTTCTTCGTGCACTTTGGCAACACGGTGAGCCCGGAGTTGGCGCCGACGGCGCCGCTTCCGGCGGGGGTGTCGCCTCTGAACATTCCGGTGCTCGGGGCGGACCCGCCGGCACCGAAGGCGGGAGACTCGTGGATCAATTCAGACTTGAAGGAGCTGCGCGTCGTGCTGCCGACGGCGACGGGGACGACGATCTATTCGACTCCGCTCTCTACATCGAGCGGCATCATTCTGCAGCCGCGCGTTGGTGAATGGATCGACACGCTGCTGGGAATCGCGCTGGCGTTTGCGGCGGGGTTTCAGCTGCCGGTGGTGATATTGCTCCTTGGGTGGGTGGGGATTGTGACGCCGGCGTTTCTTGCGAAGTATCGCAAGCACGCGCTGTTCGTGATCGCGATCATCGCGGCGCTCTTGACGCCGCCGGACCCGACGAGCATGTGCATTCTGATCGCGCCGCTGTATCTGCTGTTCGAATTCGGAATCCTGATGCTGCGGTTCTTTCCGGCGTCGAAGGTGGGCAGGCGGCGAGAGGAAGACGGCGAGCCGGCGGAGGGATGAAGACGTGACTTCGCGAGCCCTGCAACAAGAAGACTGTGCACACGGGCGCATCGCATGACGAGCGATCAGGACATGATGGCGCGTGCGCTGGCGCTGGCGCGTCGGGCGGCGGAGATGGGCGAGGTTCCTGTCGGCGCCGTGATTGTGCGCGATGGGCAGGTTCTGGCGGAGGCGTACAACCGGCGTGAGGTTGATAAGTCGCCGTGTGCGCACGCGGAGTTTCTGGCGGTTCAGGAGGCCTGCCGCGTCATCGGTGACTGGAGGCTGGAACGCTGCACGCTGTACGTGACGCTGGAGCCATGCCCGATGTGCGCGGGGTTGCTGGTAAACGCGCGGGTGCCGCGGGTTGTGTACGGATGCGCCGATCCGAAGGCGGGCGCCTGCGGCACGCTGATGAACCTGCTGGAGGATCCGCGTCTGAATCACCGGTGCGAGGTGGTGCGGGGCGTGATGGGCGAGGAGGCGTCGGCGCTTTTGACTGGTTTCTTCCGGGACCTTCGGTCGGGCGGCCCGGCGCGCGGCTGATGCGGTTTCTCCGACGCGAAGCCGTTGATATTCCGACCTCTCGCTGACGCGAGAGGCTCTATCGGAACGGTGTGTGGCTCGCGGGGCAACGATCCTTGTTGCATGCCCGAACTTCCCGAAGTGGAACAAACCCGGCGATCGCTCGAGCCGCTGATCGGCCGGCGGGTGACGTCGGTTGCGCTGCGACGGCGCGATATCTGCGATTCGTTCGGCGCGAGCGGCGGTGCAAGGAAAACCTCTGAAGATGATCTTCTGGAGGGTGGCCGCGTGGCGCGGCTGGAGCGGCGCGGCAAGCAACTGGCGATTATCGCAGAGGACAAACGCTCGCTGTGCGTGCAACTCGGCATGTCGGGTCGATTGCGGCTGATACTCCCGGATGGCGACGCGATGCTCCCAACGCATACGCACGCGCTGTGGACCTTTGACGACGGTTCGAAGCTTCTGTTCATTGACCCGCGGCGCTTCGGCGGACTCTCGACCTATCCGGACTTTGATGCCCTGCAAAATTATCGATGGAACGCGCTCGGACCGGACGCGCTGTTCATCCGGCCCCCGCATCTTGCTCGGGCCTGTGCGGGCTCACGTCGGGCGATCAAGACGCTGCTGCTCGATCAATCCGCGCTTGCCGGTGTCGGAAACATCTATGCCGACGAGTCGCTGTTTCGCGCGAGGATCCACCCTGTTGTCTCCGCGCGTGCGTTGGACCGGGAGCAGATTGTCCGGCTCTCCGGAGCGATCCGGAATGTGCTGGGACGTGCCGTGGACGCCGGGGGCACCACCCTCCGGGATTACTCCGATTCAGCCGGCAGGAAGGGGCGGGCCCAGTTGCTCCATGCTGTGTACGGCAGGGCCGGGATGGCCTGCCCGCGTTGCGGAACATCCCTGGCGCACCTCCGGGTTTCGCAGCGGGCGACTGTGTTTTGCCCGAGGTGTCAGCCGATCGAGGCTCCGGCAAGGGCCCGGCGTTAATAATCGAGGTTTCCACACACTTACCAGAGGACAAGCCCGACGGCTGGGCTCCGCTCGCAGATGGGGTCGGCCTGGCTTGGTGGCAGGTCTGTTCTTTCTTGCAAAGAGTAATACATCCCGTAGTCGTAGTAGAGAGAACACAAGGCCGGTGGACAGGCCGAGCATCACGGTCTTTAAGTCAGGCGTAATAAAGGCTTAGAACAGAACTCGATTCGTTGATCGGCTGTCGTTTCGGTGTCGGTTGTTGCGACTTGCCGCAAATACGGACGGGAGGCTCCTGTCGCTTGTGGGCGTCGTCGGCTTGCTCGCCGTGCGCGCCCGACGCAGGCAATCACATTTTCCACGGGTTGTCCACACGACCTGTCGGTTGTGAAAACAGCCTTTCTGAAGAACCCTTAACCCGAGAAACCGGAATGATTTGCGGCGGCAGTGTGGCCTACTGCGCCGTCTTGCGGCTGACGGGACGCTGGCCGGTGAGGGTGTAGAAGCGGTTCTCGTTGAGCACGGGAAGACCCATGGCCGTGGCGGACTTGAGCAGCTCGTTGTACTTGTTCACCGAACGCTCGAGGCGGACATATTCCTGCACGACCTCGATTGGTTGATCGACGCCGGGGCGCGGGGGCAGCACCGGGCGGGAGCCAAGCACGAGGAAATCCACATCGCCCTCGAGGTCTTCCACGACCTCGCCGCCCCAGCCCAGAACCATCGCGGCGATGTCCTGCCGACCAGCGGCGGTGGGCATTCCGGAGCCCTTGGTATCGAAGTTGCCGAAAACGACGAACTTGTAGACCTTGTCGGGATCGAAGACGGCGTTGGCGATCACGTCGCCGTTGACGATCGGGTTGCCCTTGGTCTCGCTGATGATGCGGGCGGTGGACGACTCGTCTCCGACGTTGATGACTTCGATGGTGGCCTTGCCGGGTTTGTAGTTTCCGTCGGCATCGAGCTTGATCGAGTTGGGATCGTTGTAGACGGCGAAGGTCATGCCGATGACGACTTTCTGGCGCCGGCCGATGTTGACGAAGACCTGGCGCTGGCCTGGGCTGACGCCGATGATGGCGCCGTCAACGAGGGCTTCTTCGGAGGTGCCGCGGGCGGTGGTCTTCTGGCGCTCGCCACGCAGGCGGGCCAACTGATCTTCGAGAATGAGGCTCTTTTGCTGGAGATCGCTGATGCGGCCGTTGAGATCGGCTTCGCGGGCCTTGGCGGCGGCCATCTGGCCGTCGAACTGCTTTTGCATCTGGCCCTGGACGTTATCGATTCCCTCGCGATATCCGGCCAGTTCTTTCTTGTACTTGCCGACATCGTCGTTCAGGGCGGCGAGGGTTTCGTTGTGGCGCTGGACGATTCCGGCGACGCGTTCCTGCTCGCTCTTGAGGTCGGCCTGGGCGGCGAGACGGGCGGCCTCGACCTGTTGGAGTTTCTTGTTGAGATCGTCGATCTGGCCCGCACGGTCCTGGGCGAGTCGCAGGAGGGGGGCGTTGCCGCTCTTGCTGCTCTCGGCCTTGATCTGCTCGAGGAGGCGATCGATCGAGTCGTTGCCGTTGCCGGTGATTGAGCCGGCGAGGTCCTTGTTGCTCTTGACGAGGTAACCGACGAGGGACTGGCCCTGGGCCTTCTTGGCGGCCTCGACGATCTGGCGGATGTCGTCCTGCTGGCGTTCGCCGTCCTTGATGAAGTCGCGGATGCCGATCTTGGCTTCGTTCAGGTCGCGCTGCGACTGGTTGAACTTGCCATAGAGCACGGCGGAGGTGATGAAGAGCCCGAGCGCCGCGAGGCCCAGGAGTGTGAGGGCTACGCCAACGCCGACGCTTGTGCTGGTCCGACTTGCCATGAATCACCTCGCAGAATCAGCCGTCAATCAAAGGAGCCGCTACCCCTCGTCCAAATCGTCCCCGCTCAATCAATTCATCCATCCGTGTGGCCCCGCCCGGGGGTTGCACGCCGGTCCGCAACCGGACCGAGGGCCGGAGTTTATCCACATCGGTTCACCCGATTTTCGGGAGGCAGGAGGTGGTTTTAGCCGCCCTGCTTCCCCTCGCCCTGCACCGTGGGCTTCCATTCGGGCTCGAGGTAGCGGTACATGGCGCGATTATCGCGCAAAATACCCATGGTCACCCGGGAAGGCTGCTCCTTGGCGAGGCGTTCCATTACCTTTCTATAGCCGTCGATGTCGGTGATGGTCTCGCTCCACTTCTCGGCCCCGGTTTTATCGCTGGGAACGCTGATCCGCTGGATGAGGTCGCCGCTGCGGATGCCGGAGGAGCCGGCCCAACCCAACGGTTCGGCTCCGGCGACGATGACCCCCTGAACCGTCTCTTCCCAGCGGTTGTCGTCGCGGTCGAAGAAGGTCAGTTCGCGGATCGTAAGTTCAAAATCCTTGTTGCTGTCGCGCCGGGCTTCTTCGGGGGAGAGGCGGGTGCGTTCGAGGGTTACCTTGATTTCTTCGGGGGCGACCTTGCCGTCGCTGCCCTTGCGCAGGACCTTTACGGTGGCGTCACTATCGACCTTGAGGCCACGGATCTTGCGCTGGAGGGCGCCGGCGTCCTGCATGCCCTTGACGTTCATCTTGTCGGCGTCGAGGGCGACGATGACGTCGCCGATCTTGAGGCCGCTCTTCTCGGCGAGGGTGCCGGGGTAGATGCGGGTGATGCGATAGCCGGTCTGGCCCTCGTGACCCATTTCGCGGGCCAGGTCTCGCAAGACTGGCTGAGTGGCGACGCCGAGCCAGGCCTTGGCAACCTCGCGGGGCGGGTCTTCCTTCTTATCGGGGCGGGGTTTGATGAGCGTCGCCTGGCTTTTGCCCCTGCGGTCGAACTCGATGAGTAGAAATTCCGGGATTTTGGAGGCGGTTTCGGCGGGCTTGGCAGCTTCCTTCTTTTCGCCTTCGGCCTTGTCCCCGTTTTTGTCCCCGTTCTTGTCGTCGGGGTTCATGATGGCCTTGTACGCGGCGATGGCGTCGTGGACGGACTTAACCGGCTTGCCGCCGATGGTCTTGATGATGTCGCCTCCCTGGAGCGCGGGCTCGGCGAGTTCGCCGGGGCTGCCGCCCTTGACCCCAGTGACGAAGACGCCGTCGCGGTTGGTGAGGTGGAGATCTTCGGCGAGTTTCTCGGTGATCTCGGCGATAGTGACACCCCAGAGACGGAGGGCGGCGCGATCGCCCCGTTCGCGGAGGAGTTTCTTGGTCGTGATCGTGGCGTCTCTCTTTTCGCCGTTGCGGACGTAGGCGATCTTGACCTGGCTGCCGACGGGGCGATCTGCGATGCTCTTGACGAGCGGCGGGACTTCCTCGACAAAGCGGATGGTGATGGGCTTGCCGTCGATCTCAACGACACGGTCTCCCGCGCGGAGACCGGACTCGTATGCGGGGGAGTCGTCGACGACGGAATTGATCAGGACGCCGTCGTCGAAGCCGGTGTCGCGAATGTTCTTGAAACTGAGGCCGATCCAGGAGCGGATGACCTCGCCGTCCTTGATGATCGCGTCGGCGACCTGGCGGGCGAGGTTGCCCGGGCTGGCGAAGCCCATGTTGCTGCCGCCGAGTGTGTTGACACCAACCAGCTTTCCTTCGAGGTTGACAAGCGGGCCGCCGGAATTTCCGGGGTTGATGGCGGCGTCGTGCTGGATCCAGCGGGTGAAGGTGCCGGTGGTGCCGGCTTCGCCCTGCATTTCCTCTACCTCTTCTCGCAGGAAGCCGCTGGTGAAGACGCGTTCGGTGTTGCTGACGATGCCGAGCGTGACGCTGCGGGAGAGGGCGAAGGGCGAGCCCATGGCCATCACGGTGTCGCCGATGGAGAGCTTGTTGGAATCACCAAATTCGGCGACGGCGAGCTCGGTGCCGTTGGGCAGTTCCTTCATGTCGATCTGAAGGATGGCCAGGTCGGTGAGCGGGTCCTCGCCGACGAGCTTGGCGGGGACGATGGTTCGATCGGCGAGTGTGACCTTGAACTTCCTGCCGTCGTTGACGACGTGCTGGTTGGTGAGGACGTGGCCCTGCTTGCTGATGATGGTGCCGCTGCCGGTGGCGCCGCCCTTGGCCTCTTCGCCGCCCTCGAAACTGGTTGTGACGACGGAGATATTGACGAGGGCCGGGAAGACCTTGTCGCGGGCGGACTGCACCATGGCGCGCAGTTCGTCTTTGAGCTGATCGGTGACGGGGGGCGCGAGTTCGGCGCCCGCGGAGATGCGGCAGCCGCCCGCTGTTCCGAGCGTCAGCCCCGCGATCAGCACCAACATCTTCCGGACGCGAATTCGCATGCAGGTTCCTTTCAAGAGATACATGTGTACCGGGACGGGGGCAGTCTAGTTCTTTCCGGGCGGCGTTCGGGCGGTTGACTGGGCTGGAAACGGGCAAAACACCGCTTTTTGCCGTGCTCGCGGGCGACTCTGTATCGACCGGAACGCGATCGACGCTCAACCAACGCCCGGAAGGCGGCCGGCGCGGCGGACGCCCTCGTCCACCGTTTCGCGGCTGCCGCTGATTGTGATGTGACCGAGTTTTCTCCCCGGGCGCGGCTGCTTTCCGTACATATGGATGGAGGCTCCGGGGATAGAGCGGACGAGTGAGGGGTCGGGCTCTTCTCCGACGATGTTGAGCATGGCGGCGGCGGGGTATTTCAGCGAGGGGGAGCCGAGTTGGGTGCCGGTGATGGCGCGGCAGTGGTTTTCGAACTGGCTGGCGGTGGCGCCTTCGATGGACCAGTGACCGCTGTTGTGGACGCGCGGGGCGATCTCGTTGGCGATGAGCCCGCGCCCGTTGCTGCCGCGACGAACGACAAAGAACTCGACCGTGAGGACGCCGGTGTAGCCGAAACCGTCAAGCAATTTGGAGACGGCGGCGTGGGCTTCGCGTTCAAGTTCCGGCTCGAGCTCGGCTCCCTCGCCGACGCGTGAGACACGGAGGATTCCGTCGCGGTGGACGTTTACAGGCATGGGGTAGAAGACGATCTCGGCGCCGCGGGGTTGAGACTGATCGCGCGGGGATGGGTCCGAGCCGAGGCCGCGGCAGGCGATCAGCGAGACCTCACATTCGAATTCGACAAAGCCTTCGAGGACAAGTTCGCCGTGCGGGCCGAGTTCGTTCCAGGAGCGGTCGATGTCGGAATCACGCCGGAGGACGAACTGGCCCTTGCCGTCGTATCCCATGCGGCGGGTCTTGAGGATGCAGGGGAGGCCGAGCGAGCGGGCGGCGTGCTCAAGGTCGAGGCGGGAAGAAACCGGAGCGTGCGGGGCGGGGCGGAGGCCGATCTCCTCAAAGAGACGCTTTTCCAACAGGCGATCCTGCGCGAGTTCGAGGAGAGCGACGGCGGGGCGGACGGGGATGCGATCGGCGAGGCGGCGGACGGATTCGCAGGGGACGTTTTCAAACTCCCAGGTTGCGAGGTCGAGGCCGCGGGCGAAACGGGTAAGGGCTTCGCGGTCGTCGTAAGGAGCGACGATGTGTTCGCCGCATTTGGATGCGGGAGAATCTGGTGCGGGGTCGAGGAAGCGGAAGGAGTGGCCGAGGGTTTTTCCGGCTTGGGCGAGCATCATGCCGAGTTGACCGGCACCGAGGACGCCGATCAGCATGGAAAAATCCTCAAGGCATTCACCACGGAGAACACAGAGAGCACGGAGAAAGGCGAAGAGAAAACGGGATTGAGATCCGAATTGGGCATGGGGTGTTGTGCGGGATTGGATTGAGAATTAGGCTTTGCGCATTCGCCGGATCTCGGTCTTCATGTCTTTGGATTGCATGACGTCTTTGGTTCGTTTGGCTCTCCAGGCAGCGAGGCGGCGCCGGATGGCAGCGTTTGAAGTTCCCAGAATCGCGGCGGCGAGCAGGCCGGCGTTGATCGCGCCGGCTTTTCCGATGGCGAGCGTGCCGACGGGGATGCCGGCGGGCATTTGCGCGATCGAGAGGAGGGAATCTAGGCCCTTGAGTGCGCGGCTCTCGACGGGGACGCCGAGGACGGGGAGGACTGTCTTGCTCGCGGTCATGCCGGGGAGGTGTGCGGCGCCGCCGGCGCCGGCGATGATGACCTGCAGGCCGCGGACTTCGGCGCTTTGCGCGTAGGTGAAGAGCCAGTCGGGGGTGCGGTGGGCGGAGACGACGAGGATCTCGTAGGGAACTTGAAGATCGTCGAGCACTTCGGCGGCGTGACGCATGGTCTTGAGGTCGCTCTTGGAGCCCATGATGATGCCGACGAGCGGAGTGCTGTTCTTCGTTCTTAACAATGGGCGCGCGCGTTTTTCCATCGCGGGCGAGTCTAGCGGGAGACAGAAGGGTCAGCCGAGATTCAAGAGGCGTTGAATCCGTTCGGCGGGCACGCCGGCGATTCGGAGCGTCTTCTCGGGGGACGAGTGGCCGGATTCGACTTCAACATCGCGGGTCTTGATGCCAAGTGCCTTTGCCAGGAGTGAGCAAACGGCTTTGTTTGCTTTGCCGTCCTCGGGTGCCGCGGCAACCTTGACCTTGAGGCGGTCGCCGAGCACTCCGGCGATCGCGTCGCGCGAGCTGCCCGGTACAACCTTGAGGCGGATCAGGCAGCCTTCGGCCGTTGATTCGACGATCGGCATGCCGCGAGGCTAGGGCCGGGGGAGCGTGTTTCGCGCACCTATCCTTTACGGACTCCACCTCGCGACCAACTGGAAAGCTGGCCGAAACGACGTTGACGCAATTTTTCGTCGGCGCGCGGCATCGTGCGCTTGCGACGTGGGGTCGCGGGCCAAGCCCGGAAAGCAGGACCATGGCAACTCTGAAGACGATGGAAAACGGCGAGGTTCGGCGGCTGGTGAAGTGGAAGACCAACTCGCTCCGTGGCAAGCATCACGTGTGGCGGAAGAAGTGGGTGATCGTGCCGGCGAAGGAAGTGAAGGCGATCAAGCAGGTTCCGGCGACGGGGCCGGTGGTTGCGAAGGTTGCGCCAAAGACGATGAAGAAGTCGGCATAAAGCGTCTTGGCTGGTGGTTGAGGGCCCGCCGTGAACAATGGCCGCGCCAATGGTCACGGGCAGAGCATGGCGTCGTACGCGACGGCGAAGAGCGAAAAATCCGCGTCGTTGACGAGGCCGTCGTGGTTCAGGTCGGCGGCGGGGTCGGCGGGCGGGGAGATCATGAGCGTGTAGGCGTGGAGGAAGGCGACGAAGTCGTTGTCGTTCACCACGGTGTCGGTGCGGGCGATGTTGCCGGCGCAGGCTGTCGAGGTGATGAAGTAAGCGCCGACGTCGGGCGGGCCGAGGGTTGAGGAATAGAAATTGCCGTCGAGGTCAAAATCGACGAGGTCGCCGCCGGCGCCGATGGCGGGAGATCCGGGCTTGAGGCGATAATTCCAGGTTGGCCAGGCGCTCGCCGGGTCGGCGGGCTGGGCGGGGCGAATGAAGCGTGGGTCGAGTTTCGAAATTCCGGGGCCGAAATTGGCGGACAGGCCGAGATCTGTGTATGTGCTGCTGGTGCCGCCTGTAAGAACGCAGTATTCGATCCGCGGGGGCGTGGTGTGATCGCTGAGATAAATTGGTTGTGCCTTCTGGGTGGAGGTGTTGCCCCAGAAGATGGAGCTGATAAGCAGCAGCGGCCCGGTGTAAGCCGAGATAGCTCCTCCGTAACCCGCGGAATTGTTCGCGACGGTGCAACTACGCATGGTGAACGAGTCGTACGCCTGGATTGCGCCGCCGCGATCCGACGCGGTGTTGTGCGCAAAGAGGCAGGCGGTGGCGCGGACATCGCCGCTGAGAGCCCCGCCGAACGACGCGGAATTGTTGAAAAACGAACAGCGATCCACGCGCATTCCGCCGGATGCGCGAAGTCCGCCGCCGCTCTCGGCGCGATTCGACTCGAACAAGCAATCCTCGATGAACGAGGAAGGATCGGTGCACAGCGCGGTCAGCCCGCCGCCGGAGGAGGATTCGCTGACGTTGGCGCGAAAAGAACAGTCGGAAATCTGCAGAACCTCGGCGGAGGCGAAGACGGCGCCGGCTCCTCCGTCCTTTCCGAGATTCTCCTCGAAGTTGCAGTGCGTGAACCGGAGGCTGGCCGGGCCCGGCACCACGCTCCAAGTGTTTACGTCTGCGTACACAGCGAGGCTGTATGCGCCGGACGGAATGTTGACATTGCTTGAGCCGCGGACGGTGACGCCGTCGACCGTGGCAGACTTTCGCGCACTCAGTCTCAGTATGAAAAGCGAATTATCGGCGCGGTTGGTCAGTTCGGCGCCGTCGTCGTGCTTCAGGTCGCCGGAGAGAATGGTGCGGGTTGAGACGTAGTCGCGTCGGTCGGGCTCGGGGCCCTGCAGGCCCGCGAAGGACCCCAGCAGCGAGAGCGTGATCGTGCTCCCCATTTGGGACATGTCGAATCGTGTGTTTCGGTTCTTATGTCCCTGATCGGGCGTGTACGTGCCTTGGGCCATCCGGAATTCGAGATCGGTATGGGGTCTGGTGACGGTGGCGCAGTTGATCGCGTCCTGGAGGTCGTTGAACGCTTTCTGCCAGCTGGTACCGTCGCCTCCCGCGGGCGCGGACTTGTCCACGTAGATCACTCGTGGCGATTCTGGCGAACTTCCAACGGCACAATTTAGAGCGGCGGCACATCCCAGGGTTGCGAGAGATCGTGCGAGACCGGTTTGCAGACGGTGATGCCGGCCGAAGTCTCGGGATAGGGTGTCGGGCCCGGGCGGATTGATCATGCTTCCGGCATCGGGCCGAGCGCTTTGATCGCATGAGATTCACTCTGGATGCAACCACTCCTCATGAAATCCGAACGATGTTGGGGCGTTCTGGATCGGTCAAGGATGCTTGCGCGGTTCAGTTCCTTTTCCAGCCGATGCGAATCGACGGTTTCACACTTCTCGCCGCCGGTCCGCCTTCCGGCGGGCAGGATGTTCGCACGCCCGCGTTCTGGGTGGCGCTGGGGCTGCTGACGATCCTGGCGTGCCTGCTGATCTACGGGATCTTCGAGACGCGAATCAATGTGGCGCTCACAACGGGTGCCGCGGCGGTTGAACTGCTCCGGCGTAACAGCCGGCGGCTGTGGATCCTCATCGCCGGCACGTGCGTGATTCTCGTGGGCATTCTGATCGCGCCCTTGCCCGGGCCGGGGCCGGTGCTGCTCGTTCCGATCGGGTTCGGCATTCTCGCGACCGAGTTTGCGTGGGCGCGGCGGCTGCAGCGGGAGATCAACCGGCGCACGGGGCCGATCCAGAACGCGGCGCGGCAGGTTGTGGATCGGACGCCTCGCTGGATCGTGCTGCCGGCGCTGTTCATCTATTGGTGTGTTCCGGCGGCGCTGCATTCGTTTACAAACGTGCAGCCGGAAGCGATCTGGAGCGTGGCGGGGGCGTTGTTTGGGCCGTTTGTTCTTTGGGCGTGGATGGTGTATCGCGCGGCACGTCCGGCGAATCAGGGTGCATGAGGGGGTTGGTCGCCGGGCCTGCATAGGAGTTGGCGCGGGGACGATTCCGCGAAAATCAGGGTTTGGACGGGGTTGCAACTTGCGATTTTCTGTCGCCATGCCAGCAACACTTGTTGCTTCCGACGAAACTACGGCCGGCACCACGTCGAACCGGCGCACACTGGAGTTTCCGACCGAGAATGTGATGGTGCGAGAGATCATCCGCGCCCGCGCGACGCCAAATGGCGCCGTGTTCAACGGCTTGGTGCAGCCTTCCGACGCGGAGGCCGCCCTCGCCTCGTTCACATCCATCCAAAGGCGATCTGGACCGTCGCTTCCGTGCTTTTCGCCCCGTTTACTCTCTTGGCATGGATGGTCTTCCGAACGACGGAGAAAAAGCCCGACACTCCGCCCCCGGACGCGGTCACCAGAATCGCGCACCCCTCAGCGAAGGAAAATGAGCCGTTCGCGGCCACCCGCAGGTCCCAAGAAAACTCTTGACGGGGCACGCCTCCTTTGCGACACTTCACTCCGGCGCGAGACGGAGGGAACGCACCATGAAGTCATGTTTCTTCGCATTGACGGCGGCACTCTTTTCGACCGCCGCACTCGGCGCCAACGGACGCATCGTCGCCATCGGCGATGAATGGCTCCTCTCCGACCAGGCCTTCACCGACGCGCCCGCCCAGGCAGGCCAGCTCGCCACCAACGTCGCGACCTTCTTCACCGGCGGCTCGCCATCATCATTCCTGGTCTGCTCGACCGCTGGCGTGGTCCCGCCTTGGGGCGCCCGGGGCGTGCTCGGCTTGAAGCTCAAGGCTCACATGATCGGCTTGGGACACACATGGGTCATCGATAGCTCCGCCCTCACGCTTTCCAAACTGCTTAGCTATCGAGGGGTGTTTCTCTGTGGCAATGCGGGCAGCGGCGACGCGAATGCCCCGGCGCTTCAGCAATACGTCAACGCCGGCGGCAACGTGTTCATCATGGCCGGCTCGGGTGACTTTGCCTCCTCGCAGGCCGAGGCCGCGGCATGGAACAACTTCCTCGGCCGCTTCGGCCTCCAGTTCGGGCCCACCTACTTCGGCTTCCCGTCGCCGTCGAGCCTGCTCGACGTCCCCGCAATCCCGTCGCTCAACCCCCTCGGCGAATCGATCACACTTGTCGAATGGGGTTACGGACAATCCGTCAACGACCTGGAGCCGGCCAACCCTCTCAACGAGATCGCGCTCTACGCCAACTTCACCGGCCAGCCCCAGCCCCCCGCGAGCGAAGTCGCGCACCATCCAATCATCGGCACGTACAACATTGCAACGGTCTGCCTCGGCGATCTCAACAGCGACGGACTTGTGGACGACGCAGACTTCGTGATCTTCAACAATGCGTACAACATCCTCGACTGCGCCGATCCGTCCATGCCCGCGGGCTGCCCCGCCGATTTGAATTCTGATGGCGTCGTCGACGACGGCGACTTCATCATCTTCATTCAGTCGTATGACTTGCTGGTGTGCCCGTAGCAGCACGCCGAAGCTCACTTGTTGACAATTTCCTCATCGTCAGAGGAATCCTCCGCACGTACAAGATTCATCTCGGCAGCGGCAACATACTGATGGAACCCAACGATCAGTACTTGTGCATCGTGCCGTCGCCATTGGCTCCGTCGGCGGAACAAATGCGCCGGGCGCGTCCGGCGTCTTCCTGCCCTTCGAGGGCGACCGCACGCTGTTGATCATCCTCAGCAAGGCGTTTCTGCTGGCGGCGGATGATGTGATCTCGGACACGACGATTACGAGGCAGATTCAGCGGCAATTCGCGATGAGTTGCGGTCGGAGAGGGCCTACCTCGCCCCCGCCCCCACCGTCATCTTCACTGCCACGCTCGTCGGCTTCACGCGCTTCTCGAATTCGTCGCGATACTTGTTGATGATGGTGCGCACGGCCCAGTTGTTGCCGTCGGCCAGGCCGCAGATGGTGGTGCCGGGCATGCTGCCCATGCTGGTGGCGATCTCGAGCGCAAGATCCAGATCCTTCGTGCGCCCGTCGCCGGCTTCGATCCGCGTCAGCAGCTGATAGAGCCAGCCGCTGCCCTCGCGGCAGGGGGTGCACTGGCCGCAGGATTCGTGCTTGAAGAAGCGGGCGATGTTGCGGGCGACGGCGACCATGTCGGTGTCTTCGTCGAAGACGGTCGGGCAGGCGGTGCCCAGGCCCAGGACGTTGTATCCGCGGCCGATATCGAAATCCATCTCGGCGTCCATCTGGTCCGGGCCCAAAATGCCCATGCTGATGCCGCCGGCGATGGCGCCCTTGAACTTCTTGCCGTTGCGCATTCCGGCGCAGAGCTTTGGGTCTTCGATGAGCTGGCGGAGGGTGATTCCGAGTTCGAGTTCGAAGACGCCGGGGCGGTTGACGTGACCGCTGACGCCCATGAGCTTGGTGCCGTGGCTGGGCGGCGTGTTCGGATACTTGCTCACTTTTCCCTGCTTCATGAACCACTCGGCGCCGTGGTGGATGATGCTGGGGAGGTGAGCCAGTGTCTCGACGTTGTTGATGATGGTCGGCTTGCCGAAGAGGCCCTTGATGGCCGGGAAAGGCGGCTTGATGCGGGGCCAGCCGCGCTTGCCTTCGAGGGCTTCGAGCAGGCCGGTCTCTTCGCCGCAGATGTAGGCGCCCGCGCCGCGGTGGACGTAGCAATCGACCTTGAAAGATCCGCCGCGGGCGGTGTTCGCGCCGTTGAGCAGGCCGTTGCCGCCGAAGACGCCGTGGGCGTACGCCTCCTTGAGTGCGTTCTCGAGGACTTTGGCCTGGTGGTGATATTCGCCGCGGATGAAGATGTACGCGGTCTTGATGCGGCAGGCGTAGCAGCAGATGGCGATGCCCTCGAGCATCAGGTGCGGATCGAAATCCATGAGGAGCCGGTCTTTGAACGTGCCGGGCTCGGATTCGTCGGCGTTGATGGCGAGGTAGCGCTGGCCGGGGTCTTCTTCCTGGCCGGATTCATTGGTCTTGAGCTTTGGGAGAAACGTCCACTTGAGGCCGGTGGGGAAGCCGGCGCCGCCGCGCCCGCGCAGGACGCTCTTCTTGACCTCTTCGGTCACGGCGTCGGGCTTCATGGAGATGCCTTTGCGGAGCGATTCGTAACCGGCGCCGTGGGGGCCGGGCTTGGTGTATTCCTCGTAGCTGACGATGTGGCGACCCTTGGGGTCGGCGTAGGGCCAGCTTGGGATGCGATGGGTGAGGACGGGGGCGTTCAGGTTGGGGTTGATCGGGGGGAAAGACATGCTGCCGGAGTGTATGAACGCTGCCGCGAGTTTTTGCTTTGGCGGCATGCCGTGGTGGCACGCCTCTCCGAGGCGTTTCTGGGCCGTTTGCGAGCGTCCGCTGTCAAGAAGCCGAACAACCCTCAAGTTGAGCCACGACCTCCGCCACACATCACCCACCCCAAGCCCGAAGATCCTCTCGGCCCGATTTTGAACTGCTCTGCCGTTCTTGAGCAAAGCATCTCGCTGTACGCATCGGCGAAGGCGACGAAGCCAGTGTCGTCCATGAAGCTGTTGCCATTCAGGTCGGCCGGACAGCCGACGGGTATGGCGGGGTCGGCGCAGTCGAGAAGGTCGTACGCTGCGGCGAACAGGACGAAGTCGGAGTCGTCGAGGAGGTCGTCGGAGTTGAGGTCGGCGGGGCAAACGAGCGTCGCTGTGAAGCCATGCGCAATTCCTCTGTTGCTCTCCTTGTCGTGTGTGCCGATCCTGCACCGGAACCCGTGCTTCCGCAAGGGCGGCTTGTCGCTGGTTCGCGCGGTGCCCGGGCCGCATTGTCGCCCGCCGCGCACCCCGCTGCGCGCTCCTTGCTCGGGCGAAAGCAAACCGATAATCTATCGCGCGAAGAACCCGGTGCTTTGAAAGCGCCGGTGCGGTCATCAGTCGCTACGGCAGTGGCGAGGTAATCGTGTATGTGATGCGGACAGCGCCGAGCTCGGTCGCGGAACCGGTGAGATATCCAGTTATGTAGAGCGACTCATTCGCGTCGAACGGGATGTTGAGCGGCGGAAAATCGATGCTCCGCCCCAACGGCGACGCCCCGGATGACGTCACAACCGTTCCGCCTGGCGGGGGCACCATGGATGTCGATGCCCGTCGGATGTCGAAGGTAACGTCGTTGGGCCCGTTGTCGATGAAGAACGCGGTGATACCCGTCAGAACAGCACCCTCCGGGATGTCGATCGGCATCAGGAACACGGTGAGCACGCCGGTCGATCTCACAGATTCTCCGAGGCTGCCGCTGCTGAAATTGGTTGAGTTTGTGATCGGGCGCCAGGCGGCCGGTGCAATTACGCGCGTGCGGGTCGTGGTCGGAAGCACAATCCCGCCCTGCACGGTCAGCGAGGACGGAACAACGACCGCGCCCGAGTTGAGCACGCTGACAGCGCTTGTCGGTGCGCCGTCCGGAGCATCTAGTTGCGTGGCGGCCGTCGCCAGGGTCGAGGCGGATGCAACCGCCGCACTCTGCGAGAAGGCCGCGTACTGCGCGACCGGTGTCGGCATCACCTCCGTCCGCCCCGCCAGTGTTACAAACGAGCCCGATCCCGCCGGCGCCCGCGCGTCGATCTGCAGAAACCTCCGCACCCCATCGAACGAACCCGCCCCGAAGTCAAGCGTCGTCGTGAAGACCCCCTCGGTCACACTCACCGAATTCTGCGTCAGAGATGGACCGAACTGCACGCCCGGATTCGTACTGGCGCTATCGTTCCAGAGCGAGAATCGAAAATCCGCGTTGCCCGAAAACGCTTTGCCGCCAACCTCCAGTCGCCCCTGATATCGGAACGGAGTGGGCGATTGTGCCGACTCCAGCGAACTCTCGTTGAACCGGATCGACCAGCCCCCCGACAGACTCCCTCCGGCCGCCCCCGACGAATCATCGTTGATGAAAAGCGACCACGTCCCGTTGGCGTTCGTGGAGTTGAAGCCCGCGAGATCAGATCCAAAGGCCGTCTGAGGCGCCGGCGTCGGAAGGATCTCGCCGCTGCCGATGTTGGTGGGCAGGAAAGCGCCGCTCGTCAGGGCTTCGCCCGTCACCAGAGCGCGGCTGGACGGCGTGAGCGAAACAGACAGACCCGCCACCGCGCCGGTGGTCCCAACATCTGAAAGCAGCACGCAGCCCACGCCCGTCGGGCCCACGAGCAGTATGTCAAGATCCGTCGTTCTCGCGTGCGTCAGGTTGTTCAGGGTTACCACGACGCTCGTGATCGAGGCCGGCCCCCCCGCCACGGCGATCGTGCTCGGGTACGTCGCCGCCTTTCCCGATGTTGGAATAGTGATCGAGGCGGAGTTTGTGTATACCTGCGCGAGCGCAGTCAGCGGACACCACGCCCCGGCCAACAACGCCAACCATCGCGAAACTGCCATGGGCCCCCCTTGTTCAGACAAGCAGTTTGACATAGAAACAATACCAAATCAAGAGGCCCGAATGCACCCGGGCTAATGCCGGCGGCGCTCCGCAAACCCCGCTCTTCAGTTGTTCTCCACCTTCACGGTCCGCACCAACTTCTCCAGCCGTTCCAGCCGCTCCAGCAAATCGGCATTCGCCGCCTTGAGTGCGTCGATCTCGCGCCGGGCTTGTGCGGCGACCGCATCTTTTTCCGCTCGCAGATCACGAAACGCCTCGACCATCAGGGCCGTGGTGGCCCGTTCGGTGACATAGCGGTACCCGTCTTTGTCCCGGGTCACCCAGTCGGGAAAGATCCGCTCGACTTCATCGGCCATCAGGCCGATCTGTTCGCCGCGAGCACCAAGTCCTCCTTGAATCGCTTCGTCGGTGTACTGAAAGCGGTAGCCGCGGAGCGACAAGAGCCGATCCAGCGTGCCTCGCAGCGGCGCGACGTCGGTTTTTGCCCGTGGATCGCTGAGCGCAGCCCAAGAACCCCCGCCGATTTTGCTGGCCGAGCCGTCGGTGCGAAAAGCGAAAAGCCTGGAGAACGAACTAGCCCCCATATAGCCGATTGAGAAGTAGTCGCTGTTCCCATCGGCGGGGCCATCGTCACCGAGAACCAGACACAGTTCAGACGAGTTGGGAACGAGATCGCGACGGAAGAATCCCATGACGTCGGTGTTTTCGGCACTTCCCCGGCCGTCGCCGATCACCCCGAACGCCAAAAGGTTCTGGTCGGTGATTTCCCCGTATCCGGCGCCCGGCGGGACGGTGACGATCTGCGCCGTCCCCTTGACGCTCAGGGCGGTCTCCGGCGTCGGCGTCGCGATGCCGACGCGACCCGTGTTGGTGATGCTCATGCTCCGCTGGTATCCGGTCCAGAAGTCGATGCCGTAGCGATTCCCGTTGCTGTCGCTGCGGCGGTTTGACGCGATCGCTTCGCCGGTTCCGTCTCCCCCGAAGCGGATGGCGCCGAAGTTGAGGTTCCCCTCGTTCCGTTCCCCAATATCGACATCAAGGTGTCCCTGAATGCTCGCGCCGACGGTCGCTCCGCCGCTGAGTTCCACGCTGAGGCCCTTGGCGCCCGCCCCCTGTGCGGCCGCGCTGAGACCCGTGGCCCCGGCGCCATCGGCAGACACATGCGCTCCGAACGACCCGTCGCCGAGGCTCGTCGACAGGATCCCGAAACCGGCCTTTGGCTGTCCGATGGAGTTCGACTCGAAGATCCCGCCGATGGCACCCTCCCCGGTGGCTTCCACGGATACGCCCCGCGCGCCCGGTCCGACCGCCGAAGCCTCCAAACCGATCGAGCCTGGGTTCTGTCCGGTGGACAGCACGATCGCTCCCACCTGATTCCCGCGTGCATAGAGGCCGATCCCGCCTGACGAAATCGATTCGGCTGTCACGCCAGGGGAGTTCGGAGCGTTCGACATGCCGACCACGCCGCTGCCAGCCGAAGAGAGCCCGGCGACACCCTCGCCGGTGCCGGAGTGTCCGAGAATGGCCGGCGAGATCATGTGCGTTGTGTTGATGTCCCAGTAAAGAGTTGAGGGCGTCGTCCGAACCGCTTCGATCGCCGCCGCCGGATTGGGGCTCGACTGCGCCGGCGCAGTATTCAGAATCTGCAGGATCGGCTGGTTCGGGCTCGAGAGCGTCAACGAGAGCGGGAGCCGCAGCCCCTGTGCATACGGCACCGCCCGAATCGGCGTCCTGGGTGTGATCGCTATCCCGTTCACGGTGACTTGCAGCCATCGCTCCTCCGAACCGGTGAACGCGCTGGCGCCAAACTCGTTGCCCTGATTCACGGTGACGGTGAAACGGCCGTCGATCAGCGTCGGATTCGGGCTCACAGTCTGTACGCCGCCGATCCGATCGCCGACCGCGGTCGACGTGGCATGCCGCCACAGCGAGAGCGACATAGGCACGGGTCCGTTCAGCGGGCCGCCGGCCGTCGTGATCTCGCCCTGGTAGGAGAAGGACGGTCCCAAGGCGGTTTGGCCCGCCGCGCTCCCACTCGCCCACAAACACGCGACTGACGCGAGTAGATGCAGAACACCATTGCGACGAGCAGCACTATGCATGGAATACCCCCTGTGGTTTGCGAGGACACATAGACACCGACCGAGCCAATGCGGCGCACGGGGCGCCGGCGATTCCTGATTCTTGATCGCACTCCGCATCGACGCCTTGGTGCAGTATCACCGACAGAGGCCTCTGGTACAAGACTTTTCCGAGCAGGACATCGCCCGCCCGGCGGCGATGGACAACCGCCTTCTACTTGCTTTCCACCCTGGCGGCCCGCATCAGCATCTCCAGCCGGTCCAGTCGATCCTTGAGCGCCTGGTTTTCCGCGCGCAGGGCTTCGATCTTCTGGTGCTGATCTTCGACCCGGGCGTTCTGTTGCTTGATCGCCTGCACCGCCACCGCTGTCAGACGCGAATAGTCCATGCCGGTGACGTTGCCTTCCGCATCGCGGAACACAACCTCCGGAAAGACCTTCGCGACATCCTCGGCGACAAAGCCGATGTCGTGTTCGCGGCCGGGGCGCTCCTTGGCCCATTCGGGCTTCCAGTCGAAGCGGACGCCGTCGAGTTTCAATACTCTCGCGAGCGCATCCTCTATGGGACGCACGTGGTCCTTGTATCGGATACTCGAACCCTGCACGATGCTGTAGCAAGAAATTGTGCCCGCCACTTCGAGTTTCAGCTTGGGCGCCGTAACTCCGATGCCCACATCTCCGTTCAATGTAATCGAAAGCCGATTTATCGAATGGGTGTAGAAATCAAGGCCGTAGCGGTTCTTATCGGGGCCGCCGTCCGTCCGGTTACTGGCGATGAGTTCTCCAGACCCGCCGCCCCCGAAACGCAGCCCGCGCGCGGAATTTGGACCGGCCTGATCGTATGAGTCAACAGCGACATCACCTGAAAACGCGGCCCTGCCGGCGCCGTCGTCCAACAGATTCCGATAGGACACGGCGAGAGAGCCCGCCGGCGGAAACATGGAGCCGACTCTTCCTTCCGCGTCGATAGCGAACAGGCTGCGGAAGTTGTGGCTCGGAATTGCCCCGCTCGCGGTGTCTGTGAAGTTGTGCAAACCAAGGTGAATAACACCCTGTGCGCAGCCGGCGAAGCCGGCGAATTCCGTTTCGTCGTCTTCCAGCACCAACCGGGGACTCACTCCTGACAGTCTTGCGCCGGTTCCCCAAGCGTTGGAGTTGGTGTTTTGGTTGAACGTAGTGACCATTCCGCCAAAGATGGCCGGCCTGTTGAACTGAAACCACCCGGTGTTGTAAACCGACGTATAGGTGTCAAAGACGATCAATCCCGGGGCGTTGTTGAGACCCGGAGATACCCGCAATTCAGTCGCCGGGTAAATGCCGCCACCACCCACCACAACGAGAGGCGCCGCTGGGCTGGAAGTACCGATTCCGAACCGCGCTTCGGCGCCCGCGTTTCCCAGGACAACCGTCGGCCCGTTGAACTCCGCCGCCAGGTCGTTTGCGTCGTATCCGACGGTTGCGACCAGACTTTTGTGAGGCCCAAGTCCGAGCGCCGAAGCCACGCGCAGCCCGATCGCCCGGTCTCCGCTCGCGCCGATGTCCACTCCGACCGAATCCGCTCCGGCCTGTGTCACCTCGATTCCGAGCGAATTTGCACCAGAGACGTTGTTGCGAATGCCGCGTGTCAGTTGCCCAGTGACGGTAATGTCCGCGCCGACCCCGTGGTCGGTGGTCACCGCAAGGAGCAATCCGTTTGTGCCGCTCCCATTGAACGCCCAGGCATTGTCGCCGCTCGCCCTGCCGGAAACGCCCGCCGAATTCACGCCGCTGGAAATCCCCATCACGCCCGCTGCGCTATTTTTGGAAACGACCCCCACGACGCCGTTTCCTGTGTTTGATTCACCCAGTATCGCTGGGTCAAAGAGCCCGGCCAAGCTGTTTGTCGCCGGGCCACCTCGAACCCCATGCAGCGCGGCCGTGCGCCCCGTCGGACCGAGTGGATCGGTGTTTGTGATCTTCAGCAGGGAATTGGGCTTGGCGACGGTCTCTGTCAGCGGCAGGCGAAGACCCAGTGCGTACGGAACACCCCGGATCTGCACCCGAGTCAAAATCACCGACCCGTTGACCTTCATCTGTATCCACCGATCGTCAGAGCTCGTGAAAGCGGCATCCGTGAATTCATTGTTCTTGTTTGCCGTCACCTCGAAAAGCCCGTTGATCAAGATCGGGTTTGGGCTTATGGTCTGTTCCGAACCGATCCTGTCAGTGACGAGGGTCGAGGTTGGGTGCCTCCAGAGCGACAAGACCATGGTGACGGAACCGTTCATCGGAACGCCGGCATTTGTGACCGTGCCCTGATATGAGAATCCCGGACCCAGCGAGGTCTGAGCGCGGGCCTCTGGCGCGAATCCTGGGATCACGCCGGTCGCCGCCGCGGCCCCGGTCGCCAGGAGCGCGGCACGAAGCACCACGACCGTCCGAAACCGGGCAGTTCGGCGGAATTGAAATGGACGCGAAGATGTGAAATTTTGCACGGAGGCATCCCATTGGATACGCGGCATCGAGCCGGAACCCCGGCCCGAAAAGGGAAATTGGGACGCCCAACCCTCGCCCGGAGGGTGCACGCCACAACCAGACGCCGCCCGCGGCATCTAGGAGGAGAGCGGGAATTTCGCCTCGCGCGGAGCGCAAAATGGCCACAATTCGCACGCTAATTCGGTCGCCGGACGCGGAATGTCCGGCGATCGCCCGGCCCTGGGCCCGTCGTGGCCGCTCTGTGGAAAGGCTCTCAATCGTGCGTTCCAGGCGTTCAAGCCGCGGCTTGCGGTGGTCAATCTCGCCCTGCTTCTCGGCGAGGCGGGCATCACTCTCGGCGAGGGAGTGGTCCATGCCGGTCACGCTGCCGTGTTCGTCTCGGAAGATGACCTCGAGAAAAATCTTCTCCACGTCCTCGGCGATGAAGCCGATACCGTGCTCGCGACCCGGACGACAATACCGAGATGAACGCGGACGTGAAGTCCGGCCGTGCAGTCGAAATCGCATGTGACATCGGCCGCCGCTATCGATGCGAGCAGGGCACAACCATCGACACCCGGCAGGGCGCGCCCGAGAAGGCTCGTCATGATGCAAACTCCACATCGAGAGCGAGATTCCGGGATGTATGAACAGAGCACCCGGCCGGTGCATCACCCAGAACACAGAGATTTTCCTGAGAAACAAGAGGAAGCGTCAACATCGGCGCCCGCCCGGACTCGTCGCCATGCCGGGGATACGCCGTCACGGCAGGGGCGACGTGATCTCGTATTTCACCCGAACGCTTCCGGCCCGTATCTGGCTTGTCGTCGTCGGCACAACCCAACTGGCGTTGATCGTGTACGCCGCCGTATTTGCGGCAACAGACTCCGATAATCCCCCGATCGTCACAGATCCAATACCCGAGAGAGAGGAGGTATTTGAGGTGGCGACGAGAACCGCGCCGGTACCGGTGTGCGGCACGCGCCGCAGGGAGAACGTGATGTTGTTCGCCGACGCCTGGTCGTCCGCGAACAGGGTTACCTCGCGGATAACGGCGCCGTCGGGCAAATCGAGCGGAAGGAAAAACGTGACCGTTGCTGATGCGGTGCTTCCGGTCAGCCAGTCGCCATTGGACAGCGAGTACGCGAGGGTATTTTGGATCGGACGCCATGCGGCGGCCGCGTATGTGCGGAGGCGCGTCGTTGCGGGAAGCACGATGCCGCCGTTAGCCGTGAGCGTGAAACCGACATCCAGGTTGCCGCTCACCGTCAGTGAAGAGTTCACCTTGGCAAAGCCAAAGTCGTCCACCTCGACGATTTTCGTCGGGGATCCGTCGGGGGCATCGAGCTGATTCGCCGCTTTCGCGAGCGGAGCAATCCCCGCGAAGGGGGTGCCCGTGATCGGCGTCCGCGGCAGGATCGGCGTGAAGGTCGTATCCGGAGCCACCCGAGATTCGACTTGCAGAAACCTCTTCTTTTCCGAGAACGCGCCGGGTCCGAAGTCCAGCAGCGTCGTGAACACGCCGTTGGTGACCGCAACACCCGGCCGGTCGATCGACGCGCCAAACTGGGAGCCGGGCGTGGCGCTGCCCGAATCGTTCCACAGGCTGAACCTCAGGTCCGCGGCACCGGTGAACGGCAAGCCGTCCTTCTTCAGCACGCCCTGGTAACTGAATTCACTCCCCGACTGGGCCGTCTCGACAAGCGGGTCGTTGAAGCGGATGGTCCATCCGGTGATGCTCCCGGTCGTGCTCGATGGCCCCGCGTTGTCGTCGATGATGAAGAGCGACCACGTACCGACCGCGGATGTGCCGCTGAAGACGGCGAGATCCGTATTGCTCACGATCCCCGGGCCGGGAGCCGGGAAATTCTCGAGCGTCGTTCCGAGGTTGACCGGGAGGAACGTGCCCGTCGCGAGAAGATCGCCGGACTTGAACACGCGCCCGGTGCGTGAGAATGTGAGATCGAGCCCCGATACCGCGTTGTCGCCCCCCGCATCGGAAAGCAGTTCGCAATTCTGCCCGCCCGGTCCCACCAGCACGATGTCCACGTCCGACATGCGCGGATGTGTCACGCCCTTCAGCGTCACGACCACGTTGGTGATCAGGCCCGGAGGCGTCAACCCCGCCACTCCGATGGTGCTCGGGTACGGGATGGCGTTCCCGCTTGATGGGATGGTGATCGGGGTGTTGTTGCTAAAGACGTTTTGTGCGAGCGCAGGAGCGAAGTTCGCGACCATGCTCAGGCCAAGGCTTAACCCGAACGCACGAAAACGCATGATCAAGGCTTGCTCTCCAGCGCCAGTTCCACGGAACAGACTCGAGCGTACCTCTGACCCGCGGGCGTGCAAGCACATTCTGCTTCAATAGTGAAACACACCGACGGTTTGCCGGACGTCAGGCGTCGGCGCTGCACGTTGGAGTGTCCGAGAATCCGGGCGATCGCCATGCGACACCTCCTACGGCTCCGTCCGCTCAACCTCCGTCACGATCCGCTCCTTCTTTGCCGCCTCGTCCTGTCGGATTCCGGTTACCTGCCAGCTCACTTTCCCTCCGGCCTTTCCGCCGGAGATCGCGAACGAGTTCTTCTCAACCTCGCGGGACACGAAGAGCCCCGGCATAGAACTCCCTACCGGGGTCAATTGATACCGGTAATCGCTGTTGAGCGCCATGAAGTAATCCGGCAATTCGACGGTGGCGCATCCCCGCTCGTCCAGCACGATCATCCCGTTGTACACGTTCATCATGTCGGGCGATTCGACGAACGAGTGGTACAGCCACTTCTTGTCGGGGTCGAGCGGGTGCGGGATGCGGAAACTGCCGGTGGTCTTGCTCACATTTCCGACGACAGTCAGATTTCCGTTGATGGTGACGGGCCCGTCGAACTGTGCGGCCTTGGGCCCCGGTCCGCTCGCGACGCCGTAGATCCCGATCGCGCTCGGGCCGGGCCCCGCCCGCCCGATGATCGCGACCGTCCCGGCGCCGTTGCCGGTGACATCCAGCAGGCCGGCCGGCGACGTCGTGCTTCCAAGCCCGATCCGCCCGCTTGGATACAGCGTGAAGCGATCGCTCGAAGCCATCTGATCCCTGATCGTGAACGTGCCCAGATTGTTGCCGTTGGATTGGAGCAGGTAGTTCCGACCGGCGCTGCTCGTATTGGCCAGTGACAAATTCGTCGCGGTTGCCGACGAACTGGCTCGGATCACGCTCGCGGCCGGGCTCTGCACATCGAGCCGGTATGACCCATCCGGAGCACCCACGAGCACGTTGCCCGCGTTCGGATTCAGCACCAGATTTCCGTACGCGCTCCCCGACGACTGAATCGCCTGGATTTGGGCGTTTCCGCCACTCTCCGCGGAGAGGTCCAGCGCGAGCGCCGTATACCCCCCCGCCGTCGCGTTCTTTCCGATCACGATCCCGCTCGTCGGTGCAACGTGCAGCGGTGCGCCCGGAGTCGCCGTCCCGATCCCGACGTTTTGCGCAAAGTTCACCGGGATATCAAACGAGGTGCCCGCGCCGGCGTTGTTCATCGTCGTCGTAAACCACAAGTCCCATGTCGGCTGGCTCGCGAACATCCCGTCCGGGTACGGGTTGTTCACCGAAATCCAGATCGACGGCGAAGACGAACCGTCCCCAACCTTCGCGTACAGCCGGTATGACTGCGCGGCTTGCAACTGCGCCGGCGTCCCCAGGGTGATCGTTACGATCTGGTCCACCTCGGGCCCCACGTTTGCTGACCCCGAGGCGCCGGGAATCAGGTTGCCCACCCCGTCCGTGATGTACGCCGAGACGACATAGAACGGCGCGCTGCCCCCCCTGTATTTCAGCTGGAAGGAGAGCAGCTTTCCTGATTTGTGCGGCACAAACGTCTGGTACAAGAACGAGTCAGGCACGACCCCATCAAAGGACTCCGCCACAGTCTGGCTGATATCAATTCCCGGTGTCGGGCTTGTGCCGACCAGGCTCGCCGCCAGTGGAACAGCGTTGATCGGCTCGCGGGGCGACAGCGTCGTGAATACCCCGCTCCCCGAAGGCGTCGCCACAGCCACCTCCAGCCATCGCGGCTCGGCACCGAAAGCTGAACCGAAGTCAACACTCGTCGTGTATACCCCGCCGCTCACGACCACGCCGCTGCTGGTAAACGGCGTCGCGACCGCGTTCCCGCCCGCCGCCGCATCAAAGAGCGAGAACTTCAGGTCCGCCGTTCCGCTGTAGACAAGTCCGTTCGACGCCAGCCTCCCCTGATGGGTGAACGCCGTCGGGGCCGCAGGACGGGCGAGTGCGGAGCAGCACACGGCAACGCACGCGACACAGGCAAAGAATCGTCTCATGTTGGATCTCCCTCTGAGTTCCACAGCGTACAGCCCGAGTCAAAATGGTGTACCGCCCGCGAGGCGTTGTGTCCTTACCCCGAAACCTCGCGATGTCGTTTGGGAGCGGGCCGAACTGCGCATCGTGCCCGGTCCGCACCCGCTCGTTCTCCGCTTCGGCCGCCGCGATAGACCGTCTCCGTCGCGCTTTTCCCGGCGCACGGGCGCGCCACTCTCTGGATAGGTCTCACGACGTCGATGAAACGCGCGTGTCCGCAATCAAGTTCGCAATCAACACGCGCGCTTCAAAAGAAAGCTTGCAGAGCCTGTCATCGCGCGTTAGACTGCCATCGCCAGGCGCCGGGTCTCGTGAGGGAGTCCCCGCGCAGGACAGCGTCTTAGCGCTGGGGACCCGGACTCGCGCCCCCCATCGTTCCAATCGATGGAGGTCGTGGGCCCAGGGTCCTTTCCATCCGGTCCGATTCCTGGGCAGAACTGACCCGCGCAACTTTCAGATTTGGAGACTCGCCGAAGACGCGGACGGCCCAGCCGCCGGGCGGGCGGGTGCCCTCGAGGGCGATCCACTGGGCGGCGGTGGTCGGCTCCGCTTCTCCCCGCACCGCCAGCATGGCGACAACGCTGCTCGCGGCGCCGACGGGGCCTTCCGGCGTGCGCTTCGCGAGGGTGACCTTCCATGTTCCGCCCGGCGGCAGCGTCTGCCGCTCCGCCGCCTCTTCCCTCATCCCCTGTGTGGGGTCCTTCGGCAGCCCGTCGCCCGACCAAAGGTCCACGGCAACGGAGCCCTTGCTGTCATTCATGACCCGCAATTCGTCTTCCCCCGGCCCGGCGGCGCAGCCAACGAGGAGCGAGCAGGCAAGGGTGAACAGTGCCCCGAATATCCACATCGTTCTTACTCCACCATCAGTTCGTCGCCGTTCTCGCTGCCCCAGAAGAGGTGCACGCTGCCGATCTGATCCTGGACAGCGACGACGCGGAAGGCGCCGGCGCGTTCTTGGACGACCCAGGTTCCCTTGAACGCGCTGTCGGAGACCCGGCGGGCCGTGATCTGCAGCGCGGCGGGCGCTTCGCCCTTGGCGAGCCTTGCGTCGGGTGCGAATCGGAGCTCCTGGGTCACGGTCTGGCCGGGGCTGACGACGATCGGAGCCGCTTCCGTGTTGCGGAGGTCGTTCTCGCCGACGCCTGCCTCATAGGGCATGACGCGTAGAACGGTCTGCGACTTGTTCTGGATCCAGATCGTGGTGCTGCGTGTCGGCGAGGGAGTGCTTCCTCCCGTTGCGCAGCCGGAAAGTCCAAGCACGATCAACGACAGGGCAAGCAATCGCTTCGTCATGACTCCCTGCGATCCGGCCGCGGCGCGGCCATTACTGCCCGTAGATTTCCTGCCCGCTACCCGCCCAGTAGAGGTGGACATATCCGTCGTCGCCGTCGCGAGCCTGGATGTCATAGGCGCCGCCCTGGTTGCGCACAACCCACGTGCCGTAGAGACCCTCGGCGGTTCCGCTGGCGGTCACGGTGAGCGCAACTCCACGCGAACCGGCGACCGCGACCTGCTGATCCCGCTGCGGCAGCGCGACCCAGCGGCTGCCCGATTGGCCGGGCGCCACGACGATGAATCCTTCGAGAGGGAAGCGCATGTCGCCGAAGCCGTCCGTTTCGTACGGCTCGATCTGGAGCGTGGCGCGGCTGAGATTCATGACGGAGACCTGAGCGCCCGAGGCGCCCCAGCCGCTGGAATCATCGCCGAATTCGCCGCCCCCGATTCCATCACCCGAACCGGAATCACCCTTGCCGCCAGCGCAGCCGAGCGACCCGATCAGCAACGCAACCATCACACCGCAAATCAACGCCCCGATGCCGCGAAAGTGCCTCATGATCGTTCCTTCCGTTCGATGCCCGTTCCCATGTGGGCCCCCGAACGGCCCGTGTGCAGAATACCGACTGCCGACCGGATCAACCCTCCGGCGGCTTTTCCCTGGGGCGGAGTTCCATTTCTTCAACGACAGTCCGGCGAACGACGACGGTGCCCTCGGGCGTGTTTCGCACCTCTTCGCTGGTTTCCTGCCGGACCACCATCTTCTGGTCCACCGGCTCCTGCACGCCCTTCCAGATGTGTCCGAAGAACTCGCCGAGGGAGCGCGACAGACTTTTCTTCTCGCCGTCGGGCATATCCGTGTCCAATTCTGTAGGCCGACTTCAATGCTTGGCGTGAGCGCTCGGCACACCCGCGAGAAGCGACTTCACCTGCTCGGGCTTCACGTTCTCGTGCAGGGTCTCGTCTATCAATAGCGCCGGAGCCGTGCCGCAGGAGCCGAGGCACTCGAGCTCGATCAGCGTGAACTTGCCGTCGTCGGTGGTCTCTCCCACGTCGATGCCGAGGGCGTCCTTGACGGCCTGGGTGATCTCGGGTTGGCCGCAGAACTCGCACGCGATCGAGCGGCAGACCCCGATCAGGTGCTCACCCTTTCGCTTGAGCCAGTATTCCTCATAGAAGCTGGCGGTGTCGATGACCTCCGCAGGCTTGATCTGGAGAAACTCGGCGATCTCGAGCATCGCCTGCCCGGGGATCCACCCGTAGGCGTGCTGGATCTCGTGCAGGCAGGGCAGGAGCGCCCCCATCTTCTGTTCGTAGCGGGGGACTATCTGCTTGGAGAGATGATCGCGCATCGAGCCCGTGAGGTAGGGCTCCGCCCGCTTCTCAACCTTCGCGCCCGCCGAGTTCTTTGCAATCCAGGCCATAGAGGCGACTATAGGAAATGCCTCGGGCCGCCCGCCTGTCAGAGCCAAGCCGAAGGCGCCGGACCCTTCGCCCGGACTACGGACGGTTCTTGCGTCCATACAAGGCGCGGAACCGCAATGAAAAAAGAAGGGCGCCCTCCTCAGGCGCCCTCCTCAATCTTGGGAGATCCGTTTCAACGCACGCCAGCGCGAGGCGCCGGCGGACACGGAGGTCTCTCCCGCGAAAGCGGTCTGATCAAGCCGCCGTGTACCGGCCGCGGCTGACCTTCTTGAACTTGTTGCGGTGCTTGATAAACGTCTGGTTGACGATCGTCCGGAAGTTGGGGCTGGTCGTCATGTATCCGGTTCCCAGGACCGCATCGGCCGCCTGGCTCACGCCCATGGTCTTGCCGGTCAGAACCTTCTTGAGGGAATCAACAAGGCTGAGTTCATTGCTCGCCCGCCCCCCCCCACCGACCACGGCCCCGCCGCTGGCCGCGATCTCCTTGCGGAGCTCGGCGAGCTTGTTCTGAAGCTTCTCGTAGCGTTTCTGAAGTGAAGAATTGCGGCTCTTGCGCCGGCGGATCTCCGCCTGCAGTTCCGCCGTTGATAACCCGGTCAGTTTGCCGCCGCGTGCCTTTCGAGCCATAGACAAGTCTCCAAGTGAAGTAGCGAAGGACACGCACCCACGCGTTATCCCTGTCGCGATGTGTGAATCGTGTGGAAATCTATGCCGCCGAACGGGACCAATTCCACAAATCTGTGGAATGACGGACGTTCGGCAATGTCCGCGCGTTGCGGTTTGTAGTTGGGCGCTCCGCCTCATGAAGGGGAATTTCCCATCAAACATAAGCCGAACTTCGCGCCGTTTGCACGGCGATGTAAAGCTGATCGTGTCTCTGCTTCATCAGTTAGTGGAAACACGTCATCGTGGTTCCGATGGGCCTGACTGGTGGCGCATCGGGCAAGGCGTCCTCCCTCCCATGAGCACAGAAGCATCGAATGGGCTACGGCAGTACTTTGATGGCGTCGGCCTCTTTGACGATCTGATCCCTTCGCCGACCGCTTGGAGATAGCTTTTCTGCGCCAATCCGTGCCGCGTCCACGATCGAGGCCGGGGCCCTTCCGAGTTGCACGTACGCGCGCCACGCCGACCAGCCGATCTGCCCTCCATCGCGGATCTTCCTTTCGGCGAATGCCACAATTTCAGGATCAAAGGGGTCGCGTAATCTGAGAAGAAGACTCATGCTCTTGGATGAATCGATCCAATTGTCCATGCCATCGCCGTCTGCCGCGGCAAGCATCGCCCGAGCACTCAAGTCCGAAGGCAAGAGCCCTTCGTTCGCGAATCCGTACAGCGCCGATACGTTCCACCAACGATGGTCGCGCCGGTGCTCGTAGCTCAAGAATGTGGCCTCGTTCTCAATTTCTTTGCTCAGACGAGCCGCATCTCCAAGCAAGATGGCCTCGGCGATGTTCGCGGCCGAGCAGACCGCCTGCTGCCCGTCTTGCTTGGCGATTTCCAGCAGACTCAAGAGGGTCGGATCGGGAATGCCGATCCGGGCGATGGTGATGCAGGCGTGTATTCGATCGTTCGGATACCGGTGCGTGATCGCCGTCGCGATGGCCGCTGTTTCGTATCTTCCATCGCCGCCGAGCTTGGCCACAAGGCCCGTAATTGCCGTGCCGCTTACGTTCTTCTTCTTTGAGTACGCGCCGACAAGGGCCCGTGCGTGCTCCGCATCAATTTTTGCGCCCGAAAGAACATAGAGGGCCTGATTGAGACCGTCGCCCGAAAGCGATACGGCAGGCAACACTCCCGCAACATCGTTCATGTCACGGCCGGAAAGAGCGAGCCACGCAATTATGCCTGGATCCGCCTTGAGAATGCTCGGGTCTCGAACGATGGCCGCGGCGACCGGCTCGATCCACTTCGGATCGATTGCCCGGATTTCCTTGCGATCGTTCCGAATTCCGTTGAGCGGCCACGTGTCATTGGAGACATACCGTGCCATGTACGCGTCCACGGCGACGGAAGGGGGCGCGGGGTCACGCGTCAGGATCGTGGTGCACCAGTAGAGCACACCCCATGTCTGCGCCCGTTCAAATGTCGCCGCGCACACTTGCCACTTGATCCAAGCCTGCCACGACCACAGGCGGTCGCTACGGATGAACTCGTCCACGCTCAATTGCCTGCGCGGATCGGACTTGGCCCACCACGCCTTCGGTTTCTCGTACGAAAGCTCTTCCCATCGCACGAACGCCGGCCAGCCCACCACCATGACCGTCCGCGGCACAAAGGCCCGTGGCCCGTAGAACTGACCGTTCTTCTGGTAATCGGGCCACCGGAGAACGAACCAGCTTGCGAGCGAGAGAGTCAGGCCCGTCGCGATCCACCCCCATCGCCGGTTCCTCTTGAACATCCGGCGCTCACTTTTGGCCTCGCGTCCGCACTCCGGGCAACGAAGACCCGCCGTCGCACTCATGTCGTACCAGCACTTCGGGCATCGTCGCGTCTTCCTCCCCGCATCGCGACAACCCCACCACCACGCGACAAACACGCCGCCGAGGAGCAGCCCCCAACCCGCGATGCTGAACAGCCACTCGACCACGCCACCAGACTACGACATTCCCAAAGCACTGGATCGCGCCGGTATGCTCAAGCGAATGAGCCGACCCGCCTTTTCCATCCGACCCGCAACCCCCGCCGACATGCCCGGCGTCGGCCTGATGCAGCACGCCTGCTGGATGAAGGCCTACCGGGGCATCATGGACCATGCGTTCCTGTCGCAACTCTCGGCCGAGGGAATGGCCAAGTACCACGGGCAGCATTTCGATCCCCAAACCGGCAAGCACGTGAAGCCGCGGATGCCGTTCCTGGTGGCGGAAGAGCCCGGTGCTCCGAACCCGATCCTCGGCATGGTCCGCGGCGGGCCGACGCGGGAAAAGACCGCCGCCGGCGATCCGGTGCCGCCGACGGTGTTTCAGAGATTCCCGTTCGAGCTCTTCGCCATCCATGTGGCGCACGACAAGCACCGGCGCGGCATCGGCCGCGCGCTGTTCACAGAATTCTTCCGTGCCGCCCAAGATCTTGGGGAATCGTCCGTCGTGCTCTGGGTTCTCTCGAACAACGCCCCGGCGCGCGCTTTCTATGAGAGCTTGGGCGGCGCGGTCGTGGGCGAGAGCTTTCTGACGCTCGGGGGCAAGGCGTACCCCCAAACGGCGTATGGATGGGAGCGGCTCGTCATCTAAGAGCAAACAAGACGGTCATACGCCACGACAAAGATCGAGAAGTCGCCGTCGTCCACCAGCTGGTCGCCGTTGAAATCGGAGAGCGGGCTCGCCGGTGGGACGATCAGTTCGTTGTACGATTGAACGAACTGGGAGAAGTCGGTATCGTCAACGAGTCCATCCGCCGTCAGGTCGGCCGGGCACGGGTCGGCTTCGAGAAAATCCAGGCGGTACGAGCCGGAGAAGTTCGCGGCCGGAGGGTACACGGCCGCAGCACTGATTGATATCTGATACTCGCCCGGAGGCAGCCGTTTGCTGTCGAAGTTCCCATTTGTCTGCAGAGCTTGGAGACCACCGATTCCGGCGGACGAACGGAAATATCTGTAATACAGAGGACGCAGTACCGTAAACCGGAGCCACACCCCGACGAAAATCTGGCCGCTGACCGGGGTCCCGATCTCGTCGGTCGCCTTACTCCATCCCGATAGCGATCCGGAGATCCACCTTGTCGGTCCCTCTCCCTCGAATTCAACGGAGGCGTCCATGAGCGCGAACCCGCCGCCGGTCGAGCCATGGGCCGATGCCTTGCGGCCAAAGGCCTGCACGAAACCGGAACCAAAGCCGGAGTACGAGTTCCCGACGTACAAGTAGCTGTAGGTGCCGTCGGCATATCCCGGCGAGTAGCCGCCGGGTCGATTCGGAGCGCCCTTCGGGTCAATGACGACCGGCTCGTCCGGGTCACACACCGAGTCGATGCCGTTGTTGTTGTAATCGGTGCCCCGTCCGACGCCGCCGGGACAAGTGAGGGCAGCGCGGCCGGCGTCGGGATTCTGTTGCCCGTGGGGCCGGGCCTGTTCCGCGGCTGACGCCCGAGTTTGGAAAGGGGCGCTCTTCGTGCCGGCCACAACAGAGGGCGACTGTCCGATGGCGAGTTGGTGCACCGCCGCCAGTCCGGCGACCGCAAGCACATTCCTTAGAGAGCGATATTGCTTCACCGCTGGGTCCTCCGCAAGCACCCCGCCCGTCCCGCCGAAAGTACAGCGGAATCTGTAGCAGAAGGCTGCGGAAATCGCAGACGGAGTGCAGGCGAGGACCTTCCCGCTGGCCGCTTACTGCCCGCCGGCTTCCCAGATCAGCGTGTTGAACGTTCCCGACGCCTGCGGCGAATCCGGCTCCGCGTCCTCGCCGGCCTTGCGCAGCACGTACGTCCCGTCGGTCTGGAGATCCCATGCGTTGCGCTGATCCAGCAGCGAGACCTCGAAGATGCGCTGGAGCTTCGCCCGGGCGTCCCGGTCCCGGATCGGCACGGCGACCTCCACGCGGTTGGAAAGGTTGCGGTACATCCAGTCCGCGCTCGAGATGAGCCACTCGCCGTCGAGCGGGTCTTCAAGTCCGTTCCGGAAGGCGAATATGCGAGAGTGTTCGAGGAAGCGCCCGATGACGCTGACCACGCGGATGTTGTCCGAAAGACCGGGCACGCCGGGGCGCAGGCAGCAGAAGCCCCGGACGATCAGCGTTACCGGCACGCCCGCGGCAGAGGCCTGGTAGAGCTTCTCGGCGATCTCCCGGTCTTCGAGGGCATTGGTCTTGGCGGTGATGCCGCAGGGGCGGCCGTGCCTGGCGTGCTCGATCTCGCGGTCGATCAGAAAGTTGAATCGCTGACGCATCGTGAACGGCGCGACCAGCAGGTGCGCGTAGTTCTGCGGTGCCGAGAGTCCGGTGAGGTAGTTGAACAGCGTGACGAGGTCGCTCGTGATCTCGGGGTCGCAGGTGAAGAGGCCGACGTCGGTGTAGAGCTGCGCGGTCTTGGGGTGGTAGTTTCCTGTGCCCAGGTGCGCATAGCAGCGCAGGCCGGTCCGCTCGTGGCGGACGACGAGCGACGTCTTGCAGTGCGTCTTGAGCCCCGCGACGCCGTAGGCCACATGCACGCCGGCCTTCTCGAGCTGGCGGGCAAATCGCACGTTGCGCCCTTCATCAAAGCGGGCGCGGAGTTCGACGAGACAGGCGACCTGCTTCCCGCTCTCGGCGGCACGGATCAGGTTCTCCACGAATGGCGAGTCGGGCGTGGTGCGGTAGAGCGTCTGCTTGATGGCGACCACATCCGGGTCGGCCGCCGCCGCGGCGATGAACTTCTCCACCGAGTGCTTGAAGCTCTCGTAGGGATGGTGCACCAGCACGTCCTGCTTGCGGATGGCGGCGAAGAAGTGAGCGCCGGCGGAATCGGCCGAGCCCGCGATGCCGATGCCCTTTGCCGCCGCCGCGAAACGCGCGGGGATGACCGGGCGGTAAGGACGCTCCTTCAGATCCGGCCGCTCAACCTCGGCGATCTCAAAGAGCGAGGCGTAATCAACCGGCGGGTGCTCGTAGATGTCCTGCGGCACGAGGCTCAGTTTGTCGAGCAGCCACTGCCGGAGTTCCTGGCTGGCGCCCGATTCGAGCTCGAGGCGCACGGCCCGCGCGAAGCGTCGCTGCTTGAGATCCTCCTCGACCGAGCGCATGAGCGAGCCCGAGCCGATCTCGATGATGTCGTCGCGCTGCACGCCGGCGGAGCGGGTCACGCGGAACGCGGCCTGCTCGAGGATACGGACTCCGGGGAACAGGTCGCCCAGGTTCGCGCTGATCACGTCGAGCAGCGGGACAAAGCGATCGACGCGCTTGCCGGCGCGGGCCCCGGGACGGGTCGGGATCGGCACAAAGCGGCGTACGCCGGCACCGATCGGGATCTTGACGCGGGCGAAGCGGGGCTCGTCGGAATCGCCGATCAGATCGGCGATGCGACGGCTGGCCGGCTCCGGCGGCGTCGCGAGCACGCTGATGTTATCGGAGAGATTGGAGATGAACGGGAACTTGTGCCCCGAGTCCACGGCCAGAGGCGTGAGCGAGGCGAAGATGTGCGCCCGGTACCACTCGTCGACATAGCGCTTGTCGCGGGGCGCGAGATCCTTGTAACTGACAATATGAATGTCCGCCGCGATCAGGGCGGGCAGAACGTCTCGTGTGTAGATCTGCGCCTGCTCGGCGATGAGTTCGTTCACCATGGCCCGGATGGCGACCAGCTGCTGGCGCGGCGTCATCCCGTCATGGCTCAGCGAGTCGGGCTCGCTCTGCATCAGGCGCCGGAGCAGGCCGACGCGCTTCATGAAGAACTCGTCGAGGTTGTTGGTGAAGATCGCGAGAAACTTGACGCGCTCGAGGAGCGCCACGCGCGGGTCGCCGGCCTGGCGCAGCACGCGCCGGTTGAACTCGAGCCAGGAAAGGTCGCGGTTGAAGAACCGCGGGCCTTCCCACGTTGGGGCGCCGGGAGAGCCCTCGTCACTCCCATGCACCGGGCCGCCCGGCGTGAGCGACAGGCGCGGCGTCGGCGCAGCGCTCTCCACATTCTCGCGTTTGGGCTCGGCGGGGGTCATCGCTTGTCTACTTCTCCACCCGGTAGGTTGCGATGCAGCCCGGCGCCTCGGTCACGCTCACGCTCGCGACGCGGGCGTGCGGCTTGAGCGCCTCGTCGAGTCGGGAGGCCATCTCGGTCGCGATGTAGCGGGCCACGTGCTCCGCGGAGGGATTCACACCGGCGGAAAACGGCTCGCGATCGTCCAGATTCTCGTTGTGGAAGGGCTCGCAGATCTCGTGGAGCACTTCTTCCACCGTATGAAAATCACAAAGAAGACCGTCGTGGTCGAGCGTTTTTCCGGCGATCACAGCGCGGACCTTCCAGTTGTGCCCGTGGAGCTTCTCGCGCTGGCCGCCGATGACCAGTGAGTGCCCCGCGCAGAACTCGGTCTGGACCGTGATCTCGTACATCCTCGATCCTAGTTTGAAACCCCCTCACGGAATGACGGGGAGGCGGAACCGGGCAAATTCTCCTTCTTTTCGCCCGGCCAATGCCCAATCCTTCATCGGCGTCCCGAACCCGCCTCCAAACCCTACCCTCGTGGTTTTCGGGGCTTCACTTTCCGTTTGCTCCGTGTTCGGTTCGGATATTGCGCTCGTGGATTCACAGTTATGACAAACGCACCGCTCATGCTCTCTGTTTCCGGCCTGCGCGGCATCGTCGGCCAATCGCTCACGCCGGAGGTTGCCTCGCGTTTTGCCGGGTGCTTCGGCTCATTCCTCCGGGAGCGCGCTGGCGGAAAGCCCGTAGCGGTGGTCGTCGGCCGGGATGGACGCGCCGGGAATGCCATGCTGCATCATGCCGCGATCGCCGGGCTGACCGGCGCGGGAGTCGGCGTCGTGGACATCGGCGTCGCGATGACACCCACGGTGGCGGTCGCGGTCGATTCGCTCGCGGGTCGATCAAAGTTGGCCGTTGCCGGCATGGTGCTTACGGCGAGCCATAACCCGCAGCAGTGGAACGGTATCAAGTGTCTGCTCGCGGAGGACCGTGATTCGTTCGGCTCCGCGGCGTGCGCGCCGCCGGCGTCGATCGCGAGCGTTATCGTCGATCGCTTCAAGTCGCAGGCTTCGTTCGGCGTCGCATGGGATCAGGTGGGCACGGCCGAAGCCGATAGCGCGGCCGACGCACGCCACGTGGCCCGCGTCCTCGCCGCGATTGAGGAAGCGGGCGTGACCGACGATGCGCCGGCACTCGGGGTCGGGATGAAGTTCGCCGTGGACTCGGTCAACGCGTCGGGCGTTCAGGGAAGCCAGCAGTTGCTCGAGGCGCTCGGCGTGGACGAGTACTGCCACCTCGGCAACGAGACAACCGGTCTGTTTCCACATCCGCCCGAGCCGACGCAGGAGAATCTCTCGGTGCCCGGCGGACTGTGCGACGCGGTGCGGGAGAACGGATGTGCCGCCGGATTCGCCCAGGATCCGGATGCCGACCGCCTGGCGCTGATCGATGAAAACGGGAAATACGTCGGCGAGGAATACACGCTTGTGCTCGGGACGCTGGCGATTCTCGAGTCGATGAAGCGGGCCGGACAAAGGACCGCGGGACTCACGCTCGCGGCAAACCTCTCGACCAGCCGCATGATCGACGACGTCGCGGCCAAGTACGGCTGCACCGTGCTGCGCACCGCCGTCGGCGAGGCGAACGTCGTCAGCGCTATGAAGAAGAACGGCTCACTGGTGGGGGGCGAGGGGAACGGCGGCGTGATCTGGCCGCGCGTGACGTACGTGCGCGATTCACTCTCGGCCATGGCGCTCACGATCGGGCTGATCCGGATGTTCGAGAAGCCGCTCTCGGCGATCGTGGCCTCGATGCCGACCTACGCGATCGTGAAGCGCAAGGTTGACCTCGCCGACCCGTCGCAGGCAAAGGCCGCGGCAGAGAAAGTCGCAAAGCACTACGCGAACGAGCGGCTGGACCGCCAGGACGGGGTGCGCGTGGATATCGAAAGCAAGCGGGCTTGGCTGCACGTGCGCGGAAGCAACACTGAACCGATCATGAGGCTGATCGCGGAGGCGCCGACGTCCGCGGCCGCCAACGCACTCCTCGACGACGCGGCCGGGGCGATTGCCACACGGTAGCTATTGGATCGCTCAGGTGCGACCCCAGCCAGCGAACAGGCGCCAGACGATGACGAAGTAAGAAAACCCCCAGAGCGCGAGGGTGCCGATTGCACATAAGGAAAAAGCCATGACCACCCGGCACCGAAAGAGAACAAGCGCCGAATAAATGCAAATGGGTGTCAACACAACGAGCGCGAAACCCCAAACGAAGAGCCACGCTTCGTGGCGCGATGCCGCGGTCGGGTCACCGGGAGCAGCGGGCGAAGTGCTGCGCGGGACAGCGAGAATCACCGGAAGGACCCCCAACAACGCAAGAAGAATCCCAAGCACCGCGGCAAAGCGGGGGTGCTTGAAATCGACCTGATCACCAGCATCGTTCTCGATCTTTTTCATGAACCACAAAGATGGTACCAGCTTCGATCGACTCTCTATTGCTCGGCCCCGATCGAGCGGAACACCGTTTCTTGTGACATACTTTTGTCGGACGCTTACAAGTGCCCGGAAGCAACACCGAGCCGATCATGAGGCTGATCGCCGAGGCGCCGACCACCGTGGCGGCAAATGAACTGCTGGATGACACCGCGAGGTCGATCGGCAGCTGAAGCTCACGCGAAAATCGACTTCATTCCGAGAGCGCGCCGAAGATCGGCGATCTGGCCGCAGTGGTGGCCGTGATGGAACACGAGTCGGGGAACGATCGCGACGGGAGGAATATCAAGGCCCGGAAAAAACCGGACCGGTGTTTCGAGCCGCGACGATTCGCACGACCGCAGCCATGCAGCCAGGCGATCGACCCCTGCCGAGAAGATGTCGCGGCAGCGTCCCAGCCCCGGAAAGTCCTCCGCGCGGGGCGACGGCGTGCTCGCGAAGCAGATCGACTCTGTCCCGAACTGACGGGCGTTACCCCGATTGCTGCCCGCGATGAATTCTGTCTCCGGCAGGGAACGACGGTCCAGCGGCTCCGCGAATCGGTTGGCGACCAAGGCGCAGTGCCCGAGGCACCACGCCACGTGATTCGGGCATCCCGGGGCTGTTGCGGTCCGGGTCGAGTCATCAAAGCCGTCGAGGTAGCGAAGCAGCAGGTCCCGGCTGGTGAGGAGGCTCTCGGCCAGGAGATTCTGAGGCGTCATGGCAACCAGAATACTGCACGCCGGAAGAACCCCTGAATGCCGGGACTTCCGGACCGGCGCATCCGATCGAACAACGGGGTTCCTATGAAGTGCCGAATATTGGCCTTGCTTCTGCTCCTCCTGCTCGCTCCGGCAAGCTTCGCGGACGAAAAGGTCTTTCTCGAGGCCATGAAGTACGTCCAGCGCGGCTTGTACGACCGGGAGATGCGGGGCGTCGATTGGCCCGCCACGCAGGACGAACTGCTCCCACGCGCAAAGGACGCGAACTCCCCCGCCGAGACTTCCGCGATCATCAACGAGGCGATCGCACGGCTCGGCGTTTCGCACACGCGCCACTTCATTTCCTCCCAGCGTGAGTACTACGAACTGCTGGACGTCTTCTTCCCATCGAGCATTCCCGGCCAGTTGGAGAAGTTTGGGCTCGAGTCCGGCCCGGTTCACTACACCGGCGTCGGCATCGTCGCGAAGGACGTCGGCGGCAAGATGTTTGCCGCCGACGTGTACGACGGCGGCCCCGCCGCGAAGGCGGGGATCCTCACCGGGGATGAACTGATCGCCATCGATGGAAACCCATGGGGCGACATCACGCCGTTCGAGGGGAAGGAAGATCAGCCGGTCACAATCACAATCCGGCGCGACAAGCTCGGCGAGACTCGCGACATCGAGGTTCGTCCGGCGAGCATCCAGCCTCGGATCATGTACCTGCGGTCGATGAGGGCCGGGGCGAAGCAGATCGCGCGCGACGGGCGCACGATCGCGTACGTGCGGATCCGGTCGTACGCGAGCGAGTCGTACCAGGATCTGCTGACGACCATGCTCGCGGGGCGGTTCGCCAAGTGCGACGGCCTGGTGCTCGACCTGCGGGGCGGCTGGGGCGGGGCGCAGGCAAAGTACATGAATCTCTTCGGCTCGCTCGAGCCGGACGTGGAGTTCAAGGGGCGGTCGGGCGAGTGGGCCGAAAAAACCGCCTCACCAACTTGGAATAAGCCGATCGTCGTGCTCATCGACTCCGGCACACGCAGCGGCAAGGAAATCCTCTCCCACGCATTCAAGACGCGACATCGTGCCACGCTGGTCGGCACGCGTACCGCAGGCGCCGTGCTCGGGGGATCGCCCAAAATCCTCTCCGATGGCTCGCTTTTGCTCATCGCGGTTTCCGATGTTCGGGTAGATGGGAAAACACTCGAGGGTGTCGGCGTCGAGCCGGACGTGATTGTGGAGCGGCAGATCCCGTACGCCGCGGGGAAGGATGCGCAATTCGAGCGCGGCGTAGACGTGCTCTTCGAGCAACTCTCGAACGAGAAGCCGCCCGTGAAGTCGATTCGGTGAATGATCCGTTGCCGGGGGACGTCCGTGGCGGGGTTGATCGGCCCGCCTACCGCGCAGCACGCGCGAGATCGCGTGCCGCGAGCTTCGAATCGGGGATCATCGCCGTCGGCGGATCGGTTTCCTTCGGCGTCGCGGGGGCGGCCTCAATGCGGACTCGCACCAGCCGCGTCGGCTCAGCTTCCAGCACGGTCACGAGCATTCCCGTGTTCTCGAGTGTGAGACGCTCCGCCGTTTCCGGGATGCGTCCGAGCGCGACGGTGATGAACCCCCCCACCGTGCCGTAATCCTCGCTCTCGGGGATCGCAAGGCCGAGCGGTTCGAGCGCGGCGTTGGCATCGGCGATATACGCGCGGGCGTCGAGCTCGGCGAACTTGCGTACCTCGTCGGTCTTGGTCCCGGGCGTGTCCTCGGGCTTCTCGTATTCGTCCTGGACGTCGCCGAAGAACTCCTCGACGATGTCTTCAAGCGTCACGACGCCGGCCGTGCCGCCATATTCGTCGAGCACGATCGCGATATGCACGCGTTTGCTCAGCATCTCTTCCAGCAGATCGCGGATGGTTTTGGACTCGGGCACATACAGCGCGGTCCGCAGGCTGGAGCGCAGGTCGAACATCCTGCCCGAGCGGCTGCCCCCGGCGCCGGCCAGCCACTTGAGCAGGTCCTTGATGTAGAAGACGCCCACAATCCGGTCGACCGTGCCCTCGTAGACGGGGATGCGGCTGTGCCCGCCCTCGCGGATCATCGAGGTGATCCGACCAAGATCGTTCGTCAGCTCCAGCACTTCCATCTCTGTGCGTGGCGTCATGATCTCCTTGACCGTCGTGTCGCGGAAGCGGACGACGGCGCGGATCATCTGCTGCTCGGTTTCGTCGAGCTGGCCTTCTTCCTTGGCCTCGGCCACCACATCAAGCAGCTCGGCCTGGATCGCCTCGACATCGCCGACCTCTTCCTTCCCGGCGATCATGCGGATGGAACTGTCGATCGCGCCGACCAGGGCCCGCAGCGGCGCCGTGATGATGTACATGCCGCGGACGAGCGTGGCGAAGCCGTAGATTGTCGGCTCGGCCATGTGGCGGGCCACGCTCGAGGGGACCACGGTTCCCACGATCCAGACCAGCGTGGAAACAAGCGAGATGCCGAGCACAAACCAGAGCCACAGCGCCCCGGTCGTGATCCCGGGAGTTGACGTCTTGGCGACGAACCAGAGCAGGAAGCCCGTCGCGGAAACGATCGAGAAGGCCACGCGGGCAAGTGCGACGGACGCCGCGTGGCCGTCCACGTCATCGATGATCCGCCGGACGCGGTTGGAGCGACGATGATCGGCCCCGTGACGCAGGATTTCCTCGAGCGCCGAGCGGGACAGATCGCGCAGCGAATGGAAAATCGCGCCGAAGACTCCGGTCGCGAACAGCGAAACGATCGCCACGAAGAGCCAAGTGCCCGGAGAAAGGAGTTGGCTCATGGCGCACCTCCCGCCTTGGGCGCGGCCGGAGCCGATCCGAAGAGCGCCCCGACACCGATCGCGCTCAGAATCTGATCTTCGGTCTCGTGCATGAGGCGATACGTGGCGTCCTCGTGATCGTCGTGACCCAGGCAATGGAGCAGGCCGTGAAGTGAATAGAGGAGCAGTTCGTGTTCGCGGCGATGGGTGCCACCGCGGGCCGCGGCCTGGCGCTCGGCCTCATCCAGACAGGCGGTCAGATCCACGTCCAGTGGCGGAGCCTTGCCGTTCTCCTCGTCGCCCGACAGGTCGAACGTGAGGACATCGGTCGTGCCGGACACCCCGGCGTATTCCTCGTGCAGGCGGGACATTTCGTCATCACCCACGATCTGGATACGCACCTCGCCGCCCCGGACGATTCCCTTGGAACGCGACGACTCCCGGCGGCACGCCTCGGCGAAGGCGCCCGAGACCCTGTCGATCAGCCAGCGGCATTCATCCCCGGAAAGGCGACCCGTCGCGTCGATCAGGTCGACGCGCAGTGATTCCGACCCCCCCGGAAGGGCGCCGGCGACCGTGACCGAGTTTGCTTCAGGCCGTTCTTCCATGGCCGGGGCCGGTTCTCTGACCGGCCACATCGCTTCCTTTCCGCAGTCCGCGACCCTGCCCACAGGAAGGGTCGGCCCCCGCTTATGGATCGATACGAATCGGCCCAGCGGAGGATCAAGCCCCCCGCTAGCCGGACCCCCGATCGAGTCACTTGGAATCGTAACAGACGCACCCAGCGCATGAGCCTGAAATCAAGAAAAACCAATCATATAACTATTAAAAACAGTTCAAAATACAAACAAAATGAGTTATTAAGACCTTGAACAAGCCCGATGCCTGAGCGGGCTCGGCCTGCTTCTGGCGGCTTGTTCGCCAGACACGTGCCGCGTGTCCACGCCGCTTTCGGTCATCCCGCAGCCGACCAGCCGGTATGCCTGCGTTGGAATGAACACCTCCCTCGCCGTGCTCGGCCTCTTGGGCCTGAGCGTCAACACACTTGCCGAAGGCCTCTCCATCCCGGCGGACTCGCCCCGGTGGGACTTCCAGGGCAAGGCGAAGGTCGCGGAGTATGAAGGGCGTCAATGCGTCTGCGTTGAGGCTGGCGGGGCGGTTCTGAAGGACTTTGAGTTTCGCGACGGCGTGATCGACGTAGATATCGCCACGCCGGCCAAGCGCGGGTTCTTCGGGCTCCAGTTCCGGCTTGATGACGAGACTGGAAACGGCGAGTGGGTTTATCTCCGGCAGCACAAGTCCGGCTACCCGGATGCGCAGCAGTACACACCCATCCTGAACGGCAGCGCGGCGTGGCAGATCTACAACGGGCCGGGTTTTACGGCGCCGCTGGAAATTCCGCTCGGAACCTGGATGCACCTGCGGCTGGAGGTGAACGGCGCGCAGGCAAAGCTCTATGTCCAGGACATGAAAGAGCCATCGCTGGTCATGACCGACCTGAAGAGCGAGAGCCAGAAGGGATCTATCGCGCTCGCCGTTCTGACGGGGGCGACCTACTTCTCGAACTTTGAGATCAAGGAAACCACCCCGACAAAATGGGAGCGTCACCCCCCGGCGATGGCGCCGAACACGCTGACGGAGTGGAACCTCTCACCGGTCTTCGAAGCGCTCGAGCGAAACCCGGAGAAGCCGCTCTCGCGAGCGGAGATAGACGCGATGAAATGGGAGCCCGTGAAAGCCGAGGCGCCCGGGTTTGTCGTGATCAACCGGTTCCGCGAAGGGCCGCACATCAACGCGACCTTCGCCAAGGACTTCTCAAAGAGGCTCGAACCCCAGAAGGGCTCGAAAATGGTGTACGCGAGGATGGCCATCGATTCGGACAAGGACCAGGTGAAGAAACTCTCGATCGGGTACAGCGATGAGGTGAGCATTTTCCTGAACGGTGCGATCGTCTATCGGGGGCGCAGCCCGCAGTACTTCCGCGATCCGGGATTCCTCGGAATCGTCAATCCAGAGAACGATTCGCTGTATCTTCCCCTGAAGAAAGGGAGCAACGAGATCGTGCTGGCCGTGAGCGAGATCGGGGGCGGGTGGGGATTCAATTGCCGGCTGGAAGACGTCACGAACTGAACGATCAAGGCGGCGCACAGAACACCTTGACCGCGCCGGGACGACACTCGAAGCGCAAACGATCGCCCGCAGTCGTAACGCCGCCGGATTCGCCGTCGATCTGCCAGGGCGCGGCACCTTCCACGACAATCTCACGCCCACGCGCACCAATGAAGGCCGGGTGACCACCGGCCGTGCTGAACCAGCAGCGCCAGAACCACCGCACGATCGCGAGGCGCGACCGGAGCGGAAAGAACGCCACATCAAGCGCTCCGTCCGAAGGATCGACCCCGTCGCGGCAGGCCATTCCGGGATCAAGGCGCAGCGCATAGCGCGGACTGTTCGCGACCACAAGCCATCCGGCGTCGTCGGCGATCTTCTTTCCGTCCACCCAGACGCGAAGTGCCGGTGGCCTTGGGTTGCGGATCGCATCCCAAAGTTCTTCGAGAATGGGAATCGCGTAGCCCGAGTGACCCTTGGACCCGGACTGCGCGGCATCGCGCCGGCTGATCACGGACGCGTCCGGCCCGAGCGAGACCATGAGGGCGAAGCGCTTCGCACCGCCAAGATCGGACGTGCGCGCAACGACTCCGAGGTCAAGCCTGCGGGTCTTGCCGGCTTCGAGGATCGCGACGGTTCGGGCTGAATCCTGGACATGCCCGCACTCGCGGGCGAAGAGATTCTCATTGCCGGTCGGGAAGTGATAGATGGGCGTGCCGGCACGCTCGGCAATCGGAAGGGTGCGATTGACGGTCCCATCACCCCCGACAATGACCAGGGCGCCCGCCCCCGTCAGGTTCTGTTCGAGTTCCTGCGATTCCGAAGCAGACACCTCGACCACATCGTGCCCGCGCGCCGCGAGAGCCGCCCGGAGCGAGGCGACGTATTCGAGTGCTTTGCCGCGGCCGGAACGGGGGTTGAACAGGATGACGACGGTCATTGGCGCGAATGCTATCGGTGAGCGAGTGGCTCGCCAGGACGTCTGTGAAGACGATGCGGGGTAGTTTCAGGCCTTGACCCGTCCCGCGTGCCAATGGCACAAACCTCTCCGGGCTCCAACAGCCCTGGGGGAGCAATGTCACGATGGGCAAGAGGGTTCATTCCACAAAGTGCAAGCGGGGCGCCGTCGAGCAGGCGGTCGTGTCCGCTGCGACGCGAGCCCCTTCAACAAGCGACTGGGAGTTCATTGTCACACCTGAATCGACCCCTGGTTTGTGTTGGCATCAACGTTGTCGTTCGGAGCACCAACGCTGATCGTGTCGCCGGCGAACCACAACCACGAGCGCCGCCATGCGAAGATGCCGGAACGCCTCCGCGTTTCAGCGGTTGCAGGAATTCCGGACGACAGGAATCTCTGTGCCGCACCCCGCTCTGCGACGGCACAACCCTGATGCGCGCGGACGCCCGACCGATCACCACCCGCGCAGCCAACCAGAACTGCGGGGCCGAAGCGGCCAACCCGATTTGGCCGAGAGCCTCAATTCCGCGAACGGCTCACAGGCAGAGCAGTTGGTCGTAGGCGACGACGAAAACCTGGAAGTCGGCATCGTCGACAAGGTTATCTTTGTTGAGGTCGGCGCTGCAGTTGCCGGGCATGGCGGGGTCGGCGCAGTCGAGGGCGTTGTATTGGGGGATGAAGACCTGGAAGTCGGCGTCGTCGACCTGGTTGTCGTTGTTGAGGTCGGCGGGGCAGGGTGCGGCGAGGGGAAGGACGTTCCCGGGAACATCGATCGTGCCGTTGTTGATCAGAGTGTTGCAGTAGATGCGGCGACCGGCGTTGGCGAGCCGCGATCCGGAGTCGATTTGCAGCGTGTCGACATAGATCGCCTCGGCCGCCGATTGACCCAGGCCGTCGTTGTCGTGCGCGTCGATGAGATAGATGGTGGTCGGCGTCGGCCCGATGCGGAGGGTGTGAACGGGGTAATTGCCCGGCACGGTCTGGTTCAAGCCCGAGGCGCTGTCGCCGATGTCTTTCGACATCGCTTCCATGGTCTGTTGAGCGCTGTTCGAGCCGTCGAATTGGAGAGTGGCGAGTCGCAAGTCGAAGCGGCTGTGGCTGTCGATGGCGCAGTCGAAGTCGCCGCCGACGGAGATGACGGCGCCAGAAAACGGCATGAGGAGCCCGGCGTCGGAGCCGAGGATGAGGTCGGTGCCGACTTTCAGTCTTGGGGGAGCGGCGAGGCAACCGGCGCAGGTTGCGCCGAAAATCTCACCGTTGTTGGTGAGAGTCTCGGACACAAAGAGACTTCCAAACGGGATGAAGGTCACCGCACCGGCGGCGTTTCGGTAGGAACCGAGCACCGTGCAATCACCGGAAAACTCCACTTGTGCGCGATTGAAAAAGAGTGGCGTGCTGATCGAACCGAGGCTCATCGTGAAGGTGTCCCGGTTGGTAAACGTGTCGGTGAGCGTGAGGGAGTTGTTGAAAAGTGCGGAGAAGCGGCCGTTGGACTCCACGGTGCCGCCGAACGAGAGAGACGCGTCCGGTTCAAGGCGGGTGTCGCCGTACAAGCAGGCGGATTGGGCATCAACGGTGAGGGAGGCGCCGGTGAACGCGGTGAGCGAGGCGCGGGAGCCGGTCGAGAAGGCTTTGGCGGAGAAGTCCGCCAACGCCGACGCGGGGACGCGGACCTTGCCGAACATCTGGAGGGCGGCGCCGTTCGCCGCGGCGAGGGACGATGTTCCGCCGAGCGTGATGGTGGAAGAGAAGGGTGTGCGAAGGTTGGCGCGACTTTGAAAATCGAGGGATCTTCCCGAGGTATCGATGTCCTCGGAGGATCGCCACGCGGCCTCCGTGGCGGTGATCTGGTGCCCGGAGAGTGCCGGCGGCAGCGCGTCGTCAAGGGTCGGGTAGGACACGCCGGTCGAGTCGTTGAGGGCGAGAGGAGAATCGTTGAAAATCACGTTGAAAACACGCACCGAACCTTGCTCGAGAGATGTGACGTAATCACCGGGAAATCCAACGCCTACCCAATTGCCGTCCTCGCCACCGATTGCAACTGAATTTCCAAAGCCATATCCCAGGCTGTAGATGCTGGGTTCGACGGTGAGCTTGGCTTGCTGGGTCCATGTGATGCCCGATCGGGTGAAGATGTACGCGGCACCCTGATCGAGATTGGAATCCACGCTGGCAGAACTTGCACCCACGATCAGCGTGTTCACATCGCCCCGCTTTATTGCGATCGAACGTCCGAACCAATCGTCCGCCGCGCCGTCGGAGGCGGTGAGTTTGGCCTGCTGGGTCCAGGTGATACCCGTGCGGTTGAAGACATACACCGATCCCTGATCGACGTTACCGCCCACGGTGTCCCCCGTCGCGCCCACGATCGCGGTGTCGCCGGAGAGCGCAACGGAGTCACCCAAGTGATCGCCCGCAGCGCCGTCGGAGGCGGTGAGTTTGGTCCGCTGGGTCCACGTCGTACCTGATCGCGTGAAGACGTAGGCCGAGCCCTGATCAGAATTGCCGCCCACATCGTCCGCGTACGCGCCCACGATCGCGGTGTCGTCGGAGAGCGCAACGGAGTCACCGAAGCGGTCGCCCGCAGCGCCGTCGGAGGCGGTGAGTTTGGCCTGCTGGGTCCAGGTGGTACCAGAGCGAACGAAGATGTATGCCGAACCTTGATCCGCATCGGAAGCGATGGCGTCGTAGGGCACGCCGACGATTGCGGTATCGCCGGAGATCGCGACGTGCCAACCGAACAGGTCGCCGGCCGCACCATCGGCGGCAGTGAGTTTGGCCTGCTGGGTCCAGGCAGTACCCGAGCGCGTAAAGACGTAGGCTGAACCCTGGTCGTCGTTCGATCCCACGTCGTCAAGGAACGCGCAGACGATGGCGGTGTCGCCGGAGAGGGCAGAGGAAATGCCGAAGTGATCGTCCCCCTCGCCGTCGGAGGGTGTGAGTTGGGCCTGCTGGGTCCAGGCCGTACCCGAGCGGGTGAAGATAAACGCCGCCCCCGGGTCAGTCGAAAAAGGTCGGGCTGCCTCTCCCACGATCGCCGTGTCACCGAAAAGATCAACGGAGGAGCCGAAGAATCCGCGTACCGGAACGGATGGCGAGAGCAGCGCCAGATCGGGACCGATCCAATCGGAACCGACGCGAGAGAATGCCCAGGCCGAACCTTGATCCACGCGTGTACCCACATCGTCACGCGACGCGCCCACGACGGCGAAGTCGCCGGAGATCGCGACGGATACACCGAACTGATCAACATCCTCGCCGTCGGGAGCGGTCAGCTGCGCCTGCTGCGACCACATCGAACCGGAACGTTTGAAAACGTACGCGGCTCCCCGAGAGTTGTCGTAGGACGATCCGATAATGGCGGTATCGCCGGAGATTGCGACGCGCTCGCCAAAGATTTCACCGAGCACTTCGCTGTGAGGGGGTGGGGTAAGTTTGGTCTGCTGGGTCCAGATCCCGCCGGATTCTACGAAGACGTACACGACATGCCGATCTGGCCCGTCGCTGATGCCGGAGCCGATGATCACGGTCTGATCGGAAATGGCGACGGATAGTCCGAAGTAGTCGTGCGTCGTGCCGATGTGGGCGGTGAGTTTGGCCTGCTGCGTCCATGTGACCCCGGCTCGCGAGAATACGTACGCGGCGCCCTGGTCGGCATTGCCGTCCACGTCGGCGTGGGCGGCTCCCACGACCACGGTGTCGGTGGAGAGCCCGACGGACTCGCCAAATGCATCTCCGGGCGCACCGTCACTCGCGGTGATCTTTGCCTGTTGCTCCCAAGTGTTGCCCCCGGGCAGCCGCCGGAAGACATAGGCCGAGCCTTGGTCCGTGTTGGCACCCACATCGTCGCCGTACGCCCCGACGAACGCGCTGTCGCCGGAGAGGGCGACGGAGCCGCCAAACAAGTCGCCCGCGGCGCCGTCTGCCGCGGTGAGTTTGGCTTGCTGATTCCAAGTGGCACCGCCGTGCGCGCGTTGGAAAACGTAAACCGAGCCCTGGTCGACATTGGAGCCGATGTCGTCTCCCCATGCTCCGACGATGACGGTGTCTCCGAAGATCGCGACAGACCTGCCGAAGTGATCATCTGCTTCTCCGTCGGAAGCGGTGAGCGTGGCTTCGAACGTCCAGCCGGAACCGGTCCAGAGAAAGACATGGACGGAGCCCCGATCGGTGTTCGCGCCGATAGCGTCGTAGGGCGCTCCGACAATCATCGTGTCGCCATCCACGGCGACGGAGGCGCCGAAGCGGTCGTCCTTCGCGCCCGCCGGGTGCAGCAACTGCACCGGGGTTGAACGCTGCGCGAGCGCGGAGAATGGGATGGTGGTGGCACCAATCAGGGCGAGCACACAGAATCGAAATCGCATGAAGAAACCCCCGTGTTGGAATTTCCATTATGCCAGCGCGGCGTGTGCCGAACAAGAGAAAAAACGCGCGCAGCGGCTGCACAACACTGGCCTCTTTGGTGCCGAGGAAGTTCCGTCTGCCTCGGGATAAGCAGGAAGTGCGGGCGCGGAAGCCCGGCGCGTGGTCGAAGGTTCCGTCGCAAGCCATAGCGCCAGACCGCGGCGGCCCGAGAGCAAGCGTGTGGAGTCGATCGGGTACGAAGTTGAAGCGGTACGGCGCTCGATCCGCCTTCCGCGAGAGCGGCCCCCGGTCCTGTTGCCCACGACTCGACGCGGCCGTGTCCGGAATGAGAACTGAAATCAAGAAAAAGGAGAACGGAGAGCGAGAGTGCTATTGGAGAGAGGATGGATCGCGCACAATGGCGCGAATGGCATCCCCGCTCCTTTTCCCAACCCCTTTCCTCTGGCGCCGGACGTCAGAGAACTGTTTTCGTATGCTGGGGCCATGCCCAAGGCGCACCCCGAGTTTGGCAACCTGGCTGTCTTTGACCACCCGCTGATCCAGCACAAGATGTCCTGGATCCGCGATCAGGCCACCGGCCACCGCTCCTTCCGGGGTCTGCTGGCTCAGATCGCCGGGCTGATGGTCTTTGAGGTAACGCGAAGTTTTCCGGTCTCGCCGGTGTCGGTGACGACGCCGCTGGAAGTCACGCAGGCCAGGCGATTGAGCGCGAACATCACCGTCGTGCCCATCCTTCGATCGGGTCTCGGCATGATCGAGGGGATTCTCTACGTCATGCCCGAAGCACGCGTCGGACACCTGGGCATCGCCCGCGATCACGAAACGCTCGAGCCGGTTGCCTATCTCAACAAGCTGCCGAAGGACCTTGATGCGGGTCCGGTGCTGCTCGTCGATCCGATGCTCGCGACCGGCGGCTCGGCGTCCGCCGCGATCACCATGCTCCGCGCGGCCGGCGCGAAAGACCTCCGCATGATCTGCCTCGTGGCCGCCCCCGAGGGCGTGCGAAAACTCCTGAAGGACCATCCGGACGTGATGATCTACACCGCGGCACTCGACCGCGAACTGACGGAAAAGGGATACATCATCCCGGGCTTGGGCGATGCCGGGGACAGGATGTACGGGACGGGATGAGAGCAGCAGAGCAGCAGATTGGCAGAGCAGCAAAGAAGAAGCAAAGCGGCAAAGCGGCAAAGAAAACCGGGATCAAGCCCCGCCCGTTCAATCAATCAAGCGGGCAATTCTGCTGCTCTACGCGGTGAGCGGCTTCCCAAGCGCCTTCCGCTTCGCCACCACGAACTTCCGATGGTGCAGCACATGCTCAACGTAATCCTGCACCAACCCGGCCAGGGTCACCTTGCCGCGCTCGGTGTGAATTCCCGTCCGCTCGAACGCCTCCGGCTCGCAGCAGGCGAGCAACTCTCCCATGAACCGCCGGTTCATCGCGAACAGTTCGCACGCCTTGGAGACGTCGCGTTTGTCATAACTGAGAAGCGCGGCAAAGCGCGATTCGTCGTACCCGACAAGCAGCGGGTTGTCCATGGCAATGATCCGGCGCATGCGGTCGGCCGAGACCAGATCGCTGTCGAGCGTGTGGAACGTGACCTGCTGGATGCTCCACGTCCCCGGGATCGGGTGGGCGTTGAGCTGGTCTTTGGTCAGGCCCGAAACCCAGATCTTGAGTTCGTCGGCCTGGGAGACGTACGCGTCGAGGTGGGTAGGGTCCATAAAGCTCCCGGAAGTTGGCGATGAACGCGGCACGGGCAACCGTCCCCGCGAACCAGTACGATTGTTGCGTGCTGATCCTCACCGTGATCCAGGGCCCCGACAAGGGGCGCACCTTCCAGCTTCCCGACCACGAGCCGCAGCTCATCGGGCGCTCGGGTGAGGCCCTGCCCATCAGCGATACAACCGTCAGTCGCCGCCACGCCGAAATGACCCCCGACGGCGGGGCCTGGTACATCCGCGACCTGCAATCGCAGAACGGAACGTACATCAACGCCGAACGGATCAAAGACCGCGTCCGGCTGCGCCCCGGCGACCAGATCCGCGTCGGGGCGACTCTGATGGTCTTCGGGTTTACCGAGACCAGCGACCCCGAAATCGTCCGCCTTGCCAAGCCCGACCAGGTGGACGCCTCGATCGAGCAGACGCTTGCGGGCGATGTCCTGAGCCCAAAATTCGCCTCAAACGCCAACGAAGATTCGCTGGTGATGTCCGAGCCCGAGCCCCGGGCGGCCGCCGCGACGCACCTGCGGGTCATCTACCAGCTCACCAGCCTGACCAGCCAGTTGACCGACCGCTCAGAACTTCTCAAGAGCGTGATGGAGATGGTCTTCCGGGAATTCAAGCCCGAGCGAGGCTTCATCGTGCTCACCAAGCCCGGCGACATCGAAAAATCGCGCCCGGCAGTCGTCAAGTATCGAGTGGCCCCTGCCAACGAGGAAGAAGCCCTCATTCACGTCCCCCGCACCATTCTTCAGCATGTACTGAGGAAGGGCGAGGGCGTGCTCTCCAGCAACGCGATGAACGACCCGCGATTCGCCTCGGGCGACAGCGTGCAGCGCATGCACGTGCGATCGGCCATCTGCGCCCCCATCAGCTTCCGTGGCAACACATTCGGCGCCATCTATATCGATAGCACGCTCGCGAACTACACGTTCACCGCCGAGCAGCTGGCCCTGATGAACGCCGTCGGCCAGCACACGGGCTTGGCCCTCGCGAACGCCGAGGGCTACGCCCGCAGGCTCCAGACCGAACGTCTCGCGGCCGTGGGCGAGACTGTCGCCAGCCTCTCACACTCCATCAAGAACATCCTCCAGGGCATCCGCGGCGGGGCCGACGTCGTGGAGCTCGGGCTCAAGAAAGACGACCTCAAGATCGCCAAGGGCGGCTGGGACATCTTCAAACGCAATCTCGACCGCATCAGCAGCCTCACGAGCAACATGCTCGCCTATTCGCGCCATCGCAAACCCGAGGTCGAACTCACCAAGATTCAGCAGGTCGTGGACGATTGCCTCGAACTGCTCAAGACCGCCACCGACGCCAAGCACGTGGCCGTCATCGTGGACATCGACAGCGAGATGCCCCCGATCGCGATCGACCCGGCCCTCATGCACCAGGCCCTCCTCAATCTGCTCACCAACGCCGTCGAGGCAGTTGAGCCCGAGAAGGGTGTCGTGACCATCCGGGCGACTTTCACGATCGCCCCCAGCGGATCTGCCCCCGCACAGGTTTCGGCGCGCCCCGCCGAACAATCGGGCGCAGTCTCCGGCGGGCTTTCGGCGCAATCCGGCACGCTCTGGGCGATCATCGACGTCATCGATAACGGCCCCGGCATCGCCAAAGGGAAGCAGCACTGGATCTTCCAGCCCTTCAACACCACCAAGGGGCTCCGGGGCACGGGCCTGGGCCTGCCCGTGGCCAAGCGGGTCGCCGAGGATCATCGGGGCACCCTGACCGTCGAAAGCGATGAAGGAAAGGGATCGGTTTTCCGAATGACTGTTCCGGCCGACCCCGTGGCGCTCATCGATCCCTCCGCCACGACCGGCGAAAAGGATGGTCGGGGACGGGGGATCTAGCCGCGCGGTATCCTTCGGCGCGGCCTAGTCTTGAGACCGCTTCCCCCGCGACGTTTTCCGCCGGACGCTTTTCCCCGGACGACTTACTTTGAACTCCTCAAGCAACTCCCACGGCACGCACCTCAACGGACACGCCGGCTCGCACGCCCACGCGCCCCGAACCGGGAGCCACAGCGGCTCTCACCGCATCGTGGAGCCCAGGCGGCCCGGCATGCCCGGTGCACTGGCGGCCCATGCCCGCTTCCTCGCCGAGTTCATCACCAACCCCGGCCGAATGGGGGCGGTCGCCGCAAGCTCCCCGGCGCTGGCCAAAAAGATCGCGGATCAGCTCGACTTTCAGAAAATCAATTCCGTGGTCGAGTTCGGGCCCGGAACGGGGGTGATCACCCGGGAGTTGCTCGCCCGCATGCGCCCGGGGACGCACTTCTTCGCGATCGAGCGGAGCGCCGACCTGGCAAAGATCTGCCGCCAGCGCCTGCCGCAGGTCAAGCTTTACGAAGAGAGTGCCGAGAGGGTCGAAGAGCTCTGCAGCAGAGAGGGGCTCGGCCATGTGGACGCGATCGTCAGCGGCCTGCCCTGGGTGAGCTTTCCCGACGACCTTCAGGACCGCATCCTCAACGCAACATTCCGGGTGCTCAAGCCGGGCGGTTCTTTCGTCATGTTCGGCTATCGGGTCGGCCTCTTCACCCCCGCCGGGCGTCGCTTCCATACCAAGCTGCCCCGCTACTTCGAGAATCTCCGCCGATCGCGGAGCGTCTGGCTGAACCTGCCGCCGGCTCTCGTCTTCAGCGGCGTGCGGCGCCGTCAGATCGCGACTTCCGCTCGCACCAATCCCGCCACATCAGCCTGATCGCATTCTGCCACCGATCCGCGTACGCCGGGCCGTCGCAGAGCGAGGACGCGAGCAGTTTTTCACGCAGCGCCGTTCTTGGTGCCACCGAATCACGAGATCGGCCCGCGAGCGCGACGGCCTTCTCGACGTACTCGTCTTGCGTGCACGCCAAAAACTCGGGCATGCCGGCGGCGTGCAACAGGCTCGCCCCGACGCGTCCGGCGTGCGAAGCACCCTCGAGCGCGACCACCGGAACCCCCATCACCAGGGCTTCGCACGTTGTCGTCGTGCCGTTGTACGGGAACGTGTCGAGGGCGACGTCGAGGCGGTCGTACAGGGAAAGGTGCTCGGTCGCGCTCGCTTGAGAGCCGAGCAGTTCGACGGATCCGCGACTGATCCCCGCGGCGCTCATCCGGTCCAGGATGCGAGTCCTCGTGCCCTCGGCGCCGAGCGGCGCGTTCTTGAGCAGGAGCTTTGAACCAGGAACACGCTCGAGAATCTTCGCCCAGAGCGAAAAGGCTCGATCGGTGTACTTCATGATGCTGTTGAAGCTGCCGAACGTCACGAAGCCGCTGGCATGAACCGGGGAAGGTCCCGGAGCCGGCGGGCGCCTGGGGCAAAAACACAGGAAGCAGGGATCGAGGCGCACAAGCCTCTCCGTCGCGTACCGGTCGGAGTCCCCGGGCGGGTCCGTCCGCGAATCCACAATCCGGTATCCGACCGTGCTCAATCCCGTTGTGTTCGCGTACCCGATCGCACTCACCTGCACGGGCGCCACCTGCGGCACCATGACGGGCAGCGACGAGTTGCCCGTCAGGCCGCCGAGTTCAAAGAGCACGTCGATCCTGTCCCGGTACACCGCCCGCGAGACGATCTCGGGACGCGTCGTGCGGACCGTGCGCCACTCATCGCACAGGACGCGCAACTCCGCCGAGACCTCGTCCTCCGTCGGATAGGTGTGGTACACGGTGATCCGTACCCGCGAAGGATCGTGATGCCGCAGAATCGGCTCGACAAATCGCGCCACCGGGTGCTCACGCAGGTCGCTCGTCACCAGCCCGACCCGGATGATCCGCTCCGGATCCGGGTCATTCTCGTAGCTCAAGGGATCGATCACCGGAAAGTGCGCCTCGTACCGCTTCCCGAACTCGCGGTACAGCCCGAACACCTCCGCCCGATCCGCATTCTCGACATAGTTCAGAGTGGTTGCCAGCGCGGAGAGGCTGTTGAGGTGGCCGGGGGAATGGGCCAGCGAGCGACGCAGAACCTCCTCCGCTTCCTTTGCCCGCCCCTGGTTCAGCAGCGTCGAGCCGAGGAACGAGAGGATCGTCGGGTCGGAAGGAGATGTGCGGAGAAAATCACGCAGCAGGGTCTCCAACTCGTCGCGCCGGCCGAGATTGAGCAGCGCCGCGCCGACGAAGTGCACGAACTGCGGATCGTGCCCGAACCGCGGCAAGAGGGCCCTGCCCCGCTCCGCGGCATCGGACGTCCGTCCCGCCGAGGACAGCGTGTGCACGACAAAGACCGCCGCCGATCCATCCTGCGGCCGCAGCTCGAGCGTGCGCTCGGCGAAATACAGGGCCCGCTCGAACTGGCCCGCGTCGAGAAAGGCGTGCGAGAGCGCATCGCTTACCCGGCTGTCGCCCGGGTCGCGGCGCTGCAGAGCCAGCAGCAGGTCGATGCCCTCCGCGCTCTGTCCGCGCCTCACGAGATCGATTGCCCGGTCGTAGTCGTTGCCGCCCTGCATTCGAACAGACTCCCGCGCACGCGTCGGTTCATTCCCGGGTGCGGCCTGCGGCCTGGCCCCTTTTTCGCACGCACCAGCCCCGCCACAACTCCCGGATCGCGCCGTGCCAGCGTGCCGCGTACGCCGGACCGTCGCAGAGGGCCGAGGCCAGAAGACGGCGCCGGATCTCCGGGCGCATCGTGCCGAGGCCGCCGCGGTCGGCGGCCAAGCCGACCGCCTTTTCAATGTAGTCCTCCGGCGTTCGGGCAAGAAATTCGGGTATCCCCGCCGCGTGCAGGAGGCTCACGCCGACTCGCCCGGCGTGCGCAGTCCCCTCGAGCGCGATGACGGGCACGCCCATCAGCAGCGACTCGCAGGTCGTGGTCGTTCCGTTGTACGGGAGGGTGTCGAGCGCGAGATCGATCCGGTTGTAGCAGAGCAGGTGATCGAGCGGCTGGTCCTGCAGGCCAACCAGCTCGGTGCGTTCGCGGGCGATCCCGGCGCGCTCCAGGCGGGCGTGCATGGTCTCCCGCACCTCGTCGCCGTCGAGGGCCGCGGTCTTGATCAGCAACTTCGAGCCCGGCGTCCGCGCGAGAATCCTGGACCAGAGCGAGAACGCCTCGTCGGTGTACTTGGTGATCTTGTTAAAGCTCCCGAAGGTGACGAACCCGTTGGACGCCGCGGGCCCGGGACCGAGCTGGGGCATCAGGCGGGGCGTGTAGCAAAGGAAGCACGGGTCGAGGCGGACGAGCATCTCCGTGGCGAACGCGTCGGCATCGCCGGGCGGGTCGGTCAGTGAATCCACGAGGCGGGCGTCGATGACGCTCATTCCCGTCGTGTGCGGGTAGCCGATCGCGCTGACCTGCACGGGCGCGAGCCGCGGCGTGATCGAGAACAGCGGCGAGTTGGATGTCAGCCCTCCGAGTTCGACCAGCACGTCGGGCGCGACTTCCTTTACGATCTCCGCGATGATCCCCGGCTTGCTGGTCCGAATCGTCCGCCAGGCGTCGCACAGCGATTCGAGATCGCGGGTGACCTCGTCGTCGCGCGGGTACATGAATATCCCGGTCAGGTGCGCGCGGGACCGGTCCCGATGGCGCAGCACCGCGTCGATGAAGCGTGAAACCGGGTGCTCGCGGAAATCCGCGGAGATGATCGCGACGCGGATCGGCCTCTCCGGGTCCGGCGAGTTCGCAAAGGAGAGCGGATCAATCGCCCTGTGTCCCGCCTCGGCCATCCGCCCGAACATCCGGTGCAGCTCGAACGTTTCCTTGCGGTCCGCCCACGGAACGTAGTTCAAGGTTCCGGCGAGAAGCCCGACGGTTGTTGGATCGTCCGGCACCAGTCGGAGCGCCTCGCGGAACGCCGCCTCGGCCTCGCGCAGCATGCCGAGGTTGAGCAGCATTGTGCCGAGGTATCGCACCATCGACGGGACGACGCCGTACTTCGCCATGAAGTCGGAGAGCATCCGCCGCGCCCGGGTGTAGTAGTTGAGCGCGCCGTACGTCGATGCCAGAACCAGGACAAAGTGCGGATCGGACGAGAATCGCGGGTAGAGCTGGTCCCCGCGAGCCATCGCTTCCTTCTTCTTGCCCGCCAGCCCGAGCATGTGGATCAGGTTTCCCGCCGCCACCCGGTCGTCGGGGTTGAGGGCCAGGCACCGTTCGACGTAGTAGACCGACTGGTCGTACCGCCCCGTTTCGGCGTAGGCCTTTCCGAGCGCGTTGCAGACCGACGTATCCGTCGGATAGGCCCGCTGCAGGATCAGCAACTGCTCGATCGCGGTATCGTATCGCCCCGCGTGGAGCAATTGCATTACCTGCTGAAGCTTGGTGGGATTCACCGGCACGGGCCAAGGGTACGGACGGAGCCCGCGGTCAGGACCGGGCGCCCAGATCAAATTGGGCGGTCACGGCGGCTTCCCAGCGTCGCGCATACGCGGCGCCGTCGCACAGAGAACTGGAGCGCACCTGCTCACGCAGCGCTTTCCGCAGTGACGCCCGACGCGCTCCATCGCCCGCCAGTTTCGTTGCGATTGCCAGATACTCCTGCCGGTTTCCTGCGACGAAGTCCGGCAAACCCACCGCGCGCAGCAGGCTGGCCCCGACCCGCGACGCGTGCGTCGCACCGCCCCGCGACACGACCGGCACGCCCATCCACAGTGCCTCGCACGTGGTCGTCGTGCCGTGGTACGGGTAGGTATCGAGGGCGATGTCGATCTCCCCGTAGCACTCGAGGTGTTCGCGAGTTGAATTGAGTTTTCCGAGCAGCCGCACGCGATCCGCGGGAATGCCGGCGCGGGCGAGCCGCTTCGCCACGTCCTCGCGCGTTCCAGGATCGTCCAGCGCCAGGGCCTTGAGCAGGAAACGGGAGTTGGGTACTCGCCCGAGGATCTCCGCCCAGTCTCGAAGCAGTTCTTCGTTGACCTTGCTCAGCGAGTTGAAGGAGCCGAAGGTGACGTGGCCATTGCGCTCGAACGGCGGCACGGCGACGTCCGGCGCATCTGTCGGCGGCTGGAAGCAGAGAAAGCACGGATCGACGCGGACGAGGCGCTCGGTGGCCCGCCCGTCGGCCTCGCCCGGCGGGTCGGTGATCGAATCGACAATTCGGAAATCAATCGTCGGAAGGCCGGTCGTGTTCGGGTATCCGATCGCACTTCCCTGCAAGGGCGCCTGGCGGGGGATCAACAGCGGCAGGGGAGTGTTGACCATGTGCCCGCCGAGTTCGATCAGCACGTCGATCTTCTCCTCCGCCACGATCCGCCGGAGTGTGTCCCACGAGAGCGGACGCAGGTCACGCCAGGCGTCGCAGAGTTCCGAGAGCCGCCGGCTCATGGCGTCCCGGTTCATTCCCATCGAGATCAGGATGAGGCGAGTTCGCCCGCGATCGGCGTGACGCAGGATCGGCTCGACAAACCGCGAGACCGAGTGCTCGTGCAGATCCGAAGAGACGAACCCGACATTGAGTGCGCGCCCCTCGCGGGGCACCCGGGCCGGCGCCGGCGCGAAGCCGCCGCGCGCCGCGAACTTCGTCATCGCGCTCCCATATTCCTGGTGAACACGGAAGATCTCGCCGGGGTCCGCGCCCGGCACGTAGTTCAGCACGGTCGCGAGCAGGCTCAGGGCGAACGGGTGCCCGGGCTCGCGGCGGAGAATCTCGCGCAGGCCTGCGGCCGCTTCGGTCGTCCTGCCTGTCGCGAGAAGCGCGGAGGCTCGCGTGCCGGCGAGGTCGGAACTCCAGAGCCCGGCCGCCAGCCGCTCCTCGAGAATCTGCGCGGATTCCGCAACCCTTCCCACGTGCAGGAGCACCGACGCCAGCACCAGCACGTTGCGAGGCGAGTTCTTCCCACGCTCAAAGATCTTCCGCGCCCGGGCGATGGCCTTGTCGGGCTGCTTTGCCGCCAGGAGCATGTCAACAAGGCCGGACTGTGCGCCCAGGTCATCGGGCAACAGCGCCGCCCGGCGCTCCGCCGCGAACACGGCCTGGTCGAACCGGCCCGTTTGTGCAAACAGCGTGACGAGGAGCATCGCCAGGTTCGGATCGCCCGGCGAGACGCGTCCGAGCTTGAGCAGTTCGGCCTCGGCGCGGGCGAACTGGCCCTGATCGAGAAGGCGGGAGAGTTCATCGAGTTTGAACGGCGAAACGGCCATCGGTGCGAAGGCTAAGCCGCGCCTTTCACCGGGTCTTGGGGCGGCTCGGGAAGGAACAGGCAGACCACAAGCCCCGGCACAAAGAGCATGCCGATCCACCAGAGTGCGTGCGAGACCCCCTCGGCGGTCGCCAGGCTGCTTCCCGCCCAGAGTGCGAGCATCGTGCCCGCCGCGGACACCAGGCGGCCCACGTTGTACGTGAAGCCCGCGCCGAGCGTCCGCACCAGCACCGGAAACAGCGGCGGGATGTAGAGCGGAAAGAGCCCGAACAGCCCGAGGGCGAAGAACGCCACGATGCAATAGAGCATGGTGACGTTGCCGAGCGCCGGCGCCGAGCGGAATCCGACCGCAAAGGTCGCCAACCCCGCCGCCATCAAGGCGAAGAAAGCCCACCGGTAGCCGATGAACCGCGCCAGGTAGGTGGCAAAGTAGTTTGCGGCGATGTTCACCAGCAGATACGCGATCGCGATCCGCGACACGATCGCCTGTGAGTCCGACTTCCTCATCGCCGCGACCTCGGGGATTCGCAGCACCAGTTGCGGCCCGAAGAACAGGAACGCCCAGGCTGTTGTCAGGGCGATCGATGTCAGCAGCGTCAGCAGAATGGTCGTACGCGCCAGCTCGCCGCTGAACAGTTCCTTCACCCGCGGCGGCGCCGAGTCCCGCGATGCTTTCACCCAGTGCTCCGGCTCGGGCACGGCGCTGCGGATCCACAGGGTCAGGAGCGCCGGGACGATTCCAACAAGAAATGGCGTGCGTGGATCAAGGCCCGACATCGCCTTGGCCACGAGAGATGCGGCGATGCAGCCCACGATATAACCGGTCTGGAGCGTTGCGCTCGCCCAGGCCCGGTGGCGCGAATGAAGAGTCTCGCTCACCAGCGCCGAGCCCGCGGCCCACTCGCCGCCGATGCCGAGCGCGGCAATAAACCGGAAGATGAGCAGGTGCCACCAGGCCGTGGCGAAATAGACCGCGCCGGTGAAGAGCGCGTACGTCAGCACCGTCAGCGTCAACGTGCGCGCTCTTCCGAGCCTGTCCCCGATCCGCCCGAAAACCGCGCCCCCCACCGCCCAGCCGACCAGGAACGTCGCTTGAATCAGTGCTGCCTTGAACCCGACTTCCTTTGGATCAGGAGTGGCGCCCCCGTGCTCCTCCGCGAGCAGTTTCGTCACCAGCGGCAGCGACAGGATGATGTAGAGATAACCGTCGAGTCCATCAAAGGCCCAGCCAAGCCACGCCGCGATGAGTGATTTGGTCGAGGTTGGTATCTGCCGCACGAGCAGAGACTATCGGATCCGTTGGGTCGTGCTCGGGTCGTGCTCGATGCCCTGCCGCCTTGATGTCCTCTGCCGGACCAGAGGCCGGAGATCTGGCGCTATTCGGCAACCCGCTTTTCCAGGCCCGCCCGCACCCCGGGCCACTCCTCCTTCAGCACGCTGTAGATCACCGAGTCGCGCATGTACCCATCGCGGACCACGACATGCTTGCGGAGAACACCCTCGCGAACCGCGCCCAGTTTCGCGATCGCGTTCTGGCTCAGTTGGTTGCGCAGATCGCAGCGGAGCTGCACCCGCACGCATCCGAGCACCTCGAACGCGTGGGTCATCATGAGCAGCTTGCTCTCGGGGTTTACCCGCGTTCCCCGGTGTTCCGGGGCGATCCAGGTCCAGCCGATCTCGACGCCCTTGTTCGCCAGGCGGATATCGCAATACGAAGAACTGCCGATCGCTTCGCCGGTGGATTTCAGAACCGTTGCGAACGGAACGCGGTCGGGCATGGCGAGACACTCGCGCACGAACTTCCGCATCCCCTCGAGTGTCCATTCCGGATCGGACTGCCGAAAGTAGGTGAAGGAGTCTCGCGCCGTGTGTTTGAGAAGGGCGGGCGAGTGCTCTTCCGTGAGCGGCACCATGTCCACGAAGCGGCCCAGCAGCGGCACCGGTTTCAGTTCCACCGTCAACTCTTTTCCTCCTACTCAAAGGCCAACCGCGTCATCCAGCTCTTCGGGTCGCTCCCCATCTTGTAGCCGATGTCGGAAAGGGCCTGCATCGTTTCCTTTTTGAAAGTCCCCTGCACCGGCACGCGGAAGTCGTCGGGCACCGCGACGTAAAAGTACTCGACGTCGATGTGGTCCACCTTGTTCAGCAGTTCCGTCTGATATTCGAGCAGGCGCATGCTCGCAATATTGCTGAACCGCGTCATTGTCGTCAACGCCTCGCCGGTGATGCTGGGCCAGGTCGGCCTCACGATCTTGGGCACGTCGGTCATCTGGTTGTTCACGATCACCCAGATCCGGATCTTCGACATCTTCCGGTCCGGGAACGTCTTTTTCCACATCCCGACCAGCGACTTGTCCGACCGGATGTTCGCGCCGGCGAGCATGTTCGCCGTGGTGCCGCCGTCCACGTAGAGCGATCCGTCGATCACCTGCGGCGGGAAAGCGGCCGGCACCGCGCTCGATGCCATCAGCACGTCGTACACACGGGAGTTGTCGCCGGACACAACCGCCCGCTCGCAGATCTCGCCGAGCAGGAAGGGCCGATTGACGCCGATATCAAGGTCCGTCGTCCCGATGATGAGGGAGCAATCTTCCTTGCTCCGCGTCGCGATCCGGGCGATGGCTTCTTTGTCCAGGTGTGCCTCCACATCCCGGCGCAGCCCTTTGGTTGAAGTAAAACTCTCCCGCCATGGCAGGAAGAAGAACCAGTCCTTGAGCTGCACCCAGTCCGGCTTTGGGTTGCGGTAGAGTTCGCAGATCGTCTCGTAGTCGGGCTCCGTACCCAGAAACGCGAAGGGCGCGATCAGCGCGCCCGTGCTCACGCCCGTGACGATGTCAAAGTTCGGCCGCGCCCGCTCCCCCTGAACGGTCCCCCACCCTTTCAGCACTCCCGCGCCGAACGCGCCCCAGTCCCCGCCACCGGAGATCACCAGCACGTCGAAGACCGGCTCGCCCGGCTGTTCACCCTTCGCGATCGCCGACGCGTACGCATCCTGCTCCGATCTCATCCGCCTGACAAATTTCGCGGCGCCGATTACCTGATCGGTCTTGATCTGTTCGAGAATCTCAAGACGCATATCAGCCAACTGCTCTTCGGTCAGTTTGGGCCGGCTTGTCGCACAGCCGCCGAGGGCCAGCCCCATTGTCGTCAGCACAATGCAGAATCGCTTCGCGCACTTCATGCCGGCAGTCTACCCGCCGGCCCGGCGTTCACGCTCCTTGCACCACTCCGGGGAGAACGATGATGCTGCTCGCCTCTTACTTTTTCTCGTTCTTCTCAAACGACTCCGCGAGCACCCTCAGCACGTTCGGCCAGGCGTTCTCAAAGTACTTCTTCACGTCGGGCCAGTGCCCGTCTTTGCCGAAGCCGAGGTGGCGCAGGCGGACGACAGTCTCGTCTCCCTGCCCGGTGAAGGTGACAACCACCCAGGCGCGCTTGGCCCGCTCCTCGGGGAACTTGGGCGGTGCGTTCCACGAGAACGTCACCATCTCGTCCGGGACGTAGCTGAGAATCTGGCACCCGTTGGCCCCCCGCTCGCTTGGGGTCGCTTCGGGTGACGCAAAGTAGATCTCAAAGAGCCCGCCCGGTTTCAATTCGATGCGGCTGTCCGCTTCGCAGAAAAGCTTCCACCCCTCGCTGGTCGTGAATCGCTTGAAAACGTCCGCCCGCGGGGCCTTGATGCTCCGCGAGACGTCGATCCCTCCCACATCCATCCCGCCAGCCACGAACATCGAGGCGTCCACGGCCAGCGGAGCCCCGGTCGGGCTGACCATGGGCTTCGCCCCGTCCGTGCCCGCCGCCAAAAGCCCAAGCCCGCTTAGTCCACACGCCAGCATCAGCTTCACACCTGTTTTCATGGTTTTTCCTTTCATTCTCACGCGATTCCCAGGGGCGACTTGAGCGATCATTCAAGTAAGATTACACGGTTTTGAATGATCAGTCAACAGGCGGGTTGGAATTCGGGTTGCGGGGCAGCGCAAGGCGCGCAAAAACGCGATAGGGGAAGGGCCGGTTGGCCCTTCCCCTTCGGGGAATAAGTCGCGTCTTTGGCAGGAATTACGGACAGAGCAATTCGTTATACGCCGCGGCGAAGACCACGAAGTCACCGTCTTCAACCAGACCGTCGCCGTTCAGGTCCGCCGGGCAGCCGGCGGGCATGACCGGATCATCGCAGACCAGGATGTTGTAGGCGGAGGCGAAGATCACGAAGTCCGAATCATCGACGAGGGTGTCGCCGTTCAGGTCGGCCGGGCAAGGCGAGGAGCACAGGCCGGGGAAGAGCGCGTCGAACGCCGCGAGGTCGGCGGCGGTGACGAACAGGCTGTTCGATCCGCCCGCCCCATCGGTGGAGTTCATGTCGGTCATGGCGAGCATGGCGTTGAAGTCGCGCCCCTGCCACTTCCACCAGCCGGGGATGACAACGTCGTCGATCAGTTCGGGCGTGCCCCGATCATCCACATAGGCGATGGTGTCGTCGAGGCCCGCGCCGATCCGTGCCTCGAGCAGCTCGCGATCGGTGCAATCAACAACTCCGTCGAAGTTGAAATCGCCCTTCACCCAGCGGAACTCGGTGACGGTGACGCCGTACGCGCCGGTCGTGACGCCGTCGTTGAATTTGCCCGGCGTGAGCGCGAAGCCAGCGCGGCTGATGTCCTCGAATCGCGAACCGGCCGGCTGGCCGGGGTAGGTCGGGCCGCCGGAGGTCGTCGCGTCGTAGAGGCGGGTGCTATTCACGAGGACGTCGCCGTAGATGAATTCCTCGTCGGCACTGCGGGTGGGAACAACCTGGTTCAGAGCGTTGAGACGATCTCCGCTGTTCGGATTCGTGCCGTAGTACGCGACGCGGCTGACCGCGTCGGGGTTGAAGGTCGGAGTATCGGAAATTTCCTGCTCCTGTGAGCGGGCGTATTCCTTCCCGCCGCCGTTGGACCAGGAGAGATCGTCCACCATCTGGTAGGGCTCGAGGGTCATAGCGGGAGGCGTCGGTATGACGGCGTAGCTGGTGTCCTCGCTGTCCACCGGAGTTTCCGGCGGATAGGGGAATCCGTTCTGAGTGGCGATGCCGTTCAGATCGATGCCGCCGTCGAAGTTGACGTCCGGGTTCACGTCTTTGCGCCAGCCGTAGCGTGTGCCGGAAAAGTAACCGGCCGAGCCGTCGTAGCTGCTGGTGAAGCCGCCGGCGCCATCGGAGACGAGCGTGTGGAAGGGGCGCTTGCGGAGGAGCACAAAGGTGGCGCTCCCGTCGTTTTTGATTCGGCCTGCGGTGTCCGAGGTCGGGATGTGCTTCTGAATGAAGGTCGCACGGTTGGTCGCGTCCGGAAGCAGCGCCGGGATGTTGGAGTTGTTCCCGTTGTTGTTGTAAAGGACGAAAAAGCCGTTGGAGCCGATCGTCATGCCGTCGAGCGTCCAGGCCTCGTCGATCTCGGGGAGTTCATCGCCCTGGTCCCACCCCGTTGGGAGCGGGCCGGGGATGTTGTTGCCGTCGTCGGCGCCGCCGTAAACCGAGGCGATCATGTACCCATCGAGCTTCATGCCCGGTGTGCCGTAGAGCTCGATGTACTCGAAGCGGTCGTCCCCGGAGCCGCCGCCACCGGCCGGGTTGGCCCAGACTTCGTTGATCACCACCTGCGCGCTCGCTGTGCCCGCGCACGCCACGAGGGACAACACGCCCAGTTTCAATTGCATCTTCACGATTCACTCCTTCGTGCCGCTGGAACACACTTACACGCCGAGTGCACGCCGCCCGAACGGGCGACCGGCTATCTGATCCATCAATGGGAGCTTCGCTGCCTGGTCGGGTCGGGACCGAACCGGCCCGTGCTCAGGTGCCCGCCAAAGACCTTGCGCTCCACCTGCTCGTCGTCGTACGGGTCGTCGCCGACGTTGCTGCTTCCGTCGAGCCAGCCGAACTCGCCGTCGAGGTTGGTGTCGGCCAGCGAATCAACGTGACCGTCGGCGAAGAGCCAGTTGCCGTAGTACTTGTCGAGGTCCTTGTTGTTGATGCCGGAGGCGGAATTGCGCAGTTTGCCGCCGGGCGCACGCCCGTGTGCAGGGCCGCAGTCGCTCCACGACTGCTTGCCCAACAGACCGTCAACGGCCGAGCCCTTGTAGCCGTCGGTGAGGTGCTTCACAACGCGGTACGTATCGGTTCCGACCAGCACGGTCGATTCCCCGTCACCCGCGTCGTTGACACGCCCGTCGGCGAACAGCGGGACGAGGCTCGTCGCGACGACGCCCATGTTCTTTTCGTTCAGCGTGCCCTTCATGGTCTGCACGTCGCGCTTCGACGTGAGGTACGGCCGCTTCACGTCAACGTCCGGATTGTCGCGGAGATCGACAAGCTCGGTGAACGCGAGGTACCACGAGGGCGTGTAATTGGTGTTGTAGCCCCGCGTGAACATGGCCACGCGCTTCTTCATCGTGTCGGTGATCCCCTCGAACTTTGCTGGGAGCTTGTCGTTCTGGAGCGACTGGGTGGAGCGGGCCGGGTTGGTGGGGCAGAGAAGTGCGCCGGGGTTGTAATACCCGCCCGCGATCGCGTCGGACATCCAGCCGACTTTCCCCGCCTGGATATCCGCCGGGTTGCCCCAGTTGCTGTTCACTCGGCCGTCCTGCGGGCCGCTGCAGTACCAGCCGCGGTTGCTGTTGGAATAGGCCAGCAGGCCGACGCCCATCTGACGCAGGTTGCTTTTGCAACGGGTGGTTCGCGCCAGATCCCGTGCCGCGGTCAGTCCGGGCACGAGCAGGCCGATCAGGAGCGCGATGACGGCGATCACCACGAGCAACTCGATGAGCGTGAAGCCGCGAGCGATCTCTTTGTCGTTTCGCGATCGCGACCTTTGGCGCACCATCCAGCACTCCGGTTCGGGCCGTCGCGCACAGCGCCGACAAGCCGAGGGGCAACGCTAACCGCCGTTTGTTTTCGCTGCGCTGCGATTGCGCAAAGACGCCGTCAAGATCGCGCGAAGACACAAAGGAAGAGGCGGCATCGCCTTCACGAATTCTTCGCGCCGCCTTAGCCCTTCCTTTCTCCATCGCAACACCTTCGCCCGGTAGCCTCGTGCCTCACGATCTCGGCCTGTTCCCGCCGCGGCATGTGCCGTGGATTCCAGATCGAGATCGCTGCAGGGAGAGAAGACATGATGAAGCTTTTCTTGCCGGCGTTCGTCGCCGGGGCGATCGCGGGCCAATCGCTGGGCGCGATCCGCATCACCGAGTGGATGTACAACGGCGCCGGCGGCACCGCACGCGAGTTCTTCGAGATCACCAACGTTGGCGGCGCGGCCATCGACCTCACCGGCTGGTCGTACGACGACAACAGCCGCACCGCCGGCTCGCTCAGCCTGAGCAGCTTGGGCATTCTCGCCGTCGGCGAGAGCGCGATCGTTTGCGAACCGACAGCCGCCGCCTTCCGCACCGCCTGGGGGCTGAGCGCGGCCGTCAAGATCCTGGGCAGCAACACCCAGAACCTCGGACGTGCCGACGAGATCAATATCTACGACGCGGGCAACAACCTGATCGACCGTCTCACCTACGACGATCAGACGCTCGGCGGCCACCGGACGCAGGGAATCTCGGACAACATCAAGTTCGCCAAGCTCGGGCTGAACGACCCGGCCAGCGGCGTCGCCTCGGTCGCCGGCGACTCGTGGGGCTCGATCGCAAGCGCCAACGGTGATGTCGGTAATCCCGGCGCGTACGCCGATATTCCGTCGCCTGGGGCGATGGCGCTTGCCGCCATCGGCGTTGTGCTCGCGCGCCGTCGGCGATGATTCTGCCGACCAACCCAACGACAAAGGCATCGCCGGAAAACGGCGATACCTTCTATTCGCTTTTTCGCAAACCTTTTGCTCTGCCGCTCCTTAATGCAGCACGCGGAAGATTTCCGCTTCGTCGGTCAGCCCGGCCTTGATCTTCTCCGCCGCGTCATCCTTCATCGTCTTGAACCCGGCCTTGATCGCCGAGTCATACAACGCGCCCGCGTCGGCGCTCTGGAGCGTCAGCTTGCGCAGGTCGTCGTTCATGGTCATGATCTCGTAGACGCCCAGGCGGCCCTTGTACCCGCTGCCGCCGCAGGTGTCGCACTTGCCGCCCATGCCGAGGTGCTCGCCCACGCCGCTGCCCTTGCAGGTCTGGCAGGTCCGGCGGACCAGGCGCTGCGCCATGGCGGCCAAGAGCGTGCTCGTCACAAGATACGGCTCGACGCCGATATCGATCAGGCGCGTGATCGCGCTGGGCGCGTCGTTGGTGTGCAGCGTGGCCAGCACCAGGTGGCCCGTCAGCGACGCCTGGATCGCCAGCTGCGCCGTCTCCGAATCGCGGATTTCGCCGACGAGGATCACGTCCGGGTCCTGACGGAGCAGGCTTCGGAGTCCTGCCGCGAACGTCACGCCCCGCTTCACATTCACCTGCATCTGGCTGATGCCGTCGAGGTGGTATTCCACCGGGTCTTCGATCGTCATCACGTTGCGGCTGGTGCGGTCGATCCGGCCGAGGGCCGCGTACAGCGTCGTCGTCTTGCCGCTGCCGGTCGGTCCGGTCACGAGGATGATGCCCGTCGGGCGCTCCACCAGATCGAGCAGTTCCGCCTGCATCGTCCGGGTCATGCCGACCGCGTCGAGGCTCAACTGCGTCTGGCTCTGATCCAGCAACCGCAGCACAAGCCGCTCGCCGTAGATCGTCGGGATGCACGAGAATCGGATATCGATCTTCCTGCTGCCGATCCGCACGCTCGTCTGCCCGTCCTGCGGCGAATGCCGGTTGGCGATATCCAGCTCCGTCATCACTTTCAGGCGCGACGAGATGGCCGACGCCAGGCTGAGCGGCGGGCTGAACGCGTCGGCCAGCATGCCGTCCACCCGGAAGCGGATCACGAGCTTGTTTTCCATCGGGTGGATGTGCACGTCGCTGGCGCGCCGGCGCAGCGCCTCGAACAGGATCATGTTCACCAGCCGGATCACCGGCGTCTGGCGGGCCAGTTGCAACAGGTCCGTCGCGCTCCCCACGCTCCCCGCCACCGACGCGATCGTCCGCTCGTCCAGCGGCATCTCGTCGATGATCTCGGTCACCAGGTCCTGCCGGCGCTCGTACCCGCGGTTGATCAGGTTCGCCACGCTCGCGCGCGAGGTCAGCACCAGCCGGATCGGCATGTGTAGGAGATCCTCGAGCATGTTGAAGACGGCGGGCTGGAAGGGCTGGCTGGTCGCCACCGTCATCGTCAGTCCGTCGCACTCGAGGCCCGCGACCGAGTGGCGGCGCGCCGCCTCGGGGCTGATCGTTTCGAAGAAGCGTGCCGCGTTCTCGTTGATCCGTGGCTCGTTGACGTACGGCAGGCCCGTTCGGCGCGCCAGCAACTCGAGCGCCAGATGCTCGTCCATCGCGAGGATGGAGAGCAGTGTGTCCCAGGGTTCCTCGTCCGACCCCTCCGCCTGCTGGAAGGCCCGGAGCTGTTCCCCCGTCACCTTGAGTGCCCCGAAGGCTTCCGCCACGCGAGACCACTCGCGCACCGCGATCGCGCCCTCGGCCTTGCCGTTCAGGGGCGTCGCCGTCGCCAGTTTGTTGGTCGGTGTCTTCAGCATGAGGACCGGCGATCGTTCGTTACTGCGGCGGCTTGGGCGATGGATCGTTCCCGTTCGCCGGCGGAGTCACGGGCTGGGGCGCCGTCGCGCTCTCCGCCGGCGGCAGCGTCACGGTCGGCGTCGCAAAGTCCGGCTTATCCTTCCACTTGTCGGGCACGAAGAAGTCCACCAGCACCGGCTTGAGGCGGGGCAGGTCGGGCGCCATCTCCATTTCCTTCTGCGGGCCGGTGGTCAGAAGGCGAAGGTCCTCAAAGCCCGGATCCTGGATGATGCGGGGTGTGATGAAGATGTACAGGACCGTCTTGCGAGACGACTTGGTCTGGTCTCTGAACAGATAGCCCAGCAGCGGGATATCGCCCAGGAGGGGCAGTTTCCGCACCGTATCCGTACGCGTCGCCAGCGTGATGCCGCCGATCACGACCGTCATGTCGCTCGGCACCGTCACGGCCTTGTTGTCGATGCTCGCCTTGTTCCTGGGAGGCGGAATCCCGCCCGACCCCGAGCCCTCGAACGCCGACAGGTTCGCGATGATCTCCAGCGTCACCAGGTTGCCGCTGATGCGCGGCGTGATCTCGAGGTCGGTGCCCGCGTCCTCGTACCCGGCGAAACTGGTCGAGGTCGTCGAGGTGCTCTGGTTGCTCGTCGTCGTCGGCTGCTGATCGACGCGCTCGATTTTCGCCTTCTCGTTGTCGTTCACCATCAGCGACGGGTTCGAAAGGATCCGCGTGTCGGTCGTCTGCTCGAGGGCGTTGATGATGATCGGCACGTAGTTGCTCTTGACCACCGCCGCCGTCAAACCCGTCAGCGTCGTCGAGACGGTCTTGGCCGCCGTGATCGAACTCAGCGTCGAGAGCCCGAACGCCGTGTTGATGTCGATCCCCTCGCCGCCCAGGTTTACCATCTGGGTTTCGATCGCGAGATGGAAATCATCCCCGGCCGTCACCGCCACGATCTGGGCGCTGATGTGCACCTGCGGGCGGCGCAGGTCGATCCGCTCGATCAGCTGCGCAAACTGCGGCTGCTGTCTCTGCGTCGCCTTCACCAGCACCTGGTTGTTCGATTTGTCGGCGAGCACAAACACGTTCGGGCCGCCGCTGAACCCGATGCCCGTATCGCCCGTCGTGTTCCCCTGGTTGCCGAAGTTCTGTCCGAGCACAACCGTCGGGCCCTGCGTGGTCGTCGGGTTCGTCGTCTGGTTGCGGTTCCGAAAGCTGCTGGAATTTCCCCCCTGCCCGCCACCGCCCGCCCCCGGCAGCAGCGAAGCCTCCGCCACGGGAGTCTGATTGGTCAGGAGCCCGTTGATGATCTCCGCGACTTTCTCGGCGCTTGCGAACTTGAGCTTGTATTCCTTGACGACGACCACGTCGTCCTCGAGGTTCATGCCCTTGATGAGATCGTCCAGCAGGGTCTGCTGCTGCTCGGTCGCGTAATAGACGATCGTGCCGCGGTCCTCATCGACCACCATCACCGGCCCGCCCGCGCTCACGGTCGATTGGCGCTGATTCCGCTGCGATCCGTCGTCGCCCGAGAAGAACCGGCCCATCTGGTTGCCCTGCTGGTTCTGAGAACTGGCGATCGTCGTCACCTCGCCCAGCCCGCGCTGCTTGGCCAGGTCGGCGATCTGGCGTGCCGCCGTCCCGACGTAATGACTCCGCGAGACCAGCCCGCTCGCCACGTCGATGGTCGCCAGCACCGTCTCCACCCGCGCCGTCTCTTCCGGCAAGCCCCGGAAGATCAGGGCGTTACCCTGCGGATCGATCGTCAGCCGGTCGGCCAGATTGTCGAGCGTCGTCGCCCGGCCGCCCGCGGCGGCCATCGCAGGATTGCCCGGGTCGCCCCCGGCGTTTAGCGCGTTTGCGCCGCGGGACGAACTCGTCTGCGGCATCTGCCCGATCAGTTGCAGCGCCCGCTCCCGCGCGATCGACGCCGCCACGTATTTGAGTTCCAGCCGGATGAACTTCGCCTTGCCGTACTCCTCGAGCAGCACCTTCACCAGCGACTCGACCGCCTCGAGACGGCGGGGCGATCCGGTTATGACGATCACGCCTAATTCATCGATGTACGCCGCCTGACCGAGCGCGCCGCCTCCGGTCGCAACGGCCGCCGGATTGCCCGGCATCGCGCCGCCTCCACCCCCGCCCGCGCCGCCGAATTGCGCCTCGATCGCCGTTTTGAGCGCGCTTGGGCGCACATTCGGAGTCGGGATCACCCGCGTCGACGGCGCATCGCCCGCGACGCCCACCGCGACCTCGTTGATCGGGTGCACCATGTAAAAGCCGGTGACTGCGTCGTGCGTGATCGTGTAGCCCTGCTGTTCCAGCAGGGCGTTCACCAATGGAAGAAACTTCGCCTTGGGCACGGCGATCGGGCTGTTGAAACTCACCTGCCCAGTCAGCGTCCCCTTCACCGCCACGTTGATATCGAGCTGCTTGACCAGCATCGCCACCAGCGCCGTCAATTCCACCGGTTCGCTGAAGGCCGACAGTTCGATCATGTCGGGCGCCAGTTCGTGCTTGGCGCCCTCTTTCTCGATCACCATGCCCGGCTTGTCGCCCGCGGGCGCGCCGGGTGCCGGCGCTCCGGGAGCCTGCGCTCCCGGAACCTGCGCGCCCGCCGGCGGCTGACCCGGCTTGGTATCGCCTTTGGGAGGCAGCGGCGTGGACGTCGAGCCCGGTGGCGTTTGGCGCGACTTGGTCAGTTGATCCTGAGTCGGCTGTGCCGGAGTCGGCTGGCCGCCGGGGCGAGGGGTTTGCGGGGCGGGAGTCGTCGGCTGGGCCTTGGGAATGTCCGTCTGCTGCGGCGCCTGCGACGCCAAGCCCGTGGTCAGGCCGGGGTTCAGCCCCGCGCACACGCCGGCGCAAAGCACCAGCGCCAAGACTCGCCTCGTGCGCTCGCCGCCCATCAGGACCGGCAGGGAAGACAGGTTTTCTGCGCGCGTCGGACCGGTCATTACTGGCGCACTCCGTGCTACTGCGGCGGGCGGCCCCAAGGCCACAACCCCGCCCGGCTCCGCCGGCTAAAGGCAGGGGAGAAAGACGACGCAGTACGGTACCACGCTCGGGCGGAGGTGTCCCACGGCGTGGAGCGCGCCCGGCACGGAAAAGTTCGGTTTCACGCTTCGGCCCCGATGCAGCACCCGGTAAACTGCTTAAAGTTTCCCGCGTTTTCGGGAAGGGGGCTCCGGTGTCGTGTTCTCGAACCCCGCTTTTCTGGCTCTTTGGCGCGCTGGGGCTTCTTCTCGGCCTCCACGCCCATGCCCAGTGCTCGCCCTCTTGGCTCCCGTGGACCGGAGTCCCCGGCGCCGACAACGACGTTCGCGCAATCGTCGAATGGGACCCCGACGGTCCCGGACCCATCCGCCCAAAGGTCGTCGTCGGCGGCCTGTTCAGGGTTGTTGATGACGTCCGCGCCTCCCGGCTTGCCGCCCTCGACGCCGCAACCGGAAATTGGACCGAATTCGCAGGCGGCGCCAACGGGCCCGTCCACTGCCTGCTCTTGGTTCCCAACGCGAGCGGGGGGAATGATCTGATCGTCGGTGGCAATTTCACGACCGTCGGCGGCGTTCCTGCCGCGAGCATCGCCCGCTGGGACGGATCTTCCTGGTCTGTTTATGGTTCAGGGATCAACGGAAATGTGAACGCGATCGCTCTGCTTCCGAACGCTTCGGGCGGAGCCGATTTGATCGCTGCTGGAGGGTTCACCACTGCAGGGAGTGTTTCGAGCCCCAACATCGCGCGATGGGATGGAACGAAATGGAACGCCCACCCTTCATTCGTTCCGTGGCCATTCTGGTACAACTGCCTCGCCGTCGTTCCAAAGCCTGCCGGCGGGTGGTATCTAGTTACCGGCTTCGCCGCGACGAGCAGCTACGGGGTGGAGTGCTGGGACGGCTCCAAGTATGTTCCCATTGACGGCTTTAACCGGCTCATTCCGTCTGGCAGCAACGACAAGAACGACATCAGGTCAATGGCCGTTGTTTCGAAACCCTCGGGGGGGTTCGATCTGTACATGGCCGGCGACTTTACGCTTTCGGCCAAACTCTTTTTCTGGAGCAAAGTCCCGAAGATCGTCCGGTGGGACGGGTCCAAGACTACGCCACTCCCCGACGTGTTCAATGGGATTGTGACGGCTCTCATCACGACGCCAAACACGACCGGAGGGCTCGACCTTGTCGCGGGCGGTTCCTTCTCTGCGGTGAACGCGAAGGCAACCGGCCGCGTCGCGCGCCTGAGCGGCGTCACATGGAGCCCGCTGGGCGCCTTTGCCAGTGGCACCGTCCTCGCGCTCGCATCAGTCGCAAACCCCAGCGCCGCCATTGACCTCTACGCGGGAGGTTCGGTTATTACCTCGATGCCGGGAGAGCCGGTCAAGAACATTGCGAGGCTCCGTTCTGGCGCTTGGCAGCCGCTCGGGAAGGGATTCAGCGGCGTCATCCGCGCCATCACCCGGGTGCGAGATTCTTCCAGCAGTTGGCAGACCGTTGTCGGGGGTATGTTCACTGAGCGCAACGGCCCGGGCACCGCCTGCCTGGCGTCGTTCGACGGCGCTGCGTGGAATGCGATCGGCGCCGGAGTGAACGGGCCGGTCTGGTGTCTTCTTCCCGTCCCCAACGCGTCGGGTGGGACCGACCTGTACGCCGGCGGCGACTTCACGCTCGCCGGAGGCGCGCCCGCCTCGTGCATCGCGCGATGGGACGGCGCCGCCTGGTATCCTCTCGGCTCGGGCATGGACGGAACGGTGCGCGCCCTGTGCACGCTTCCCAACGCGTCCGGGGGCACCGATCTCATCGCCGGCGGCTTCTTTACAAAGGCCGGCGGCACGACCGTCAACCACATCGCACGCTGGGACGGCGCCACCTGGTCCGCCCTCGGACCCGGATTCACCACGCCTTCCGCCCCGGGATTCTCGTCGTGCGTGCTCGCGCTCGCGACCGCACCCTCCCTCTCCGGCGGCACAGACCTCTACGCGGCCGGCGCGTTTGAGTCCGCGGGTTCCACCGTCGTCAACTCGATCGCGCTCTGGGACGGCTTGGGCTGGAGTCCGCTCGACACGGGCATCGGCGACTGGTCGTGGAAGGGCTACTGCTGGCTCTGTCCGCTCTTGAACGTTGTAACTTCGCTCCAGGCAGTCCCATCTCAAGCCGGCGGCTACGACCTTTACGCCGGAGGTGCGTTCATGACCGTCAACGGCGGACCGAACATCGGCCTCTCCGCGTCTGGCATCGCGCGATGGAGCGGCGGCCAGTGGTCGGCCCTCGGGACGAATCAGGGCCGCGCCGGCGTGGTCATCGCACTCGCGAGCCTGCGAAACACGACGGGCGGTTTCGACATCCTCGCCGCGGGCAGCTTCAAGACACTGGGAGGCAAGTCGCTCTCCCGGATCGCCCGCTGGGATGGCACCGCATGGTCGCCCGTTGACAACGGAGTCAACTCCGAAATCGACGCGCTCTTTGCCGATCCGAACATCGGCGCAGGCGGTGAGCTTTACGCCGGCGGCGAATTCTCGATCACCGGTTCCTTTGCCGTCGGCTCGATCGGCCTCTGCTCCTGCCCCGTGCCCGCTTGTGCGGACTTCGATCGCAACGGCTTCGTGGACGACGCCGATTTCGCACTGTTTGTTCCCGCCTACGACGAGATGCTCTGCCCCGCCGCGCGGGCGGGCGAAGGCTGCGTCGGCGATTTCAACAACGACCGCATCGTCGATGATCTCGATTTCGTCGTGTTTACCGTTCAGTACGCCACCGGCTTCTGCGCCGAGCCGCCGGTGAACCACATCGATACCCAAGAGCCCACGAATTCAACCGATGGCGCTCGATGAAGACATCTCCCCGCCGCGGCCGGTTTACGAACAAACCATCCCGTGATACGCGCCGACAAAGACCTGAAAGTCCGCATCATCCACGAAGCCGTCGCCGTTGAGGTCTGCCGGGCAGCCCGGGCTCATGGCCGGGTCGGCGCAGTCGAGCGTGTCGTAGGCGATGGTGAAGACGGAGAAGTCGCCGTCGTCCACGAGATCGTTCCCGTCGAGATCGCAGGGGCAGCCGCGGACGACTTCTGAGGCCGAGGCCGAAGAAGTGCCGCAGGTGTTTGCAAAGGTCACGGCGTATTCGCCCGTATCCGACGGCCGCGCGCCCGAAATCGTGAGGGTCAGCAAATCGTTGCGTGTGGGCGAGCCGAGCACGCCTGAGGCACCGCTCACTGTTCCGCCGCCATTGGAAGCGCCGCCGGGCCCGTCGAAGAGATCAACGCCGTTGCGCGTCCAGCGATAGGAAACGCCGCTGTACCCGTCGGTGGGCGCGGCGTGGAGCGCCAGGGTCTCTCCGGCGTTTACCGTGCTGGGGCGCGGCGAGAGCGACACAGGGGGCACCGGCTTGTCGGTCCAGCGTGCGAAGTACGGACGGCCGGGATCGGAAGCCGTGGTGGTGAACGAACCTCCGACGACAAGTTCGCCGTTCGGCAATGCCGCCACAGCGTTGATGGGCGCGTTCGTGCCGGTCGACCACGGCAAGCAGCCCGCGCCATCGCAGCGGATGATGTTGTTTGCCGGCAAGGGTGTTGGGGGGAACAGGTGGCCATCAAAGACATAGCACGCGCTAAAGCCTCCGACGATGGCCAGCCCGTCGCCGTATTCAGCCATTCCACGAATAGCGGGAGAAGTGATATAAGGACTCACTTTGAAAGGAAGCGGTTTCCACGCGAGACCGTCGTGGCGTGCGACCGATGCGTATGGCTGCGGCTGGATGAGGTTGAGCTCCCACTCAAGCGAGTTTGCACCTGCATATAGATCGCCGGAACGCCCAAAGAGCAGGCTGGAAACAGGCCCAATGCCAATGTGAAAAAGGTTGTACTGGTCGGGAATCGGCGCCCACGTGTCGCTGTATCGGGCCTTGAGCCGACTCAAGTCACCAGCCACGAGCGTTCCGCCCCAACCGTTCGCCAGCGCGTAGAGCGGCATGACCAGGCCGACGTTTTCGATCTTGATGAACGATGCGCCATCCCACTCGTAGATTGACTGACCGCCGAACACCGGATGTCCGTTCGGCAGGACTGAAATGGATGAGAACTGCCCAAAGAAATTCTGAGTCGTCATCGCCCGCCAGCCATGGCCATCCCAACGGGCCACGCCGCGGGCGACCTGATCGCCGGCGTAAACAAATTTTCCGCAAATTACGATGTCGCCGTTCGGCAGGCGGGCGATCGCGTTCACGGACGTCCCGAAAATGGAAGTGATCTGAGTCCCATGCACGCCGGCGCCCATCGGGCTCCACCTGCGACCGTCCCAGATCGCGATGCTGTTCACGCTCTCCCCGCCGGCATAAGCAAAGGAGCCTCCCGCTATGACTCGGCCATCGGGAAGCGGGCACAGCGTGTTTATGCCAGGCTGGCCTGCCGTGGGAGTCCACCCGCCGATCCCGCGCCCGAGCGGCTTCCATGTATCGCCCTTCAACGAAAGCACGTTGGTCAAAAGAAGAGATCCTCCGACAACAAGATCCCCGTCCGGGCTCTCGGTCACCACGCTCGCAGACTCGCCGTCGTACTTGCGCAAGAGACCGAAGTCATTCCACGCAGTGCCGTTCCACCGGTTTACCGAGTATCCGTCCGCCGACAGCAAGTCCCCGTTGCGTGCCAGCGCGAGGTGTCCCGGCGATACTGCTGGAACGGAGCTGCGATGACCGAGCGAACTCCACTTCATCCCGTCCCAATGGGCGATCGTCGACGTCGCCGAATCACCGGGAATCTGGAGGAAGCCCGATGCGAAGATCTCTCCGGTGGCGGTTGCCAATACCGAGTCTGTGAACGAAGTCTGGAGCGGGACAAAGCCATCCCCGATACCGACCCAGTCGGTGCCGTCCCAGCGGGCCAGCCTCGCGATCGGGTGCCCACCGGCCGCTGAGAATTTTCCGCCCGCCACGAACGAGCCGTCGGGCAATGCGGCGAGTGTGAAGATGTTTCCGTTCATCCCGCTTCCAAGCGAGACCCACTGCGTACCGGTCCATCGCGAGATGAATCGATTCGGTGTTCCGTCTGCCGCGATGATCTCCCCGTTCGGCAAAGCAACGACTGCGTAGCAGCGGCTGCCAGCTCCCTCGCCCAGCGCCGACCACTTTGTCCCATCCCAGCGTGCAATGTGGTTGACCGTGACGCCTCCGGCCGTCGCGAACAGTCCGGCCGCGATCAGGTCGCCATTGGACGCCGTCGCGAAGCTTGACACCAAGGGAGATCCGGATGGGTCGGCAACCCCGCTCCCAAAAGGAAACCAGTTTTCACCGTCCCACATGACAATGTTCGCCGCGGCGACCGTTCCCGCGACCGTAAATGATCCTCCGAGCACGAGGCGCGGGGCGAGCGACCCGGGCCCGTCGGGATCCCAGTACGTCATCGCATACACAGGTCCGTTTGTGCCCGGCAGCCCATCGCCGGGAAGCCACTGCCCATCGCACTGCGCCATCGCCGGTTGCGAAGCAATCCCCGCCCCAACAAACGCGCAGACAACAACCCCTGGCCGCCCGCCGCGGCACACTCCAACCAAGGCATCACCCAAACGCCCCATCGCGTCCGCCTTCCCGTTGCCCTGTTCCCCTCGCCATGAACGCATGCCGCACGCCGGGAATCCGGCGCAAAGACGCGGCCAAAGGGCTATTCGTGCCACCCCCACCCGGGTTCCGGCCATTCGCCCGCCGCAAACAATTGGCATGGTCATGACCCGGAAAACCCCCGCCTGGATCAACGCCACGCTCCGCTTTGCCGCCCTCTACAACCTCGCCTGGGGCCTCTTCATGATGGGAGCACCCAACGCCTGGTGGGACTGGCTCAAACTTCCCCGCCCCAACTACGAGTTCCTCTGGACCGGCACCGGCCTCTTCGTCGCTCTCTTCGGCGTCGGCTACTGGGTCGCTTCGCGCGACCCGGCGCGCCACCGCGTCCTCATCGGATTGGGCCTTGCGAGCAAGGTGCTCGCTTTCTCCGGCTCGCTCGCAGGCTGCTTCATCCAGAAAAACGTCCCCGTCGCGTTCGTGATCGCGGGGATTCCCAACGACTTTCTCTGGTGGTTCCCGTTCGCGGCGATCCTGATCTGGGCCCGGCGCGAAGACCCGCAAGTGCGCCACGGATGAGCCAATTCCCGATGAAGAGGCCATGCGAAATGGCTTGTTCTTTGGCGTTGCGATCTCGCTCTCCGCGGCATTCTTTTCGCCCCACCGTGCACTGTCTCAGTGCGAGCCGCGCTGGCTGGCGGGGGATGGCCCGGCAGGAATTGACGGCTATGTCATGTCGTCGGTCTTGTGGGACCCAGATGGCCCCGGCCCCTTACCAGCGCGACTGGTGGTCGCCGGACAATTCTCCGCCGCGGGCAAGACCCGGGTCTCGAATATTGCGATGTGGGATGGCCATACCTGGGTCGCCCTTGGCGATGGTCCGGGCGGGTTCGTCACCGCGATGACCGTCGCTGGCAACGGCGATCTCGTCACGTCGGAATTTGTGGCCGAAGGCGACGAGATGATCCCGGGCGCGATTTCACGCTGGAACGGGACCGCCTGGTCGCGGATGGTCGCCAACGCGGACAACATCATCCAAGAACTGCTCACCATGCCCAACGGAGATCTCATCGCCTGCGGCGACTTCTATCAGATCGGCGGCGTTGCCTCCACGAGCATCGCCCGGTGGGACGGGACGTCGTGGTCCTCTCTGGGTTCGGGAACCGAGGGAAGAGTCCGCACGATGGCCGTGATTCCCAGCGGCGACCTGATCGCCGGGGGACACTTCCAGTTCATCGGGGATACGCCGGCGAAAAACATCGCACGCTGGGACGGAACGTCCTGGAAACCGCTCGGGGACGGCATTTCTGGAGCTCCGGACGCACCAATCTTTGTTTCGACCATTCTCGCAACTCCGAGCGGCGAAGTTCTCGTCGGCGGCACGTTCAGCATCGCGGGCGGCGCGCCGGCGCGCAACGTCGCCAAATGGGACGGGCAGGCCTGGGCCGCGGTCGATATCGGAATCAACGACGAAGATCAGATCAGCAATCTCGTGCGACTCTCCGACGGGTCCGTGATGGCCTTCGGCAATTTCGTACGGCCATGGCCGCAGGACGCGATCAGCTTTGCGCGCCTCGACGGCGAGGCATGGAACAAGCTTGACGTGAGCATGTACGGCGGCGTCAGCTCGATGCTGGCGCTCCCGTCGGGCGGAATCATCTGCACGGGGCAGTTCACGCGGGTCATGGGAACCCCCGCAAGTTCCGTCGCGAAATGGGATGGCGAGACCTGGACGGCGTTTGGATCGGGGACAAACTCCCAGGTGCAATGCTCGGTCGTGTTGCCCGACGGTCGCCTCGTGGCCGGCGGCTACTTTGATCAGATTGGCGGCCGCAACGCCCAGCACGTCGCCGTGTGGGACGGGACCACGTGGTCCGCAATGGGGTCCGGGTTGAACGGCCTGGTTCACGCGCTGGCGGTGCTGCCGAACGGAGAGATCATCGCCGGAGGTCAATTCACCAAAGCCGGCGAGGCGACGGTTAATTACGTCGCGCGATGGAACGGAAATGAATGGACTGCGATCGGCGCGGGCTTCAGCTCCTTTGTGAATGCACTGGCGGTTCTTCCCGGGGGCAAGCTGGTTGCGGCCGGATGGTTCGGGTCTTCCGGGCCGAACCGCGTCCAAAGGATTGCACAATGGAATGGGGAAGAGTGGCGGGGCCTGGGTTCCGGCATCGACGATTACTTTGGTGAAGTACGCGCACTCCTCGTCTTGCCCGGCGGCGACCTCGTTGCCGGTGGAAACTTCTCCACCGCCGGCGGTAAATCCGCCAATAGCATCGCGCGCTGGGACGGGACCACATGGTTCCCCCTCGGCCTCGGGCTGAGTCCCTACGCGACCGCCGCATCGCTTGTGTTGTTGCCCAACGGCGATCTCGCCGTCGGCGGCAGGTTTGAAACCGCCGGCGGGCAGCCCGCAGACTTTGTTGCGCGGTGGGATGGCTCGAATTGGCTCCCAATGGGCTCGGGATTCAATCTCTGGGCGATGGTCCTCAGCCTGGCGGTGCGGGCAGATGGCGACTTGGTCGCGGGCGGAAACTTCACCACGCGCGATGGCGCAGCTGCCGACTACTTGGTACGCTGGAATGGATCGGAATGGGTGCCGATGAGTTCCGGCTTCAACGGCGCCGTTCTTTCGCTGACGCCACTCCTCAACGGAGATCTCTTCGCCGGGGGACAATTCACGGTCGTAGACGGCAACGTCTCCGCCTACTGGGCACGCTGGTCGGAAAGCCCGGCGCCATACTTTATTTCAACACCCCGCGGCCAAACCGTGAACAAGGGCGAGCAGCTCACCCTCACCGCCGCGCCCGCGGATGGATTCCCCGCCGTCTCCTATCAATGGAAGCGCAACGGCGTCGGACTTTCAAACGGCCCGGGCGGAGCGTCGATCGGCGGTGGTGCCGTTTCCGGTTCCTCAGGCGTCTTCGGTTCACCCACTCACGGCGATGCCGCCACTCTCACAATCGCCGGAGCTCAACCGTCCGACACCGGCACCTATGCCGTCGTCTTCACAAACAACTGCGGCAGCTCCGCACAGTCCGCGACCCAGATCGTCCGGGGCTGCGCGAGCGACCTCACCGGCAACACGATCGTCGACGACGGCGACTTTGAAGTCTTCGCCTCCGGTTACGACCTGATGGACTGCGCCGATCCGGCGATGCCCGCCGGTTGCCCGGCCGATCTCAATCACGACACCGTCGTGGACGACTCCGATTTCACCGACTTTGTCATTGCCTATTACGCCATCCTCTGCGACTAGCAATGGCGTGACACAGGTTGTCCTCTGGACCCGCACCCCCCTTCTCGATGAGCGGGGTCGGGAGAGTGGGCGGTTTGAATATTGAATTCGAAATGTCTGGGCCTGAAACCGCCCTTCCGCTTTCCCATATACCCGTCGCAAACCCCTCATAGATCCGGCACCAGTGGAGCCCCCATCTTGCAAGCACGAATCGCCAACTATCTCGGTGCCGCAGTCATCATTCTCGCCTTCGGCGCGCTCTTCGTCGGGCGCATCATTATGTATCCAGTCGCCGTCGCCCCGGGCAACTTCTTCGAGCGTGTCCGCGCCGAGTCCGCAGCGTGGAACCTCTCGCATCAGATCATGACCATCGGCCTGGTGGCGCTGATCCCCGCCGCGATCGCTCTCGCCCGCGCCCTTCGCCCGCGCTCGCCGTGGCTCACCAATATCGGCCTTGTGCTTACATTCCTCGCCGGCGCTCTGGGCGTCGGTCAGTTCGCGCTTGATTTCGCGATGCTCGCCGCCGCACAAGCCCCAACGCCCGGCGCGGGCGCCGAAGTTGCTTCAAAGCTCCGCGAGCAGCCTTTCGTGAACCTCGTTTTCTACAAGATCGCCAACAACTCCTGGGTCGGGCTGGGTTTCCTCGGCGCCGCGATGTGCTTTCTCCGCGCTCCGTGGCGCATCGGCGGAATCATCGTACTTCTTGCCATCCCGATCAAGCTTCTCGAACCAAAGTTCGGCTCCCTCGCCCCGCGCATCGCCCTCGGGTTTGACTTTACCGGCTTCGCGATCGCGGCATGGTGCATGATCGCGCGGCCGACCCCCACCCCCACCGAAGTCGCGATCGCGACCTGAGCAAATCGGCCGTTCACGCGAGGGCCAACGCCTCCCGCGATCGTGATTCAAAAAAACTCCACGCCGGCCCTTCGGCCGGCGTGGAATGCGTGCACTCTCAAGGAGGTCTGTTCTTACACCGACCGGCGGCGGCGGCCGGCGATGAGCAGCCCGCCGATTCCCGCGAGGGCCGCGGCGCCCGGCGTGGGGACCTGGATGAGCTGATCCTGGTAGCTGTTGCTGGCGACGCCGATGATCTGGTCGGTCGAGCTGTGGGCCTGCACGAAGAGCACGGCGCTGCTGTAGAGGTTGGCGGCGATGCTCACGACGTTGCCCGAGAGGGCATTGCCGTTGGTCTTCTTGGCCTTGAAGTTGCCGCTCGTGAAGCTGCTGGCGGTGATCGAGGCGCCGGCGCCGTCGGTCACGATCTCCCAGACCGCGAGCTGGAACGCGGTGGCGTAATCGGCCGAGGCGTTCGCGGCGGCCTGGGCGCCGTTCGCCGCGGCAAAGAGCCCGCGGATCGCGTCGGCCTTGGTGACGCCCATGGGCGAATTGCCCGGCATGTTCTCGATGTTTTCGATGGTGTAGGTCTTGGTCGAGCTCGTGACGTACTGCGTCAGGTCGGTGCAATAGGTCAGGTGGTCGCCGTTGATCCAGCCGTACCCGCCCTGGGCGTTGCTCAGGTTGTGCTTGAGCTGGCCGGCGAAGACGTTGGTCGAGTTGCCGTTGAGGGTCATGGTCACCGTCTGGCCGGCGCCCGTGCCCAGGTATTTCACGCTGACGTTCGGACCGGCGAAGGCGGCGCCGGCAATCCCACACATACCCGTAGCGATAGCAATGCGGCTGATCTTCATGTTTCTCTCTCCTTGAGTGCTGCTTGCGGCCAATTCCGTGGCGGCGTCGGCGGAGCAACGGATTCGCTCCACACGTCAACCATGCCGTCGAACTCGGCGGAAAGCACGCAATGGGGGCGGAACGAGCCCGCGCGCGGGGCTGCTGGACGGACTATGCGATCTGTGCGAGCGAGCCTCGGACCTTGCCTGAGTCAGCCGGCGTGTTTACGGACGTGCCACCGGCCAAGGCCGGCGGTGTCCCGGCCTGGAAGGGCAAAATCGCGTTTGGCGATCCTAAATGCGACCGGGGAGTTCACCCCAGTGCCTGCCGCCGGCTTAGGAACCGCTTTTCCGATGTAATAAATCAACAGAAGCCTCTTGCAATCGGACCCGGTTTTGCCGATCCTTATGAGACCCCGTTTTAGGGAGAAAACCGATGAAGCGTCTAATTGCCGCTCTGGTTGTCTCGGCCTGCCTCGGTTACCACGCACGGGCGGATGGACCGTCGCTCATCGATATCGCGGTCTCGATCCTCAACGAAGCGGTGCATGCGCCGATTCCAGAGGTGCTCGGTCCGCTGGTCACGGCTGTGGAGAGCGCGGACAAGATCGCCATCGCCAAGCTCGAGATCTGGTTCGATCAGATGGAGCGCCAGATCCGGCTGCAGATGGCTTCGACCCCGCCGGGGCCGGCGTACAACGAATTGCTTCGCCGGCTCAAAGCCATTGAGGCAATGAAAAGCAAGGTGGCACTCATCAAGTTGCACCGAACCCAGAAAGAAAAGCAGAAGGAGGAAGACGGATGGGACCCGTTCTACGCACGGTACCTTCCGACGGGGCCGCTCCTGCTTCCGGGACCGAACTCGTTCACGCTCGCTCTGGACGGACTCGCGGACATTCCGGGCGATGCGCCGCCCGGGCCGATGGTGGCGCTGGTCGTACCGCCGTTCGCGGGGGTGAGCGCGCCGTACATCGCGGTCATGTCCGGGGGCGCCTCGGCGATGTTCACGCCGGCGCTCGGGCCTCCGGGAACATTCAACGTCTCGATTACTTCTTTCGCTCAGACAATCGGGTCGTTCGACTTGGGACCCGGGCTGCCGACGGGGCTCAATGTCGCCTCACTCAATGAATATGGCAGTGTCCCCAACGGCAAGCTCAGCCCGATGGGCATCGGCGGCGTGATCGACATGTACTGGGAGGGCAAGTACGTCAACGCGGTGCATCACGGGCGATCCCCGATTCTCTTCTTTGCTTCGTCGCACGGCGTATTGCGCCCCACCGGCGAGGCGGTCATGGTCGCGGATGACCCGATGATCGTGCCGATGCCGCCAAGCATGGTGCCGTACGGAGCCCCGTGGCTGCGGGGTGGCGTTGTGTACTCGTTCGACGCGGCGACCATGACCCTGCGCGTCAACGAGAACACGATGGTTGTCACGGCGGGTCCGCCGGTGCACCCGGACATCGCGATGATGCGGGACAGCGAAGGACGCCACACCTACCGCCCGTCGGAAGATCAGGCGGTCGGTGCCGAGCTGATCATCCCGCCGATGCCCTACACGGGAATGTCGGGCACCGCACACACGTTCGGAGACGTTCCGTTCTCAGTCGTGAATGGCCTGTTCACGCTGCTCGAGGGGACGATCCGGGGTATCAGGCTCGACCCGGATTCGCTGGTCTTTGAGGGCGAGCTCGATGTCACGCACGCTTCGTACCCGGTCTTTTCCCGCTCCTGCAACCAGATCATGAATGCGCCGGGCCCGCGCCGAATCGCCTTTGCGACCGGGGGCACCGTGATTGACCTCATCGAGCTCACGGCATCCTTTTCCAGCAGCGGCACCATGCCCTGGCCAGACATCTTCGCGATCGAGGCGAAGGGCGGCGTTCGGTGCGAGGCGGACCTCAATGGCGACGGGCTTGTGGACGATGCCGACTTTGTGGTCTTCGCCCGCGACTACAACGAGCTCGTCGTTCCTCCGGCGAGCCCCTGGTCCGACCTCAACGACGACGGAGTTGTGGACGACAACGACTTTGTGATTTTCGTCGCCGCGTACAACGAATTGCTCTGTATGTAGCGCCGCTCGTTTCGACATCGAGGTGCTCAGGAGACCGCCGCCATCCGAGGAAATGCCTCGGCCGGCGGCGGCTGGCGAATCCCCGCCAGATTCTCCTTGCAGTCAAGTTGTAAGTTGATTAGGCTGGATAGCTTACGGCCGGCCGCGCGGGTTTGGCCCCCGGGGATTCTGCATCTGGTTTTCGTTGAAAGTGAGCACCCATGCGTACCACCAGTCATTGTTTGAACCAGTCTTCGTATCACTCCGTGGCGTGGTTGGCGGCACTGACCGGCTGCACACTCGTCGCCGCCATCGCCAGCGCCGGCTCGACCATCACCGGTCTTGGAATCCTTTCCGGCGGGGCCTCGTCGGGCGCTTCGGCAATCAGCTCAGACGGAACCACGGTCGCCGGTCAGTCCGGCTCATCCAGCGGCTTTCGCGGCTATCGCTGGACCGCCGGCACCGGAATGGTCAGCCTGGGAGTTCTTTCGGGCGGCACTTCTTCCTCCGGCGTCGCCATCAACGCCGACGGCTCGGTCATCGTCGGCCAAAGTTCCGCGACCGAAGGGCCAAGAGCCTACCGCTGGACCAGCGGGACCGGCATGGTCAGTCTCGGAGTCCTGACCGACGGAACCGCATCATCAAGCACCGGAGTCAGCGGCGACGGCCTCGTTGTCGTCGGCAGCGGCAACACCACCGGCGGAGTCTCCAAGGGCTTCCGTTGGACGAGCGGGCCCGGCATGGTCAGTATCGGCACGCTCACGGGCGGAGCGTTCTCGGGCGCCGCCGCGACCAACGCCGACGGCTCGGTCATCGTCGGGTCGAGCGATTCCTCCTCCGGCTCCCGCGCCTTCCGCTGGACCAGCGCCGGCATGGTCAGCCTCGGCGTGCTCGATGGAGGTACGACATCCGGCGCCGCCGCGTGCACGCCAGATGGCTCGGTCATTGTCGGGCGCAGCGGCTCGACCGGAGGCACCCGCGCGTTCCGTTGGACCGACGGGCCGGGGATGGTGAGCCTCGGCGTGCTCCCGGGAGGAAATGCCTCCTTTGCAAACGCCGTGACCGCCGACGGGAACACGGTCGTCGGCTTCAGCAACTCCAGCGGCGCGGGCAACAGCGCCTTTCTTTGGACCGCCGCGCTCGGCATGGTCAACCTCAACACCTACCTGCCCACCAAGGGCGTCGATCTCACCGGCTGGAACCTGACCCTTGCCAGCGGCATCAGCGCCGACGGCTCGGCGATCTGCGGCTCCGGCACGCACAACGGCGTGAGCGAGGCCTGGCTGGTCCGCCTCGGCTCGGCCTGCCCGGCCGATCTCAATCACGACGGCATCGTGGAAGATGCCGACTTCGTCATCTTCGTCGCCGCGTACAACATCCTCGATTGCGCCGACCCGACCATGCCCGCCGGCTGCCCGGCCGATCTGAACGCCGATCAAGTCGTGGACGACGCGGATTTCGTGATCTTCCTGGCGGCGTACAACGAATTGCTCTGCCCCTGAGGCCGATTTTCACAATGTCGGTTGCGGGGCGGCGGCTCCGCGCCAGCGCGGGGTATCCTGTCGGCGATGGGAACGGACGCCCCCGCCAACTCGAAGCCCGCGAATCCGGCCCTCCCCCGCGAGCAGCAGTTCGCGCACCTCCATCTTCACACCGAATACTCCCTGCTCGACGGCGGCAACCGCATCGACAAACTGGTCAAGCGCGTCGCCGAACTCGGCATGACCAGCGTCGGCATCACCGACCACGGCAACATCTTCGGCCATGTCGCCTTCTACGCCGCGTGCAGGGACAAGGGCATCAAGCCCATCCTCGGCGTCGAGGCCTACGTCACGCCTCCCGGCAAGCCCCGCACCGACCGCACCTACTCCGGCGGCGGCGAGGGCGGCTACCACCTCGTCCTGCTCGCCGAGAATCTCACCGGCTGGAAGAACCTCCTCGTTCTCTGCTCCGAGGCTTACCTCACCGGCTTCTACTACAAGCCCCGCATCGATCGCGAATTGCTGGCGAAGCACTCCGAAGGCCTGATCGCCATCAACGGCCACCTGGGCAGCGAGATCGGCGAACACCTCCTGGATTTCGAGCGATCCGGCGACCGCAAGTTCTGGGACCTCGCCGTCGAGAGCGCCGAGTGGCACGCCAAGGTGTTCGGCCTCCAGAATTTCTTCGTCGAGCTTCAACACCACGTCCGCGAGCAGAACTCGATCAACAAGCACCTGATCAAGCTCGCGCAGGAACTCAAACTCCAACTCGTCTGCGACAACGACGCCCATTTCTTGAAGGCCGAGGACCACGACGCCCACGACACGCTTGTTTGTATCTCCACCGCCAAGAACAAGAACGACACCGACCGCATGCGCTACCCCGAGGAGCTCTACGTCAAGAGCCCCCGCGAGATGCGCGAACTCTTCGACCAGTACGGCGTCGTCGGCAAAGTGGCCTGCGACAACACCGTCGCCATCGCCGAGCGCTGCAACGTCGAACTTCCCTTGGGCGCGAATCACGCCCCGATGGTGAAGATCAAGGTCCCCGCCAAGAAGGACCTCCCAAGGCACGACGACAAGAAGTACGCCGGCGATCTCTCCGCCTGGTACCGCGACTTCTGCTCCAAGTTTGAACTCCAGCCCTTCGCCACCCAGCCCACTCCCGACGAGATTGCCCAGTCCAAGAAGGATTGCGATGCCGCCCTCCGCCTCCTGTCCGACGCCGGCTTCACATGGCGCTACGGCCCGGATGCCTCTCAACCCGACCGCGCTGAAAAGCAGACTCGCCTCGAACGCGAACTGAAGATTCTCTGCGACAAGAACATCGCCGCCTACTTCCTGATCGTCTGGGATTTCGTCAACTGGGGCCGGCTCAACAACATCCCCGCGCTCGCCCGCGGCTCGGGCGTCGGCACGATGGTCGGCTATGTGCTCGGCCTCTCCAACGCCTGCCCCGTCCGCTACGGCCTGCTCTTCGAGCGCTTTACCGATCCGGATCGCAGCGAATATCCCGATATCGATATCGACCTCTGCCAGGACGGGCGTGCCTCGGTCATCAATTACGTCCGCAGGAAGTACGGCCACGTCGCACAGATCATCACCTTCGGAACGATGAAAGCGCGTGCCGCGGTGCGCGATGTCGGGCGCGTATTCAACCTGCCCTTGTCCGAAGTCGACAAGATTGCCAAGCTCATCCCTGAGCAACTCAATATCACGATCGAAGATGCCCTCGAGAAAGAGCCCGACCTCCGCAAGCTCTACGAGAACGACCAGCGCATCGCCCGCCTGCTCGACAACGCCCGCACCCTCGAGGGTCAGGCCCGACACGCCAGTGTGCACGCCGCGGGCGTCATCGTCTCCACCCGCCCGCTGAACGAGATCGTGCCCCTCTTCAAGCAGCCCCAGGCCGAAGAGCACGAGATCGTCACGCAGTGGGACGGCCCCACCTGCGAGAAGATGGGCCTCCTCAAGATGGACTTCCTGGGCCTACGCACGATCTCGATCGTCGCGCGGGCCCAGATGCTTGTCCGCGAAGGGCTAGACGAAAAAGCCATCTTCGAGGCCGTCGGCCGCAAGCAAGGCGACGGCGGCCCGCACCCGCTGGACCTCGACCGTCTCTCCTTCGACGATCAGACCGTCTTCGAACTCTTCCGCAGAGGCGAAACCACCGGCGTCTTCCAGTTCGAATCCCCCGGCATGCGTCGCCTGCTCGTCGAGATGAAGCCGGACCGGCTCGAAGACCTGATCGCCGCCAACGCCCTCTTCCGCCCGGGCCCGATGGATCTCATCCCCGACTACAACCGGCGCAAGCACGGCACCGAGCAGGTCCCCAAGGTGCACGAGATCGTCGACCGCTACACCGCCGAGACCTACGGCGTCATGGTCTACCAGGAACAGGTCATGCAGATCGTGCACGGCCTCGGAGGGATCAAGCTCCGCGACGCGTACACGCTCATCAAGAACATCTCAAAGAAAAAGCACGACAAGATCGACAAGGAGCGCCCCAAGTTCATCGAGGGCGCGCAGAAGCAGGGCCTCACCAAGCAACAAGCGCAAGACCTCTTCGATCTCATCCTGAAATTCGCCGGCTACGGCTTCAACAAGAGCCATTCAACCGGTTACGCCATCGTCGCCTACCAGACCGCGTACCTGAAGACCTACTTCCCAAATCAGTACATGGCCGCGTTCCTCACCTTCGAGAGCCAAGCGCAGAAGGCCAGCGACTGGATCAGCTACCTCGAAGACTGCAAGAAGTGCCGCTTCGTCGAGTCGACCGGCGACTCCAAGAAAGTCGGCCGCACCGTCAGGACCGGCGTCGAGGTCCGCCCGCCCGACATCAACCTCTCCAACGCCGACTTTGCCGTCGTCTTCGCCCAGAACGAGCCCCGCACCTCGCACGCCGGCCACGTCCGCTTCGGCCTCAAGGCCATCAAGGGCACCGGCGACAAGGCGATCGAGACGATCATTCGGGAGAGGTGTCAAGGTGCCGAGGTGTCGAGGTGTCAAGGGAAGAGCAGCGATAGCAAGGTTGCTGCTTCACCCTCGACACCTCGACACCTCGACACCTCGGCACCTTTCACTTCGCTCTTCGACTTCTGCGAACGCGTCCCCCCCGGCGCCATCACGAAGTCCGCCCTCGAGTCTCTCATCAAATGCGGCGCCTTCGACAGCGTCCACGGCCGCGACAACCGTGCCGCCATGGTCGCCACCATCGAGCAGGCCATCACCGCCGGTCAGAAGATCGCCGCCGACAAGGCCGCCGGTCAGGGCGCTCTCTTCGGTTTCGGCGGGGCGCCCGAGCCCGCCGGCCCCGACAAGCCCGCGGTCACGCTCGCCCGCGCCGACAAATGGACCGAGGCCGAAACCCTCCGCTTCGAAAAGGAAATCCTCGGCTTCTTCGTCTCCAGCCACCCGATGGACGCCTGGAAGCGCTGGGCGAGCGTCTTCACCACCGGCCCGCTCTCGAGCGTCAAGACCTCCCCGCACGAATCCCGCGTCATCCTCGCCGGCATCGTCCAGGGAATCCGCACGCTCATCGTCAAGACCGGCCGCTCCGCCGGCCAGAAGATGGCCATCGTGACCGTCGAAGACCCGACCGGCACACTCGAATGCGTCGCCTTCTCCGACTGCTACCAGAAATTCAGCCACCTCATCGAAACCGACAAGATCGTCTTCATCCTCGGCCGCACCGATCTTTCCCGCGGCGAGCCTCAGGTCCTCATCGACCGCCTCGTCCCCATCGAGGGCACCCCGCTCAGCCCCGGCCGCCTGCAGCTACTAATAGATGAGCGCAAGCTCAACGGCACCAGCCTCTCCGCCCTCGAATCGATCGCCGCCGTCCTCCGATCGCACGCCGCGGCACCCACAAACGGCGCGAAGCCCGCAACCAACGGTTCCAGCAATGGTGCCCATGCAGGCGCCGACCGCGACTCCGAGCTCGAAACCGTTCTCGCCCGCCACGCGATGACCCCCTTCCCCGTCGAGCTCGCCATCGGCACGCTCGCTCACACCGCCATCCTCTCCGCACCCCTCCGCGTCGGCCTCAAGCCGCAACTCCTGGCCGACATCGAACTCGCCCTCGGCCCGGCCTCCGCCCGCATCGTCGGCGGAGTCTCCGTTGAACTCAACGAGAAGAAGCCGTGGGAAAAGAAGTTCAAGAAGAACGATTCGGACGAGTAGCGCATCGCATTCGGGCGCCGCAAGCCGCGAGGCCTCATCCGCGGCTACCGCCTACCCGCGTTGCGCCCCGCTCTCCCACCTCGTCTTAAGCCCGTGCTCCACCTTCAGAAGGTCCAGCACCTTCCCCACCGTGAAGTCCACAATCTCTTCCACCGTCTTGGGCAGCAGATAAAACCCCGGGTTCGGCGAGCAGATCGTCGCGCCCGCCAGCGCCAGCGTCTCCAGGTTCCGGATATCGATCAGACTCAGCGGCATCTCCCGGTGACACACGATCAAGGGCCGCCGCTCCTTCAGCGTCACCATGGCGGCGCGGCACAACAAATTGCTCCCCGATCCGCTCGCCATCGCGCCAAGACTCGCCGAGGAGCATGGGATCACCACCATCCCGTCGTGAAGAAAACTCCCGGAGGCGATGACCGCCCCGACGTCCTTGTGCGGGTGCACGATCAGGCGCTTTTCCGCTTCGGAGCGCTCCGCCGCGCTCAACCTCGCGGCGAGCTTCGGACAAAGCGACGCCAGATCGATCGACCTCACGCCAGACTCATCGGAGAGCAGTCGCTTCCCGTAATCGCTGACGACCAGATGAACTTCGTGCCCCGCGCCGAGCAGAATCTCGAGCAGACGCTGCGCGTACCACGCGCCCGACGCCCCGGAAACGCCCACGACAAACCGCCGAGGAGAATCGGCCTTCCGACCCGCGTCCCTCTTCCGTCCCGGGCTGTGTATTCTGCGTGCCACGCTCCCATCATTCGTCAGTCCGACCCATTCCCGATTCACCCTTGACCCGATTCCTCCGCCCCCGCACTATTGCCCACCGGCCGCTGGCCCCCCAAGCCCGAACCGACCGAAAGTAGACCCATGAACACCCGCTTTGCCCTCAATGTCGTCCTGCTCGCCGGCGCGATCATCCCCGCCGCACTCCTCCCCTCGTGCGCCCGCGAATACGCCAACTATCCGCCGATCACCGGCGACGACTTCGCCGTCAAGGACGTCAACAACCACAACATGCGCAGTGCCATGACCGCCGCGCTCCGCTGGACCGTCCTGCGCTACCCGCCACCCTCCCAGAGCAGCGAGGCCTTCGCGATCAACCTCCCCGCAGGTGCGTCCGCCGCAACCTACGACTCCGTCGCCGAGGCCATCGGCCACGGCGCTGTGCCCGTCTCCGAAGAGAACGCGAAGCGCCTCCCCGTCTATCACATCGCCCGAATCTGGCTACGCGGCACCCGCGCCCGCATCGACGTGGTCCGCCCAGTCTTTGAACTCCCGCGCACCACCGGCGGCGCGTATGTGGATCGAGGCGTCGAGATCCGCCTCTCCGGCGGCTGGGACCCCTGGCACGTCACCGGTTCCAGCGAATACGAGATCGGCGTGCTCGACGCTCCGCCGCTCCAGATTCCCGGGGCCGAAATCGATCACGGCCACTCCGAGCCCGCGAAGTCGCCCTCCGCCCCCGCGCCGTCGCCGGAACCCGAGCCCTCGGCCCAGCAGGTCGTTCCACCCGACAACGACGCCGGCGAATCGCCAAAGAACTGACCGTCCGGGCGTTCGCATTCAATGGACTGCGCACGCACGGGTACGATGTGCCCATGCCCGGCACCGCCAAACCGCGCCGTCGATCTGCTCCGACGTGGAAGCACAAAGACCTGATCGGCCTCCAGGGCCTCCCGGCCGAGGGCCTCCGCGCCCTCCTCCACGCCTCGCACAAGTACGTGGATGTCACGACCGACGTCACCGGCTCTCCCCTCGCCGGCACGACGATCGCCAACCTCTTCTTCGAAGACTCGACCCGCACCCGCACCAGTTTCACCAACGCCGCCCACCGCCTTCGCGCCCACGTCTCCAATCTGCTCGGCGCCTTCTCCAGCGTCACCAAGGGTGAAACACTGATCGACACCGCCCGCAATGTCGAGGCGATGGGCGTGCACGCGCTCGTGATCCGCGCCCGCCAGGCCGGCGCCGCGGCGCTGATCGCCCAGCACGTCGCCTGCCCCGTCGTCAACGCGGGCGACGGCAAGCACGAACACCCGACCCAGGGCCTGCTCGATATCTACACCCTCGCCGAATCCAAGGGTCGCCTTTCCGATTTCGACCTCTCAGGCCTGACGGTCGCCATCGTCGGCGATGTCGTTTCCTCGCGCGTCGCCCGTTCCAACATCGCTGGCCTCACCACGCTCGGCGCCAAAGTCATCTGCGTCGGACCCGCCGGCCTCGCGCCCAAGAGCCTCGAATCGCTCGGCCACGGCGTTCATGTCACCCACGATTTCGACGCCGTGACCCCAAAGGCCGACGCCGTCATGATGCTCCGCGTTCAGTTCGAGCGCCACGAATCCCCCACACCGGGCGAGGGCGAAAACAAGAACTCCCCGGCCATAGCCTCGGTCCGCGAGTACCGCGCGCTCTTCGGCATGACCAGCACTCGGGCCGCGCGTCTGAAGAAAGACGCCATCATCATGCACCCCGGCCCCATCAACCGCGGCCTCGAACTCGACCCCGAGGTTGCCGACGGCCCGCGCAGCGTCATCCTTCGCCAGGTGACCGTCGGCGTCGGCGTGCGCATGGCTGTCCTCGAGGCCTGCGCAAGCGCCGCCCAGGCCTGAATCCGCTCGCTCCCGGCGCGCGTAAACTCGCCGCTCACCAAAGACGCCCCATGTCCTCGCACCCCTCACACCGCCTCCCCACCGACACCGACGACGGCATGGTCGTCATCATCTCCGGCCCCTCCGGAGTCGGCAAGACCACGATCACCCGCGGCATAGAACGCTCCATCCCCGACGCCGTCTTCTCCGTCTCCTGGACCACCCGCAAGTCCTCCGGCATCGACGTCGAGGGCGTCGATTACCACTTCGTCAGCGACGAGGAATTCGAGGCCTCCAAGGCCCGCGAGGAATTCCTTGAGACCGCCGGCGTCTACGGCAAGAAGTACGGCACGCCAAAGGCCTGGGTCTTCGAGCAGCTCAAGCGGGGCCGCCTCGTCATCCTCGAGATCGACGTCGTCGGCGCGATCAATGTCAAACTGAAAATCCCCGACGCTTTCGCCATCTTCGTCCTGCCGCCCAGCGAAGAAACACTCCTCGACCGCCTGCACCACCGCCGGCGCGAGGACGAGGCCGCCATCCAGAAGCGATTCTCCCAGGCCAAGGACGAGATCGTCCAGGCCCGCTCCTCCGGCGTCTACGACCTCTTCCTTGTCAATGAGAACCTCGACGAAGCCCTCGGCAAGGCGATCAAGGCCATCGGCCTCGAGCGCGAACGCCGCCGCGGCGACACGCGCTGATCAATCCCGCTCACGAAATCGTCAAGACCGGCTTCGCCTTCCCGCTCCGAACCGCGGCCAGCGCCGCCTGCGATTCCAGATTCGTCACCAACTGCTCCAGCGCGTCCTTGAGCCGCCGTCCGGCATCGCTCGAGCCCTCGAAGTTCGCTGTCGGATCGCCCGAGTCCGAGTTCTCCCTTAACGCCATGGTGATCGGAACACACCCGAGGAACGGCGCGTTCAGCCGCTGCGCCATCTTCTCCGCCCCCCCGCGACCGAAGATGTCGTACTCCTTCCCGTCGTCCCCCACGAAATAGCTCATGTTCTCCACCACGCCCAGCACCTCGATCCCAAGTTGCCGGAACATCCCCGCCGCGCGAACCGCATCGTCCTGCGCCACTTTCTGAGGCGTGCACACCACGACCGCGCCCGCCAGGCTCAGCGACTGCGCCATCGTGAGCGCCACGTCGCCTGTTCCCGGCGGCAGGTCGATGATCAGGTAGTCCAACTCGCCCCACTCCGTCTGCTCCGCCAATTGCTTGAACGCCCCGTGCGCCATCGGCCCGCGCCAGATCAAGGGCTTGTCCACCTCCACCAGCTTCCCGATCGTGATCGCCTTCACCCCGTGCACGAAGAACGGCTGCAATTTCCCGTTGAGCACAGCCTGCTCCAGCGAGCGCAGCCCCAGCATCGTCGGCATCGACGGCCCGTAAATATCTCCATCGAGCAGCCCGACCGCCTTCCCGCGGCGCGCCAGCCCGACCGCCAGATTCAGCGCGATGCTGCTCTTGCCCACGCCCCCCTTGCCCGCGCCCACCGCGATGATGTTCTTCACGCCCGGGAGCGCGTGCGTCCCCGGCGCCCCGCCCGATCTCTTCAACCCGCCGATTGGCTCATGCCCACCCTCACCCTGCGCCGGCTCGGCCTTCTTCTCCGGGCCCGGCGAGACCATCCCTCCGAACTTCGCCGTGTGCGCGACAGCGCCGCCCTCGTCCAAGAACTCCACGATGAATGAATCCACCTTCTCGCCGTTGCGCTCCGCGATCCGCACCAGCGCCGCGTGGGCCATCTGCGCCACCTGCTGTTGCACCGCCCGCCCCGCCTCCGGCGGCAGATTCACCTTCACCGACGCGTACGTATCGCACGCGCTCACCCCGCGCAGCGCTCCCGAACTCACCAGGTCCTTCCCGCGCGCCGGGTCCGGAACTCCGGTCAGACAACTCGTCACAAAGTCCTTGGTCAGCGACATGTATTCCTCTTCAGAAGCCCCCTTCCAGAGGGAGGGGGTTGGGGGTGGGCGGCAGGACGCCCCGAAACGTCATCCGGCCCCGAAGTATTCGCGCCCGCCCCTCCAGCCCGCATTTCCGGCAATTCCGGCTTTGAAAACAAGCAGATTCGCGGCTCAACTCCCCATTTCACGGCAATGCCGCCCCCGCCCGCCCGTTGATACAGCGGGTAAGGGATCAGCAGTCTTTCTCTTTCGGAGGCGTTATGTCCAACGTCAATCGTGGTTGGGTCGGCATCTTGAACAGCACACTCTTTCCGGTCGCCGCCCTCGTCCTGCTCTCCGGCGCGCCGGCCGCACTCGCGCAGTCCGATCAGGCCGACCCCGTTCTCAAGGGTCCGCAGGTCAGGGACGGCGGCGTCCCCGGCATGCGCCGCCCCTTCGGCGACGGCCAGGGAGGCGACGCCAAGCAGCGCCTCGCCGACAGGCCGATCCCGCAGATGGAATTCATGCGTGCCGTCGGCGCCCTCCGCGACGAGAGCACGCCCGAGAATCTGCGACTCACCGACGAGCAGCAGCAGAAGATCCGCGAGATTAACAAGCAGTTCGAGCAGTCGATGCGCGATTTCCGCGAGCAGCACAAGGCCGACTTCGAGGCGATGCGCGGCCAGTTCGGCGATCGCGGCCGCCCCGGTCGCGGACCGCGCCCCGGACCGGACGGAAAGCCCGCCGGCAACCCCGACGCCAAGCCGGGCGACAACGCGCCGGAAATGAACAACGCCGATCGCCCGCCGCTTCCACCCCCGCCGCAGGACGGCGCCGCCCGCCAGAAATTCGAGGAACTCCGCGCCCAAGCCCCGAGCCCCAAGGACGCGCAGGCCAAGGTCTTCGCCGTCCTTACCGACGAGCAGAAGCCCATCGTGCAGGAACGTCTCGAATCAATCAAGAAGGAAATGGCCGAGCGCGGCATGTCCGAGCGCGCCAAGAACGAAGTCCATCGGAAACTTGAGAAGGCTCGCGCCGACGGCAAACTCCCGCCCCCCGGCGAAGGACGCTTCAATCCCGACAACCTGCCGCCGAAACTCAAGGAGCGTCTTGCGAACATGACGCCCGAAGAGCGACAGCAAGCTATGCAGAAATTCCGTGAACGCGCCCAGAACGGCCCGCGCGGCCAGGGCGGACCGGACCAGGGCGATCGTCGCGGCCCGGGCGGACCCGACGGAGCGCAGAAGGGACCGCCCCGCGGCCCCGACGCGCTGCCGCCCGACCTCAAGGAAACATGGGACAGCCTCACCCCCGAAGAGCGCCGATTCCTGATCCAAAAGCTCCGCGAGCGCGCGGCCGAAAACGGCGAAACTCCCAACCCGCCGCGCCGCCGGCCCCCGCCCCCCGACAACAATTAACGCAACCAAACAACCCAACTCTGAACCAGCCCGCCTTCCAGCGGGCTTTTTATTTCCAAACACAGTACGAACAAAGAAACAAATTGAAACCGTTTTCCAAGTTTTCCACAGCTCCGGGACCCCCGAAATCGAACAGATTTGCGGTGTGGACCGATAAATCTGTATACTAATCAGATCTCTCTCTCCTCCAGCGGGGCACTGTCTAGCGATAGTGCCCTGCTTCATTGTGGAGAATCGGTGAAGTTCCGGGAAATCACTTGACGCGACCGCGCTCCGTTGATCTCACCGCGGCACACGCGGTTGATCCGGCGCGCACGCACCCCAAAGGTTGACCCGTGCATGACCGCCCCGTCCTTCTCACCGGCGCCGCCGGTTTCATCGCCTCCCACACCGCCGAAGCGCTTCTTCGCGCCGGGCGCGCCGTCATCGGCATCGACAACTTCGATCCGTTCTACAACCCCTCGCTCAAACGCGCCAATCTCGGAGAGGTCGAATCCGCGGCCAAACGGGCGAGCGCGAGGTTCGAATTCGTTGCCGCCGACATCACCGACCGCGACGCGATGCGATCGCTCTTCGAGCGTGCGCGGCCCGCTTCGCTGATCCACCTCGCCGCCAAGGCCGGCGTCCGCCCCAGCATCGACGACCCCGCCGGCTACGCGCACGCCAACGTCACCGGCACGTCCGTTCTCCTCGAGCAGTGCGCCGCCTTCAAGGTCGATCGGATCGTCATCGCCTCATCATCTTCCGTCTACGGCACGCTCGCCCCCGGCGTCGCGCCGCACCCGTTCCGCGAGGACGACGATGTCGATCACCCCATCAGCCCCTACGCCGCCACCAAGCGCGCCTGCGAACTTATCGCTCACACCCACCACCACCTGACAAAGCAGCCCGTCGCGCTCCTCCGCTTCTTCACCGTCTTCGGCCCGCGCCAGCGCCCCGACCTCGCGATCCGACTCTTCATGTCCAAGATCGCCAAAGGCGAAGAGATCACCCTCTTCGGCGAAGGCTCCACCAGCCGCGACTACACCTTCATCGAAGACACCGTCGCCGGAATCCTCGCCGCCCTCGATCGCATCCCCCAACGCGGCATCCGCACCTGGAACCTCGGCAACAGCCACCCGATCTCCCTCGACGAGATGGTCTCCTCTATTGCGAAAGTGGTCGGCAAGACGCCGCGCATCGTCCGCGCAGCCCAACGGGCCGGCGACGTCGTCGCCACCTGGGCCGATCTCTCCCGTTCCCGCGCAGAACTCGGGTACCAGCCAAAGACCACCTTCGAAGAAGGGCTGCGCCGCCAGTGGGAATGGCTGCAGAACCATTCAGCCTCATCCGCTTCCTCGGTTTGACGCCTTCCGCAGGGAATCGATGGAAGAGAATCGCTTTAGAATTCGCGGGCCAGGCCTGGCCGAAAAGTACCGTCGGAATTGCGTCTTTTTCTGCACGCTCGTGCTGGTTGTCACTATTCCCGTCGCAGAGGCCATTCGATGGGTGTTCTCCAATTCGCGAAACATGCAGACCATTCACAACTACGTGCCCGCCAGCATTTGCCTGCTGATTCCCGCCGCTTTCATCATCACCGATCGCAAGATACGTGCACTCAAGGGCCGCTGCTGGAACTGCGGCTACTCCCGGACCGGCCTCCACTCGTACGAGTGCTGCCCCGAATGCGGCAAAGGCCCCAACCCTCCCCGATAGCGGCTCCACCCTCCCAAGAAAAAAGCCCGCCAAAGGCGGGCCTTCTCTCTTCTGTTCTCTACCGGCCGACCGCTGTCAGCCGAGCGCTACTTCTCTTCCTTCTTCTCTTCCGCGCTCGCCGCCGGAGGAGTCTCATCGACCGGCTTCCCGCTCGCCGCGGCTTCCTTCGCCTTCTTGATCGCGTTCGCCACATCATCCGCGGGCAGGATCACCTCGCCCACGCCGCGCTGACCGCCCATCATCCCCTGCTCGGCTTCCAGTTCCTCCTTGCTCGGCAACTGCAGGATCGTCACGCCCACCACTGTGCCGTCCGCCGAGAAGATCGGCGTCCCAAGCCCCGTCCCGATCCGCGCGCTCGGCACAAACAATCGGCGCGGCTTGCTCACTATCGCGCCCACCCGGAAATCGTTGACCGTCGGCGTCCGGTCAAAGAACTTGCCGAGGCGCTCAAGGCTGAACAGCGTTTGGCCAACCGCAGCCTTCCCGCCCGCCGAGAAGTCAATCGCCGCGTACGGCTTCTCCGGCTTCTTGGTGATCTGCACCCACGCCAGGTCGAGTTCGCTGTCGCGCGCCACCAGTTTCGCCTCGACGCCCTCGGTGTCGTCGCCCACCAGCACCTTGATGTCCTTGGGGCTCATGCTCATCCCCGCCGACATGAAGCTCCGCATCGCCTCCGACACGCCGCCCAGCTGCAGGTTGCTCCCCATCACCAGCCCGTCGGGCTCGATCATCACGCCCGCCACTTCCGTCTCCCGCTCCTCGTCGCTCCCGCCCATGCTGATCTTGAGCACGAACTTGATCGTCACGATCGCCGGGCTCTTCGTCTCGGCAAGCTTCTGATACACCGCCCCGTCCGCGTCGGCGCGGGCCGCCGGCGCACCCACGCTCATCACCGCGCACAGCGGCAGAATCATCCCCAGCACCAGTCCGCGCACAGCCCCACGAGCACCCCCACGAGCAACATTGCGACCAAGCATTCAACGCTCCCTATCTGCCGAATCCGGCGAAGTTGCATTTCATTCCCGCCGGACCCTTGCCCGCACGAGACACAGGTCCGATCGTATCGCCAGCGAAACGCAAGGTCATGCATCTTCTGAAGCCCCTCCCCTGAGGGGAGGGGTTGGAGAAGGGAGGATTCCAATGCACACTCTCAATCAGGTGATCCGCCCCCCGCACGGCCCATCCTGACCTTTCTCGCAATCTCCCTCTCATACCAATACAGCAGCCCCGCGTACTTGATCCCCGCAGCCCCATCAAGCATCGCACCCTTCAGAATCACGGTGTGCAGCCACCGGAGTTGTGCCCGCAGCGGCAGCCCCCCCGCCAGTTCCTTCATCGCCCGCCGCCGCGCGATCGCATCCCCCGACACCAGCCGCGACCAAGCACCCTTTCCCGCGCCCTTCAGAATCTCCTCCGCTTCCAACGTGCTGTACCGGTCGTGCCGCTTCCGCCAATCGTCCAGCCCCTTGGAAAAGTTGTAGTGCACGTACGGCGTCTGGAGCCTCCCAACCTTCCCGCTCGTGAACTCGCGCTGCCCGTGCCCCTTGTCCTCAAACCGCATCCGCCCCTTGTGAAACAGCCGCATCTGCACCGCCGGATACCCGCTGGCCCGCTTTATCCATGTCTCATCCAGAATCATCTGGTTCGCAACGAAGAACCCCGCCGCGTCCGGCCCTTTCGCGAGGACATCCGCCATCTCCCGCACCAGCCCCGGCGTGAAACGCTCGTCCGCGTCCAGGTGAAATACCCAGTCGTGCTTCATCGGGATGTGATCGATCGCCCAGTTCCGCTGCTTCCCGAACGACTCGAACGGATGCACGTGCACCCCCGCCCCAGCCCGCCGAGCCAGTTCGACAGTCCGATCCCCCGACCCCGAATCCAGCACGTGTACGTCGTCCGACCACGCGCAGCTTGCGATCGCCCCCTCGATATTGATCTCCTCGTCCTTGGTCAATATCACCACCGAAACCGCCGGCCGCGGCCCCTCGTACTTCCCGCGGATCTCATCGAGCGGTCTGGCCATCGTCTCACAGTCGAATAACGCCCCGTCAATCCGCCGCAAACCGGTCATTCCGGCCGCGCCGGCCCGAACCAGCCCCCAAACGCAAGATCGCCCAGTCCGCCGGACATCCGCTCCGGCCATGGCCCCCGAAGCACATATCGGGTCAACCCCGATCCCGATCCTTACGATACAAGGTCAAGGCGTCCGCGCGCCCTCCCCGACCGTTCCGCAGTGGCTCCCCCCGGCTTCGCGATCCGGGCCAACAATCCGCCCCGTTCGTCTGGTCTCCCTCGACCGTCTCATGCCCATCCGCGAATCCAAGAAGCCCCGGGTTCTGATCCTGAACCAGTTCTACGTCCCCGATGTCGCCTCGACCGGGCACTTGCTGCATGAACTCGCCACCGACCTCGTCCGCCGGGGCTTCTTCGTCCAGGTCGATACCTGCCGCCCCTGCTACGGCCCGCGCGAGACCTGGCAGCCCGTCGAACTCCGCGAATGGCGCGACGGCGTCTACGTCCGCCGCCTCATCACCACCCGCTTCAGCAAGGACAAACTCCCCGGGCGAATCCTCAACTTCCTCACCTTCATGGTCCCCCTGACGCTCCGCATGCTGCTCCTCAGCCGGCGCGACACCGTCCATCTCTACACCACCAACCCGCCCTTCCTGGGCATCATCGGCGCCGTCGTCAGCGTCGTCCGCCGCCACCGCTACGTCAAGCTCCTTCACGACGCATACCCCGACATGGCCGTCTGGGTCGGCACCATCAAAAAGGGCGGCCTGATCGAGCGCTTCTGGCACCGCGTCAACAAGCTCATCTACCGCCAGGCCGAACAGACCATCGTCCTCTGCGAGAGCGCCAAGAAGCTCGTCTGCGAGACCTACGGCCTCGATCCCGCACGCGTCCACGTCATCTACAACTGGGCCGACGCCCGCGAACTCACCGCCAAGCCCAAGGCCGAGAGCGCCTTCGCCAAGACCCACGGCCTCATCGAGCCCTTCACCCTCATGTACTCGGGCAACCTCGGCCTCTACTACGACTTCGAGACTCTCCTCGGCGCCGCCGAACTGCTCAAAAAGGAAAACTTCCGCCTCGTCCTCGTCGGCGCCGGCGGCAGGCGCGCCTGGATCGAAGACCAGATCGCCAAGCGCGGCCTCAAGAACACCATCGTCCTCCCCTACCAGCCCTTCGAGAAACTACCCGATTCCCTCACCGCCTGCGACGCCTCGCTCGTCACCATCGCCAAGGGCGTCGAAGGCATCAGCTTCCCCAGCAAGCTCTACTCCTCCCTCGCCGTCGGCCGCCCCATCATCGCCATCAGCGAGGAACGCTCCGAACTCCGCCAGCTCGTCGACGAGCACGACGTCGGCATGTGGTTCAAGGTCGGCAACGCCATCGGCCTGGCCAACGGCATCCGCGAGATGATCGCCGACCCCGGCATGACCAAGCGCAAGGGCCGCAACGCCCGCGCCCTCTTCGAGCGCGAATTCACACTCGAAGCCGCCGGCGAGAAATACGCCAAGGTCCTCCTCGAGGCCTTCCCGCCCGGCACGCCCAGTCCAGTCCCCCAGGGCGACGCCGCACCGGCCGGAATCGCGGCGACCTGAGCCGACCAATATCGACAGGATTCACAATTCCGCCTGCTGCTCTGCTCACGAACATAACAGCGTGTCATACCCCACCACAAACACCGAAAAATCGGCGTCATCCGTCACGCCGTCAAAGTTGAAATCCCCCGCCGGCGTCACCAGCGTGTCGTACGCCACCACGAACAGCACAAAGTCATTGTCGTCCACCAGGTTGTCGTGGTTCAGGTCCGCCGGGCACGTCTCGACCGGCGGCACAAACACCAGCCGCGTCGAGAGCGCCGCCGCGTTGTTCCCGAAAGTCGCCGTCGATGATCCGGTCGCCCGCTTCGCGTGCACCGTCGTGTTGTTGAACTTTCCGTCGAAGTTCACCGGCGAGACGCCGCTCATCTGCCCGTTGCGCATCGTTATGCACAGCCCGCCGCCGGCATAGATGAACGGCGTCGGAAACTCCACCACAAATGTCTGCTCCGCCACCGAAGCCCCGACCACCTTCATCGAAAGCGCCGGAATCGTCAGCGGTCCGCTCCGCACCAGCACGCGGTCCAAACCCTCGTTCAGGTTGAACGTCCCGCTCATCGTCGCCGCCGTCGTCTGCGCCGTGCTCAGCGTCACGTCGAACTGACTCACGCTCACCGTCGCCGCGGGCCACGTGACGTATGTCAGCCCGCCCACCGGCGAAATCCGAAACGCCATCCCGCTGATCGCGCTCCCCACCGGGATCCCCGCCATCTCCGACGCGTTGCACACGATCTGGTGCACCCGGGGAGTATCAAACAAAAACGCCCCATCCCCGCCCGACGCCGTCGCGTAGATGTTCGGAAAACAAATCGACGGCGTGTACCCGAGCCGGATCGCCAGCCCCGCGTCCCCGCTCATCAGCGTCCCCCCGAAGGCCGCGTCGTCCGGCGCCGTCACCGTCCTGATCGCCGTCGGCGGATTTGCCCGATCGAACGCCGGACCGCTCACCGTGAACGGCGCATGCCGGATCGTCACGCACAAGTCTCCGCCCGCATACACAAACCCGCGCTGGAACGCGATCGCCGCGCCGTACATCCCGCTCGATCCCGCCGGAAATGTCCCCGGGTTCAGCGTGAGCGCCCCGTCCCGTACACGCAGCGCTCCCCCGCCCACGTTGTCATTAAACGTCTCCAGCATCAACCCCGGCCCGCGGCTCGCGCTCGCCAATTCGATCTGAAAATTCTCCGTCGTCGTCTGCGCCCCCGGCCACGCATCCTCTCCCGGCGCCAGCCGCAGGTTCAGCGATGTGATCAGCGAACCCGCCGGGATCGCCCCGAGCTGATCCGCCGCGATGATGAACTGCCCGCTGAAAGCGCTCTGCCCGAAGCAGCCCGTGAACGAACCCGTCCCGTTGCTCGTCGTCGCCGCGACCAGCGGCAGCGAGACCGCCGCATCAACCCCCACCCGTGCCGTCGGCGCCGGTGAATTCTGCGTTGTTTCCGTCGCTCCCTCGCCCGCGCTCACCCGAGCCTGCACCAGCGACCCAAAGTCCCCATCGCCCGGCGCGACGCCCTCCAGGTTCATCCCCCCCGAGAGCGAACTCGAATGCGACAGCAAAAACCGCGTGTGTCCCCCCGCGTACGCATACCCGTTCGAAAATCCGACATCGAACGAAAACGGTGCCCGGGACCCGGCCGATGGCCTCGGCGCGATCGCGCCCGCGGGCAGCGTCAGAGCCCCCGTCCGCGCCACCACCTCATCCCCCGCGTTGTTATCCGCGATCGTCGCCGACATCGCCCCGGGAACACCCGCCGACCGCGAAACCTTCACCGTGAAATCCGTGAACTGCACGTTCGTCAGCGGCCAGGCCCCCGTCGTCGCATTGCGGAAGGCGAGCGACACGAGATTCGAACCCGGCGCGATCACCGACATCTGCGATCCAAAGTCCACCCACTCCAGCGTCCGCCCCGCCGCCGAGAACGGCACATCGGTCACCCCCGGCGCGATCGTCCCCGCGCTTTTCCCCAGGAGATAGACCTTCGTGGTCCCCCGCGCATGAAACGGCTGGTTGTCCGCGCTGGGCGCCACATCATCGCCCAGAGCCGCCCCGGCCAGTCCAACACAAAGGCACCCGAAACACAAACCAATCAGCGTGCGCATGCTCCCTCCGGTCGGAAACATGTTACACGACACACCGCGCCCAACGCAAGCAATAACACCGCAAGTGCCCTCGCACTATGGCGATTCGCGTCGAGCCATCAGCACGCGGCCATGTGCATTCCATCGTCCGCATTCAGCAATCACCCCGATCCCGACGATCCTCGCTTCCGCCCGAAGGGCGCACGCCCGTTGCCGGCGGCGCAGATCGCAAAGCGTTCCAGCCGCCGGAAAGCGAAACAGACTCACCCGGCCCGGAGGGCCGACGAAAAACAAATACCGCCGCCGGCGTTCAAATCGCCATTCGCCGCCGACCCTCAATCCCCGTTTGCCGTTTTGCCGCTTTGCCGCTTTGCCGCTTTGCGGATTCTTCTGCTACTCCGCTACTCCGGACACAAAAGCGCGTCATACGCCACCGCGAAGATCGAAAAATCCGCATCATCCACCAGCGTGTCTTGATTCAGGTCCGCCTCGCACAGCGCCGGCGGGTCCGGGCACAAAAGAGCGTCGTACGCCACCGCGAAGATCGTGAAATCCGTGTCGTCTACCAGCCGGTCGTAATTCAAATCGCCCGGGCACGGCGGCAAGGTCGTAAACGTCGCGTCCAGCGAGTAACTCCCCGCCAGCGAGACCGAATTCCCGTCGCACGCGTTCGTCAACTGGCTCGCCTGAATGAGCATCGTGTACGCCCGCCCCGGCCGCAGCGTCCCCGACACCGCGAACGGCGTCGGCGTCCCCACCGGCGCCTGCACCAGTTGAATCGCGCCCGCGATGGGCTCCGCCAGCCGGAACTGCGCGCCATCCACCGACCCAGTCGCGCTGTACCCCACCGCCCCGTTCACCTTGAACAGGATCCGGAAGTCGCTCGTCGCCTGCGAGAGGATGCAGTTCGCCGGCCCCGCGTTCGACTCCGCCGAGCCGAGCCCCGTCGCCGAGAACGCGCTCACCGACACCGTCGAGTTCTGCGTCCCGCGCGCCTTCCCGTTTCCGCCGCCGGACGGGATGTCCTTGCTCAGGTCCCTGTTGAACGGGCTGTACGACGGCGCCGGAAACGCCACCCCCGTCGACCCCGCCGCCTCCACCGTGATCGCCCGCTGATCGCTCGTGAGGACCAACTGCGCCCGAGCCGCCCCCGCGCAGCACACAAGAACGCACGCGCCCGCACACAACTTCGCATTCATGGGTCTCTCCGTCCGGCCCGCGCCGATAGCTTTACCCCCGCTCACCCTAGTCTACCGCGCCGACCCCCTCCCGCCAAGACGCAAACATTCACCAACTCCTGTTCTCCGCAGGTGGTCGTGCCGAGCAATTCCCGCACGCCCGATCAAACTCTCCCCGGCAAGTCTGCTGGTTCCCGCTTCGCATCTTTTGCGGTTTCTTTCCCGCTCCGCGGATCCACCCCTCCGCTGCTCCTTTCACGGACACACCAATTCGTTGTACGCCGCGACGAAAATCACAAAGTCCCCGTCCTCCACGACGCCGTCACTGTTCATATCCGCCGGGCAACCCGCCGGCATCGCCGGATCCGCGCAATCCAGAATGTTGTACGCCGCGACGAAAATCACAAAGTCCGCGTCATCCACCTGTTCATCGTGATTCAAATCCGCCGGACACCCCGGCGGCACATAGGTCAGCCGGATGATCGCCACGCTCCCGCCGTTCGATGTCGTCGCCTCGGTGCTTGTCGCGTTCCCGCCCCCCGCCGCCGCCGCGCTGTTTGTCGTCGCATCACCAGACGTTCCACCATCGCTCCCCGCACCCACACTCCTGAACTCGATCACCAGCGGACCGCCCTCGTACTTGTACTCCGCATCGAGCTGAATCACCGGCCCCCACGCCCGCGGCGGTCCGCCGAACGGCCCGGCGGGGAAGGCGTTCTTCGCAAGAAAGAGCGGCCCCGACATCACCTGTTGCTTTGCGATGATGTTCTCGGCGAACGTATTGCTGAATCCGGCCGGAACCCGATTGCTCGTCCCCATGAACACGCGATAGTCCGCGATCGTCACGTCGACCCGCGGCCACGGAACAAACCCGAAAAGGTTGTCCTGTCGAAGCTGAAACCCCGTGATGCGGCTGTGCAGCGCCACGCCCGACATTTCTCCCGCCGAATACATCACCTGGTAGGTGCCCAGCCCCGCCCCAATCGGGACGTTGTTGTTGACCCCCCCCTCCGCACTCTCAAACGCCGCCGGAAGCACGATGTGCTGCTCCGCCCCCAGCGCCGCCCCAATTCCCAAACTCATCCCTGCAAACGCCACAACCATCGCCCCGACAGAGCCGCCCTTCATCAAGTGATTCGCCATATGGATGCCCTCCCGCCGCAGCCTACCACCAACCCCGACCGACGCAACCCCGACGATCACACAATCGCGCGCCGATTCCCGTTCCGCTTCCACGCCAAACAAATTGCAAAGCAGACCCCGGCCCGCTTCCCAAACCCGATTGCCGACACCCCCAACAACCGCCTGCGGCAGCCCAGTTCCTGTGCCCCGGTCATTCTGCTAGGCCTCAACCCCCACCATCCCAATCCTCTCCGCCTCCTCCACCATCGCGGCATACCTGATGTCCGACGCGCTCTCCCTCCACGCCCCGCGCCGCTTCTGATCGAGAAGCACTTCCCGCGCCCCCTCCTCCAATCCAATCTCACACCGGAACTGCGGCACATCCCGCTCCGCCTTCGACGAGTCGTACGCCCCGTGAAACCCGCTGATCTCGCGTAGAAACCCAAACCGCTCCGGATCATGCGCCACAATCCAGGAAGCCGGCATGAATATCAGCCGAGCCTTCCGCCCGAGCGCCGCCGCCACCTCCCGGTAGTAGCCACGCCAAGTCAGATGTTCCCGCCGCGTCGCGTTGTACGCCTGTCCATAGGTTTTCGGATTCAGCGCCGCATGCGCAAACAACTTCCCGCAATCATCCCGGTGCGTCGAAACCCAAAACCCGAGCCCATCACCCGAGCACAGCACCGGCAACCCCCTCTCGATCCGATCCCACGCCACGCTTTCGATCTCGAGATTGTCGAGCAGCGAAACCCCCGGCCCGTACGTGTGGCTCGGCCGGATGATCGTCGTCCTGAAATATCCCGCGCTGTCCGCCCGCTCAAACTCCCGCTCGCACGCAAGCTTGTCTCTGCCATATCCGCTGATCGGCTCCTGCGGAAAAGTCTCGTCCACAAACACCCCCGGCGGCGACTTGATCCCGTACGTCACCACCGTCGAACAGAAAATGAACTGTTCACACCGCCCCCGAAACACCCCGATCGCGCCCCTCGCCTGCTCCGGCCGAAAGCAGATCATGTCGATCACCACATCGAACCGCTGATCCGCCATCGCTCGCGCAAATCCCGCAACGTCGTCGCGATCACCCGCAATCGTCCGTACGCCCGGGGCCAACGCCCCCCCGCGCTTCCCGCGGCAGAACACCGTCACCTCCGCATTTCGCGCGAGCAAATGCTTCACGATCCCCGTGCTGATGAGCCCCGTCCCGCCAAGAACAAGTACGCGCATCGGCTCCCTCCGCAACAGCCCGACTCAATCCCTCACCCAAATGGAGCCTCTCGCGTGAGCGAGAGGTCGGACCATCAACCATTTCACAACGCCCCACATTCCGGACACGCCGCTCCGCGCGCAAGCCCCTTTCGGTCATACCCACACCCGCGGCACGCCCCCGCCCCGATCGGCCTCTCCAAAACCACCCGCGCGCCGATCACCGTCAACACCACCCCGCCCGCACCGATAAGGAGCGCGATCCACAGCCCCGGATTCGCCCAATTCCACGCCCCCTCCGCCAAACCGATCCCCGCCGACACAAGCCCGAACATCAGCACCGCGCCCAGCGGACACAACAACGCCGCGCCAATTCTCCGCGCACGATGACGCACCATGTGAACCACCACCGCGCCGCAGCAAGCCGCGAGAGTCAGAAACCACAGCACATACACCACCGCTCCAATCCGCATCCCCGATCCTACGGAACACGGCCCCGCCCAGCTTCGCGCACATCGCCCGCATTTTCAACGGCCGGCCGTAGCCACCACCAGTCTCCCCTCGGCGCAGCCGAAAAATCTGCTGCTCTGCTGCTCCCCTCACGGACACACCAGCTCGTTGTACGCCAGCACAAACACCGAGAAGTCCGCATCATCCACCACGCCGTCGTGGTTGAAGTCCGCCGGACATCCCAGCGCCATCGACGGGTCCGTGCAATCGAGCGTGTTGTACGCGAACAGAAAGACCGTAAAATCCCCGTCATCCACCACGCCGTCGTTGTTCAGATCCGCCGGGCAGGAACCCTCCGGAACAAACGCAAAGCGGGCGGCAAGAGCACCATAGAACCCGGTCTTCGTCTGCACGGTCGCATCGGCCCCGGTCCCATACGCCCAGCGCCCGTTGGCCTGCGCAAAGGCTCCCATCAGCACGTCAAAGTACATCGACACGAAGCCGGCGCCTGAATCGTTGCGGATGGTCATGCTGAGCGGACCTCCCCGGTAGACAAACGGCCGGGTGAACTGCAGAAACCACCGGTACTCGTTGGGATTCGTTGTCGAATACACGTACGGGAAGGCGCCGGCCGGAATGGTGAGAGCGCCAGAGCGGACAAGCACCGCGTCGGCGCCGATGTTCTCCGCAAAGGTATTGCTCATCGCCGCCGGCAGGCGGGGCGACGTGCTCAGCGTGATGTCGAAGCGATTCACATTCACGTCGGCCGCCGGCCAGGTCGCGTACCCGTTCACCGCGCTCTGCGCGCGGAACGAGACGCCCGTGATGACGCTCCCGATGCGAAGGCCCGTGAGCTGGTCCGCTCCGTAGATGTTCTGATGGACGTTCCCGGCCGCGCTGTACATCAGCGAATAGCCGTCGTTGCCCGGAGTAGTTGTCCTTGACGTCGGGGCGACGACCGAGGGGTTATAGCCGAACCGGATCACCGGCCCCATCCGGTAGTCGCTGTCGCTGACCGTCGCCGCGATTCCAAAACTCGAACGCAGAATCGTCCGGGTGGTGTCGCTGCTGCCATCCAGGATCGGTATGGAACTCCCCGGCGAGCCCGAGTGACGGATCGTCACGCACAGATCCCCTCCCTTGTAGACGAACGGCCTCTGGAACCAGATCGGCGACGAGAACGGATTGATCGATCCGCCCCCCGCGAACATCCCCGCCGGCACCGCCAGCGGCCCCGAACGAACCTGCACAACGTCCGCACCCTCGTTGTCCGCGAACGTCAGGCTCGCGGCATTGGGATGCCGCCGCGATGTGCTCGCCCACACCTGGTACTCGTTGAACGCGATCGCCGTCGCCGGGTATGTCGCGGCGCCGCCGTCCGCCCGCAGCGAATACCCCGTGATCTGGCTTCCGATCGGCAGATACGCCAGCTCCGTGGCGCTCACAATCACCTGGAACGAGATCGGCTCGGGGCGCAGAATGGCCGTGTAAGTGTTGTTCCCTGTCGCGGTCGCATTGCTGTTCGGAATGATGTCCGCCGCGTCCACGCTGAATCGCTCGATCGGATACGCAAGCGCGCTCGTCGTCGTTGTCGCCGTCGAGCTCGCCGCGCTCAGACGCGCCTTCAGACGTGACCCGTACAGCGGGCTCGTCGTCGCGATCGCATCAACCTCGCCCGAGAGCGCCCCCGTCACCCCGTCGCTCCGGATCACCGTCAGCAGCGGCCCGCCCGTATACATGTACGGATTCGCAAACGGAATCTCCAGCGACCACGGCGCATATCCCGGCGATGCCGGCCACGGCAACAGCGCGCCCGCCCCTACCGCCAACGCACCCGACCGCACCGTCACCGCGTCCGACCCAACGTTCGTCGCGATCGTGTCGCTCAGCGACCCCGGCGCGTTGTTCGACCTCGACAACTGAATGTCATACTTCTTGAAACTCTGGTTCGCCGCCGGCCACGCCGCCGACACGCCCGCGCGATACCCCATCCCGATGAACTGCGACCCCGGCGCCAGACCACGCAGTTCCCCCGCGTCCAGGCCCAATTGCGCCGTCCGCGGCGAGAGGTTCAGCAGGCTCGTCGAAGTCGCGCTCCCGCGCGACATCGCCGTGTCCCCCAGCACGATGAACTTCGTCACCCCCGTCTGGAACGGCCCCGTCGGTGTCGTAAACGTCAGACGCGCGACCAGCGCCGCCCCGTCAAACCCGGACGTCTCGCCGGGCGAAGCGATGTTCCCCCTCCCCGCCGCCCGCACCTCGCTGTACAGCGTGTCGGCATACGCGGTACTTCCCGCGCCGACCCCGCCGTTGCGGAATTCGATCGCCAGCACCCCGCCCGTGTAGACATACCCCGTCGTGAACCCGATCACCGGACCCCATCCCTCCGGCGTGGTGCCCGTGTTGGCGCCGCCCGGATACGCCCCCGCCCCAAGATTCAGCACGCCGCTGCGCACCAGCACAGGGTTCGTCATGTTGCTCGCGAACGTGCTGCTGATCGTCGAAGGCGTGAGCGGCGACGCCGCCAGCCGCACCTGGTAGTCCGCGATCGTCGCCGCCGACGCCGGCCACGCGACCGCAGTTGAGTTGTTCTGTCGCATCTGCAGCGATGTGATCACGCTCCCCGCCGGAATCCCCGTCAATTGATCGGCCGCGTACAGCACCAGGTACGTCCCCCCGGTCGCCGCGCCCAGAGGGATGTAGTTCCCCGGTGAATTGCCCTCCACAGCATCCAGCGCCGGAGGAACCGTCTGAACGCTCTGCCCATCGACCGCGCTCGCCGCAACCAGGAAAAACGTCCCGATCAGGCACGATATGGAACGGCTCATCATGTTTGTTTCTCCAGCAAATCGCACGCGCAGATCCGCGGGTCGGAATGAAGAAAGAGCCCGTATCCCCGAGGCTCTCCCTCGTTCCACCCGCCTTCCGGACCGCCCCGGTTCTCCGTCCTCGCTCTCAACGCGATACCGGGAAACCCGTTTGCGACCGGCAACCAGACCCGACGCACGCCGCCCCGCGAGCGCCACTCACAGCTCCGAGTCATCAGTGGCGCCTTCCCCCGCCGTTGTCAAATCCCGCCACCCGCGCGCGGCAAGAAACACCCGAACGGGGAAATTTCCGCGTACGACCGTGCGTCAAACCCGTTGTATCAATCTGCTGCTCTGCCGCTCTGCCGCTCTCCCTACGGACACACCAGTTCGTTGTACGCCGCCAGGAAGATCACAAAGTCCGCATCATCCACCACCCGGTCAAAGTTCAGGTCCGCAGGGCAACCCGCTGGCATCGACGGGTCGTTGCAGTCCAGCGTGTTGTACGCCGCGACGAAGATCACAAAGTCCGCATCATCCACCAGTCCATCGTTATTCAGATCGGCGCGGCAAAACGCCCGGGGCGTAAACGCCAGGCGAATCCCCAGCGGACCCCAGGTTGAGCCCGATGCGGCGCCCGAACTGCTGTAGTTGAACACCGACGCACCACGCGCCAGCGGAAGGGCGCCGTCGCCATCGTAATTGTTCGCGCCGGTCCCGGTGGTTCCCTGCCCCCGGATCGTCACGCACAAGTCGCCACCTTCGTAGCGGAACACCCGGGTGAACGGCACATACCACGCGTTCTGCGACGGCAGTGCACTTCCCGAGGCCGGAAACGCGTTCGCCGGAACCGTCATCGGCCCCGACCGCACCACGATCTCCCCCGGCCCGATGTTCGTCGCATACGTCGCGCTCATCGTCAGCGGCGACCGGGCCGCCGGCGCAATCGAAACATCAAACTGTGCGACATTTGTGTCCACGCTCGGGAACGAGGCCCCGCCGAACGTGCTGTCATTCCGAAGGGAGAGCCCCGTAATGAACGAGCCCACATCCATCGTCCGCAACTCGCTCGCCGCGATGATCGTCTGCACCGCGTACGACGCGATGTGCGGCATGTTCCACGCGCTCGAACCCTCCGCCGTCGCGATGTTGTTCGGCGCCATCACCGAAGGGATATACCCCAGCTTCATCGCCGTCCCCGAGTAGCCCGCGCCGAAGAATGATCCGGTCGGAGCGCCCACCGCGTACGAAAAAATCGTCCGGTTGGTGCCCGTCGTTCCAAGGACAGCATCCAGAGTGTTCAACGCCCCCGACAGCCCCGTGTGCCGGATCGTCACGCACAACGGCCCGCCTTTGTACACGAACTGCTTCTGGAACTGCACGATCTTCCCGTAGTTCCCGTTCGAGCCCGGCGGCATCACCCCCGCCGGCACGCTCAGCCCGCCGTCGTACACCAGCACCCGGTCCGCCCCCTCGTTCGCCGCAACCGTCGTGCTCATGTCCGAAGGCTGATTCGTCGCGCTGCTCAGCGCTAACTCGAAATCAGTCGCCGTCACGTCCGCGCCCGGCCCCGCCACCCCCGCCCCGGCCGACTGCCTCAGCCACAGCGAATCGATCACGCTCCCGACCGGGATGTACTGCAACTCCGAAGCCGAGATCACCGTCTGGATCAGCTGCGAAATCTCCCAGCTCAGCCCGCCCGGGGCCGGTGACGGCTGATTCAAAGGCGAACTCGTCCCCGCGTCCACGCTGTACTTGGTCACCAGATACGGCGAACCGAGAGTCGCAACCGCCACGCCGTATGAAGGCTCTTGCCACGCCTGCACGTCCGTGTTGTAGCCGGGCCCCCCGACATTCAGACAATCCATGTACCCCGGAGACCCGCTGCCCTGCCCGGTGTTGCGAACCACCGTCAGAAGCGGCCCGCCCCGGTAGTGATACGCGCTCGCGAACCCGACCTCCGCCCCGAACGGCGCCGTCGCCGACGAGCCCTTGAGCGCAAAGTCGCCGATCGGCAGGCTCAGCGCACCCGACCGCACCATCACCGCATCCGCCCCGACGTTGCTCGCAATCGTCTTCGAGAGCGCGCCCGGCCCGTTGTTCGACTTCGACAATTGCACGTCAAATTGACCGAAGTTCGCCACCGCCAGGGGCCAGGCCGAGCCCGACTGCGACCAAAGCCGCCACGTCATCCCCACAAAGTCCGAGCCCGGTCCGATCGTGTCAAACTGATTCGCCCCCGCTACCGCCACCTGGGAATACGCCGAAATCCACAGCAGCACCCCATCCCCGTCCCCGTTCGTCTGATCCGCCAGCCGATCCGCCACGATCACCTTCGTCACACCCTTCGCCAGATCCGCCGGAGGAGGCGTAAACGTCAGCCGCACGATCGGCCCGCCGGCAGTCGGCGTGAGGGTCGTCGCCGTTGCCGCGTCGGGGTTGTTGTCGGTGTACATGTACCTGTTCGCCGTTCCGGCGTTCACCAGATCGGCGTACGCCGCGAACGTGTTCGACGGGCTCACCACCCGCCATTCGATCACCAGCGGCCCGCCCTTGTATACATACCCCGTCGTGAACCCGATCACCGGACCCCACGCACGCGGATTCCCCGTCCCCGGATACGCACCCGCCGAAACATCCAAAGACCCCGACCGCACCAGTATCGGATTGGTCATATTTGTTGCAAACGTGCTCGACATCGTCGCCGGAGTCAGCGACGACCCCGCCAGCCTCACGTCATACCGCGACGCCGAAAACGCCGCCGCAGGAAACGCAGCGTCCGAGTTCCGCAGCCGCAACTGCATCCCCGTGATCACGCTCCCCACCGGAATCCCCGCCAACTGATCCGCACCATAAATCACCTGCTGCGTCCCCGACGTGTAGTTCGCGATCGGCAGGGAATTCCCCGTGCCCCCCGCCACCGTGTCGAACGCCGGAGGCAGCGTCTGCAGGCTCTGCCCGAGCGCGACCGAAGCCATCAAGCCAAACCACATCACCAGGCCCGCAGCCGCACGAAGAACGACTTTCATGATGCATCTCCCGCGCAACGACACCGCCACTCGCGGCGATGTTCCCGCTCAGTCACGATACCGAACCGCGACACCGGAAGCAACACCATTTGTGCCCAATTCCGGCGTGCGCAGGGCACAAAGCAAGGGCAAAAATGCGCCTCCCGCACACGCGGGGAAAACCACGATCCCCGCCTCACCCCACCTTCTTGATCACGCTCACCGCCGCGTACAGCCCCGCCACCATCTCCCGCTCCACAACCCGCGCCGCGTACGCCGCGTTCAGCGGCTGCAGCCGGATCATCCCCCCGTCCTCAAAGAACACCCGCTTGAACGTGGTCTCCGCGTCCGGCTCCAGCCGCACGAAGCAGTCCATCCCGCTCTTCACTTCCCGCGCCGGGCTGAACACAACCACATCGCCCTCGCGATACTCCGGAAGCATCGACTCCCCCACCACACGCGCCGCGAACGCGTCCGCATCGTCCACGTCGGGACACCGGACGTACTCGTCCGCGATCCGCGCCGGATAGCCCAGGTCCGTGAACGCCTCCGTCGGATACCCCGCCGCCACCCGGTTGATCAGCGGCACCTCCCGCGCAAGAAATCGCAGCGACGTCGGACCCTGAATGTCCGACCCCGAACGACGCGCTTCGGACGCCGATGCCTCCTGCTCCACCCCGATCATCCGGTGCAGTTCGCCCGATCGGTACGCCTCATCCAGCGCCCCACGTACTCGCCCGGCCTCGTCCACGGCGCTGCCGGCAAGGAGGGTTGCCAGTTTCTTCTCCCGCTCGCGCTGGACCGCCTCCCTGGCGGCGAGCTGCATCACCTCCCGCCGAACATGGGCCGGCGTGCGCTCCCAGCCGGCGGCCCGCGCGAGCGAGCCACCGGGGACTGACAGCGCGTGTTCTAATAGAGAGACGATCGCCTCGCCGGGCACCGCGCGTTTGCCGTTCTCTATCGAACTCAGGTAGCCCCTGGTGCAGCGGGCCTTGCGGGCGAGCTGCTCGAGCGTCAGGCCGCGCGCGAGGCGGAGCCTGCGGAGATGCTCACCCCACCCGATCCCGCCGGCGGGCTGCGTTTCTTTGTCTCCGGGCTTGGCTCGGTCCTTTTTCATGTTGTTCCCAATCCCGTCTGCCGCAGGCGCTTACGGCCACCCCACCCGCTTTCGCCTTACCGCCCCTTGCCCCCCGGGGCGTATTCTTGTAGAATACCAAACAAATTCCGTTCAAAATTCCAGATTTTGGCCTTCCGGGCCAATACTATCCAGTAAACTCTACACCATGTTTACTGAAATGTCAACACTGCCCGGGCCGGCCGTGTCGGGGCTTCCGGGGCGCGGCGGCGACCGCCCGGGGAAGTGCCAGAAGACTCCCGCTCGCCGGGCCCGGACTTCGCTCTTCCGAACCGTTGCTGTCGGGCTGCCCGTTGGGCGCACGCTCGAGCATCCCTCGGCCCGAATCAACGCCAACATCGTGGAACTCTCCCGCTGGTTGCCGACGGCGGACCTGGCTCTGGTGCGCTGGGCGCAGAGCCGCCCGGTCACCGGCCTGGCGATGCTGGTGCACGAGCCCGATTGGACGCTCCGGCGCCGATTGCGCCGCCTGCTGTCGCGGATTCTCTCTCCGGCGTACCGCCACGTCGCGTCGCAATTGGAGGCGATGCCGTTTCCGCCCGAATGGCCCCCTCGTCCGCGCCCGCCCTCGAGCATCCTGCCGCGCCCGACGGCTCTGGCGTTCCACCTCACCATTGCGCGGGCCGTCTTCATCGCCGGCGACTCGCAGCGCAGCGTCGCCAAGATCTGCAATCTCCCTCTGCACGTCGTCCGGCGGCACTGCGATCTGGTGCTGCTCGAGATGAAAACCAAGTCATAAGGCATTCACCGCAGAGACACCGAGGCACAGAGAGCACAAGGGACGGGTTAGACGGGTTTCCCTTTGGTCAACCTTGGGCTTTTTCTCCGTGTCTCGGTGGTGAACTCTTCCAGGAGTCTGATCATGAAGCGAATCAATCTCGTTCGTGGCCGCGCGTCCATGCGATTGCTCCGCGCGTGCTGCCGGTTTGGAATCGGTCTGACGCACGGCGGCGCGGCACGCGAGACACGCCACGTCGATCAGTTGGATCGGCTTGCGTCGGTCGCGCCGGGGCAGATCGCGCTCGTCACCGGGCCGAGCGGGAGCGGGAAATCGACCCTTTTGCGGGCGCTCGGGGCGCGGCTGCACGTTCGCACGGCGCGGGCGGGTCATCCTTCTTATAGCCACCGACGCCGCGTCCCGGGCGGGCGCCGTTCGACACGCCGCGCTGCGTCCGCCTGCGCCATCATCGATCTGATTCCGCTGCCGCTGGATCGGGCGCTGCGGACGCTCGCGTGCGTGGGCCTGGCCGATCCGCTGCTGCTGGGTCGCACGCCGGAGGAACTTTCGACGGGCGAGCGTGCGCGGTTTGACCTCGCGCGGGCGATTTCGCGCCGAGCGGGATGGGTGCTGTTGGATGAGTTTCTCACGACGCTTGATCGCGAGACGGCGACGTCGGTGGCGCGGTCGCTGCGGCGGGCAGTCACGAATGAGTTTTCGGGGCTGCGGGTGGTTGTTGCGACGGCGCACGGGGATTTGGGTGAAAGCCTGGAGCCGGATGTGCATGTTGAGTTGGAGTCCGCGATCGATTGCTCGGCGGCCCATCGAGTTGAGTGATCGGATGCCGCGGCTCCGTCGGAAACCCCCTCCGGCCGCTGTCGCGGCCACCTCCCCCTTTGGCAAAGGGGGAGGAGAAATACACGGGCGTCGGGGCCTGTTGCAAAGTCCGCGAGACGTGGGCAATTCCCGCTCTCAGTTTCTGGTTTTCAGAATTTGAATTTCAGATTTTCGATCGCTCGTTGAGTACGACATCTCTGACGAAGGAACTTTGGCATGCAGCCCACGCTTCATATCGCACCGATTTCGATTTCACTCGCGCGGCCGCTGCTGGCGCGGCACTATGCCGCGGGGTCGCCGGCACGGGTGTGTCTCACGCTTGGAGCGACGATCGAGTCGCGGCTGGTCGGCGTGCTGACGGTGAGCTATCCGACGCTGAATGCGCGATGGAGGCGGCGCGCCTGGCCGGGCGAGTATGAAGGGCCGAACAAGCGGGAGAACGCGCGCCGGCTGAACGCCGGCGTGCGGCGGATCTCGCGTGTTGTTGTGCATCCCCGGCATCGATCGCGCGGGATTGCGACGGCGTTGGTCGAGGCGTATCTGCGACGGGCGTTGACGGAGCGGACGGAAGTGGTTGCGGCGATGGGCGAGTTCTGCGGGTGCTTCGAGGCCGCGGGAATGAAGCGGGTGGAGTGCGGGCTGACGGCGCGGGATGTTCGGCTTCGTGCGGCGCTCCGGAAGATGCGCATTACGGTGGCGCGACTCGTGGATGATCGGGCGGTGCGGGGGTTGTTGAGGCGCGCGGAGTTTGTGAAGGAACTGCGCGCGTGGGCGGATGCGGCGGGGGCGACTCGGAAAATATTGAGGAGGGCGGACGGGATTGAGCGCCTTGCGCCGGTGGCGGCGCACGCGACGGCCGTGCCGCCGCGCGTGTTTGTCGCCGGGCCCCCTCCGGCTCGAAGACTCGCCACCTCCCCCGCTGGCAGCGGGGGAGGAGAATTGGAATAAGACGCCGATTGCCTTGATTTCAACAACCAGTGCCTTCTTTCCCCAGTCCTCAACGCATTCCCATCGCTCTCTGCGGTGAATCGCCTTCGGCCTTTGTCTTCCATTGAAAGAGAACCCGCTATGAACAACGACACGTCGCACGACATCTCGTTTGACTCCGCTCCACGCAATCGCGAGGAACTCGCGCGATGGCTTCGGGTGCACTTTGATCTGGACCTCCCCGACGGCCCGATCATCGAGGGGCATCACTCGCCGCTCGACTATCTGACGCACGCGTTCTTCAATGGGCGCGAGGGGTTCGGCGATTCAGCCCTTCCGACGCCGGCGGCGCTGGACTGCGTTGTCTGGGCCGCTCGCGGCAGCGGGAAGACGTATCTCGGGGCGGTGGCAACGGCGCTCGATCTCATCTTCAAGCCGGGGATCGAGATCCGAATCCTGGGCGGCAGCATGGATCAGTCGCGGCGCATGCACGCGCACTTGAAGCGGCTCTTCGCGAAGGAGCCGCTGGCGGCAATGGTGCAGGGGCGGATCAGCGAGACCAAGCTCGTGCTCACGAACGGGTCGGAGGTGGAGCTGCTGGCGCAGTCGCACGCGTCGGTGCGCGGCACGCGTGTTCAAACGCTTCGCTGCGACGAGGCGGAGCTGTTCAAGGAGGATGTGTTCGATGCCGCGATGCTGACGACGCGGTCGAAGGTAGTTCAGGTGCCGGGCGTGGGGCCGGTGGAGATCGCGGGGAGCGTTGAGTGCTTGAGCACGATGCATCTGCCGCGGGGGATCATGCAGAGGCTGGTGCGGGAGTGCGGAGATGGGACGAGGCGGCTCTTCAAGTGGGGAGTGATTGATGTGCTGGGGCAGTGCGGGGAGGAGAGGGTGTGTGAGGATGTGGGAATTGGGATGGCGGATGGCGGATGTGGAGAGGCGGACGCGAGGGTTGCTCAAACAAAGACCCCCTCTGTCACGCTATCGCGTGACATCTCCCCCGCTGGCAGCGGGGGAGAAGAAATGCGAAGCGGGCGCGATGCGGCGGCCTGCGCGGGCGATGCGAGAAGTGACGCGGATCGCTGTTCTGCAAACGCACTCCCTTCCCCCAACCCCTTCCCTCAGGGAAGGGGCTTCGGAGGGAACGCGGAGGGCGCGGAGAATGCGGAGGTTCGCGGAGAGGAGGAGTTGGGTAGGAAGGCTTTGCGGCATGAGGCGCATTGTCGTGATGCCGACCGGTGTTCAGGCAGAGCACTCCCTTCCCCCAACCCCCTCCCTCAGGGAGGGGGCTTCAGAAGGAGAGGCTGCGCGTTGTTTTCGGAGTGCCGCGGGAGGGCGAAGTTGCGGAAGGGGAATGAGGCCGGTGTCGGCGTCGGGCATGTCTCTATAGATGATGCGTTGCGGATGAAGCGGCGGGTGAGTTTGTCGGTGTGGGGGGCGGAGATGTTGTGTTTGAGGCCCAGCCGCATGCACGCGGTGATTCCGGAGTTTGATCCGGAGCGGCATGTGTTTGAAGACTGGGAGGGCGAGCGGTGGATGCGGCGCGGGTTTCGGCTCGCGGATGGGGAGAGGCCGGTGCAGCAGCATCTCATGCTCTGCGGCATGGACTTCGGCATGCGGGCGCCGACGGTCGTGCTGTGGGCGGCGCACGAGCCTTCTTCGAAGGTGCTGCGGATTCTCGATGAGCGGGTGGTCGAGGGCGTGGTCACGCGCGAGCACGTTGAGAACATCCTCGATGGCGGCGGAGACGCCTGGAAGAAGCCCGCGTGGATCGGTGCCGATCCGGCCGGGAACGCGCGGCAGGGACAGACGGGCAAGTCGGATGTTGAGTTGCTCCGGGAAGCGGGGCTGGTGGTTCGGTCGCGTGCGTCGGAGCAGGAGGACGGGCTGCGCCTGATCCGGGCGCGATTGGCACCCGCGGATGGTTCGCCGGCGCGGCTCTTCGTGCACGCCCGGTGTGAGCGGCTCATCGAGAGCCTCGAGCTTTATCACTACGACCCGAACCGGCTGGAAAGTGTGAACCCGGTGAAGGACGGGAACGACCACGCGGTGGATGCGCTGCGGTATCTGGTTTTGAATCTGGATTGGAAGAGCGAAGTGTGGGTGGGGAGCTACTTGAGGAAATGAAGGTGCCGAGGGCTGCTACGAACCCGAAGCGCAAGCGAGGGCACGGCGATAGACGAACGCTGGCGCTTCACCCCAAAGGACACAAAGGGCACAGAGAAGCAGAGCGGCAGAACAGCAGAGCAGCAAACAGGAGGGAGATTTGCGGGGAGCGGTCGAGTTCGCTGCGTGCGAAACCCCCTCCGGCGAAGCGCCACCTCCCCCTTTGGGAAAGGGGGAGGAGAGTCAGGGGGCGGCGGCCGGGGATTGAGGGCAGAGCAGCAGATCGGCAAAGCGGCAATGCGGCAAAGGAGAGGGAGCGCGGTGGGCGGTTGGTGGGGTGATTGGTTTCTTCTCTTGCACAAGGACATCGGCATGGAACACACGAAGCAACACATTCTGAAAGAGATTCGGCGGACGGCTGTTGGTGGGGTGGCGCTCGCGCGGGATGTGTTTGGGCGCGAGACGGGGATCAGGGAGAGGGAGTGGTATGGGGTGTATTGGGCGCGGTGGTCGGATGCGGTGCGGGAGGCGGGGGTGCGGACGCTGGGGCATGTGAACCATTACCGGGATGCGGTGCTGCTGGGGAAGTATGCGGCGCTGGCGCTTGAGCTTGGGCGGGTGCCGACGTCGGCGGACATGATGCTCAAGAAGAAGCGGGATGAGTCGCTGCCGACGTTTTCGGTTTTGTCGCGGCGGTTTGGCGGGCGGGCGCGGCTGATGGTGAAGTTGCGGGCGTATTGCGTGTCGCGGCCGGAGCTTGAGGAGGTGGTGAAGATGTGCGATGAGCATGTGCCGCGGAATTTGCGGTATGGCGTCCGCGGCGACACGAAGTGGGGCTGGGTGTATCTGCTGCGGTCGGGCACGTCGTACAAGATCGGTCGGTCGGGGAGATTGCCGCGGCGGGTGCGGGATTTGGGCACGGGTTCGCCGGACGCGCAGAAGCTGGTGCACAAGATTCGGACGGATGACCCGGAGGGGATCGAGCGGTACTGGCACCGGAAGTTTGTGGACAAGAGGCGGAAGGGTGAGTGGTTTGATCTGGATGTGTTGGATGTGGAGGTGTTTCGGAGGAGGGGGGAGATGTGAGGAGGGTCGTTGAGAGGCGCAGCAATGAAAGGGCGGTATCGACCGCGGATGCCGCAGCACACCGAGTTTATAAAGCCAGGCCTGGTGGCACGAATCCCGGAGGTCGATGCCACCCAACGCCGAAGAGGTGATCTGTCAAACAGAACCTAGATCATCAGCGCTGTCTGCGTTTGCGGATGCCTCCAAGGGCCGCGGTGAGAAAGACCAATGTGGAAGCCGGCACGGGTATGAAGTTGTAATCTTCCAACCGATGGTCCGCGGTAAACCAAGGGTTCGAATTCCAGAATGCTTCACCTCCGATGTCCGAAATTGGAAGGTCCAACGAATAGGACGGCAGGTTCGAAACGGCCAGTCTGGCCGCAATGACCCGGGTTGAGTCGAGGGGGTCCATGGTCAACTCCCAGGGCAGGCCGCTGAAGATGCCGGAAGTCACGAAGGAGCCGTGGTCGAGCAGGGCCTGACCGCTCCACAACTCGTGGTTGATGGCAAAGATGCTGGAAGCCAGACTCGAAACGCTTCCCGACATTCGCAACCAATCGCCGTCGAGTTCGAAGGTGGAGCCTGCTTCATCCACCCGAGAAAGAATTGAGACCTTGAAGAAGTCGATCGGGGCAAATCCGTCGGCGCCCGCGCTGTACACCTGCTCGAACTTGCCGTAGTCGTCCGGGTCTTCTTCCGCGGTGCGGACTGAGCGCAGGTTCATGAGCGACTGTGTCCAACTCCATGACAGGGTGAACATGTGACTGGCGGGTACCGCAAAGAACGACTTGCCTACAAAGAGTCCGGTCGCGGTAACGGCGTAGCCGGTACTTCCGTACCAGTGCGAAGGCGCCTTTGCATCGGCGCTCATCGCCCAATTCTTCTTGCCGGTCCCGTCGCTCAGTCCGTCCCGCAGGCTGACGTAGCCGTTTCCGGCATTTACGGCATTGAAGCCCCACTGGCTTTCGCTGAAGCCCGAATTGTGATAGGGCGATTTGATGGGCCCCCAGAAGTTGTTGGATTGCAGCGTGTCCGGCGTGCTGTCCCCGGTCTTCCAATCCGTGGGTTCGCTGTAGCAGTGTCCATGGTGCTTCCACGCGTAGTCGATGGGGGTTGCACCGATCACGCCGGGCGCGATCCACCCCGCCTTTCCGAAGGAAAAAGTGACGAACCCCGCCGCTGATTGCGCGTACGCCGTGCATGCAATCGCGACGGTCGTCAGAAACATGCGGTTTCTCTTCGGGTCGAACCAGAGGGTCCGCGGCTGCCTCGCATCGACGCCTGCCGAGGGTCGGGTTGACTTCACGCGTGTGTCCATCGGCGCCGGAGCATCCGGGCCATGATCGCGCTTCATAGCGGGTCTCCTTTTTCGGGTGCAACGCGAATGCGAGCAAAAAATCAGCCAAGATCCGGAAAAAAGCTTTCAGGGCAGGTCACAGCAAGCGCGAGCCATCGTGATCCTTTGTGGTCCCTTCTATGCGATCGTGACGGTCAAACCGACACCAACACTGGCTCCTTCTGAGCGACGATTCAACAGGGAAATGTCCGCTATTTCGCGGTAACTGATGACGCGTGCGGGGCGGAAACACGAGGCCAGGCACGGGATCGGCGAGCGGACAAAATGGAGGATTCTTCCCTGTTGATCCGTCGCACGAGCCGGAACAGGCTCATTGATGGCGAAGGGCCTTCGGACGGGGAGGTGAGTCATGTTGCATGTTGTATTGGATCGGATCAACGCCCGGGTGCGCCGTGCAATGCGCGCGCAAAGCGTCGGAGGCGTGGTTGTGATTCTCGCACTCGGCATACCGGCGCCGGGAGGGGCGAAGGCCGAGTCGGTCAAGTGGTGGCAGGTGGGGAGCGGTCCGTCGGCGCGATACCTCCACGCGATGGCCCAGGACACGGCCCGCGGTGCGACTGTTCTCTTCGGCGGCCTCACCGGCGCTGTTGCCGACAACAACGAGACATGGGAATGGGACGGGACGGTGTGGCAGCAGCGACTGGTCATCGGCCCCTCGGCGCGCCGAAGCCACGCGATGGCGTATGACGCCGCACGCGGGGTGACGGTTCTCTTCGGCGGCAGGACGGCGGCCGGCTTCACGTCCGACCAAACCTGGGAGTGGAACGGCACAAACTGGGTCCAGCGCACGGTCACCGGGCCCTCGGCACGATGGGCCCACGCCATGGCCTACGACGCGGCCCGCGGAGTGACGGTCCTCTTCGGAGGAAACACAAACGCTCCGACCAACCAGAATGGCGAGACTTGGGAGTGGAACGGCACAGAGTGGACCCTGCGGGCGATCGACGGCCCGACGCCCCGGTACGAGCACAGGATGGCGTACGACTCGAAGCGAGGAGTCACCGTCTTGTTCGGGGGTTATGCCGGGGTTGGTGTCGGCAACGATGAGACATGGGAATGGGACGGCGCGGCATGGACGAAGCGAATCGTCGCCGGTCCCTCGGCGCGGACCGTGCACTCGATGGCCTACGACGCGGCGCGCGCGGTGAGCGTCCTCTTCGGCGGCACTTCCGGCGGCGGCCAGACCTGGGAATGGGACGGGGTCGCCTGGGCTCAGCGGGCCATCGGTGGCCCGTCGTCACGCTACGGCCACGCGATGACCTACGACCCGGCCCGGGAGGTGGCGGTCCTGTTCGGCGGCTTCGTGAGCGGTCAATACAACGGTGATACTTGGCTGCTGGGAGTGCGCCGTTGCCAGGCCGATCTCAACGGTGACTCGCTCGTAGACGACTCCGACTTCGTCTATTTTGTTCACGCCTATGACCTCCTCGACTGCGCTGATCCGGCAATGCCCGCGGGCTGTCCGGCCGACTTCAACCACGACGGGATCGTGGAGGACGCGGACTTTGTGATCTTCGTTGCGGCGTACAACGAATTGGTGTGTCCGTGAGAGATGCCGCGGCTGACTTGCGAGGTGCCGCACTGGGCGGCGGGTGGGGTGCCGGGAAGGGGTGGGTGGCGGGCGAAGCGGGAATCTGATCAACGGTGAGCCTCGACATAGGGTCGATGCTTGGTTCAATCACAATAAGCGGCAGCGGTGCCAAGGAGTGGGTTACGTGCGCACGCATGATGCCTTATTCGAGCTTCTTCGCCGCGGCGGATGAAGGAGTTGGGTACGGGTTCGCCGGACGGTCAGAAGCTGGTCCACAAGATTCGGACGGATGATCCGGAGGGGATCGAGCGGTACTGGCACCGGAAGTTTGTGGACAAGAGGCGGAAGGGGGAGTGGTTTGATCTGGATGTGTTGGATGTGGAGGTGTTTCGGAGGAGGGGGGAGATGTGAGGGGGAAGAAGCGCGAAGTGTGCCGCGGCACATCGCGGTCAATCTCGACTTCCAAGAAACCACCGGAGGCAGACGATACTGAGCCGTTTTCTTCATATGTCCGGGCGGTTAAGCGAGGGCATGCACGCCCGCTTGTACAGGTTCGGGCGTTGTGTGGGAGCGTCGGGTCGCACGATTGCCGACTGGAGGCAAAGTACTTGTGCGCGGCGTTGCTCCTGTGTAGGCTGAATACTGGCGTTCAGGGGGTTCCGAAGAAGTTGCGGCAGAACAGGACTCGGGAGGGGAACGTGGCGCAATTCGCATACCGCGCGGCAGCAATTGTTCATGCGATTTCGAGCAGCGGACTTTTCGGCGTTCGAGGTCGCCGAGCCCTTCTTGGCGCCGGGATCATTGCTGGTGTAACGGCGGGCAGCGCGACTGCGTTGGGGCAGGCCTTTGCGGACCTGACGAGCAACCACTACACCGCCGGACAGCAGGTGATCATCGACGTCGGCAAGTTCCCCGCGACGTTCGGCTGCGCGAACAACTGTCCGCCGCTCGCCGACTGCGGGTTCAATGACTGCTGTGCTTCTGGCCCAGACTGTGATCCGGCCCCGCCCCAACATCCCTATTGCAGTGCCATCTACCCGGCGGTAACGGCAAAGGTCTTCATTATTCCGCAGTCTTCCGTCAGTTCCTCGCGGTTTGATTTGTGGAGCCAGTGTGTCGGATTCGCGAAGACGATCATCGAACCCTCCAATCACTCTGGGTTCATTTCCGAAGTGATCGGCGAGGTGGGAACTTCCAGCAGTGTTGGCGTCGGCTTCCTCGGGCCCGGCGCGTACGTCGTTGTGTTTGATGAGTGCGAGGACGGCTTCTTTGACCCGGGCGTGGACGAAGTGGTTGCATATTTCGACGTGAGCATCCCGGATGCCCCTCAAATGCGAAGCGCCTTCGATGCTGCCCGCACGCAGGGCCCGCCCGCGATCGCGCAGCAGCAAACACCGACCGCCGAATGGACCTTCCACTCCGGCGACGAGACCGGCCCGCTCATGGTCGGCGCGCCCGGCGGCGCGGGAACCACGGCCAACGCGTGGGCGTCGGCCAGCACCGGCACTCTGCCATCCGTCGGTCCGCTCGTCTCTCCGGGCCCGACGCTGACGCAGTACGTACTTGGGCGCGAACCATCGTTTAACGGCGTGCTCATGCGCCCGGGAGCGACCGCCGGCGACGGCGCCACGCTCGCGTTTCATCCGCAGTCCCCGGCCATGATGACGAATCTTCAGTTCCTCGGCGAAATCACTTCTGGCGCGGGGGATGGCGTCTCGGTCAACGTGTTCGCCGTCGCCAACGGCGGCGTTCGGCGTTCTCTGATCCCGACATTCAACATGATGCCCACTCCGATCGGTTTCTATGCGCCGCCGCTGGTTGGGCCATACCAGCTGTGCACCTGCGACACGGTCGCGGCCCAATTGCTGCCGCGTGCCGACAACACGGGCGATCAGGCCAACGTCAGCATGGTGCTCGGGCTGGTCCCGCCCGCTCCGCCGCCCGCCGCTTTTTCAGAAGACTTCAATGGTCTCACGGTCGGAAATATCAATGGCCAGAATGGCTGGATGGACGCGACATCGTTCCTTCCCTGCAAGGTGGCGGCCGGTGCCGGATTCGACGGCTCGAATGCGCTTCAATCCCCGCCGCCTTTCAATGTTGGCTCGGGGGTATACCGCTATTTGCCTCACACCTTTGCCTACGCGGCAACAAGCAGCACAATTTGGAAATTGAAAGCGAAGGTAACTGGCGGTGCCGGGCAAGTCCGTTGCGCTACATTCGGCCTGACGAACGGCGCGGCGGGCCTGCTCTTCGGAATTCAAGGCCTTGGACCCCCGGGGTTCATCCAAACTGCCCTTTGGGGCACCTCCGCCGGGAACTTGGGAGGCGATCATCTGAGCGATGGTCACTGGTATGACTTTCAATTCGAGATCGATTTCACGCAGACCGGCGGAAAAGGCACCCTCCGCTATCGCGACCTGACGAACGGCGAAGTTACATTTCGCACCGACGCCGTGATCGTCAACCGCCCTCTCGAGCTCAAACTCGTGTCCGGTGCATACACATTTACCTATGGGGTGGGACGCACCGACGTCGGACCCGACAGCAATCCCGTCAGCTATCTCGACGATCTCTACTTTGATGACCCGGCCCTGACGACAATCACCGCTCAGCCCGGCGTCGGCAGTGGCTCCGCCAATCACGCGGCGATCCTCTCGGTCACGGCTTCAAGCCTCGGCCCTCTTACCTACCGCTGGCAGATCGAATCCGCGCCCGCCGGCAGCAACGCCTGGACCAACCTCGCCAACGGTCCGATCCCCGGCACCGGCTCGAGTGCGACAGGTGCCGACACCGCCAACCTCGCGCTTGCCAACATCGATTCCGACACGCTCGCCCGGCGCTATCGCTGCGTTGTCACCAACACCTGCGCAATCGTCACGAGCGACCCGACCACGCTCGCGTCATGCCCCGCCGATCTCAATGGTGACGGCATCGTCGAAGATGCCGACTTCGTCATCTTCGTCATCGCCTACAACACCCTCGACTGTGCCGACCCGGTGATGCCCGCGGGATGCCCGGCGGATCTCAACCGCGACGGCATCGTCGAGGACTCGGACTTTGTGATCTTCGTTGCGGCGTACAACGAGCTGCTCTGTCCTTGATCTCAACCGTTTCACCGTTGCGTGCAACACGCCCGCGCACAGCAACCGCGGCCAACTCCAGGAGCGATCGCATGAAAGCAACCAATTCGTTTTTCTGCATGGCCGCGGCGTGTATGAGCGCGACCGCCTCGTTCGGAGAAGTGCAATTCCAGAGCGGGAGCGTCACCGCCAACTCCGCCGGGCGGGTGAAGTACTACTCGAACGGCTCCATCGCGACCCAATGGACCGATGCCGGCGGCGGGCCCCTCGCGGCACCCTCGTCGAGTGTCTACGCAACCGCCTACGGGCAGACTCCGTTCTATTGCCCGCCGCCGATTTTCTGCGGCGCTCCCGAGCGCAGCGGCGGAACGCTCACCGGTGAATTCATGGGCGTCGCCCAAAGTTCATTCACCGGCGCGCACGCCAACGCGTCGTCCTTTGCTCGCAACGACTTTCCTCATGACGGCGGCATTGGGTCCTGCGACGGGAGTTCCAATTTCCTCGTCACCTTCGTCGTTGCCGAGGCGCAGGCGTTTACGTTCAGCGGCATCGACCACGCCGTCTGCGCGATGGACTACTACCAGGCTGTTGGCTATTGCCATCTGCGCAATGTCGGCACCAATCAGTACATCCTCCAGACTCAGCGTGTGCAATCGGGCAACGTCAACTACGACGCCCCGATCATCGGTCCTGCCACCCGCGATGCTTCCAACAACATCGTCTGGAACTTCACCGGCGTCCTCGAGCCCGGCACCTATGAACTCCAGATCTCCAGCGGATCCAACACCAATGTCGGCTTTATCACCGACCACTTCCCCCTGGGAACGGGCGACGCGTACGCCGACGCAACCCTGACGCTTACCCCCAACAAGTGCGTCTCCGGATGGTCTCGCTGCGCCACGGGCATCGACGAAATTCCCTCCGGCTCCAGCGTGCTTGCGACGGCGATCGCGCCTAACGGCGACGTGATCATCGGAGGCAACTTCACATCGGTCAGCGGAGTCCCGGCGAACAAGATCGCGCGATGGAACGGAACAGCGTGGTCCGCGCTCGGTGATGGCCTCACCAATGGCTACGTTGATTCACTCACGGTATTTCCGAACGGGGATGTCGTCGCCGGCGGCACCTTCACCACTGCGGGCGGAAACCAGGCGAGCAAGATCGCACGCTGGAATGGCGCGACATGGTCCGCCCTCGGCGCCGGATTCAACAACACGGTGCAGGCCCTCCAAGTGATGCCCAACGGCGATCTGATCGCGGGAGGTCTGTTCACCACCTCCGGCATCACGACCGTCAACCGGATCGCGCGCTGGAGCGGCGGCGTTTGGTCGTCCCTTCTCTCGGGCATGAACGGTAATGTGTCCGACCTCGAACTTCTTCCCAACGGCGATCTGATCGCCTGCGGCAGCTTCACCGTTGCCAGCGGGGCGCTCGGCGCCAATCACGTGGCCCGATGGGACGGCACTCAGTGGTCAGAGTTGGGCACCGGAATGAACGGCGGTGTAAGTGTGCTGGCCGTGCTTGCAAATGGCGACATCATCGCCGCCGGAACGTTTACAAGCGCCGGCGGAATCGCCGCGAGCAATATCGCACGCTGGAACGGCGCCGCCTGGTCCGCGCTCAGCGGCGGCCCCGTCGTCAACATCTACGCCATGGCCGTGCTGCCGGGAGGCGATCTCATTACCGGGGGAAACTTCGCGACCGCGGGCGGCCAGCCCGCGCGCAACGTCGCCCGATGGAACGGCGCGACATGGTCGGCCCTCGGCGCGGGCGCCGGGCTGTCGAACGAAGGCAGCTTTGTGAAGTCACTTTCGATCACGCCCGGCGGCGACGTCCTTGCGGGCGGCACGTTCACCGTCGCCGGAGGATTGGCGGCCGCCAACGGCGTCGCTCGCTACAAGCCCGCCACCTCTTTCGCGCCGATCATTGTCGCACAACCAAGCTCCGTCACGACCTGCATCTCCTCCACCGCGTTGATTTCAGTGACGCCGGCGTCCGGCGACGGCCCCTACGCCTACGCCTGGCGCAAGGCCGGCGTCCCGATCAGCGTCGTGCTGAATCCATCTGCCGCGACCGCGACCCTCTCGCTCGCGAACATCTCCGCCTCCGATGCGGACTCGTACGATTGCGTCATCTCCAACTCCTGCGGCGTGACGACGAGCAATCCCGCATCGCTCACGGTCTGTGTCGCCGATCTACTCTGTGACCAGCAGGTCGACGACTCCGACTTTGTGATCTTTGCGGCCGCTTACGACATTCTTCTTTGTTCCGATCCGTTCATGCCCCCCGGCTGCCCTGCCGACTTCAACGCCGATGGCATCGTCGACGACCTTGACTTTGTGATCTTCGCCGCCGCCTACGACGAATTGCTTTGCCCGTGAACGCACATGTCCGGTCCGGCCGATCGTCGGCGTGATCGGACTGTCCCGGCTCGCAACTCGCTAAACGTCGCGAGGATTCGAATCGGACGGATTCTCACCCGTTGGCCATTCGCGGTTCTCTTGGGGGTAGACATGAAGCACCAAACCAGTCCTGCGGCAACTCAGTTCCGATCGGCATTGCGTTGCCTCGCGGCGTTCATCTTTGTGGCAGCGGAGTATTCGCCCTTCGCGCTCGGCCATTCGAACCCGCCCATCTGCCAGACCGACATCGGCGGCATCGTGCCCGGCGGCGACATCTATATAGAACAGGGCTGCATCCGGCGCCTCACCGACAGTTGTTCGGCGAATGGCATCAAGGACGAAAACAACTTTGAGTGGTACGCTGATGCCTACCTCGTCCCAATGTCAGCGCTCGCGCCGGGCGCGGACCTGAGAGCGATCGCCGTTGGCTACGGGCGTGTGCCGATCACGTCGGATCTGTATGGCTATATCGTCGAACCGCCCAAGCCCGTGCTCGGCAAGGTCGCGACATCAACATCGGTCGGCGTCGGACTCGTCGGCCCGGGTTGGTACACGGTGGTGTACGACGAGTGTCAAGACGGGTATTACGACGCGTCAGATGACGACGCTGTCTACAGCTTCCTCGTCACCATCCCCAACTACCCCGACGTCCGCAGCGCCTTCGACTCGGTCCGCACGCAGGGCCCGCCCGCGATCGCTCAGCAACAGACCCCCACGGCCGAATGGACCTTCCACTCCGGCGATGAGACCGGCCCGCTCATGGTCGGGGCGCCCGGCGGCGCGGGAACCACGGCCAATGCGTGGGCGTCGGCCAGCACCGGCACCCTGCCATCCGTCGGTCCGCTCGTCTCTCCGGGCCCGACGCTGACGCAGGTCAATTCCGGACGTGCTCCATCGTTCAACGGGCTGTATGTCCGCCCCGGCAGTTCCGCGTCGGGCGCCGTTTCCATCGTGTACACCGCCACCAGCCCAGTCTGGGTCACCGGCTACGAAGTGCTCGCCGAGGTCTTGTCCGGCGCCGGCGACGGCGTGGGCGTCGCAGTCTCGCATCGCACGGGAAACGAGGGTAATTCCGTCAATCTCGGACCGAGAGCTGTTTTTCCGCCAACGCCGAGCGGCTATTTTCATATCAACTCGCCCGTGGGAACTTTGATTCTCCTGCTCCCCGGCGATTCGCTCGCCGTGAATGTCGATTCCAACCAGAACACCACCGGGGACGCCGCGAACTTCAGTTTCATCGTTGCGACCAAGCCGGCCGTGACCAATGGCTGCGGCGTCTGGACGAAGTGGACAGCGCCGGCTCCTCTGCCCGCGGCGCGCGACGGAGTTTCGGGTGTGTTCGATTCGGCGCGCGGCCGACTTGTCTTCTTTGGCGGCGAGGGCCCCGGCGGACACGCCGAACCGTTTGCCGATACATGGGAATGGGACGGGGCGGAATGGCACCTCATGGCGACCACCGGGCCGCAGGCGCGAGGCGGCCACGCGATGGCGTACGACAGCAACCGGCAGCGGGTGGTCCTCTTCGGCGGCAATCACGGCAGCACGCTCCTCGACGACACGTGGGAGTGGGACGGCGTCGCCTGGACGAACATCACTCCGGCGGGCGGGATCAAGCCCAGCCCGCGCTACACGCACTCCATGGCGTTCGACCCCTTCGTTGGAAAGACCGTGCTCTTCGGAGGCTTCGACGGCGCGTACCGCTCCGATACGTGGGAATGGGATGGCACCAAGTGGACGCCGAGCACCGGAGGGCCAACCGGCCGGGTCGGGGGCGCGCTCGCCTACGACCCGTCGCGCGGCGGCCTGTTCCTGTTCGGAGGCTACAACGGCAGCGCGAACCTGAATGACTGCTGGGACCGCATCGGCAGCAACTGGCACCCGCTCACGATCAACCCAGCGCCGCCGGCCCGACGTTACGGAGTGCTTGCCGCTGATGTGTCAGCTGGAACATCGACCAGCGGCCACCTGATTCTCTTCGGAGGCAGGGGCAACAGCGCGACCCTCGGCGACTTCTGGGTGCTTAAGCAGAACGGTTGGGAGTCCCTTCCCACCGGACCCGCGGCCCGAACGAACTTGGTCGCGGGGTATGACTCGGCGCGTTCCCGCTTCGTTGTGTTCGGAGGGAGTGGTGACGACTATTACAACGACACGTGGATGTGGGATGGCAGCCAATGGAGCAGTCCGTCCTCCGGCACACCGGCCCGAACGTACGGTGCGGCGGGGTTCGATTCCCGCGCCGGCACCTTTATCATTCACGGCGGGTTTACGGCAGCCAACGAGTTGGTCTCCGACACGTGGATGTGGAACGGGTCCATCTGGAGCAAACTGGCGGCGATCGGAGGGCCCGGGAAGCGCTATGGACATGCGATGGTCTTTGATCCGACCGCCGATGGCGGGAACGGGCGGGTTGTCATGTTCGGCGGTTATACCCAGACATCGCTTCTCTCGGAAATGTGGCTCTGGGATGGCGTTTCGTGGTCGCCGCGCACGCTGCCCGGACCATCCGCCCGCTACTTGCAAGCAATGGCGTACGACAGCGACCGCGGGAAAATCGTTCTCTACGGCGGGTACGACGGAATCAACCGGCCGCCACCATTCGGGGGCAACCCGGGAGATACCTGGGAGTTCACGCCCGGCGATTATTCGAGCCCAACCCCCGGTTCGTGGAGCTCAATGGGCACGACGCTGGACATTCTTCCTCCCCGAGTCCACACTGCCATGGCGTACGACCCGATCCGCCACGTGACGGTGCTCTTTGGCGGGAACTACGGCGATACAAATTTCGGCGACACCCATCTCTGGGACGGAAATTCGTGGACCACGCCGCCGATTTCCGGCCCAACTCCGCCTGCGCGCGCGAATCACAGGATGGTGTTCGACGCCCAGCGCGGGACAGTGGTTCTGTTCGGCGGCTATGCCTACGAGGGGGTGGGCACCGTTGCGCTGCACGATACCTGGGAGTGGAACGGGAGTGCTTGGAGCCTTCTCTCAACCGGCGACCCACCCAGCGCTCGCTATGGTTTTTTCATGGACTACGACCCTGCCCGAGGACGCATCATCGCCCACGGTGGAAATCGGTCTGGCGGAACAACGCAGTCGGACACGTGGACGTTTACCGCAGGCCCGACGGCCACCGCGACGGGTCCGCAGGCGATCTCGACATCGGAACAGGCCGCCTTCTCGGTGGCGCCGATTCCCGACGGCACGCTCGCCTACCGCTGGCGACGCAACGGCGCGAACCTGATTGAGCAGGCCGGGCACATCGTCGGCGTGACCACTCCCACGCTGACGATTTCCAACGCGTTGCTCACGGATGCCGGTTCCTACGACTGCGTGCTCACAAACGCCTGCGGCGAAACCCCGAGCAACCCTGCCGCGCTGGCCGTGCAGAACTCCTGCCCCGCCGACCTGAACGGTGACGGCATCGTTGAAGACGCCGACTTCGTCATCTTCGTGTTCGCCTACAACACGCTGGACTGCGCCGACCCGGCGATGCCGGCGGGCTGTCCGGCCGACTTCAACCACGACGGGATCGTTGAGGACTCGGACTTTGTGATCTTCGTTGCGGCGTACAACGAATTGGTGTGTCCGTAAGAACTGGGGCTTGAAGAACTGGCGGGGATTGAAGACTTGGCGCGGATCGGCGCGTTCGGTTGCCCGATGCCGCAAGCGCCGGGGCTGCCGCCCCCGGCACCCCCGCTCGGAAAAAGACGAAGGCGTGGGCGAGGTAGACTCGGGGCGTGAAGCTGCATCCGAACGCCCGCGCAGCAATCAGGTGGGGGCTCAGCGTGCTCGGCGTGGTGCTGTGCGCGGCCTGGATTTCCAGCCGCTGGTACCTTTCATGGTGGGTGACGGGGCTGGGCATCAACGTGAATTTCGGCAATGGGGTCCTGGTCTTTTCCACCGGAACCGACCAGTTCGGGCCGCGGCCGCCGGGCTTTGCCGTCCGCTATCAGACTTACTTTGAATGGTGGTTCGACGCCGGGCGTTCCTTCCAATACCGCTACGTCGCGATCCCGCTCTGGGTGTTGGTCGTTCCGTGCGTCGCGGCGGCGGTGGTCGCGAAGGCGCGAATCGTGAGAATCGACGCCACCCGACGCCGATCTGGACTTCAGTCGCAAAAGAAGGTGTCGTAGGCGGAGGCGAAAATCACAAAGTCGGTATCTTCGACAATGCCGTCTTGGTTGAAGTCGGCGCAGGTGCAGGGGATTCCGACGGCGAAGAACATGTCGTAGCAGCCGGCGAAGATCACGAAGTCGCTGTCCTCGACGAGCCCGTCTCCGTTGAGATCGCCGACGCACGGAGGGCACTTCGCGCAGATCAGCTTCGTGGTGAGCGGCGAGGAGACGGGCAGTTGGCTGAGCATTGAAGACAGGGCGACCTGCGACGTCTGGAAATTCTGCTTCTGCAGCGTCAGCGGGGAGCCCCCGGTGAACGGAGCTTCGTTGCAGCCCGACTCGCCGGCGGCGTTGGTTTTTATGAAGTACGCGTCGGTCGGTGAGAGGAGCGGCAGGTCGGTGGCGCCGATGAGTGCAAAGCCGCCGAGCCCGCCCGTCGAAGTGGTGAAGGCGACGGCGCCGTGCCCTTCGTCGTGGACGGTGGTGCCATAGTGCTTCCACCAGAAGGGTGCGCCCGGCGGGGTGGGCAGGAACATCATCGTTGCGTTGCCGCCGGGCACGACTGTGGTGGCCATGCTGCCGGAGGCGACAACGCCCAGCGGCGGGGCTGCGCCGGCAGTTTCGACGTATTTCACGGCCTGGAACGCGCTGACGAACCCCGGGTAGAGGAAGCTGCCGGTGGGAGACCCGGCGATATCGACGGTCCACACGATGGAATCGGCGTAGGGCGCGCCGGACCCGGCGACCCGCATTCTGCCCGACATGGCGCTTTCGGTGTTGAAGAGATTGGTGTCGATGCCGTCGCCGCGAAGCTCGGCGCCGGAGAGGGTGTAGAAAGTCCAGGAAATCGGGGCCCCTGCGGAGGTGAATCGGGCAAAGACGGGGCGTACGGGGGAAGTGGGATTCGGGAAGGAGAGTTCGCCGACGACAACGATCGTCGTGTCCGGAAGCTCGGCGACGTCGGTGAATCGCATCGAGGAGATGGGCGGGAGCGTGGGCAGCGGAAAGTAGAACGCGAAGATCGGCGCTCCGGTGGCGGAGTCGGCGCGGATGAGGGCGCTGGTGACCGCCCCGGTGGCGGTGACGTAGCGGCCGACGGCGAGAATGTCGCCATTCATGGTTCTCCTGATCGCCACTCCCTTTGGAAAGTCCTCGAACGCAGCGCCGGCGTAGACCCTGGTCCAGAGGGGAACGCCGCCGAGGTCGAGTTTCGTCAGGCCGATCCCGAACCCCGGAACGCTGGAAGACTCAAAGCCGACAACGTAGCCATCGGGGTAGGGCTCGATGGTGTATCCCGCTTCGTCGGTTTCCGACGACCCGATGTAATGTCCCCAGAGCATCGCCCCGTCCATCGTGTGCCGGCTCACCAGGATGTCGCGTCGACCGGCGGCGAGCGATCGATAGCTGAAACCGACCTGCACAAAGCCGGGGCCGGAGACGCTGCTGGGAAGATGCTTGATGTCCAGGCCGTAATCCGGGTCGGAGTTCCCGATGGCGTACTGGAATGTCTGTCCGAAACCGCGTGTGGCAACCATGACCGATGCGCCGAAGAACACCGCCGCTCGTGTTCGATTCATGTGAACCCTCCCGCTCTGGGCCTGAACGCGCGAGCACGAAGCTGCGCCTGGACCGCGGCGGCAGGCTACCGCGCCGGGCTGGAGAGAAGCAAGGGCTTGGAATTACCGGGCAACATTTTGATCTTTGTTTGCACGACCCCAACGGGCGGCGAATGAAATGCAAGTCGCCTTGATTTTGAGCGGCCGGAGCCGGGCGAGACCAAGCCGGACGATCGAGTGCCGCCGCACGCCTTCGCTCGGAGGGGAAAAACGGAGGTGCCAACCCGTTGCAACAAACGCGTGGGTGAAATCGCGGATGCATGGTGGTGCCGCAAGCGCCGGGGCTGCCGCGCCCCACCCTCCCGGCACCCCACTCGGAGGCACGGGAGCGGAGGGCTCGGCGACCTCTTGCTCTCGCGAGAGGCTCCAGCAGGATGCGGAGTCGTGCGCCCTCCCTGTACAATGAACGCGGCATCGGAAGAAATGGAGGGGGATCCATGAACTTCTTGTCTGCTGTTGATCGCGCGGGGGTGTGTGCTTCCCTTCTTCTGGTTGTTGGCGCGAGCGCCGGGTGGCGCGTGATCAATCTCCATCCGGTGGGGGTGGGGGCGACCAGCTCGCGGGTGCACGCGATTTTCGGGAGCGCTCAGGTCGGTGAGGCCCAAATCGATGGAATCGTTCACGCGGGCCTCTGGAGCGGGACCGGCTCGAGCTGGGTTGATCTGCACACGCCCGGCGACAATTGGTCGTACGGATGGGGTGCCGGCGCGGGGATGCAGGTGGGAACGGCGCAGCCGTTCTTTGCCCGCGCGAGCATCTGGACGGGGAGCGCTGCCTCGCGCGTGGATCTGCATCCGCTCGCGCACCCCTATGTCACTTCGAATTGCCTGGGAACTTCGGGTTCGCAACAGGTTGGATATGCGGACTTCGAAGCCGCGCTTTGGAATGGGAGTGCGGCATCGTGGGTGGGCCTGCATCCGGCGGGCGCGGCGTCTTCGCGGGCGAACGCGACATCGGGAAGTCAGCAGGTGGGCGAGGCATCGTTTGGCGGGCAGACGCATGCCGCTCTTTGGACGGGGACTGCCTCTTCGTTCGTCGATCTCAATCCGGCGGGCTCGACGAATTCGACGGCGAAGGCGGTGAGCGGGGGCAGGCAGGCGGGGCACGCGATGTTCGCGAACGTGTTTCACGCCGGGCTCTGGACCGGCACGCAGGCTTCCTGGACAGATCTGCATCCCCCGCTCGCGGAATCTTCCCGGCTGTTTGGCATGTTCGCAGACAGGCAGGTGGGAGACGTGACGATCTCGACCAAGGCCCACGCGGGGCTGTGGCGGGGCACGGCCGCATCCTGGGTTGACCTGCACGCGTTTGTTCCGGAGGACTTTCAGGAGACGTTCGCGGAGGGAATCTGGAGCGATGGGAGCTACACGTACGTCGTTGGTTGGGGGACGAGCACGGCGCGCGGGCGCGATGAGGCGCTGATGTGGGTGAACTGTCCGGCGGACCTGAACGACGACGGCCTGGTGGACGACTGGGACTTTGTGATCTTTGCCCGGGCGTACGACATGCTGGACTGCGCGGACCCGGCGATGCCGGCGGGCTGCCCGGCGGACCTCAACCACGACGGGATCGTCGAGGACTCGGACTTTGTGATCTTTGTTACGGCGTACAACGAGTTGTTGTGTCCGTGAACTCCGACGAATCAGGCGAACACCACTCCGGGCCGGCCCGGCAATCCTGAACATTTTCTGTCGCGGCACTTGCTCGAACGGCCGCCAGCGGTTCCAATATTAACCAGCTTCGTGAACAGGAGTGTTTCCGCAAGGGGGGTGTGCAATGTCCAGACTGTTTCACTCGCTTCTGGCGCTCGTCGTCTTGGGCTCGGTTGCGCACCCGGCGTTCTCCCAGCGCTGCACACCGGTCAAGCTGGTTCATCCGGACGGTGAGGAACTCGGGGACTCGGTGGCGCTCCAGGGCGACACGCTGGTGGTCGGGTCGCCGCACGATCTCACGACGGGCGGCTCGGCACTGGTCTTTCGGTGGGTCGGTTCGTCGTGGGACCTCGAAGACATGCTGACGCCCTCTGAGGTTGATTACAACCAGAGTTTCGGGAAGTCCGTTTCGATCTTCGGCGACACCGCCGTTGTGGGCGTCCCTTCCGCGACGGTTGGGGGTAAGACGAATCGGGGTGCGGTCTACGTCTACACCCGATCCGGCTCGGCCTGGTCGCAGCAGGCGATGCTCACGGCCTCCGATGGTGCCGCGAGCGATGCCTTCGGTTTTTCGGTGTCGGTTCACGATGATCTGCTCGTTGTCGGCGCGTACGGGGTCGATGTCGGCGCTCATTCGGTGCGGGGGGCGGCGTACGTCTTTTCACGCTCGGGCTCGTCGTGGTCGCAGCAGGCCAAGCTGACGGCTTCGGACGGTGCCGCCGGCGACGAGTTCGGCTGGTCCGTCTCGATCTCCGGAACATCGGTTCTTGTCGGAGCGCCGTATCACGACATCGGCCCCAACGCCGATCGGGGCGCGGCGTACGTGTTTGTTCAGTCCGGCACGGCCTGGAGCGAGCAGGGCAAGCTCACGGCCACAGGCGGGCTCGCGGGCGACTCCTTCGGATGGTCGGTCGCGATCAGCGCAGACACGGCTCTTGTCGGGGCGCCGAACGACGACGTCGGCCCGCACGCCGATCAGGGTTCGGCCTACGTCTTCGTCCGGGCTGGGGCGGCGTGGACTCAGCAGGGTCATCTCCTCGCGACCGACGGCGACACGTACGACGCGCTCGGAGAAGACGTCGCTCTGGACGGTGATACCGCGATGGCCGGCGCCGTTCTGAACAACGCTCACGGCGTCGAGAACGAGGGTTCGGCCTACATCTTCGTCCGCTCGGGCACGACGTGGGCGCAGCAGGCGCAGCTCGCGGTGGTCGGCGCCCACACCAACGACAACCTCGGCGAATCGGTCGCGCTCAGCGCCGACCTTGCTGTTGCCGGTGCTCCGAGCGCCTTCGTCGACAACGGGGCCGCGTGGGTCTTCTCGCGCGTTGGGTCTGAGTGGATCGGTCCGGACCTTCAGCTGCTCGCGTCGGACGGCGCTTCCGGCGAGTTTTTCGGGAGTGAGGTTGCCGTCTCTGGCGACACGGCGGTGATCGGCGCGTACGCCGAGGACCGCGACGGGATGGTCAACCCGGGTGCCGCGTACGTGTTCGTGCGCTCGGGTACAACCTGGATCGAGCAGGCCAAGCTTGTCGCCGACGACGCGGCCGAGCAAGACGCGTTCGGGCGCGCCGTTGCGATCCGCGGCGATACGGCGGTGATCGGTGCTCCCTACAAGGAGATCGACGGCTCATCCCTGGCGGGCGCGGCGTATGTCTTCACGCGGACGGGCAGCGTCTGGACGCAGCGAGCGCGCCTCACGGCGCCGGTCGCGGACACCCAATCTCATTTCGGGTCGTGTATCGCCCTCGCCCCGGGCATTCTTCCGCTTGGCTCGACGGTCGTCCTCATCGGTTCGCCGCTGGCGGACGGCATGGTGGCGATTCGCCAGGGAGCGGCGTTCATTTTCTCGGGTTCGGGCGCCACGTGGGCGTACCGGAAGACCCTGTACGCCTCGGACGCGGCGGCGAGCGACTACTTCGGCTCGAGTGTCGACGTCGAGCTCGTCTCGGCCATACCGGGGGGCAAAGCGCTGCGGGCGATTGTCGGCGCTCCGTTCGCCGACCAGCTCACGTTTCCGGCGCTCGAGACGGATCGCGGCGCGGCGTACGTCTTCACCAGTGCCACCGGTCTCACGTGGACGGAGGAAACAAAGCTCGAGGCGTCCGATGGGGAGAAGGACGACAACTTCGGCCACAGCGTCGCACTTTCCGACTCGACGGCGCTGGTCGGGGCGCCGTTCCACGATCCGCTGATCGGCGTCGATCGGGGATCGGCCTATGTGTACGTTCACGAGAGCGCGGGATGGTCGGAACAGACCATTCTCCACTCCGGCGGCGCGGGCGGCAACTTCGGCTACAGCCTGGATCTTTCCGTAGACACCGCCGTCATCGGCGCGACAGGCTTTGATTCGAGCCGCGGCTGCGCGTATCTCTACGCGAGGATCGGCACCGAGTGGTTTCTGCAGGAACAACTGCTGGCGTCGGACGGGGCGGCGAATGAAGAATTCGGTACGTCCTGCAGCATCGGCGGCGGAATTTGCCTTGTCGGCCCCGTGTATCACCCCTACAGCCCCGCCGACCCGGATTTCGCGACCGGCGTCGCGTATACATTCGCCTGCGAATACGACTGCTTCCCGCTGGCGCTCAACGAGTCCACCGGCGCGGCCTACGAATCCCTGACCGACGCGCTGACGGCGGCCTCGACCGGCCAGTCGCTGCTCGCGACCACGGAGACGTTTGGCGCGCTGGGCGCCGTCGACACGGGCGGACGTGCCCTGGACATCCGCAGCACGGGCGCCATCCGGACCAGGTTCGGCTCGAGCCTGCAACTGGGCGATTCCTGCTCGCTCGTCGCGCCCGGCTCGGAGCCTCTTGAGCTTTTCGGCGATCTGAGCGTGAAGCCGGACGCGAGCGTGGCGCTTGGCGCCGGTTCGCTGCTCGTCGGCGCGGGGTGCGTCATGGGCGTTTCCGAAGGGGCGGCGCTCGATATCACCGCCGACGCGGGCGCGGCATTGGGCCAGATCAGCGTCGGGGTTAGCGCGAGCCTTTCCTTCTCCGGCCGGCTCGACGGCTGGGGCACGATCTCCGGCGCGTCTCTGTCGCTGCTCGCCTCGGGCGGACCCTGGACCAATTTCGAATTTCTGTCGCTCACCACCACGGAACTGCTCGCACCGCTGTGCGACAACTTTGGGCAGCTCGACGTCTACAAGTCCTCGACCATCACCGGAGACTTCGCCAACGAATCGGGCGCGACAACCACCATCCACTCGGGCACTCTCGCAGTGACGGGAGCGTTCACGAACGCGGGAACGGTCACGGGCACCGTAACCGCCCGGCAAAACACGCCCGGCACTCCCACGAACATCACCACCACGGGCCCGTTCGTCTGTTCCGAATCCTCGTCGCTGCTGTTGCGTGCCGCAGGATCGTTTCTCAGGGTCGGCGGAGACTTCGACAGCGCCATTGACTCGAGCGCCCGGTTCAGGCTTTCTGTTCTGCAGATGAACGGCCAGGGGGCTGAATGCGCGCTCGAAGTCATGTCACGCGACGTCGGCGATTCCCCCGCGGGGTTGGATGAAACCCTGGCCGGCCATTTCCCCCTCGGCACGCTCCGCATCGGGCCGTCGCCGACCGCCGTCCGGTTGGTGGACGGGCACGACAACGACGCTCGCGGACAAACCGTCCGGGAGTCGATTTACGCTGATGTGGTGCAAGTCGACGCGGGGTGTCGCCTGATCAACGGAGCGTGCCGCATCTACTGCAACACGCTTATCAACCACGGCACGATCGATGTGCCTGCCAACGTCATCACCATCGGTGCCATGTGCTTCGGAGACCAGAACTACGACTCGCTGGTCGACGATGCCGATTTTTCAATCTTTGTCGTGGCGTACAACACCCTCGAATGCACCGATCCGACGATGCCCGAAGGCTGCCCGGCCGACTTCAACCAAGACGGGATCGTCGAGGACTCGGACTTTGTGATCTTCGTTGCGGCGTACAACGAGTTGTTGTGTCCGTAGGCCGGCCGGTATCCCGCATCGCAAGGCTCTGGAAAGGAGGGGCGCCGGGGAGGAGGGTGGGGGCGGCAGACCTCCCGGCGAGGGCGGATCATCGTTGCATCGACAGAACGGCTGGCCAAGACGGTCGCACGTTACGGCAGATCGATCAGGGCCCAAGAACGCCGGTCGGTTTCGACATCAAAGGGTCGGCCGCATTCGGGGCAGGTGCCGCGTTCGCCGGCGCTGTTCAGGTCGTACAGGCAGTTGGTGCAGGCGCGGCCCGATGCGTGCCGAAGTGCCCGTCGGAACCGACGCGTGCCCAGGTGATATCCGACCAGCAGCACGGATGCCGCCACGAGGCACATCACGACTATGGCCGGACTGATCCGTTGAAGCCAAACGAACCCGGAGGTTCTTGCGGTGGGGACCACGGTGACAATGCTGTTCGCGAACGCGAACAGACCAACGAGGAAGACAAAAGGCAGCGGCAGAATGAACCAGCGCCGGAGCCGCAGCGCGGCGGCGGGAAACGGAGGCGGGTGTTCTTTGAAGGATGGAGACAGAGCGTGAGTGTAATGGCGGGGCGAAGGGCGATGCTGTGCCGCAAGCGCCGGGGCTGCCGCCCCCCATCATCCCGGCAACCCCGCTCGGAAACGCGATGACCAGGCCTTGCTGCGAGGCGGTGCCCGACAGAATCCGCTACGGGCAGACCAGGTCGTTGTAGCCGGGGATGAACACGACAAAGTCCGCATCATCGACGAGGGCGTCGCCGTTGAGGTCGCTCGGGCAGCCCCACGGGAACATGTGAAAATCGCGGCAGTCGAGCACGTCGTAGGCCGCGACGAAAAGGACAAAGTCCGCATCGTCGATGAGCCCATCCTGATTCAGATCGCCGATGCACGCTCCGCCGTTGGTGCGGATGAGCAGCGTGGTGGTTTTCGAACTGAATACGGTCGCGACGGCGTCCGCGTCGCCGGAGATCGGCACGGAGATTGTCCGGTCCCGCGAGATGAGAAGGATGTAATCCAGGCCCGGGCTCATCGAGCCGGCGGGCAGGATCACAAAGCCGTTCGACAGCGGCGCGTGCACGAGCGTCTGATATTGGAAAGGAAAAAGCAAGACATTGATGTAGATCTCTTCGTCCGGATAGGCAGGTTCGGGCTCGAGATGCGAGAGATCGATGATCAGGTCGGCGGCCGCGTTGACCAGCGTGCGGGTGTTCCACTGCGACGCGCTAAAGAGGGCCTCTTTCGCCCGGAACGAACTTAACGCGGGCAGGGTGATGCGGACGTCGAGCGGCCCTTTCGTGCCGCCGCTGAGCAGAAAGCGATACTCACCCGCGGGACACGCCAGGATCAAATCACTCAGCGAGTCATAGCCCTGTCCCCACGTCAACGGGATTCCCTGCATCAAAAATGAACCGCTGCCCGGCACGCTCACGGTCCCCTGCGTAAAGGAGGGGTCAATGAAAGCGGTTGAAGCCGTGAGTTGGATCTGGGCCGGATTGCCGGGATCGGGCAGGAGTGTCGTGGGCCCGGCCTGAAGGTAGTTCTCAAGGTAGAAGGTATAGAAGTAGTCCGGCTCGGCGGCCGCGCTCGCGGAAACGGCCGCGCCGATCGCGATGCCGGAGGCGTAGAGCGAAATTCGTTTCCCGCGCATGTGTTTCCCCCTGGAAGGTCGAGTTTTCAGCATATCGAGGCCGCCTAATGGCGCCAAGCCTTTGAAAAGAAATCCGAGGTGTAAAGAAGAACGCCTGGGCGACCTCCCGCTTGCGCGGGAGGCTCAACCAATCGCGCTCTGATCGGTGCATTTCCCGACGGAGGCGGGTGAGCCGGGCATCTCTGCGTGGGAGGCCAAAGGAGAATGCGATGAACCAGGCGAAACCCGGCGTTCGAAACCTCATGATCGGAATGTGTGCGGCGTGCTTGTTCGCGAGCGGTGCGGGGGCGGGGGTGTGCGCGGGTGAAGCGCGTGCTCCGGCCGCGCGATCGAAGGGGGCTGGTTCGGCGTGGGCGCCGGTTGCGGCGGGCTGGGCGCAGGTCGCTCCGACCTGGGCACGGACGGCCGCGGAATGGGCGCCTGTTGCCGCGAATTGGGCTTCGGCTGCGGCCAACTGGGAAACGGCGAGCGAGCCAACTCCACAATCGTCCACCGCGTCGGCGGCGCGGGGCGGGATGCTGGGCATCACGATTCAGAGCGGCGCGGGGCCGGGGGTTGTTGTCGGCGGTGCGCCGGCGAATATGCCTGCCGCGAAGGCGGGGATCAGGCAGGGCGATCGGATTTTGGCGATTGATGGGCGGCGAGTTGCGGACGTGGCGGGGCTGCGGCAGATCGTTCGCGCGAAGTCGCCGGGTGAGACGGTTGTGGTTGTGATTGTGCGCGAGGGAGAGAAGAGCAAGGTGCGGGTCACGCTTGGGGGCGCGGGTGTATTGAAGCAGACAACGGAGCCCCGCGTGTTGGTGCGGCCCAGGGCGGAGGCGATAGCGCCGGGAGCGCCTCGGGCGATTGGGCCGCAGGGTGCGGTGCCTCGGCGTCCGATGACGGTGTTTCGCATGCCGGAGGGCGGGAACTGGTCGACGGTTTGGCCGCGGCAGGCGGGCGCGAATCAGGAGTTGAACGCGCAGATCGAGCGGCTGACGCGACAGATCAAGGCGCTCAACAAGAAGATTGATGCGATGCAGCGACGGATCGATGCGGGGCGGTAGAGATCGAGCGTGAGAGGAAGGATGAGCCGGCGGCCTTTCGGGGCCGCCGGTTTTTTTTGTCGAGGCGCGGGTGTGCGACGCCGGTGTTCGGGCGCGCTGTCGGGCGGGATGGCGGGCGGACCGGAGCCCGTGGTTGGGCCCGGGCCCGGAGTCAACGGGCTGAAAGTACCGGTGATTTGGTCAAATCCGGTGATTTTGAGGTGCGGGCTGGGTGCGGCGGGGTAGGCTGGGACCTTCGGCCGCAGGCACCTTCGCGCGCGGGACTTGTCCTCTTTGAAAGGGAACCATGAGCTACTTGACTGTCCGTGGCGGCCACGCCGTTGGGCTGACTGTCGCTTTGCTGGGCGCGGCGGGCGCGAGCGCCGGGTGGAGCGTGGTCAATCTCCATCCGGCCGGCGCCACCAATTCGCAGGCACACGCCGTCTTTGCGGGCAAGCAGGTCGGCGAGGCGCGTGTGGGCGGCATCGAGCACGCCTCGGTCTGGAGCGGCAGCGCCGGCACCTGGGTCGATCTGCATCCGCCCGGCGGATTCCGCTCCTACGGGAACGGCGCGGCGGCCGGCCAACAGGCCGGAACGGCGCACCCGGCCTTCGCGCGCGCGAGCATCTGGACGGGGAGCGCGGGCTCGCGCGTCGATCTCCATCCGATCGGCCTGGGCTTTGTCAATTCGTACTGCCTCGGCACCTCGGGCGGGCAACAGGTTGGCAATGCGGACGGTGCGGCGGCGCTCTGGACGGGCAGCGCGGCCTCGTTCGTGAATCTGCACCCGGCGGGCGCGGGGAGTTCCCAGGCGAACGCGACGTCGGGGACGCAGCAGGTTGGCGAAGCATTTCTGGGCGGACAGGTGCACGCGGTTCTTTGGACCGGGACCGCCTCGTCATTTATTGACCTGAACCCGGCGGGCTCGACGAGTTCGACGGCCAAGGGCGTCTACGCGGGGAAGCAGGCCGGGCACGCGATGTTCACGAACCTGTTCCACGCGGGATTGTGGAGCGGCACGCAGGCATCCTGGACAGATCTGCATCCTGCGAGCGCCGCCTCGTCGCGTTTGTTTGCGATCCATGGCGATCGGCAGGCGGGCGATGCGGTTGTGGAGGGCAAGAAACACGCCGGCGTGTGGCGAGGCACCGCCGCGTCGTGGGTTGATCTGCACGCGTTTGTGCCGGCGGACTTCCACGAAACGTCCGCACAGGGACTCTGGAGCGACGCGAACTTCACGTACGTCGTGGGCTGGGGGACGAGCACCGCGAATGGGCGCGACGAGGCGCTGATGTGGGTGATGGCGAACTGTCCGGCGGATCTGAACGGCGACGGGCTGGTTGAGGATGCGGACTTTGTGATATTCGCTTTTGCGTACAACATTCTCCTGTGCGCCGATCCGGCGATGCCAGCGGGGTGTCCGGCGGATTTGAACGGCGACGGGGCGGTGGATGATGCGGACTTTGTGATGTTTGTCGTGGCGTACGACGCGCTGGTGTGTCCGTAAGAAGATTCACCACAGAGGCACGGAAATGATGTGAACGGGGCGGGGAATCCCTGCGCGTTGACGCGGGGTTGTGTCATTGCCGGAAGTGTCGCGGCGGCGGCCGTGTCGAATGCGGGAGGTGGCGCTTCGGGCCCGAGTGCGGGGCCGATCGGTTGAAGAATTGGCTTGGTCCCGGGCGGGCGGGGTGGTAGGCTGCGGGTCGGGAAGGGGCGGCCTGGCGCCGCACTGCTGACGGGCCGAAAAGAAGCAATATTGAAGGGTTGAAGCGCCACTCGGGGAGGTGGAATTCGGCGTCGATTCGGGCCGGCGCGACGCACTGGGGGCATTCTTGGGGACGATCTGTGGGCAAGTTGGGGATGGTGGTGCAAGAAGGACGGCTCTCCGCCGCAGACTTTCCGTACGGTGTTTGATTGCAGCGCCGGGACGGCGGAGGGTGTGTATTCCGCGGGAGTCCGGGTTGTTTTCTGGCTGAATGTTTCGGGGGCTGCATGAAGAGTCGAATCGTGTTCGTGCGGATGGTCGCTTGGTTTGTGTTGGCGATCTTTTCGCTGACGAGTTCGAGCGCGCTGGCGGGCTCGTTCGCGTGGGCGCAGCGGAGTACGACCGGGCCCTCGGCGCGACACCATCACGCGATGGCGTTCGACTCGGCGCGTGGCGTGACGGTTCTCTTCGGGGGGTTCGATGCGACGGTCGGGTCGAGCGATGAGACATGGGAGTGGGACGGCCAATCCTGGACCAAGCGGAACGTTGTTGGACCGACGGCACGCCACCACCACGCGATGGCGTTCGATTCGGCGCGGGGCGTGACGGTACTCTTTGGCGGCAGCAGCGGCAGCGGCGAGACGTGGGAGTTCAACGGCACCGCGTGGACGCAGCGGGTGGTGAGCGGCCCCGCGGCGCAGTCGAGCCATGCGATGGCGTACGACTCGGTGCGTCACGTGACGGTGTTGTTCGGGTCGGGGCGGCAGACGTGGGAATGGAACGGCACCGCGTGGAGTTTCCGGGGCACGGGCGGTCCCTCGGCGCGTGATTCACACGCGATGGCGTACGACTCGGCGCGCCAGCGGACGATTCTCTTCGGCGGCTATGTCGGCGGATTTCCGGGGACGAACGGCGACCTTTGGGAGTGGGACGGCACGAGCTGGACGCAGCGTGCGAGCGGGCCGGTGGGGCGCGACGACCACGCGCTGGCGTACGACTCGACGCGGGGGATGACGGTTCTTTTCGGCGGGTGGACCGCCGGGTACGACGGCGATACGTGGCAGTGGAACGGCGTCGCCTGGGTTCAGCCGGTGGTGACAAGCCACCCCTCGGCGCGCAACGGGCACGCGATGGTGTACGACTCCAAGCGGCACGTGATGGTGATGTTCGGCGGGACGGATGTCAATACGTACAACGGCGAGACGTGGGAGTGGTCGGAGATCGCGTGGATTCAACTCGCCGTGCCGGGGCCGGGCGGGCGGTATTACCACCAAATGGCCTATGACATCGCGCGGCAGGTGACGGTTCTGTTCGGGGGCCTTCCGGGCATCGCCGCAAGCGCTGAAACTTGGGAGTGGAGTGGCGAAACGTGGACGAAGCGACTGGGGGCCGGGCCGTCCGGGCGAATCGATTACGGGATGGCGTACGACGCCGCGCGCGGCGTGACGGTTCTGTTCGGGGGTCAGGACGTCAATTCACACAACCTTCTCGGCGATACATGGGAGTTGAACGGCGCTGGCTGGACGAATCGCACCATCACCGGGCCTCTGGCGCGAGAAGGACATCGCATGGTCTTTGATTCCAAGCGCAACGTCATCGTTCTTTTCGGCGGTTTCACCACGAGCAACTTTACCAACGAAACCTGGGAATTCAACGGCACGGCGTGGACGCAGCGGGTGGTGGGACTCCGCCCGTCGCCGCGGCGCGGGCATGGCATGTCCTTTGATTCGGTCCGCGGGGTGACAGTTCTCTTCGGCGGCGACAACGGCAATCAGCCCCTGCTGAGCGATACGTGGGAGTGGAACGGCACTGCCTGGACGCAGCGGGTGGTCGCCGGTCCTTCGAAGAGGAGCTATCCGGGCATGTCGTTCGATGAGGCACGACGCGTGAGCGTGCTCTTTGGCGGCACTCCCGACGGGCACTCCTATCTCGGAGATACATGGGAATGGGACGGAGTGTCGTGGACGCAGCGGCAGATTTCCGGTCCGGCCAATCGCGCGAACTTCGGAACAGCCTATGACTCCAAGCGCGGAGCGACGGTGCTTTACGCTGGCTTTGGGGCGGGCGACAACACGACCTGGGAGCTGCGTGCCGCGCTGTGTCCGGCGGATCTCAATCACGACAACGTCGTTAACGACCTCGACTTCAGCGTTTTCATTGTCGCCTACGACATTCTCGACTGCGCTGATCCGGCCATGCCCGCGGATTGTCCGGCGGACCTGAACGGGGACAAGGTGGTGGACGACATCGACTTCCAGATCTTTGTGCTGGCGTACGACACGCTGCTTTGTCCCTAGGGAGCTGTATGAGAACTCGAATCGCCTGCGTGTGGAATTGTGCGTCTGTTCTGTTCGCGGTGTTCGCCATCGTTTCGCTCTTGAGCACGCGCGCTCTGGCCGGTTCGTGGGCGTGGGCGCAGCGGAGTTCGGTCGGGCCCTCGGCGCGGCATCATCAGGCGATGGCGTTTGATTCGGCGCGGGGCGTGGCGGTGCTGTTCGGCGGCTTTGATGCGAGCGGCGCGAACGGCGAAACCTGGCTGTGGGACGGCGCGGCGTGGACGAGGCCGCTGATATCGGGGCCGTCGCCACGCCACCACCACGCGATGGTCTATGACTCGGCGCGGGGCGTGACCGTTCTCTTTGGCGGCAGCGCAGGGAGCGGGGAGACGTGGGAGTTTGACGGCACGTCGTGGACGCAGCGGCTGGTGAGCGGACCGCCGGCGCAGTCGAGCCACGCCATGGCGTACGACTCGTTGCGTCACGTGACGGTGTTGTTCGGGTCGGGGCGGCAGACCTGGGAATGGAACGGGACCGCCTGGAGTCTTCGCAGTTCGAGCGGACCCTCGGCGCGGGACACGCACGCGATGGCGTACGACGCCGCACGCCAGCGGACACTTCTCTTCGGCGGGTACGTCGGGGGATTCCCGGGCATCAGCGGCGAACTTTGGGAGTGGAACGGGTCAACCTGGACGCAGCGCTCGGGCGGCCCGGGAATACGAGACGAGCACGCAATGGCGTACGACTCGACGCGGGGGCAGACGGTTCTCTTCGGCGGATGGAACCTCCAGTACACCGGCGACACCTGGCAGTGGAATGGCTCCGCGTGGGCTGCGCAAACAGTCTCGAATCATCCGGCAAGCAGGGCTGGGCACTCGATGGTCTACGACTCGAGGCGGCATGTGGTGGTGATGTTCGGAGGGCTTGGTGCGGCCGGGACGTTCGGCGATACGTGGGAATGGGAAGAGATCGCGTGGATCAACCAGGGCGTCACGGGGCCGGCGGCGCGAGCGAACCACACCATGGCGTACGACAGCGCTCGCCATGTGACTGTTCTGTTCGGGGGCTCGTTCACCTCCAACCTTGGCGGCGAAACATGGGAGTGGGACGGGCTCGCGTGGACCAAGAGGATCGTCACCGGACCCGCGGCGCGGACGGGCGCGGCGATGGCGTACGACAGCAACCGTCACGTCACCGTCCTGTTCGGCGGTTCGAGCAAGACCGGGGGCTTGTTTTCGGATACATGGGAGTGGGACGGCACAACGTGGACCCAGCGCGTGGTTACGGGTCCTTCGAAGCGGGACAGTGCGCGGATGGTGTTTGACTCCGCTCGCAACGTATGCGTTCTCTTCGGAGGCGCCGTTCCCGTCGGCAACGGATTCTCGGGAGAAACCTGGGAGTGGGACGGGATCGCCTGGGCTCAGAGGCCGGTCGCGGGGCCCGCGGGCCGGCAAATGCAAGCGATGGCGTTCGATGCATCGCGCGGCGTCACGGTTCTTTACGGTGGAGATCACAACGCGGAACACAGCTCTTTGCCGCTGTATAGCGACACGTGGGAATGGAACGGCACCGCGTGGACGCAGCGGACCGGGAGCACGCCGGGTGAACAGAGCGAAGTTTCGATGGCGTACGACTCCGCGCGGCACGTGACGGTGCTCTTTGGCGCGGTGACCATCGACCATGTTTCGCACGGCGACACGTGGGAATGGAACGGGGCGGCGTGGTCGCAGCGATTGCTGCCGGAGCCCTCCAACCGCTCGAGCACGGGCCTGTCGTATGACTCCGACCGCGGCGCGATGGTGTTGTTTGGCGGAACCTCTCAATCCTCGACCTTTGGCGATACCTGGGAATTGCGCGGGCACTTCTGCCCGGCCGATCTGAACGGCGACAACATCGTCAGCGATGCGGATTTCAATTTGTTCGCCGTCGCGTACAACATTCTCGACTGCGCAGATCCCGCCATGCCGCCGGAGTGCCCCGCCGACCTCAACGGCGATCGGATCGTGGACGATGAGGACTTCCAGATCTTCGTTCAGGCGTACGACACGCTGGAATGTCCGTGATCGCCGGGTTGAATCTCGCGGCGCTTGGCGGCGTGCTGCCGGGGGAAGCCCCCGCGTCCTGATGGTTCATCATGCTTTCCACGCCGGGCGCGCCTGATACTCGCTCTCATGAAACGCTTCGGCGAGCGTTTCGGTTGTCAAGGGCTTTTCCGCTGCGCATTGTGCGTTGCGGTCCGCACTTGGGGGCGGCATCGCGCACATGAAGCGGAGGACCATCATCAAGGATTACCGAGCGATTCTGCGTTCGAACAACATCCCCCTTGCCTTTGTTGTTGCCGCGGGCGCGCTCGCGTCGCTCTCGGCGAACGGCGCGGTGGTTACCGTGCCGACCATGAGCCCGAGCGCGCTTGCCGCGGCGCTCAACCCGCAGGGGCTGACGATTACGTCGGTCTCGATCCGTAATGGCGTGACCGGCAAGGTCGGCACGTACAACAACTTCGAGATCCTGCCGGTCACCATCCGGCCGGGGATCGTGCTTTCGAGCGGCGATGTGACGGATCTGGGCCCCATCCCCGGCGCCATCGATCCGGCGTACGACCCGGCCTCGCCTCCTTTGTAGGTCAATAACCAGATGGTGCCGGAGCCCGACACAGGCGGCACGCGGAGTTCAATATCTACGGGTCCACGGCCGGCAACATGGAGAATTTCAACGGTGCGTACGGCGTTGCCGGGGTGCGGTCTGTTCTAGTGATACACCTCGATCCCCGGCCATCGGGCGCGTGCGACCTTGGCGCCCGCGGGCGACACGCCGGTGGACGAAAGCCGGAGTATGCGGAGCGATTGGATGCCGCTGTCGGCGCGGCAGAGCGCCTCGATCCCCGCATCGGTGACGTGGGTGTGGGTGAAATCCAGGAGTGTGAGAGCCTTCAGGCCCGTGTTGGGGCGGCCGAGGGCTCGAAGGCTCGCGTCGGTCAACTGTGTGTCGAGGAAGATCAATTCGGTGAGCGATGCAAGGCCGGTCTCGGGGCGAGCAAGATTCCGCACCGCCTCGTCGGTCAGGTTGACGCGGGTGAGGTCGAGCATCGACAGCTGCTTGAGGCCGGTGTTCGAGCGGGAGAGATCGGACAGGCCGCGGTCCGTGACCTTAGTGTCGCCCAGCTTCAGTTCGGTGAGCGTGGCGAGCCCGCCGTCGGGACGGGCGAGTACCTTCATGCCTTCGTCGGTGATCCCTGTGTGCGCAAGCTTCAGGGACTTGAGGTGCAGGCCGGTGTCGGCGCGTGAAAGTTCCCGGATGCCGGTGTCGGTCACCATGGTCGAGTCGAGGTCGAGCGCCGTGAGGGCTTTGAGCCCCGAGTCGCGCTGGGTCAGGCTTTTCAGTGCCTCGTCGGTGATGTTCGTCCTCGCGAGGTCCAGCCCGATCAGGGATGGCAGGCCGGTCCCGGGGCGCGCCAGTTCGCGGAGGCCGGCGTCACTCACGGTGGTGTAGGAGATGTTCAAAGACGTGAGGGCGTGCAGGCCGCTCTCCGCCCGGGCGAGTTCCGCGACGCCCGCATCGGTGATCGCCGAAAAAGCGATGTTGAGCACTCGGAGCGAGGCGAGGCCCGAATCGGCGCGGGCGAGCGATTTCATCCCGGCATCGGTGATCCTGGGGCCGCTGAATCGGAGTGAACGGAGCTTTGAAAGTCCGCTCCCGGGGCGTGCCAGTTCGTCGAGCCCGGCGTCGGTGATCGTGTCGCCTCTCAGGCTCAGGACTTCGAGGGCATTGAGCAAACTGTCGGCGCGGGCGAGTTCCCTGACGCCCGCGTCGGTGACTTTGGTGCCGGTGAAGTCAACGTAGATCAGGCCCTTGAGTCCGTTGGCTGGGCCGACGAGCTGGCGGACGGTCTCGTCGGTTACGGGCGTGTCGATGAAGTTGAGGTCGGTGAGTGCTTTCAGCGCGGTGCCCTCGCGCATCAGTTCCTTCGCGCCGGCATCGGTGACCGATGTGCCGCGGAGGAAGAGATCGTTCAGTTTCGCCAGGCCCATCTCGTCGGAGGCAAGGAGCTTTGCCCCGGCGTCGTTGAAATCCGGGCCGTAGAAGGTGAGGGTCGTGACGGTGGCCCGCTGCGCGAGCGTTGGCGTCGTGCCCGGGGGCAGATCCAGTTGATTGCAGATCCGGTTCTCGATCAGGAGCTGCTGTTTCTGGACGGCCGCGTCGGCGATCGGGGCCGGCGGGGCGCCGATCGCTGCGTCGCCGGGCGAAAGACCAAGAACACAGCAAAGAAGAACCATCCTCGACATCGCCGGCCTCCCGAATGCGGGAGTTTACAGGAGTCGGGCGAGGATGACGCGTGAGCATCGACCGATAGGACCCATAGGACCTATGGGCCGTATACACCGTTCGCTCGCGCGGCGCCCGCCGACTATACCTTTCCTGCGTACGCCCGCAGGATGAGCGCCGCGACATCTTCCTCGCTGGCGCGGCAGATCCTGGATGGGCCGGGCATCTTCGCCGCCACGTCGGCGATCACGTGCAGCGGCGTCTTCTCCGTCGCGACGATCCAGTCGGGCGAGCCGCTCTCTTCTATGCCGCAGACGTGGTATGCGCGAGCGAGGTCGAAAGGCACCGCCTCGATAAAGGCGCGGCTGGGGCGCGCGGCGGCGAGCGCCGGGCACTCCGGCTCGAAGCGCATCGGATCAACAGAATTGTGCTTGTCGCCCGTCGTCATGAGGCACACACCAGACTCCCCCGCCGCCCTCCCACCATTGAATATCCACTATGACTTCCGCAGTCGAACTCCGCCCCGCCCGTCCCACCGCCGTCACTCCGGGCTGCCGAAAAAGTCCTCTCTTTGCATCGACCGATGCTACCTGTTCCCTCATCCACAGACCTGTGGAAAACGGCCGGTAGTTTCCACAGAAATGTGCAATCGCCGCGTAAGCGCGTGGTGAAAGCCGGTTCAGGAGCCATGAACGTCGCGGCGACCGGTCTGTGGCGGCGAGATCGCGTGCGCACCATTGCTTCCGAGCGCGGCCTGAAGCTCGATCGAGCGGCTGGCTTAGATTCCTGGCGGGTGCGCGCAAGCAAGAGCCCGGAGTCGGGCGTTCGTGCGGAGGATGCGGGATTCGGCGACGCGTGGGCCGCTGCGTCCGTGCACGCGCCGGGCAACCGGGGCCCATTCTTCACTCTGTTCGTCTTGGTGCGCCCGGTGTTCTTCGCGGTGAATCCCCCCCCCCACCCTCCACAACCCCTACGACCGCGCGGCCAACCGCGCTAGCCTTGCCTCAACGGATGGCCGAACAGCCCACAAAGCCGGACCCGGACCGCGAGACGTCCTCCTTCGGCTCGACGCCAACGGGCGCGTCGTCTTCGCGTGAATCGTCGGGCCTGTCGGATTTCGGCGAGGCGCCGGGCGATTTCATCGGTCCGTTCAAACTGATCAACGTCCTGGGCGAGGGCGGGTTCGGCGTGGTGTGGCTGGCGGAGCGACGCGAGCCGATGGTGCAGAGTGTCGCCGTCAAGGTGATCAAGCCCGGGATGGACACGCGGGCCGTGGTCGCCCGCTTCGAGCAGGAGCGCCAGGCGCTCGCGGTGATGGACCATCCCAATATCGCGAAAGTGTTGGACGCGGGGGCGACCACGCGCGGGCGGCCGTACTTCGTGATGGAGTACGTCAAGGGCGAACCGATCACGAATTACTGCGACACCCAACGCCTGTCCATCAAGGACCGGCTGGAGCTCTTTCTTTCGGTGTGCGACGCCGTTCAGCACGCCCATTCCAAGGGGATCATCCACCGCGACATCAAGCCGAGCAACGTGCTGGTTTGCGCCGTCGATGGAAATGCCGCGGGGGCCGTGCGCGGCGCCCTCGCCAAGGTCATCGACTTCGGCATCGCCAAGGCGATCGTGCATACGACGACCGACAAGACGCTCTTCACCGAGCAGGGCCAGATCGTGGGGACGCCGGAGTACATGTCCCCGGAGCAGGCCGGGAGCGGCGGGGTCGATATCGACACCCGCACCGACGTGTACTCGCTGGGCGTTCTGCTGTACGAATTGCTCACCGGCGTGCTTCCCTTTGACCCGCGCGATCTGCGCAGCAAGGGCTACGACGAAATCCGGCGGGTGATCCGCGAGGTCGATCCCCCCCACCCCAGCACGAGACTGGCCACGATGATCGCCTCGGCCGACCGTGCGCCGGCGACGAAGCTCGGCGTGTCGCGGGCGACCCGGATCGAGGACCTTCAGAGACTTTTGCGGTCCGAACTCGAGTGGATCCCGCTCAAGGCGATGCGCAAGGAGCGGGATTTCCGGTATCAGACGCCGCGGGAACTGGGCCTTGATATCCGCAACTACCTGGAGAACCGCCCGCTCGTGGCCGGGCCCGAATCGGCGACCTATCGGGCCCGCAAGTTCATCAAGAAGCACAAGGCCGGAGCGGGTGTGGCGGGGCTCATCGCCGTCGTGCTCGCGGGGGCCACGGCCGTCAGCGTCCGCTTCGGGTTGCGCGAGCGTGCCGCGCTCCGCGAGGCGGAAACGCAGCGGGCCACGGCGGAGGAAGTCAACCGATTTCTGAACGAGGACCTGCTCCAATCGATCGACCCGGACTTCGGCGGCATCAATACAAAGGTAATCGATATTGTCGGGCCTGCCGCGGATCGCATCGACGAGGTGCTCAAGAACAGCCCCAAGGCCCGCGCCCGTCTCAAGCGGACCCTCGGCGAGACCTATCTTGCTCTGGGCGAGCCCGAGAGCGCCGTCACGCTTCTCGAGCAATCACTCACCGATTCTCCACCCGACGACACGTTTCGCGCCGAGGTCGATGCGCGCCTGGCCGAGGCGAAGTACCGCAACGCGGGCGGGCAGCAGGCGATCGATATCGTCCGGGCCCAGCTCGCCGGCGCCGAGAAGGAGTTCGGCCCGCGCGACCGGCGCACCATGAACCTGCGCAATCAGCTGGGCGGTTCGCTCAAAGCGGAGAACCAGCTCGACGAGGCCGAGGCGGTCTACAAGCAAACGCTGGCCGACCGGCTCGCCGCGTACGGACCGCGCGACGCGGATGTGCTGATCACCCGCCACAACCTCAACCTCATCGGCCTCCGGCGCGCCCGCGTGCTGCGCGAGGCGGGCGATACGGACGGGGCGAAGAAGCTCTTCGAGGCAACGCTCGCGGAGCGAGCCATCATCACAAAGGACACCCGCGCCGCGCTTGGCGATGATCACCAGCAGACACTGGCCACGTGGTCGGAGGAGGTTGGCCTCCTCGCCGAGTCGGGCCGCAATGACGAAGCGCTCGTCGAGTATCCGAAGGTTTTGGAAGCGCTCCGCGCGCGATTGGGCACGGCGCACTGGCGCACGCTCGAGATCACCGCCCGCTACGGTTCGGCGCTGCGGCGCTCCGGGCAGCCGGCTCAGGCGGCCGACCAGCTTTCGATCGCACTCGAGGGCTACCGCTACGTGCGCGGCACGACCTACCGCGATACGCTGGCGATCACCGACGTCCTGGTGGATTGCCTGGAAAAATCCGCGCGGCCGGACCGCGCCGAGCAACTGCTTCTGCGCTCGCACGCCGACGCGCTGGCCGCGAACGAGCCCGACACGGCCGCCGCCCGGGCGGGGAAACTCGCGGACTATTACGACCGGCAGAAGAACGCCGAGAAGTCGGCCGAATGGCGAAAGAAGGCAACGCCCTGAATCACGGCCGGCGGCGGCGCCATGCCAAAGCCCCGGCGACGGCGAAGGCCGCGCCCGCCCCCGGACCGGGCACGTCGGTGAGCGTCATCACCCAGTCCACGTCCGCGCTCAAGAGGCCGTTTGCGTTGAAGTCCGCATAGCCGTTGGGGATCGCGAGAAAGGGAACCGAACCCGGGGCCAGCGCCGCGACGCTGAAGCGGATTCGGTAGGTCCCGGCGCTCAACTGGCCGTTTGTCAGGATGTCACCGGTGATCGAGCCCGTGATCGCCTCGAAGACGATCGGATTGAACGGCACGCCCCCGCCGCCCGCGCGGAAGTCCCCGGGAATGCCCGTGGTCAGGTTCGCCACCGAAAAGTCCGCCGCGTGCCCGAGCGTGAACACGATGTCCTCGACCGTGTACACCGACGTGTAACCGTTTGCGTTGTTGTGCTCCGCGTGGCCGGTAATGGAAAGTTTCGTGTCGAGCAGCGAATCTGTCAGTTCGACCGCCGCCGCGGCATTCCCGGCGAATCCGCCGCCGGTCGCGCCGTTCGCCGATCCTTTCTTAACGCCCATGGCGGCGGCGGCCGTGTTCAGCGGCACGGGAAACCCGGCGCCCACCAGCACCCCGGCCGTGAAAGACCCGGGCACCGCCGCCGCAACGCACCAGGAACCGGCCAGGCTCGACACCAACAGCGCTGCTGCCCACGACTTCATCATGAAACCCTCCCTCAACGCCCCGTCGGGGCTTGCTAAAGCATGCCTCGGGTTTCCCGAGCACGCCACTTTCCTTAGTCGGAGCAACCGCCTTTTTGCGGACCTTTCACGCGGACCGCATGAATACCGCGGCAAATGAGCCTCTTGCCCAAAGGTTAGTGATCCCTATCATTCTCTGTTCACGGGGCCGTCCCCCATCGGAGGTGCGTCATGACCAGCCTGTCCATCCGATCCGCCCGCTTCGCTCCCCTCGCGCTGCTTGCAGCGTCACTCGTCGGCTGCGGCTGCACCGTCGGCTACACCGCCGATGTTCACAACACGACCGCACAGCCGATCGGCGTTGCCCTCATGCGAGCCGACCCGAGCGGGCAGCCCGGCGTTCTCGCGACCGAGCGCCTCGGCCCCGGCAACCGGGCGCAGATGTCGCGCTACGGCGTTTCCGACAACCTCAAGGTCTATCTGGAAGTCGATGCCCAGGGGAATCCCGGGTATCCGGCGCAGATGGACCTCTTGCCCGGGCTCACGGTCGTGAAAGTCACGCAGGACGGGAATCTGCCGACGGGCAAGTTGCGCGTTGAGCAGATTGCACGGGATTGAGAGCGCGGGCGTGCGGCCCGCACACCGTCTAGAAATCGCCCGAATTGTCCGGGCTTCCATCACCCTTGATCGAGCCGACCGGGTTCAGGTTTCCCATCCCGTCGTATCCACCCTCGTCGGTGTTCCATTGCGCGTTGTTGTTGCTGCTGGAACATGCCGCGAGGCAGAGCGCCGCGACCAGGGCCAACGCGCGGAAAGGGATGCGAGTCTTCATGGCAAAATCATAGAGAGCAATCGAGCCCTGTATCGTCCCTGCCGCAGCCGCCAACAGGAAAGCCGAATATCGTCGGATCCGCTTTGCCGCTTTGCCGCTTTGCCGCTTTGCCGCTTTGCCGCTTTACCGCTTTACGGTGTTGCGGCGTTGCATTTCATCTGCTGCTCTGTTGCTCTACCCCTCCCCCGCCTTCCATCCATACCCGACGTACTGATTCTCGAAACTGCCATCACCGAAGAGATCCACGATCGCGTATCCCTCGCCGCAGTCTTTGTGTTTTCCCTTCCACCAGTTCCCGCATACCGCGCCGTTGCAGAGATAGGTCACGCCGTTGTACTCGACGCGATCGAGCAGATGCATGTGACCGCTCAGGCACACCTTTACCTGCGGGTTCTCGAGGAACAGCTTCTTGATCCGCTCGAAATCGGTGCACATGAGCGCCGGATGCACCACGCGCTCCATCTTGTCGTTGATGCCGCGGTCGAGAACCGTGACGGTCAGGATTGGAATGTGCGAGAGGACCAGCGTCGGGTGCATCTTGTTGAGCAGGAGGTCGCCCTTGAGCCAGTCAAACTGCTCGTCGTCGAGCCCGCCGTAGTAGCCGTTCTCGATGATCCGCACCGAATCGAGCACGACAAAGTGCCAGCCGTTCTGATCGAAGGAGTAGTACGCCCCGCTCGTCTTGGTATCGGCGCGGGCGACGCCCTTGATGCCCATGACATCGAGGGCCCATCGCTTGCCCCACAGGCCCTCTTCACCGCTGGTGCCGCTGACTTTCTTGTTCATGCCCCAGCAGTCGTGATTTCCCACGGCGTACTTGAGCGGCCCGTCCCAGCCGTCCTTCATCACCTTGGACCAGAGGCCCCACACTTCCTTCGCCCGCGCCTCGCCGACATCGCAGGTATCGAAGACGGCGTCGCCTCCGTGCAGAATCAGATCGACCTTGTCGGCGCTCAGCACTCCGCCCCCGCCGCCCCCCACTTCCGCTCTGGCGAACTTCTTCTCGCGGATATGGGCGAGGCACGCGGCAACACCGTCCGCCGCCCTCAGCTCCGGCTCGATATGTGTATCCGTGATATGGGCGACACGCAGGGCACGCTTGCGCGGCGGTCGAACATCCCCGGCCTTCTCGGCGGACTGCAGCCGCGACGCCGCGCTGCTCGCGCGGAGTCCGCCGACAGTTCCCAACCCAAGCCCCACCCCCACCCCCCAGCCGAGCCCCAAGCCGATCGCATCCCGCCGCGAGTAGTGCCCGCTCATTGTCGAAGCCTCCTGCGGGCAGCATACCGCGCGCGGTGGTTGGCCGCCGCGTCGGCCATCTCGGATTTCGCCTCCGGAATCGTCCGCGAGCGGCTATGTCTTCGTACCGGGCGCCAAGAACACCGTCCCCTGCGGCAGCTTCGCCGCCACATCGTCGCGGATGCCGAGATTCGTTTTCAGCACGTCCTTGGGCGTTCCCGCCATCCACTCGCTCATGTCGATGGCCTGGTAGTGCCCGCTGTTGAATCCGAGCAGGATGCGGCAGACGCCTTTGCCCGTGTTCTTGATGTAGTGACCGGTGCCCATCGGCGCATACCCGATGTCTCCCGCCTCGAAACGATCGATCACGGCCTTTCCCTCGGCGAGGAAGACGCCCGCCTCCGCCGAGCCTTCGAGAAAGTACTGCCACTCGTCCGCGTTCGGATGCCAGTGCAGTTCCCTCATCGCCCCCGGCTCGAGTTCGATCACCGATCCGGCCATCGTCTTCGAAATCGGGAAGTCGTCCACCGTCACGATCCGCTGTGTCCCGCCCCCCGGCACACGCCGCGGCTCCTGCGCCATCAGCGGATAGCGGTGCTTCGCGACCAACTCCGGGTGTGCCCGCCCCGCCGAGATCTTCGACGCGTCATCCGGCACCGGACCCTGCGCGAAGTAGACCTCCCTCTTCGGTAGCGCCGCAACTTCCGCCGCGCTCAAGCCGAGATTCTGGGCGACAACCTCCGGCGGCATCCGCGCCAGAAAATCTGTGATGCTGAACGTGTGGTCCTCCGAGAAATCCCCATTGTCGAAAATCAATATGAAGTGACACTCCCCCGGCCCGATCCCCTGGATCGAATGCCCGTACCCGCGCGGGAAGTACCAGACGTCTCCCGCGTTGAACGTGTCCACGTTCGCCGAACCATCCGGATGCACGATCGTCGTGCGGCACGACCCGCTCACCACGAACGCCCACTCCGCCGCGTTCGCGTGCCAGTGCAACTCCCGCATCGCCCCCGGCTGAAGCCGCATCGAGACGCCCGCTATGCCGATCGATGCCGGGAACTGCTTCACCGACGCCCCTCGCGTGATACCCCCAGGCCCGAGTCGCGGCGTGATCTTCTCTAATTGATACCGAAACTCGCCCATGACAACCTCCGGCGGCAGCGCCGCAAGCGATCAGGTTACCAATTCGCGACTCGCTGCCGCGCTCTTGCGAACCCGGCAATGCGCATTCTTTCATAGCGCACGACCCCCCTTCGCCCGCAATGCAGGCTATTGACACGCAAATTTTCCACTTTGCGTAACGCCGCCACGCCCCCGCGCGTATCACCTCTCGGCACCTCAATCCCCAGGAGCTCCCATGCGCTGCACGCCCTCCCTGCTCGCCCTCACGCTCGGCCCCGTGCTTGTTCACACACTGGCCGCCCCCATCGACCGCGCCATCGTCCCCGCCTCCTCAAAGGTCACCGTCCACCTCGACGTCGAAGCGCTCGCGCACTCGCAGCTCGGCAAGGCGATCATGGACAACCGCGCCGCCTTCAAATTGGAAGGCCTCGACGCGCTGAGCGCCTTCGGCATCGAACCCCTCCGCGATTTCAAGGACATCACCGTCCTGCTCGCCGCCTCCAAGCCCGATCAGGCCGTCATCGTCCTCCGCGCCACGCCCGCGATCGACGCGATCTGGAATCACCTCAAGACCGAGCCGCACGCCAAGTCCATGAGCGCCGAGGGGTACGACCTGCTCAGTTGGGACGACAAGGGAACCCGCAAGTACGGCATCGTCCGGCCCGCGAAGGGCGACCTCCGCACCGCCTACATCTGCGACGACTGGGAGCCGCTTGTTGCCGCGCTCAAAGTCGCCGACGGCAAGTCGCCCGCGCAAGACCCAGGCTCCGGCGCCCCCGCCCCCTCCAAGGGCTCCATCTTTTATGCCGACGTCCGCGATCTCCCCGAGATCCTGCAACAGTCCGATGACGACGGCGCCAAGACTCTCTTCGGCGGCATCCGTTCCGGCGTGCTCGACCTGGGCGAATCGTCCGACCAACTCTTCGGCAACGCCTCGGCGAATTTCGATTCCGCGCAGGCCGCCACCGACACGCAGGAGGTCGCGCAGGGCCTCGCCGCGTTCGGTCGCATGGCGCTCAAGAACCAGGACGAGTTCACCACCCTCCAGAACGCGCTCCAGGAACTCAAGATCACCGCCGACGGCAGCCGCCTCAACGTCTCCCTCAAGTGGCCCGCCGCCGACGCCGTCGCCGCCATGCAGGAACTGGCCAAAATGAAGGAAAAGGCCCCCGGCGAATCGCTCAAGAAGGTCAAGAAAACCAAGCAGAAAGACGCCGCCAAGGAAACCAAACAACCCGTCTGAGCGTCTGCTTCGAAAGCCCCCTCCCTGAGGGAGGGGGTTGGGGGAAGGGAGGGTTTTCAAACGCAAACGAGTCCTATTGGTCTTGCCATTTCTCCTCCCCCGTTGCCCAACGGGGGAGGTGTCATCGCGCAGCCTTGCGGAGCGATGACGCAGGGGGTTCCGCCGATCGCGTGAGGCTCAAGTGAAATCTGGTTTTCTGAAATAACCCGATGACTTCCCCCGCCGCAATCACCGATCTATCCGAAGCCGCACTGATCGCGCTCGCCCAAGCCGGCGATCGCCACGCCTTCGGGCTCCTCGCGGCAGATCACTCCGTCCGCCTCTTCACCTTTCTCGCCCGGCGCCGGGGCTGCACCGGCCGGATTGGAGGTCGCGCGGCCGACACCGAAGACCTCTGCCAGATCTCTCTCCTCCGCGCCTGGCTCACCATCGAAACCTACCGCCCCGATCGCGCCGCATTCTCCACCTGGCTCCTCACCATCGCCAACCGCGTCGCCATCACAGAGTTCCGGCGCGAGCGACCGCACGTCCCCACCTCCAGCATCCCCGAGGAAATCACCGACGGCCGCGCGCCTTCACCCGCCGCGGCACTCGCCCACCACGAATCGCGCACCAATCTCTGGGACCTGGTCGATCGCGTCCTCACCCCCGACGTCGCCACCGTCGTCTGGCTCCGCTACGCCGAATCGCTCGAAGTCGCCGACATCGCCAACGTCCTCTCCTGGCCCACCGTCCGCGTCCGCGTCACCCTTCACCGCGCCCGCGCCCAACTCCTCGCGGCACTCCGCGCCGAGCCAAATTCCGCGCCGGACTCCGCACCCCCATTTCCCACCGGAGCCGCCCATGCGCCCGCTCTCTGACCCCCACAGCGATCCTCAAATGGACCATCACCAACTCGCCGAGGAACTCCGACGCACCAGCGCCGACTCTCTCCTCCGGCCCCCGCCGGGTCTGATCTCCGGCATCGTCGATCAACTCCCCGAGCGCCGCACAAACTCAACAGTCAAATGGAATCCATTTGGCACCCGCGCGCCTTTGCAGCCCTCCTCCCCCGCTGCCAGCGGGGGAGGTGTCAGAGCGCAGGCTTTGCGGAGCGATGACGGAGGGGGTTCCGAGTTTCCCCGCGGCGAGTCCGCGCCCCCGCATCAATCCTCCCCCGTTGCCAACGGGGGAGGTGTCATCGCGCAGGTTCGACGGAGCGATGACGGAGGGGGTTCCGGAAATCCCCGCGGCAACACATCCACGATCGTGCAAATTTCAAGCCACCTCTCGCCCCGTTCCCGCCAAACAACCGCCCTCCTCCTCGCCGCGGCAGCCGCGATCGCGCTCACAGCCCTCGCCTGGTTCTTCATCCCCGCCGCGCAGAACACCCGCGCCTCCGAAGCCCTCTCAAAGTCGCTCAACGTCCTGCCCAAATCCGGTTTCGCCCAACTCCTCCTCGACCCCGTCGAGCAGGAAACCCGCTCGCTCGTCCTGCAAACCCGGCGCGCCACCGATTCGCTGCGCTTCTCGCTGCCGATCACGCGGTTGCCGTGAGAGGGCTGCCTCAGAAGCCCCCTCGCTGAGGGAGGGGGTTGGGGGAAGGGCGCTTCCTATGCAATTTCTCTTCAGTTGCCGGGAGGCGGCCGCGACAGCGTCCGGAGCGGGTTCTTCCCGCATGCAACCCTCGCACCCGTGAGGCATTCACCCTATCTAATAAATATGATGCACCCTCTTGCCGCCACCCCGCAATTTCTCTATCCTTTTGTCAGTACAAGTCCGACCGGTCTTTCCGCGGCCGCCGGACTTTCACAATAGGGTTTGGGAGAGAGACATCATGACCAGCACTCGCTTGTTCGCCCTCGCCGGCATTGTCGTCGCGTCGTCCGCTCACGCCTCCGTCATCAACGACTACGTCGTCTTCAGCGGCGGCGGGATCCACGTCGGCGTCGGCACCACCGTCAACGGACGCATCGGCGCCTACGGAAATATCGACTTCAACGGCGCCACCGCCCTCAACGGCAATATGGAAGGCAAGGGCAACGTCGCCCTCGCCAACGGCGTCACGATCAACGGGAACATCACCAATCCCGGCTCGTTTACCCACGGCTCCGGCACAACCTGGACCTCCCGCACCGCCGCCAACCCGAGTCTTCCCGCTCTCCCGAGCGCCTCGGTCTTCTCCGCCGGCGTCACCAACTTCTCCGTCGCCAACGGCGGCACGCTCAACTTCACCCCCGGCTCCTACGGCACCGCCCAGCTCGGCGGCGCTGCTCACCTCAATATCAATGGCGCTGGCGATTACTACTTTGCCGGTCTCACTTCCGGCAACGGCCTCAACCTCACCGTCAACGCCAACAACGGCCTCGTCCGCATCTTCGTCGTCGGCCAGGTCAACTTCGGCGGCTGCACCGTGGTCATCAACAACGGCAACGCCAATAACTTCTATCTCGAGACCGCCTTCACCACCACCGGCAATCTCAACGCCTTCAAGTCCGGCGGCGGCACCTTCTGGCAGGGCACCGTCTTCGCCCCCAAGGGCGACATCATGGTCGGCGCAGGCTCCGGCCCCGGCTCGGTCACCGGCCACCTCTGGTCCGGCACGTTCGTTGATATCCAGCACGGCATGGACATCCAAGACATCCCCGCCCCCGGCGCCGGCCTCTTGCTCGCCGCATCAGGCCTGATCGCAACCCGCCGCCGCCGCGCCTGATTCGCCAGCGTCGATCTCAACTCAAGCGATCCGTTCCACCGACCTTGCCCCGCAAGGTCGGTGTCCTTTTCCGAAGCCCCTTCCCTGAGGGAAGGGGTTGGGGGAAGGGAGATCTTCCCCTCCCAAATAGGAGGCCGCAGGCGGGTGAGTCACTGAGTCCGATGTGTCATCCAACATCCTGCTTCCTGCATCCCTGTCCGCCGCGGCGGACACAAATCAAGCATCTCCGCCTCACCCGCAAAACACCCGCTCGCGGTGATACGTCAGATACTCGCGCTCCGGCCGAAACCGCTCCGGCATCTTCACTTCCCTTCCCTCGTGCACCTCAAACATCCCCTCCCAAACCTCCCGTGGCATCCTCTTCTTCAACTTCTTCGCCACCCGCACTTCGCATTTCTCCGACAGCGTGATCAACCCGCGATCAAACGCCGCATCGTGCAGCGCGTTCAAGCACAGTCCGTTCCGCGGCTCAAGCCGCAGCGCTTCGTTCTTGCTCCACGGCACGATGTGACTCGCCCGCAGCAACTCCGGGCTCGCAATCCCCGTGATGCAGCACTTCTCCTCGTTCGCGGCAAGCACCGCCGCCCGAAAGAACGCCTGTCCCCGCCGCTGCGCCACCAATTTCATAACTTCGGTCTGAATCTGCTTCGGCGACGGCACGCCCCGTCCTGCGAAAACATCCAGCGCTCCGATTTCATCCCGCACTGCCGCCTCAATCGCAACCTGTTCCGAAAGCACATCCCACTTCCCATAGAACTCCGCCCAAATCTTCCGATCCGCTTCCGACGCGTTCCCCATCCCCTTGATTCCCCGCGCCGCCAACTCCGGATCCATGCTTGCGAAGTTCACCAGCTTGAGCGCGACCGCACCCGCCGTCCGCCCGATCTCTGCCGCGACGCCGATCACCTCGGCCTTGCGGGCGTGCATGGCGCCGAAAGGAATCTGGCAGTAGAGGGCCAGAACTTTGAGAAGTTGATCGCGAGTCCAGGCGGAGTGAGCCATGACATCAGAATACCGGCCGTCCCCGAACGCCAAGCGTGCTCATGCAGAAGCCCCCTCCCCGAGGGAGGGGGTTGGGGGTGGGTTTGATTCAACTCTGCATTCGGCTCATACGCCCCCTGCAGCGGCTCCAGCACCACCGAAGCCAACGTCAAACTCCTCTGTGCGCGGCACAATCTCGAGAAGTCGGACAGAATCCTGTCGCTGGGGCCACTGCTCGGACCGCTTGTGTTTGCGGCGACGGCGTCGATGATGCGGGGGGATTGACCGTACGCCACTTGCGGCGACCCCACGTCGATTGCCCCCGCCCTTCTTTCCCTACCACATGAAATCATTGCATCCGAGGATTCGCCTCGGGGGCTCCCTTGCCTTCATCTCTAGGACCCGGCGCTCTGTCGATGACGTCCGCTGATACAAGCCGAAAATTGTCGTCGATGACCAACTTGAATTCCTGCGATTCCCGGACTTGCACGCAGTTCTTGAGCAATCCACCACCCCAGCTAAAAAACGAATCCGACTCGACCGCCTTACTCAGAAACGAATAGAAGCGACGCGGATCAAAGGATGGGAGCGCCTTGGGCGATGTGAAATATGGATTCACGCCCACGATCCACTTAAGAAATCGTGGGTACGTGACATATTGCAGGTTGCCATCCGCAGTCCGTGGTTTCTGGCACAAGTAACCGCGCGTCAATACGCCCGCCACACGCTGCGCGTCCTTGCCTCGTGCGGCAATCATTTCCCCGCACTTCGAGTGGAACACGCCCAGCAACCGGCTGCACACCTCGTCGAAATCTTTGGGAGTTAGTTCTTCGAAGTTTTCCCGGACCTTTTCCATATACGCCGAAATATCAAGGGCGACCAATCCTCCTTCCGTGGCCAGAAGCTGATCTACCGCCTTCGCAACGCTCTTTTTCATGTTCGTTGCGCTCTTGATTGCCTTGCATTGAATCGCGAGACACGGCTCCACGATGCCGCTGCGACGATCCAAGAGGCTCGTGCACTGAAATCCGATTACAGCCCGATCACCAGGAACCACCACTACATCGACGTCAGTAGTCCACGGGCGCGTTACCCCGACATCGAGGCGACAGTCTCCGGCCGCCAAGAAAAACTGTCGGGCCACCATCATCGGAAACACCTTCTGAAGAGTTTCGTGGTGATTGGTGTTTCCCAGCGTTTGTGGCAAGTCAAGAAGAGGCGTGATCACGCTCTTTTTGGGAAAGCTCTTCCATGGACACGAATGAACTGACTGGACTAACTGAACAAACTCTTGCCGTTCGAAAATCGAGAGGTTGCGCAACCGGCGATGAAGCTCTGCTATTCGACGGTCAGCGTTGGCAGTATCCCTGAAGTAATTGATCATCTCGCGCAGATAAACATCGGCCTGCCGCACGAGAATGTCCGAAGTGTCGATGGCTTCGTTCGCCAAAACATCTCTCCAATGCGGAGATTGCCAACCGAGAAAGCCGAGAAATCACGATCAGCTTTTAGAGTATCCACCGTTTGGCCCACGTCGATGCTCTGCCCAACCAATCGACCGCTCGAAACATTCGGGCGGGAAACTCGCACGCCGCCACTACATCCGAAGTGCGAGCGAATCCCGTTCCCGCTTCGCGGTTCTTCGCGCGTCCGCGACCTTTACCCACAAACCAACCCGTCATACCCCACCACAAACACCGAAAAATCCCCATCATCCACAACCAGATCCCCGTTCAGATCCCCCGGGCACCCGACCGGGATCGCCCCGTCCGCGCAGTCCAGGATGTCGTACTCCGCCACGAACAGCACAAAGTCCGCATCATCCACCACGCCGTCACGGTTCAGATCGCCCGCGCAGTTCAGGAACTGCGCCATGCTCGTGAAAAGCATCGTGCCGCGCACGTCCGCCGTCACCTGCGGGCCCAAGTCCGCGGCAAGCGTCAACTCCCGCGTCTCGGGCTTCAGCCTCAGCACCGTGTTGTACGTGAAGAGGCTCGTGAACACGATCGAGTGATCCGCGAGCGCCGTCAGCCCGCTCGGTGAATCAAACGACGGCGCCCCCGGGTTCGATGCCGCGGCAGTCACATACGACGCCCCGTTCTCCGCGATCGCCGTGCCGACAAGCAGCGTCCGGTTCCCCGTCGCCGGATCGATCTCGACAATCCCGCTCACAAAGCTCTGGTCCGCCTTCTGCGAGGACAAGCTCGCGTACAGCTTCCCTTCGCGGTAGAGGATCGACCGCACCTGCCCGTTGCACACCGGCCCCGTGCCGCGCGTGAGCTGCGTGGACGCGACGGAGAGCACGCCCCCCGTCACCGTTTTACGGAAGATCGTCTGGAGCGTCAGCCTCGAGATATACGTCCGCGCGCCGGTCGCCAGATCGATCCTGAACACTCCGGCGCCGCCCGTGTTGCCCCCCAAGGCACCGACCTCCGCCACGTACGCCGTGTGATTATCGCTGAGCGTCATGCTCCGCGCCAGCAGCGTCCGCGGCCCGTCGCCAACGAGGTCACCCGAGAGAACCGTCGTCGGCCCCGCCGGCAGCGCATAACTCAGCACCCGCCCGTTGGAATTGCTCGTGGCATCGAAGTCATCCGCCGCGAGGAGCAGCGTCTTGGCATTCAGCATCACCGGCGACCCGCTCGCATCGTGCGCCGCCGCCCCGGAGCCGAAGAGCCCGAGTCGATTGCCCGTCGCCGCCTCTATCTGAAACGTCGCCCAGGTCGTGGTCGTCGGCGCCAGTTTCCAATAGATCCGCCCGTCCACCGAAGTCCCGATGTCGCCGCTGAGCGCCCCGGCCAGGAGAGTGCCCGTTCCGCGCACCGGCTTGCCCGCGACGCGCAGGTCCGGCCCCGTGACGATCGAGCGAATCAGCCCCGTCGCAGGATCCACCGCAAACATCGTCCCCTGCGACCGCGAGATCACCACCCAATCCAGATGCCGCGGCAATTCCGCCCCGGCGTGCATCGCAATCCCCGCCGCCAACAACATCCCGCTTCCAAAACGAATATTCATGCCCGAAGTCTACAGGTACACCCACACCCCTCCCGCATGCAATCTCAGGCTTTCCCGAAACCAAAAGCCGCAATTCGCATTTCCAATCGTCCTCCCCCTTTGCCAAAGGGGGAGGTGGCCGCACCAGCGGCCGGAGGGGGTTTCGAACGCAGCCAACGCGCCCGAAAAACTTGACCCACACGCACCCGCCACGCTCTTTCCCTCTTCGAGCCCTTTGAGTCAAACGCCCTTCTCCGCACCCCTCCGCCCCCGCCGCTCCGCGCTCTTGCTTCACTCCCCCTCATACACACACCCGCACTTTTTCGTCTCGTGCAGTTCGATCTTCACCATCCCCGTCAGCCGCGGCTTCAGCCTCTCCCACAACCACTTCGTGATCCGCTCGGCCGTCGGATTTTCCAGGCCCGGCACCTCGTTCAGGCACCGGTGATCGAGTTCCTCCACCACCGGATCGACGATCTTCCGCATCTCCGCGAAGTCCATCACCCAGCCCACGTCGTCGATCGCCCCGCGCACGTGCACCACGAACCGGTACGAGTGCCCGTGCATCCGCGCGCATTTGTGCTCCGGCCCAACCTTCGGCAGCCAGTGCGCCGCCTCAAACGAAAACTCCCGAAAAATCACCATTGGCGATCCTAGCGGGCGCACCTCCACGCGCTTCCCGGCCGTGCCGCATTTCATCCATCTGCTGCTCTGCTGCTCTGCTGCTCTGCTGCTCTGCTCTTCTTCCCCTTTGCCGCTTTGCCGATTTGCCGCTTTGCATTTCCCCCTCACCCCACCCCCGGCACCAGAATCCCCAACACAAACACCCCCATCACCGCAACAAGAACTCCCACCAAAACCGTCGGCACCATCAACACCCACCACACCCCAAAGGCAATCCCCTCCAGCCTCATCCCGCGCTTCAGCGCATTCCAATTCCACCAGCACAGCCACCCAAACCAAGCCAGCGGCATCATCACTTCCGAGCGCATCGGAAACGCCGCGTAACTCAGCTGGTCGTACCAATAGAACGCTCTCGGGACCAACACAAGCCCCGGCGCCGGCACCGCAACAGAAGACGAAACTCCCAGCATGAGCGGCCCAAGCGCGCTGCTCGCCTGCTCCTGCACCGCCGTCAACACGCTCACCGCGATCATCCACGCAAACATCACGACGACCCACCCCTGCCCGTACAACCACCAGCGTCCCACGTGCCGCAACTCCACCTTCGCACGCGCCCGCGTCCACGGCGCCAACGTAAACATCGCCGGACTCACCGAGCACATCGCCGCCAGCGGCAGGAACCACCACGGATAATGCATGTCCGCGATCCGGTTCCACACATACGTCAACGCCTCACGATCCGAATATCCGTCGCGCCCCAGCACATACCAGTATTTCGGAAAGCCCCACCCAAGCCACTGCATCGACGACAGCCACTCCCACTCCTTCGCCGCCGTCACAACCCGCGGCACACCAAACACAAAATAAATCACCAGCCCCGTCCCCCGCCACACCAGCGGCACAGCCACATACCCAAGCACCACCACGCAAAGCAACCACACCGCCGCACGCCACAGCCGCACCGGATGTTCGAGCTTCACCCGCGTCCAAAATTGCCGCGGCCTCCACACACCAAGAAATGTCCGGAGTCCCCACGACACCCACCGCCGCACCCCGCGCGCATGCTCGACCAACCCCACACACCGCGGCGGCACAAACACATCCGCCCACGCAAACAAGAGCCCGCACTCCGAACACACGCCACGCAGCGGACACCGATCGTTCGTCCAAACGCGGGCCGTTTCTGAAGCCCCCTCCCCGATGGGATCGAGGGTTGGGGGTGGGTTCTCCGAAGCGGCCTCAAGCGGACTCTCACGCGATTGCTCCGAAGCCCCTCCCCTGAGGGGAGGGGTTGGGGGAAGGGTGATCTCTGAATCGCTCTCAACACCGCCTTCGTGTCGATCACTTTCTTCGCGTTCTTGACGAGCCGCGAACGAAGTGACCGGCCCTTCCGCGATCGAACCGGCATCAGCCACACGAAGTCCGTGTGCGTGCGTCGCGTCTCTGAATTGCTCCTCCCCCGTTCCCAACGGGGGAGGTGGCATCGCACAGGCTTGGCGGAGCGATGACGGAGGGGGTCCCGGAGACGCCACCTTCGTGTCCGTACCACGCGCCGACGCCCCGCGCCCAACACCCACCATCCCCGACAAGTCATACCCACACCGCGGACACCGCAGCTCGCGCGAGGCCCCACGAGAGTTTGATGCTTCACCGCGCATTCGTCTCTTCATCAAAACCAACAACGCGGCAGAAGTCTCATGAGTCGCATGCGTCCCCTGCGTCCCATGAGACTCACACAACTCACGCAACCCATTTCACCAACGCACCCATTCTCATCCTACCGCCCACCCGCACTCGCGCCGCAACACACCGCGGCACCTTAAATTGCGGCACCGCGCATCGCGATACCGCGCATCGCGATGCCACGCATCGCCCCAACACCAACGCACGCGCACTTCTCCTCCCC
>JBGAPK010000039.1:0-40782 GCA_044221315.1 Phycisphaerales bacterium | reverse complement strand
ATGGCCGCCGGCTTCGAGGGAAAGCGCGCCGGTGTTGTCGCGCGCAGTGTCGCCGTCGTCGCCGACGAACCCCTGATGGTCGCGGTTTCCATCCGGAGGGGGCACTGGATCGAACCACTCATTCGCGACAGCAGGGCTTTCGCCGTCAGCGTGCTCGATTCGTCCGACGCCCTCGCCCGGCGCAAGTTCGCGGACGACGCCCCGCGGGATGATGACCCATTCGACTGTATCGCGTGGGAAATGCTGCAAAGCCAGGCGCCGGTGCTTCGCCGCTCGCTCGCGGCGGTCGACTGCGAAGTCGTCCGCCGGCTCGACCTGGAAGCCGACTGCGCGCTGATCATCGGACGCGTGCTCGACGCCCGCGTCTTCCCGGGACTCAACGGCAAGTAACGATTACCCGTTCAGATCCACGAGCCGGCCGATCGCCACGCCGGTTGCCGCGGCATTTCGCTCGCCGGGCTGGGACTGCATCAGAATCGTGCCGCGCGACGTGTACGTCGCCGGAGTGGTTCGCGGCAGGGCGTCGATGGGAGACGAACTGGTGTCCACCGCGGGCACTCCGACGCTGCCCGCCGCGAGACGGTCGACATTCTGCGCCAGCTTCTCCGGGCGCGCGATCGACACCTTGTCCTGCACGTCCGACGCACGCGAGATCGTGCTCTTGAACGGATCGACTATTGCCCGCGGCTTGGCTGCGCCGCCGTAGGTCTGCGTCAGTCGGAGCGCGGAATTGAGTGTGACCTTGTCCATTCCAGAGTCGTGAATCCGAAAAGTACCCGCGCCGGATCCAAATGGTCGGCTCGGCCGCTCTGATTCGCTGAACAATTCCGTTCCGGCGCAAAGCCTGCGCGATCGGGACGCGCAAAAAAGACAGCACCCTCCTTGCGGAGGGTGCGTCGGGCAGTTTCTGAGGGTGCCCGATTACTTTGTGTTCTTGAGCAAAGCGGCGACGGCCGTTCCGTTGTCGTCCGCGCGGCGGACGGCCCAGTCGAGCGCGGTGGAGCCGTCCTTGTCCTTCATGCCGGCCTTCGCGCCGTTCGCCAGCAGGATCTTCACTTTCTCCGCATCGCCGCGGTCGGCCGCGATCATCAGCGGAGTAAGGCCCGCGGCCGACTGCGCATCCACGTTGCCGCCGCGTTTCACCAGAAGAACGATGATTTCCGCCGCGGCACCGCTCTCGGACGCCATGTGCATCGGCGTCATGCCGTCGAGATCGGTGTCGTTGGGGCTTGCGCCGGCCGCGAGAAGCAGTTCGACTTTTTCCTTGTTCCCGGCGCGGAGCGCGGTCATGAGCGCCGTCTGTCCCCACTTGTTCTTCGCGTTGATATCGGCGCCCGACTTGACGAGGCGGTTGACGCTCTCGGGATCGCCGCGGGCCGCCGCCATCATCAGCGCTGTCCAGTTCGCTTCGTCGCGAGCATTCTTCTCGGCGCCGGCGTCGAGGATCTTCTGAACCATGTCCGGCGTGCCCCACCCCGCGGCCCAGATGAGGGCCGTTCGCCCGTCGCGGCTGCGGACATCGAGCGCCGGCTTTGCGCCCAGGATCGCCAGGGCCGCCTTCTCCTGGCCCGAGACGACGGCGCTCATGAGCGGGGTCATCCCGCGCTGCCAGAGAGGCCCTTCCTCGATCGCGATGTCCACCTTTGCCCCGCCCTTGATCTGGACGTTGATGGCGTCGACGTCGCCCTTTTCCGCCAGTTCGTGCAGCGACACGCCCCGCACACTCGCGGAGGCGCTCGTGGCTCCAACGTCGCCCGGCAGCTGTCGTACGTAGTAATAAAGCAATCCGCCGGCCGCGGCCAGCGCCAGCACCGTCACGATCAGCGAAACCGGTTTGCGTTCAGACATGCATGCCTCCCCGACTCGGGTCCCGTGCCCTTCGTGCGTAACAGCCCGTCCACAACCTCCAGCCCCCGGGCCGGCCCAGACCCCAGTCTATCAACCCGCTCAATCCTTCTCTTCCTGAGGCTTGAACGCTGCAATAACAGCCGCCTGGATCTGAGGCGGGGTGGCCTCGTCGTGGCTGTAATCCATGGAGAAACTGCCGGCCCCCCCGGTCATGCTCTTGAGTTCGTTCGCGTAGTTCTGAAGTTCTCCCAATGGCGCCACGGCCCGGACGATGCAGGTATCGCCCGACTCCACCTGCGAGTCCTGCACCCTGCCACGCTTGGTCGAGAGGTGCCCGGCGATGTCGCCCATGTAGCGGCTTGGGGCGGTCACTTCCACATTGACGTACGGCTCGAGCAGCTTCGGCCGGGCCTTCTGAACTGCCTCGATGAACGCCTTCTTCCCCGCCGTGATGAACGCGATTTCTTTGCTGTCGACGTCGTGGTACTTGCCGTCATAGAGCGCGACGCGGATGCCTTGCATCGGATAGCCGGCAAAGGCCCCCGAGTCGATCACCTGCTTCACGCCCTTCTCGACCGCGGGCCAGTACTGGCGGGGCACGGCGCCGCCGACGACCTCGCTCGCAAACTCGAAGCCGGTGGGATGGTCGGCCGGCAACGGCTCGATCCGGAGGTAGACCTCGCCGAACTGCCCCGAGCCGCCCGTCTGCTTGCGATGCCGGTGATGCCCGTCGGCCTTGCCGCTGATGGTTTCCTTGTACGCGACCTTGGGTTGGCTCGTGACCAATTCGATGTTGTACTGCTTCTTGAACTTCTCGATCACGATGCGGAGGTGCAGTTCGCCCAGCCCGCGCATGACCGTCTGGTTCGTCGCCGCGATCCGCTCAACCTTCATGCTCGGGTCTTCGGCCATCAGCTTGTGCGAAGCGGTGGAGAACTTGGTCTCGTCCGCCAGGTTTTTGAGCTGGATAGCCAGGCCGTAGAGCGGCTTGGGCAGCGGCAGGGGTCGCAGGTGCACGGTGCTCAATTCCGGAGACTCGTGCAGGACGCCGTTGAAGTGAATCTCGTCCACCTTGCTGATCGCCGCGATCTCGCCCGGGCCGACTTCCGAGACTTCGATGTGTTCCTTCCCCTGCAGTTTGAACAGGTGGCCGACGCGGAAGGGCTTGGAATTGTCGTCGATGTACAACTCCTGCTTGTGGCGGATGGTCCCCGAATGCACGCGGAAAATGCCGAGTTTTCCGACAAAGGGATCGGTCGCCACCTTGAAGACGTGCGCGATGACCTTGGCCTTCGGATCGGGCTTGGGAACGAAGTCCTCTTCGATTGGCCTGCCGTTTTCGTCGGTGCCCTTGCGGACTTCGAGTTCGGGCGGACTCACCTCCAGCGGGCTCGGGCAGAGGCTCGCGAAGACGTGCAGCAGGTCATCTACGCCCGCGCCGCTCTTGGCGGAGCAGAAGCAGATCGGGACCAGGTGCGCCTCGCCCAGCGCCTTTTCAAAGGCCGCGTGCAGTTTCGCCGGGTCGAACCCCGCCCCCTCGCCCTTCTCGAGGTATTCCATCGTCAGTTCGTCATCGACCTCGATCACCTGCTCGACGATCCGTTTGTGGGCCTCGTGCACGCTCGAGAAATCCGTCTGATCTCCCGCGGCATCGTTGCCGTCATGCTCGAAAACATTGATCACCTTCTTGCCCTTGAGCGTCGGAAGGTTGATCGGCAGGCAGATCGCCCCGAACGTCTCGCGGATCTGTTCGACCAGTTCCTCCAGCCCGTCGGCGTTCTCTTCCATCTTGTTGATGATGATCATCCGAGGGATCTTCCGATCGCCCGCGACGGTCATCAGCCGGCGCACGATCGAGTCGATGCCGCGGTGCGCATCGATCACCACGGCGATCGTCTCGACCGCCGGGAAGCAGGCGATGGCGTGCCCGATGAAATCAACCAGCCCCGGAGTATCGATGAGATGGACTTCGTGCCCCTCGTACGAGAAGTGCACGAAGGCGGGTTGCAGGGAGTGCTTGTGGTGCTTCTCTTCCTCGGTGAAGTCGCTGACCGTGTTCGCTTCCTCGACCGTCCCCGCCCGCTTGATCGACCCGGCGCTGAAAAGGAGTTTCTCCGTCAGTGTCGTCTTCCCCGCGCCGCCCGACCCGACGAGGCAGATATTGCGAACGTCGGCGACGGAGCGGGAACCTTGGGCTCCCGGGGTGTGACTCTGGGCTTGGGTGGTCATGGGTTGTTCCTCCGGTGAAGTAGGACTTGGGGTTGGGTTATTCGTCCGGCCGGGGGCCCGATGGCACTCCCGAGCGCTCCAGTCTAAACCACCCGGGGCCGGGGAAAAAGGGGGACGAAGCTGTTTCATTTTCTGCCGCGCCCATCCCCGATGCACGGTCTCATTCGCGGGAACGGCCGCAGGATGGGCGGGGAAGGCTCATTTCCCCACTGAGTGATTTGCCCTTCGGACCGTTCCCGTTGAAATTCTCCAATCCGAGAAGGCTTTCCCGGCGGGCAGCCAGCTGGTGACGTGAGGCGCTGGACAAGTTCCTTGTTACGGCGCGTTCCGCCGCCAATCGTCGGGAGTCTCAAGCCGATGTCGCCCGGCGGCCTGGTTGGATTTGTGCTCCGGTGCGATGAGATCAAACTCCGAACGCAGGCGCCGATGCACCCCATTCCTACCCTTGCCCCCATGCCTTCTCCCGTCGTCACCCGCTTCGCTCCCTCTCCCACCGGCCATCTCCACATCGGCGGCGCACGCTCCGCCCTCTTCTGCTGGGCGTTCGCCAAGAAGAGTGGGGGTCGCTTCATGCTCCGCATCGAGGACACTGACGCCGCTCGCAGCAGCGAAGAGTCCGCCCGCGGCATCATCGAAGACCTGCATTGGCTCGGCATCGTCAACGACCTCGGCCCTTTCATCAAGCCCGACGGCACCATCGGCCAGCATGACTGGGAACCCGCGAGCGGCCGCCCGCCCGTCGGTCAGTATTTCCAGGCCCGGCGCGTCCCGATCTACAACACGTATCTGGAGCAACTGGTCAAGTCCGGCCGTGCGTACCCGGCCTTTGAGAGCAACGAAGAGATCGAAGCCCAGCGAAAGACCGCCGTCGCCGCCAAGCAGACGTATCGCTACCCGCGCCCCGCCGAACTCGAATTCGGCAAGTTCAACGCCGCCCTCGAAGCCCGCTGGAAGCGTGCCCAGGCCGGCGAGCGCCACGTCCTGCGCTTCATGGCCCCGAACGAAGAAATCGTCGTGCACGATCAGGTTCTTGGCGACGTCAAGCACGCACCGGGCGAAATGGACGACTTCGTCATCCGCAAGGCCGACGGCTTCCCCACGTACCACTTCGCGGTTGTCGTTGACGACGAGACGATGGGCGTGACGCACGTCATGCGGGCCCAGGAACACCTGAACAACACCCCCCGCCACGTCGCGCTCCAGATGGCGCTCGGTTTCCGCATCCCGTATTACGCCCACATGCCGCTCATCTTCAACATGGACGGCAGCAAAATGAGCAAGCGCGATAAGGCCAAGGTCGCGCGCAAGACCGCGAAGGACGCGATCGCGAAAGACAAGTCGATCACGCCCGCCACGCTGGCCGCCGCCACTCGCCTCGACGAAAAGGCGATCGCGCAGTTCTTGTCCGCCGACAACGACAACATCGACACCGCCGCCGCCCTCGCCACCCACTTTAAGGTCACGCTTCCGGAGGTCGAAGTCTGGGATTTCCGCCAGAACGGCTACCTCCCCGAGGCGATCACCAACTTCGTCGCGCTCCTGGGATGGAACCCCGGCCTGAAGACCGCCGACGGCAAGGACCTCGAGAAGTTCGACATGAAGTTCCTCGCCGATCACTTCGGCATCGACCGCATCGGCCGCACCAATGCCAAGTTCGACCGCGCCAAACTCCTCGCCTTCAACGCCGACGCGATCAACGCGCTGCCAGACCAGGAATTCGCCGCCCGCTGGCGCACGTGGTGCGAGGAGTTCGAGCCCGAATTTGTAAAAGCCGTCGGCGCCGTGCCTGCCCGCTGGCTCCTCCTCGCCCGCGCCGTCAAGCCCCGCACCAAGACGTTCCGCGACGGCCTTCGCGCCTCCGCCTTCCTCCTGCGCGACGACAGCGCCTCCGACTTCGACAAAGCCGCCGCCGACAAGAACCTCCTCGCCAATGCGCAACATGGCCTCGGCCTTCTGAAGGTCGCCCGCGATCGACTCGAAACTCTGGCCGACGCCGAATGGACGCCGGAATTGCTCCACTCGCTCATCGAGCAGGTGGGACAACAGGCCGGAACAGGTCTCGGCCCCGTTTCTCAGGCGATTCGCGTCGCTCTCGCGGGTGCCGCCGTCAGCCCTCCACTCGGCGAAACGCTTGCGGTACTCGGGAAACGTTCGGCCATCACCCGGATCGATCGGTGTCTCGCCGCGTTTCCCACCCCCTAATCCTGTTGCTTTCCCGCAACGCGTCGAACCGATCTTGGTCTAATCCCCATATCTGTTCATGGAGTGCAGCGCGCGGCGTCTGCGACGCATCCCAGTCTGGCACCCAATCAGGAGTCTCCCCTTGCGAAATGCCTGCCTTCTCGTCCTTGCGTGCGGTCTCGCCGCTGCCCTGATCGCAGGCGCTCCGGCGCCCGGAACTTCCGGTGGCACTCCCGGCTCCGCCAGCAAGAAATCGCCGCCGGTCCTCAAGGCCGGCATGCCGGCCCCGGCGATCAATCCCGACAAATGGGTCAAGGGCGCCCCGGTCTCCTCCTACGCGCCCGGCCACGTGTACGTCGTCGAATTCTGGGCCACGTGGTGCCCGCCCTGCCGCAAGAGCATCCCGCACTTGACCGAGCTCCAGAAGAAATTCAAGGACGATGTCACGATCATCGGTGTCGATGGCTTTGAACGGTCCGACCCCAAAGGCAAGGACACGCGCCTGTCGACCGTTGAGAAATTCGTGAAGGACATGGGAGACAAGATGGACTATTCCGTCGCCTTCGAGACCGACGGCGAGATGTCCAAATCCTGGATGGAGGCCGCGCGTCAGGACGGCATCCCCTACGCCTTCATCGTCGGCGGCGACGGCAAACTCACCTGGACCGGCTACCCGATGGACGGCGATTTTGAAAAGCAGATCGAGGCCGCGGTCAAAGCCGCCAAGCCAGCCCGCACCAAATCTCCCGCCGAAACGTCCAAGACTCCGGAAACGCCCAAAGCCACGCCCCAGCCCGTCACGACAACGCCAGCAACGCCGAAGACCCCCGGTTCCGGCGATCATTGATCCCGCGACTCTCATTCGCACTCAACAGAACGCCCCAATCAGGGGCGTTTTTCATTTCATCACGGGTGCGTTTTTGCAACACGCGCCCACGCGATTCCTGCGCAGGCGGCGCATGTTTGCTCCGCGCCCGCGCACGCCTTGCGTGGTCTGAAAACATATGACAAAATCGTGCGCGCAAGTTACGGCGAGTGATGCCAAAACACCCGATGTTCCTGCCCGTTGCAAGCGCGGGACGCCGCCTTGCCGCGGCGTCCGCGGCAGACAGGATCCCGGGGTGCTCAGCCATGTTCATCCGTCGTTGCCTTGTCGGCGCCGCCGTTCTGTTCGCCTGCGCCGGAACCTTCTCCGGAATTCAACCGGCGCTCGCCGGAGACGTCGCGCAGGCGCCGACGCTCACGGTCGGTTCCTTTGCTCCGGCGCTGACCATTGAGAAATGGGTGAAGGGCTCGCCTATCCCGACCTTCGAGCGTGGTCGCGTCTACGTCGTGGAATTCTGGGCGACCTGGTGCATCCCCTGCGTCGGAAACGTGCCCCACCTCACGGAACTTCAGAAGAAGCACCCCAACATCGCCGTGATAGGCGTCGCCGCATCCGAACAACCCAGCCGGTATAACAACGACGACCGTCTCGCGACGCTCCAGAAGTTTGTCCAGAAGCAGGGCGCACGCATGGAGTACTCGATCGCGTACGACGGCACCGGCTCCATGTGGGCGAATTGGATGACGCCGGCCCAGCGCGGCAACATCCCCTGCGCGTTCATCGTCGGGCCCGATCGGCGGATTTCCTGGATCGGCAACCCTCAACTCGATGATTTCGACAAGGCACTCGATTCGGTGCTCGCCCGACCGGAAACCCGGCGCGACGCCATGACCGCGCCACTTGCCGCGAAGCCGGTCCAGGTCACAATGCCGGCGCAGGGCATCAAGCGGTCCGCGCCGCAGCAGGCCGCATCCGCGCCCGCGGAAAAGCAGTCCGCGCAGCCACCAACACCACCCGGCCAGTTGCCCCCGCGCAGGATCGCTTCCGGCGCCGAGGACGCCCGCGGCACCCAAATCAGGTAGCCCGCAACAATCCTCAGTGACCGACCTCGACCGCTTCGATTGCTACGAGTGCTGCGTTCAGTCTCCCCGACACGTCGCGGCATTCCTCCGCGCCGTCCATGGGCAGCACCCGCTGATTCTGCGGGAGGACTTCTGCGGCACGGCCGCCCTTTCCAAACGCTGGATCGAGGATGCGAAACGCGCCGGCGAGAAGGCCCGAGCCATCGCAGTCGACCTCGATCCCGATTGCATCGAACGGGCGCGCGTGGGGTCACCCGGCCTGATCGAATTTCGAGTCGCGGATTCGTCCTCCCGCGACGGCCCGGACCCCGGATCAGATGTCGTTTTCGTTGGCAATTTCTCCATCGGCTACCTGTACACCCGCGCGGTCCTCATCGACTACCTCCGTCTCTCGCGAGAGCGACTCGCCCGCGGCGCCGGAGGTTTCGGCGATGGCGTGTTCGTATGCGACATCTACGGCGGTGCCTCCGCTTTCAAACTCGGCGCGCTCCACCGAAAGCACCCTTCCCGCAATCGCGAACTGATCCACTACTGCTGGAGCCACGAAGAGGCTGACCCGCTGACCGGCATGGTGACCAACTCCATTTCATTCAAAGTGGAGCGCGACGGTGAGATCATCAAGGAACTCCCAAAGGCCTTCGTCTACCGCTGGCGCCTCTGGCCCCTCGCCGAACTCCGCGAGGCCATGCTCGAGGCCGGCTTTTCCTCCACCGAGGTCTACACCGACTGCAACATCGCGCCCGGCGAGTCGCCGCAAGCTGTAACCGATCCGACCGAACTGAAAGAAGACTGGATCGTTCTCGTGGCCGCACGTCTCTGAAGCCCACTGAGCGAGGGGGTCTGGGGAAGGGAGGATCACAGGACAAATGTGTGCCCCGCCGCGACAAGCGTCTGCTTCGCCCGCGCCAAGTCCCCCTCCCTCACGAGCAAGTAATCCGTATCAAAGCTCGCGATCGGCGCGATGCTGATCCCCGCCTCCGCCAGCGGCACGGCCAGACTCGCGATGATCCCCACCTGATTGAAATCGAGCGTCGCGTCGATCCCGATGATTCTCCAAGGCCCCTCCTTCCTCACCCCACTGGGCACGTTTGCCCCGGGGCAGATGATGCCTAACTCGCCGCGTGTCCGCACCGTCAGACTGAATGTCGCGTCTTCCGCCCAAGCTGGAACCGCATCACCCGGATCGAGCCGGCAATACGAATAGACGCCGTCAAGAACTCTGAGCTTGAGCACATGCTTCGGGAGGGCCATTGCCACAGCCTAATCACTCCACGAAGGGGTTCTTTCGCCAATTCCCGCTCGTAGAATCGCCTCCTTATGACCGGCCCCAACACATCCAAGCCCGCGCCCGGCAAGCCCGCCGCGCCTTCTACTCCGCCCGAAGAACGCTCCCTCAACTTCCTCGAGCAAATCATCGAGGCCGACAACGCGAGCAAGAAGTGGGGCACTTGGGGCAAGGCCGAGCCTGCCCGGGCCGATGTGCCGCGCGTTCACACCCGCTTTCCTCCCGAACCCAACGGCTACCTGCACGTCGGTCACGCCAAGAGCATCTGCCTCAACTCCGGACTTGCCAAGAAGTACAACGGCAAGTTCAATCTGCGCTTCGACGACACGAATCCGACGAAAGAAGAACAGGAATACGTCGATTCGATCATCCGCGACGTGAAGTGGCTCGGGGGCGATTTCGACACCGGCCCCAACGCCGGCGGCCTCTACTACGCCAGCAACTACTTCGAGAGGATGTACGAGTTCGCCGAAGAACTCGTGCGCAAGGGCAAGGCCTACGTCTGCAATCTTTCGGGCGACGAGGTTTCTGCCCGTCGCGGCACGCCCACCGTGCCCGCCACATCTCCCTTCCGCGATCGTCCCATCGAAGAGAGCCTCCGCCTCCTGAAGGAAATGCGCGAAGGCAAACACCCCAACGGCGCGATGACTGTCCGCGCGAAGATTGATCTAGCGTCGCCGAACTTCAACCTCCGCGATCCGGTCATGTACCGCATCGTTCACGAGGACCACCACAACACCGGCAGCAAGTGGTCGATGTACCCGATGTACGACTGGGCTCACGGGCTCGAAGATTCGCTCGAAGGAATCACCCACTCGATCTGCACGCTCGAGTTCGAGAACCATCGCCCGCTCTACGACTGGTTCATCGATGCGATCAATGAAGGCCGCGGGCCGGACAGTGAATGGGGCATGCCCATCCACCACCCGCAGCAGATCGAGTTCTCCAAGCTCCGCCCGACCTACACCGTCATGAGCAAGCGCAACCTGCTCAAGATGGTCGAGGACAAGGTGGTGGGGGGCTGGGACGACCCGCGCATGCCGACGATCAGCGCCATGCGACGGCGCGGCTTTCCGCCCGAGGCACTCCGCAACTTCGTCACCGATGTCGGCGTCACCAAGGTCGAGAGTTTCATCGACATCGGCCGCCTCGAGAACGCGGTGCGCGATGTGCTGAACAAGACCGCCCCGCGATCCATGGCGGTTCTTCGCCCGCTCAAGGTCACGATCGAGAATTGGCCGGAAGGAAAGGTGGACGAGCTCGATTTCGTAATTAATCCTGAGGACGCCGCGGCAGGCAAGCGGAAAGTCCCGTTCTCAAGGGTCATCTTCATCGAGCGCGAAGATTTCATGGAAGTCCCGCCCAAGAAGTTCTTCCGCCTCGCCCCCGGCGCCGAAGTCCGCCTCCGCTGGGCCTATTTCATTACGTGCACCGGTGTCGAGAAGGACGCGGCCGGCAATATCACCGGCCTCCGCGCCACCTACGACCCCGCCACCCGCGGCGGCGACGCGCCCGTCGGCCCCGATGGACTCCCCACCAAGAAAGTCAAAGGCACCATCCACTGGGTGAGCGCCGACCACGCGGTGCCCGCCGAGGTCCGCCTCTTCGATCGCCTCTTCAGCGCCGAGGAACCGGGAAAACGCACCGGCAACTACATGGATGATCTCAACCCCAATTCGCTCGAAACGGTGCAGGCGCTGGTCGAGCCGTGGCTCGCGCAACACTCGGCGTACAACGCCGCGACGCTCGAGGGCGCTCGCTTCCAGTTTGAACGCCTCGGTTACTTCTGTACCGACAAGGACTCCGCGCCCGGTAAACTCGTATTCAACCGGACGGTGACGCTGAAGGACAGTTGGGCGAAAGAAGCCAAGCCCGGATAGTTTCATCGTGACGTTGGGAGATGCCATGAAATTGTCGGCGAAAGTACTGAGCGAGCTTCAGCGCCTTTGTGGGCGTGGGAAAATTCCAGAATGGCCAAGTCCAGATTCAGACGCCGCATATGACATCGAAGCAGCGATTCAAGAGTCGCTTGAAGCAGAGCGCTCGCGGAAAGGCCTGAAGAAAATGTCCGAGGCCCGCCGGGCGTTCTTTGGGATCAGCACCTTGAACTCATACTTCAAGGGCGATGGGTTGACAACAGGCGTGGCGTTGAACGACCCGGAATTGCTGCTGGCAGCCATTGAAGGCGCTAGGGCGATGAAACTCGTGAGCGCCGCCAAAGTCTTGAAGAAGGCAAAGCGTTGGTTCCCGCCAGCGACCCTGTGGAAGAGCATTCGAAAGCGTGAATCTTGGTTTGAAACTGCTGCAGGACAGAAAGCAGCTGAAAAGCTCGAAGCGCTGACGGATGAACTGAGTGATGCAGAAGGAGTCCCCGGCTTCGTAGGATCTTGTCTCTTGTTCGCCTTGGCTAATCCGGCTGAGTTTTTCCAAACAAAGGCAGCGTAATAGCGCGGTACACTCGCGCCATGGCGAACGGAACTCGCTGGTTGCTCACGCTGATCGCGGCACTTGCGCTGGGTTTTTTCCTTTTCCCCTCCCGCGCCGACCCACCCCCCGACGCCCTCATCCAGCGCGTCCAATCCCTCCGTCAGTCCGACCTCCCCGAGATGCTCGACCTGGGCATCATCCGCGTCCTCGTCAGCCCCAGCCGTACCGGCTTCTTCTTGAATGCCGGCCAGCCCCGCGGCTTCTCCTACGACCTCGCGTCGGAGTTCCGCGACTATCTCGACGCCCACACGCCAAAGCGCGACCGCAAGCTCACGCTCATCTTCGTCCCCGTTCCTTTCGACGAACTCATCCCCGCTCTCCTCTCGGGCAAGGGTGACGTGATCGCTTCCAATTTCACCGTCACGCCGGATCGCGCCAAGCAGGTCGCGTTTTCCGATCCCTACATCTCAAATGTCGACGAAGTCGTCGTCTCCGGACCCGAGAGCCACTCGCTCAATTCCCTTGCCGGACTCGCGGGCCAACCTCTCCTGCTCGTCGACGGCTCCAGCTACGTCACCCACGCCCAAGCCCTTTCAGATCAGCTCAAGAAATCTGGTAAGAAGCCAATCAAGATCCACGTCCCCGAGCGCCCGCTCGAGGCCGAGGACATCCTGGAACTCGTCGCCGCGGGTTCGGTCCCGTACACCGCCTGCGACAAGCACATCGCCGACCTCTGGGCCAAGGTCCTGCCCGAACTGAAAGTCCACGACGACCTCGTTCTCTCCGGCGGCAACAACATCGCCTTTGCCGTCCGCCCGAAGTCCAAGGAACTCCTCGCCAAGCTCAACGACTTCGTCGCCGATCACAAGAAAGGCACGCTCCTCGGCAACATCCTCTACAAACGCTACTACACCGACACCAAATGGTGCAAGGACCCGCTCAAGCCCGCCGATCGCGCCCGCATCGAACGCATGACGCGCTACTTCAAGACCTACGCCCCCAAGTACGACTTCGACTGGCTGCTCATGGCCGCGCAGGGCTATCAGGAATCGCAGCTCGATCAGAACAAGCGCAGCCCTGTCGGCGCCATTGGCGTGATGCAGATCCTTCCACGGACCGGCCAGGAAATGAACGTGGGCCCGATCGACGTCGAGGAAAACAACATCCACGCCGGCATCAAGTACATGGCCTGGCTCCGCGAGAACTACTTCGCCGATTCCGATCTCCGCCCCGGCCCCAAGGCCGATTTCACTCTCGCCGCCTACAACGCCGGCCCCGGCCGCATCCGCCAACTCCGCGAAAAGGCCAAGTCTCAAGGTCTCGACCCCAACATCTGGTTCGACAACGTCGAGCAGATCGCGATGGAAGAAATCGGCCCCGAGACGGTGCGCTACGTCCGCAACATCAACAAGTACTACGTCGCCTACTCGATGATGCTCACGGTGCAGGAGGAGCGGACGAAGTAGTGACTCCTCGCTTGTCCCTCGGGGCGCTTTGCCTATCGCCGTCCTTCCCTCATCAAGTCTCGAATACGAAGCCCACGCAACGTGAGGCCTTGCGCGAGCCGACGCATTCCTTCGATTGCCTGCCGGCGCTTCTGAAGATGGCGACGTATTCGTTTCAATGGGCACCTCGATCAGGCAGATCCTGCCACACTCTCTCTCGCAATTGTTGGTCGGGGCTTGATCACGATCTTGCTGCCGGCCTGATGATCCCCGGCCCATGCCGCAGCCGCGAAGCGGCGACAAGCCTGAAGCCTGGGGCGCCAGCCCCAGGTACGTGGCGACGAAAACCAACCATTGCGTTCGCATTTCAAGCCGCAACGCGGCGACACTGCCTTTCCTCTTTGGCCCCGCTCCAAAAGGGGCCTCTTGCTGCCACTTCCGATCAATGTCATACTCCCGCCCATGTCGAGCACCCTCACGAACATCGTCATCCACATCATCTTCTCCACGAAGAACCGCGCGCCGCAAATTAGGCCAGAATTCGCCGAACGCCTGTATTCCTACATCGGCGGCATCGCGCGCAACCTCGAATGCGATCTTCTCGCCGCCGGCGGGATCGAAGACCATGTGCACCTCCTCGTCGCTTTCCACCCGACCGTCGCTGTCTCCGATCTCTTGCGTGACATCAAGGCGAACTCTTCCAAGTGGCTTCACGAAGATCTCAAGGTTGAATTCGAATGGCAGCGTGGCTTCGCCGCATTCTCAGTCAGCGAGTCCAATGTGCCCGAGGTCCGCGCGTACATCGCAAATCAGCGGGAGCATCACACGCGGCGTTCATACGAGCAGGAATTCGTCGCATTCCTGGAACGACACAACGTAAAGTACGATCGAACATACCTGCTCGGGTGAGTCAATCGCAACGTGTCGCTCCTTCGGAGCTTGAAGCAAAGGCGACCGGCTTCCTGGGGCTTGCGCCCCAGGCTTCAGGCTTGTCGCCGCTTCGCGGCTGCATCAGATGTTTTCAATGTCGATTCCGCCTCACCATCTCCGTTCCTGATCCGCAACGCGGCATTCGCCTGCAGCCTGGGGCGTCAGCCCCAGGCAAAGCAATACCCAAGCGTTAGCTGCGAAGCGGCGACACGTCTGTTCACTGCCCCTGCGCCAACGAATACCCCTTCACCCCATCAAATGTCCGCAAGAGCTCGTACGAGCACACCGTAAAGCTCTCCGCAACCCGATCCATCAGCGCCACGCACCGGCTCTGCCCGAAACTCCCGGGGGTCACGCCGTCCTTGAGCTCAAACCGCACGCGGTAGTAGTCCACGCACTCCGTGTACACGCTTCCCGTCGGCCAGACCTGCGTGCCACGGTTTGAGATCAGGGTCAGTTTGAACGGCGTATCCGCCGCCGCACGCTGCATTTCCTCCGCCAGCGCGAGCGGGCTCAACGGTGTATCCAGATAAATATCGCACCCGACCACCTGCGTCACCACACTCTTAAACGTCCGGATCACCCGCGGCCCGCTCGGCTTGGCCTCGCGCACAAAGGTCGGTTCTTTTTTCGCCGGCACCTCCGCCGCAGGGACTGTCTTTGGCTTGTTCCCCAGGTTTCCGATGATCGCGTTCGTGAAATCCCGCGTGCCCACGCTCGGCTTGCTCTTATCCCCAAAGTCACCCGTGTGCACGCCGCTCTCCAGCGTCGCGAGCAGCGCATTCTCGATCGTCGCCGCCTCCGAGTTCAGCCCGATGTGCCGCAGCATCATCATCCCCGACAGCACCAGGCTCGTCGGGTTCGCAACGCCCCGCCCCGCGATGTCCGGCGCCGTCCCATGCACCGCCTCGAAGATCGAGATGTGATTCCCGATGTTCGCGCTCGGCGCAAAGCCAAGCCCGCCCACCAGCCCCGCGCACAGGTCGCTCACGATGTCGCCCTGCAGGTTCGGCAGCACGATGATCTGATACTGCTGAGGCTTCACCACCAGGTTCAAACACAAAGCATCGACGATCACATCCCCCGTCTCGATCTCCGGAAAATCCTTCGCCGTCGAGCGGAAGCGGTCGAGAAACAACCCGTCCGTCAGTTTCATGATGTTTGCCTTGTGCCCGCAATGGACCTTCTTTACGCCGACCTTGCGGGCCGTCTGGAACGCAAACCGGTGCACCTCATCGCACCCCGGCGCGCTGATCAGCCGTTTGCACTGGATCATGTCGTTGCTCAGACGGTGCTCGACGCCGCCGTACGTGTCCTCGATGTTCTCACGCACGATCGCGAAATCGATCGCGATCCCCGCCTTCGAGTACACCGTCTCCACACCCGGCAGCGTCTTGAACACCCGATAGTTCGCAAACGCGTTCCACATCTTGCGCGCCGTGACGTTGATGCTCTTCCCGCCGCCCCCCGACGGCGTCCCCATCGGCCCCTTGAACAGGATTCCGCTTTCCTCCGTCACGCGGATCGCCTCGTCCGTCATACCGCGGCTGTTCCCTTCCGCGAATACCCCCGCCCCCATTCGCACCTCGCGGAAGTGCACACGCTCCATAACGCCCGCGGCTTTGAAGAGTTCCAGCGTTGCGTCCATGATCTCCGGGCCGATCCCGTCCCCCTTCGCAACGGCAATCTGGACGTGCTTCTCGTTCTGCGTCTGAGGCGTCGTCATGGCGTCTTGCATTCCTCCGAGCCCCGGAAAAACTCCGAAAGCTCGTAACTTGGCGTTTGTCTGGTTCATCGAACTCGTGCCCCGCGGCACGTTTTCGCGAATGAATCAATAGAGGCTCTCGGGTACGCGAGAGGCCGCCCAGGCGAGCGATTCCTAAGTGCTTGCCCCACAAGACTCAGACGAGCCCCGGTCTCGTTTTCCACTCTCAGAACGCACACCCCAAGGAGCCAACCCATGTCCGCCACCGCCAGCCGCGACCGAGCCCTCACCCTTCTCTCCTTTTCGCACGCCCTCACACAAAAAGGCCTAAGGGACATTCCGGACAACAAAGCCACCCACCAGCAATCCCCGACCGACAACCACGCCCTCTGGACCGCCGGTCACCTCGCGACCACCTACGCCTGGTTCAAGTCCGTCTTCGATGGCGCGATGTACCCTCTCCCCGATTCCTACAACGCACTGTTCGGCTCCGGCAGCAAGCCCAACCCCGATGCTAAGTCCTACCCCTCGTTCTCCGAGGTCAAGAAGAACGCCGACGCCGCCTACGACGCCTTCGTCTCCGCCGCCAAGAAACTCACCGACGCCGATCTCGCCAAAGCCCCCGCAACGGAAACCGGCGGCTTCTGCTCCGACAAACTAGACGCGATCAACAAGGCTGCCTGGCATGAAGGCTGGCACTGCGGCCAACTTTGCGGGATTCGCAAAACGCTCGGACTTCCAAGCGTCTTCTAGCGCATTCTCGGAGCCGCGGGCTTCAGCCCGCGCGGGTCTCAGTCGTCGCCCTCTTGAGCCGATCCCGCACCGCCCGCCACACCGGGTTCTTGCTCTCATCCGGGGGCGTCACAATCACAATTAACTCCGGATGCAACGCATCCGCCTCGCGCAAAGCCGCGTACATCCCCCGCGCATATCCGCGTGCATCCGCCGGCAATCGAATGACATGCCTCCGAAGCCCCTTCCCCGAGGAAAGGGGTTGGGGGAAGGGCGGGTTCTCTTCTTTCGTGTGCGTAATCACCACACACTCCCCCTTCACCTGCTCGATCACACTCTCGACATCCCCCGCATCCAACATCACCGCTTTCGCGCTCGGCGCATAGTGCGAGCTCATCTGCCCCGGCGATTCCATCGGCGTCGCAGCCGTCAGCGTTGCATGTCCACTATCCGCGCACTCCACTTCCCGCCCCAGCACCTCCCCAATCAACCCAGCATCAATCAACCCGCTTCGCAGCACCCGCGCCTTTCCGCCAACGACCGAAACCACCGTGCTCTCAATCCCTCCCGTGCACGGCCCACCATCCAGCACCAGCACCGTGCGTTCATCAAACGCCTCACGCACGTGCGCCGCGGCAGTGGGGGACACAAACCCCGACACATTCGCGCTCGGCCCCACCAGCGGCCCACCAAACGCCTCCAAAAGCGCCAGCGTCAAGGGATGCGAAGGACACCGCACCGCCACATTCGGCCCACCCCCCGTCACGATCCCGGGCACGTTCGCCGCCTTCGGCACGACAATCGACAGCGGCCCCGGCCAGAACTTCTTCGCCAGCTTTCTCGCATCCTCCGGCCACTCCGCCGCAACCCGCCTCGCCATCTCTTCGCCCGAGACATGCACGATCAACGGATTGGCCGCCGGCCTCCCCTTCACCTCAAAGACGCACCGCACCGCCGCCTCGCTCAAGGCATCCGCCCCGAGCCCGTAAACCGTCTCCGTCGGAAAGGCGACAAGCCCGCCCGCCTTCAGCCGCGCGACCGCTTCCGCAATCTGTTCCGGTTGCCCATCCATATTCCGCCGCCGCCATTCGCGCAACTCTTGCCCCCGCAAAACCTTGCCGAAGCCCAGTTGGTAACTGCAAACCTGCGCCTCACCCGGCGTAAAGTACTCCGCCGCCGCCCCGATCGCCGATCGTCCGCGCGGCCAGTCTATTCGAGCCGAACGGAGTCTCCCATGCTCACCAATTTCTCCCGCGCCGGCATTGTTGCCATCGTTGCGGGCCTTCCCAGCCTTGCCAATGCGCAGATCAAGGACGTCGCGCCCTACCCGGCCGTGATCATCGCCGATGCCGACCTGCACGCCGGCGACACCGCGCAGTTTTATCGCGTTGGCACCGCTGCCAAGGGCATTGTCGTCATCGTCGATGGCGAAAGCGCCAACTGGTCACGCATCTCCTACCCCGCCGGTTCCTACGCCTTCGTCCCGGCCGACGATGCGACCTACGACGCTGCAACCAAGGAATTGAAACTGTCCAAGGCCAGCCGCCTCCGCGCCGCCAACCCGACCTCGGGCTTCAACGGTAGTTGGAAGGCCCTCCTCATCACCGCGCTCCCCGCCGGTACATCGATGAAAGTCGATCAGGTCGAAGACGGCGGCAAGGGCTCCGGCCCCATCGCCTATCGAGTCGCCGCCCCCGCCGACGCCCGCGCATTCACCGAATCCAAGAACCTCCGAAAGGCCACGCCCGACGAGGTCAGCGCCTTCAAGGCCAAAGGCGGCAAGGTCGCCGACGTGGCCAATGCCGCGCCGGCATCGGTCCCCGCGGCGGCGCCCGTAAAGACGTCCGCACCCGTTGCCGCCGCACCGACCACTCCGGCCCCCAGTGCACCGGCCCCCAAGCCCGAGCCCGCCGTGGACAACAGCCTCGTCACCCCGATGAAGACCGACGGAACCGCCGGCGCTCCCGCGGCACCCGCGCCTTCGTCGCCCACGACAAGCACGCCCTCAAGCACCGAGCCCGCTCCCCTCAAGATCGATCAGAGCGCCGCGCCGGCAGGCACATCTCCCGCAGCGCCGGCCACAACCGCCCCTTCAACTCCCGCGTCAACCACCCCGCCGCCCGCTCCGGTCATCACGCCGAGCCAGCGCACGACCGCCCGCATCAAGGAACTCGACCAAGCCTTCGAACGCGTCAACTCGCAGCCCTTGGGCGAAGCCGAATACGAGACGTTGATCTCCGAGTACGAGCGATCCATCAATGGCCTGTCCGGCCAGTTGAGCCCCCGCCAGCGCTCGCTCTTGGAGCAGCGCCTCAACATCCTCAAGTTCCGAAAGGACCTCCGCCAGCAGCAGCTTGCACTCCTCAACGAAAGCTCGAGCGAGCAGCAGCGGAATCAGCAGGTGCTCCAAAAGGTCTCCGAGGTCGAGGCCAGCCGCGTCTACAGCATCATCGGGCAGCTCCAGCCCAGCACCGTCTACAACGGTCAGACGCTCCCGCTCATGTTCCGCATCCAGTCCGTCGGCACCAGCGTCCCCCGCACGCTCGGCTACATCAAGCCCGATCCCCGCTTCGCCCTCGACAGCAAGATCGGCCAGGTCGTCGGCGTCATCGGCGAGACCTCGATGGACAAGGCGCTCAATCTCAACGTCATCACCCCTGTCCGCATTGATCTTCTCCAGGGCGTCCAGATCCAACCCAGCCAGCAGCCCGCGGTCCAGATCCCCGCGGCACCCTCCGGCCAGCAGCTCCCGCCGGTCCAACTGCCCGAGCAGCAGCAGCCCCCCAAGAAGGCCCCGATCGACATTAACAAGTAAGCGTTCCCGCGGCGGCGAACGACGCCGTCCGGCCCTTCCCCGATGATCGGATGAGCAAGTCGAGGATTCCCCTGCGGCTTGGCCGCGGGTTTTTTCTTGCGCGATCAGGGAAAGCTCCCCGCTTGACTTGCCCCCCCGGGAGCCCACGCTGCTCTTGGTCGTAGGGCAGACCGGTGAGACAAGCACGTCGCGTTGATGCGCCTGCCGCACGCACCGGTCCATCAAGAAGCGGAGGACAAACCATGATCAGGAATACATCCATCGCATGGGTGTCAGAAACCTTGGCCGCGACGATCGCGGTTGGGCTGCCGCGGTCCATCCACGCCAATCCCCTCCGGAGCGCCGTTGTGGCGATTGCTGCACTCGCCATCGCCTCCGGCAGCTCGCTCGCACGACCGTACCAACGGGCGGTCGGCACACCACTTCAGGACACCGGCCTTGATATCAAATACACGGCCGTTGCATCATCACCGTTCGCGCCCGGCCTTGTGTTCGCAGGCTACAACCAGGAATCGCTCACCGGCGGCCTGCGCGACATCATCGTTGGTCGAAATCAGATGAACGGCGCTCTGAACTGGGGATTCGAGTACGGCCTGGCGAATTCCGACGAGGCCGGGTACACCATCACGCCGGTGAGCGATGGCTTTGTCGTGGGATTCGAAACCAACGCCGTCCCGCCCTACGGCATCGGCCTCATGAAGCTCAGCCACACCGGCACGGTTCTGAGCACCATTCTCTACAACGGCACTCAGTTCCTTGACTTCCCCGCCGGTGTTTCGGTGCGAACGACCACCAACGGAGAAGTCCTTGCCGTCGGCCGGGTCCTGAATACAACATCGCAGGTATGGAACGGCGTTCTCATCCGCGCCGCCGCCAAGACTCCCTTCAGCCCCATCTTCGCGTACAGCTACCCCTTCTCGAGCATCCCGGGCAACCTCAGCTTTACCGATGTCGTCGAGCTCAACGATACCTCGATCGGTGTCAGCGGTACATTCACCGTCCGCAACTCCAACCCGGTGCAGACCTACGCAATCTTCGGCCGCTTCTCGCCGACCGGCGGCCCCTTCAGCCTCACGTACTACCCGCTCTCGGGCTGGACCACCACCGGTGACGGAATCGATCACGATCCGTTAACCGGCAACATCGTTCTCTCCGGGCGTGTTGCTCCGTACGGATCCACAGCGCCCGTCGATACGACGATGGTCTGGATCATCAACTACGGCGGAGTACCTCAGGCCACGTTCCTCTACAAGGGCATCGTCAACGGCTATCAAGCGGTGAAATACCTGCCCTACCCCCGCGTCTCTCCCGAGAAGATCGTCGTGAGCGGGAGCACACCCGCGACTACCTTCCCCGTCAGCGACGCCGCGATGATGCAGATGCAGGCCTTCCTGGGCAATCCCATCTGGTCGATGCGCTACGGGTCGGGAGTCGCCGACATCGGCCACGGCGCCGTGGCCTATCCGGACTCGACCGGCGTGCTCGGCGGATTCGCGCTCATCGGCGCTACCGACAACCCGGTGCTCAGCCCACGCGACGCCTACCTCGTCAGAACGGACGCCGCCGGCAAGACCTTCTGCAACGAGGCCACGCTGGCGCTCATCGTCTCGCAGACCGGGCTCCCCTACGGCAACTCCAGCACCTCGCCCATCCCAATGCAGTTTCAATTCTACGAGTTCCCAATCCGGTCGCAGCTCGCCACTTCGCACATCTGCCCGGTCTGCCCGCCCTGCGTCGGCGACCTCAACGGCGATGCCTTCGTGGATGACCCCGACTTTGTCATCTTCGCCGGCTGCTACGACCAGTTTTACGTGAATTCGGCGGCCTGCTACTGCGCCGATCTCAACCATGACGATTTCGTCGACGACACCGACTTCGTGATCTTCGCCGCGGCATACGACCAGTTCATCTGCCCGTAATACCGATCTCACGGGCCAGTTTCACGCCGTGGGGCCGGCACACGCCGGCCCCGTTTCTTGCCCGGCCGCCGGTGCCGTTCATTACGCCCGAATCGCAACAACCTCAACTTCCCCGCACGAACTTCATCACTTCGCTTGTCCCATCCGTCAGTGTCAACTTCGACCCATCAATCTTGAAGCCATTGGCCTTCTGCAGCGCGCTCAGAAACTCGCTCTCAAGCTTGTTCGCATACTCCGGCCCCGCCATCCGCGTGGTCGCCGCCGGCGCCATTCTGAATTCCCCCTTCGAAAGCGCCGCCATATCCAACGACGACGTCAGCCGGTTTACCCCCGCAAATCCGCTCACCTTTCCATCGCTCTTGATATCCAGGCTCGGCTTCTTCGCGGCCGCATCCTGCGGCACCAATTGGGCAGAGTTCTTCCCGCCCAGCGACTCCAGCACCCAGTTCCCCGCCAGCGATTGAATCGACACCGCGCCCTCCGCCGCCTTCGGCCCCGATGCACACGCGCTCAGCAACCCGACACCAAGCACCAGCACCAGCCCGACAAGAATGCTCTTCATCGCGAGACCTCCAGGCCCCACAATATCCGCCCCTCGCCCGCGACCCAGCCCCCGAATCCGATCCGTGCACGCGATCGAATCCCACCACGTGTCATCTATCGAACCCTACATCCTCGAATCCACCCTCATCCTCCCGCGCCCGCTCTCCGAAGTCTTCCCCTTCTTCGCCGCTCCGGAAAACCTTGAAGCCATTACCCCGCCTTGGCTTCATTTCAAGATCCTCACCCCCAGCCCCATTCAGATGAAAGTGGGGGCGCTTATCGACTATCGAATCCGGCTGCACGGCGTCCCCATCCGCTGGCGCACCAAGATCTCCGCCTACGACCCGCCGCACTTGTTCGTCGATGCGCAGATCAAGGGCCCATACCTGCTCTGGGAGCACACGCACGTCTTTGAATCAGTTCCCGGCGCCGCCGGGACACCGGCCGGCACCCGCGTCACCGACCGAGTCCGCTACATCCCGCGTGACATCCCTCGGTCCGTCCCTCTCCTGGGCGCGCGAATCCACCGCCATTTCGTCCGCCCGGAACTCGAGCGGATCTTCGCCTACCGCGCAAGCAAAATCAGAAAACTGCTCTGTTCTCGCTGAATCCCCTCGGGAACTCCGTCGCTTTCTCAGCGATCTCCGCGGTGAAACTGCCTCTCCTCAGGTCAACTTGCCCTCGACCGCCGTCGCGTCAGAAACGCCAGACCAAGAAGCCCGCAAGCCCCCGGCCCCGGCACCACCGTGATGTTGTCCACCGTCGCCTGCCCGCCCGTCGTCGCGTTCGTCCCGTACTCGCCGTCGAGCGCGCCGGCGATGTTGTACTGCGCCGCCGCCGAATTCCATCCCGAGATCGTCCGCGTGTCGTTCACGATGAAGTTCGGCGAATTCGCCAGTTTCACCCGCGACGTGATGATCCCGTTCACCGTGTCCACCTGCAGCGACATGAAATACCACGTGCTCGTCGCGGTGATCGCCGACGTCAGCCGGATGAACTGAAAGTCCAGCGGATTCGCGCTCGTCTGGATGTACAGCGACCAGTTCTTGAACGTGCTGTCCGCGTACAGCGTCACCTGCGGCGAGAAATTCGGGTCATTCCCCTGGCTCCACTGAAAGAACCCCAGCGCGAGCGGCCATCCGCCGCCGTTCTGATTGTTCGAATTGTCAAATCTGTCGTAGCGCACGTTCGCGCTGATCGATACCACCGCCGTCGGCGCGATCCCCGTTACGATTCCCTGGCTCGTTCCCACCGACCGCACCGTCTGGAACGCCTTCGTCGCGCCCTGCGGCCCCGTCGTGTTGATGACTGTCCCCGACGGATTCGGCGACGTCGCGCCCGGAACAAGCGTCCTCGCGTCCACCCAGCGCGCCGACGGGAAACTCCCGGTCGCGTACGACTCAAAGTTCTCCGTGATCGCGCCCCGTGCACCTGCACACAGTCCCGCGGCCACGCCCACAACACTCAAGAATGCACGCACCTCTCACCTCCCTCTCTTGGTTCTCCGGAAAGCCCGAACGAAATGTTCTACGCCCCCGCCCACTCTCCAACGACAGGAACCCTTCCCGTCAGATAGGCACACGCAGCCCGCGAGACTTCCGCCACGAGAGCCTCGTCCCCTTTCGGAAGCCACGACCGCTCCGACAACTCGCCGAACAGCACCCGCTCACGGCACAGCGTGGCGATCAGGAAAAGCGCGAAATCAATCGCCGACCTCGAATCTTCGTGAGCGATCGACGCCGAGCAATCGAGCAGCAGTTCCCTCGCTCGCTCGGTGAATTCCGTCCGCCGCCGTGATTGTTCCTCTGTGAGCCGCGCCTCTTCTCCGCGTACATACACCGCGAGCGCGCGGATCAACCAGCGCCGGCTCCGCAGAACCCAAACATCCAGCCGTGCGATCCACTCCAGCCGCTCCCGCAAGGCCATGTGCCGCCACTCCGCCCGCGCGGTCCCGCGCCGAAGCCAACGCAGAATTCCAGCGTGGTGCCGGTCGAGCAGGGGGCCGAGCAAGTCGTCCTTCCCACGAAACCTGCCGTAGAAGGCCCCGATCGAACACCCCGCCGCGCTCGCGATCTCCTGCACGCTCAGCGATTCGAACGACTGTGTCCGCAGCAGCAGGTTCGCGGCCGTGAGGATCCGCCGTCGGGTCTCCCGACTTCGTTCCTGACGCGGCGCGAGCGCTCCGATCTCCGTCTTTGGCATCCACATTTAGAATTAGAATATCATTCTAATTCCACCAAGTCAAGAGCATTTTTGACCAAGGAATGGATATTATTTGGATCATGTTCGGATATTTGCCCTTGGCGGGCCGCCGCTTCGCATTCGTGTGTCGGCCCGAATCCACTGGAGCCGCCTGCCGTTCTCAATCCGCATTTCGCGGCAATCCGCCGAGATCAAACTCGGGTGGCGGCGGGCACTCCGGGTTCACCCACTGGATCACTTCCGCCCAGCCCGCGCTCTCGTCGTCGTGCTGAAGGTACCCGTGAATCGGTCGCACCGGCACCCATCCGTCCTTCAGGTGAATGCTCAGCACCGGATCGAACATCTTCCCTTCGATGACCTCTTCGACGTAGTGCTCGACCGGCGTCGTTGAACTCACCCTGCCGTAGCCCGGCAGGCGGCTCGCCCCGACCATCCTCCACAATCTCTCTTCCTCCACCAGTTTGCGAGCCGCCTCGGTGAGCGCATGCCCAATCCCGTGGTGCTGATGGCCGGGGTGAACCATGATGTCCGCACCGTACAGCGTCGGCCCGTTCGGATCATGATCCAGAAACGAACCCCCGGCGGTCAGTACATCCCACGGATCATCGATGTGAAAATCCGTCATCCGCAGCCGAAGCGTGAAATGCACCCCGGCCACCGCGCCGAGCGTCTTCTCCACCGCGACGAACTGTCCCTGCGGAAAAACCACGCGATGGTCGTCCAGCTCCTCGCGCGTGTACGGGGTCTCCGTCGGGTACACCAGGCGGCAGATCTCGATGATCGCCTCGTAGTCCGAGGGCTGCACTCGCCGGATTCGATAGTTTGGAGGCAGCATCATGCAGGTTCCAGAGCTTCGCGCACCGCGCCCGGCGGAGCACGGCGCCCGCCACAATACCATGTCCCATGTCCGCCTCTCCCGACGTCATCGTCATCGGCTTGGGCGCCGTTGGCTCGGCCACCTTGCTGGCCCTTGCCCGTCGCGGCATCCGCTGCGTCGGCATCGACCGCTTCGATCCCCCGCACGACCGGGGCTCTTCGCACGGACTCTCGCGGCTCATCCGTCTCTGCTACTTCGAACACCCCGACTACGTCCCCTTGCTCCACGAGTCGTACAGGCTTTGGCACGAGTTGCAGGACGGAACCAAATCTCCGGTTTTCCGCATCACCGGCGGGCTCTACATCGGCGCCCCGGACGATCCCTTTGTGAAGGGCTCCCTTCTCAGCGCGACCACGCACGGTCTCGATCACGAATTGCTCGACGCGACCTCCGTCGCCCGACGCTTCCCGCAGTTCACGCTGAGTAACGGCGAAGTCGCCTTCTTCGAACCCACGACCGGCGTGCTCTTCCCGGAGAACGCGATCACCGCCAATCTTGCACAAGCCGGGGCCCTTGGAGCAAGAACCCACACGAACGAAGCCGTCATGCGCTGGAACGCAACCGTGACCGGCGTCGAAGTTCACACAACCCAGCGCTCCCTCCGTGCGCATTCGCTCGTGCTCTGCGCCGGCGCCTGGATGTCTCAACTCCTCCCCGGCCTCAAGTCCACGCTCACGGTCACCCGCCAGGTGCTCGCCTGGTTCCGCCCCGCCATGCCCGACGCGCTCCTCACGCCCGCGATGCCCGCATGGGCCATCAGCGAACCCGACGGCTCGGCCCACTACGGATTCCCAATGTTTCCCGCGGCAGCCGCCGATCAATCGCCCCCCGGAGGCCGCGGCTTCAAAGTCGCCCTTCACAGACTCGGCGAACCGGCCGACCCCGACGTGGTCGATAGACAGGTGCGCGACGATGAAATCGCCTCGCTCGCCCGCTTCCTCATATCCCGCATTCCCGCCGCGGCAACCGGAGATCTCCTCGACGCCAAGGTCTGCCTCTACACCAGCACCCCCGACCAGCATTTCCTGATCGACCGTCATCCCGATCACCCAAACGTCGTCGTCGTCTCCGCCTGCTCCGGCCACGGCTTCAAACTCTCCCCCGTGATGGGTGCCGCCGCGGCCGACCTCGCCACACAAGGCACCTCCTTACTTCCCATCCAGTTCCTTCGCTGGCGCCGGTGAGCCCGGCATGACCGCCCGAAGGGCGCACGCAACCATCCTGAAGTACCCGGCCCGGAGGGCCGACGATCGCATCACCAAGACAAGATTCGTGCCTTCCCGTGTGGGTCTCTTCGCGAAGTGCCTCTTCTCAGGTATTCAAACCCTCCCCCGGATCATCGAAATCCCCGCCCACACATACCACACCGCCGTCGCCAGAACGAACGCTCCAAACCCGTGCACGGTCATCGGAAGCTGCCCGGCAAAGAGCGCCGACGGCGCCACAAGCCCCACCATCAGCCCGAAAACTCCCAGCCAGCGCGTCCCCTCGCGCCGGACCAGCACCGCCGACCACAGCACGATCGACGCCGATTGCAGCACGATCCCCATGTGATCGCACGCGTGGTTCCCCTCGGTGCACAGCACCAGCAGCGGCCGCAGCGATTCCAGAGTCGGTCCGCTTGTCCCCGAGTACTTCACGCATAGCCGCGACAGGACGAGCCCGTTGATCATGGCGGCCCCGATCAGGACGACCGACCCCAACACCGCCGCGACCAAACCCCCGCGCACCAGGAAGCTCCCCAATCCGAGCCTCGCCGAGAATTCCGCCAATCCCATCAGGATCAGCACCAGCATTCCCATGAGAACGCCGTGCACCACCATGTTGAATACGGCCCGCATCGCAAAGTCCGCCACAAACTCACTCAACTCGTGAGAGTGGGGGGACGGATGGATCGCCATGAACACCACCATCGCCGCCGATGCCATCACCAGGACCATGCCCGAGACCTGATCGGGCTTGACTCGGACGGGTTGCACGCTCTCGGTTTCTGACATGCGGACCTCCTGAAGAGATTGGGCCAACGGTGTCAATATGAGATGCGCCGGTCAAGCCCGACGCCGGCCCCACCCGAGGAAAGCGGACAGAACCGATACAATGTCCGCCGATGCCCAAGCCCGCGGAAAAGCCCGATCCACCGCGTCGCGACACTCGCGTCCTCCAGACCCGCGGCGCCATCGTCGGCTCCTTCAACGAACTGGTATTCGAACGTCCTTACGATGACATCAACGTCCCCGATATCCTCGGCGAGGCCGGCGTCGGCCGTTCTACTTTCTACGAGCACTTCAAGAGCAAGGACGACGTGCTTCTCCACGCCGCCTCCGAAGTCCTCGCGGTGTTGGCAGACTCCGTCGTTGGCAGGGCCGACAGGACAGCTCTCGTCCACAAGCTCGAGCACTTTCGGCTGAACAGGCGCATGGCCCTCGACCTGCTCTCCGGCGAAATCGGAGTTCGCATCGGCCGGCGATTCGCCGAAATTCTCCAGGCACGGTTGGAGGAGACCGCCGCGGAGCGTCGGTTGTCGCTCGGACTTCCATCTCGCCTCGTCGCCGCTCAGTTTTCGGGCGCCATGATCGCCCTCATTACGGAGTGGCTCGCGTCGCTCGATCCCGTCTCTTCCCCGCGACTCGCCGACGCCATCATCCGCACCATCGGCGCCGGCATCGAGCGATCGTTCGCGCCGCACCCCCGCGTGTGACGCGCACGATGATCGATCCGCTTCAGGTCGGAGTCAGGTCCTTCTTGATTTCTTCAATGATCTTCTTTTCCGCCGCACTCTCCGGGAAGAACACGCTCAGAATGCCCCCGCTCGCCTCCGCCACCTTGTGCGCGTTCTTGAGCAGGTTCTCGCGGAAGGAGTCGAGTTCTTTCTTATTCAGCGATTTGCGGAGTTCCGCGGCGTACATCTTCCACACGGCTCGACCGTCGGGTGTCGGGCCGCGCTTCAGCCACTCGCGGACGTGCTGGATCGTCGCGCTCTCGCGCGGCACCCCGTGTTTCACCGCAGCCTCGATCACCTGATCCGCCTCGGCCCGATCGACCGTGCCGTCCGCCCACGCGATCTCAACGAGCGGGAAGAGCTTGAACGCCGTGAGCATCTCGCCCCGCACGTTCAACTCGATCATCCGGTCGAGCACCTGCTCGTTGGTGATCCCCGTCGCCTTGCGGAGTTCTTCCTTGTCCTTCTTGGTCTCGAAGATCTTCCGCAGTTTTTCAACGGTCTCGGCCTCTTTGGTCCGGAAGTAGCCTTCCTCGAAGCTGCGTCCCCGTTCGTCGAAGGCGCTGGATTGTGCGTTCATTGTCGTTCCTTTCAGAAAGCCGGTCGTGGGCCTTGATAATAGTTCGCAACTCCCGCGTGGGGCACGACCCGGCGCTTACCTTGGCGTCCGTCGCACTTGGCTGTATGATCGACTCAATGACCCCCGCGACCCTCCCGGCGGCGGTCAGGGTCCTTCGCCTCGGCGCCGAATCCGGTGCGCAGCCGAAACCCGAATTCATCCGGGTTGTCCGGATGGGCCGGTAGTCACATGAGCAGGAGTACCTATGACCTATCGCCTGAATTCAATCCGCATCGTCTTTTCCCTTCTGGTTTTCGTTCCGCCGGCGTTTCAGGGCTGCGCGAGCGATAAGCCGTACTCGCAGGCAGAACTCAGCACGCTCCAGAAGCGGGAATTCAACTTCTCGTACACCGCGACATACGACGCCGCCGTGGCGACGTTCGCCGACTTGAATTACACAATCCGCATGTCGGACAAGCAGGAGGGGTTTCTGAGCGCGTTCCAGGGCCCGAGCCTGGTCGTGATCAACTTCGATCAGCTCGGACCTTCCAACACGGCCGTGCGCATCACCACCAGCGAGAACGACCAGACACGCGTGAACAAGCCGCTCATCGATTCAATCTACTCCGGAATCGGCTCGCACCTGACCAGCGCAGAGCGTCGGAGCGGCGCCTAGCGAGAAATCGGCGCTCGAACGGCCCCTCGCACGCAAGCGAGAGGTCGGATTGCTCAATCTCTCGCACGATTCGGCGGTTGCATCCGCTGTGAAAGTGCTTCGCCCGAGGTCGGAATCGCAGAGTTACTACTTCCTCTCGTCCGGCTTCTTGAGGCCCGGGATCAGGCCCGTCGCCTTCTTCGCCGCTTCGTCCAGCGCCTTCTTGCCCTGATCGATCGCCTTCGCGGCTCCGCTTCCGCCGAGCTTCTCGAGCGCCGCCGGATCGGCAAGTACTTTCATTCCCAACTGGTCGAGCTGCCCGAGCCCGGCCACGCCGTTCCGGAGTTCGCCCAGTACCTCCGCCGGCAGAATCCCGCCGCCCTTGTCCGCCGCAGCCGCAAGCACCGCCTGCACGATGATCGACGAAAGTTGCTCCATCGTCACTCCCGTGCCGCCGACGCCGGTGCCCGTCTTGCCCACGTTCTCGAGCTTGATCTCGTCGATCGGGATGTTCACCTTGGTGAGGTCGCCGATCGCGCCGGGCCCACCAATCAGGTCCACGCTGACTTTGATGTTCTTGAGCGAGAGCTTGTTGATGACAAATTTCTTCTCGCTCCCTCCGGACGGTGACGACCCGCCCGACTTGAGCTTCGCGAGATTGTCGAGAATGACCCGGTAATTGGCCTTCCCGCCCTTTTTCTCCAGCGCAACCGCGAGGTTGTCGAACGAGAGTGTCGGAAGCTGAACCACCGGCTGATTGAGCGAAGAGAAGGAAACCGCCACGCCGGCATTCCCCAATGTGAGAAAGGAGGGCGAGGAGAAGCCGGACGGATTCGCGACAGACAGGCCGCTCATGGAAAAGGTGCCGCCGAGGATTCCGACTCGCGCGGAATTCAGGGTGGTTGGGACGCCCAAGGCGAAGGTCGCCCCACGCTCTATGCCTCCCTTGGCGATCGAATCGATGGACAGAAATGCGACGACCACCGCCGCGATGAGCAGGCCAATGAGCGCAAGAATTGCGAGAATGAGCTTCCTTATCATGGCGGCGGGCTCCTGGGGACCACGTCATGGTATTGTGCGGGCTGTGCCCGGCGCTGGTGCGCCCGGGGCCCGAAGGAGGATCTGCCTGATGTGCAATCGTGGACGGATCAGTGCCGCTTTGTATCTCGGGGCCGCGTTGCTCGCCGGTGGTGCGAGCCTCGTGTTGTCCGGCTGCTCGGGAACATCCCGCCAGATTCCCGAGGCAAAGCTCCGCGAACTCGCCGAAAAGGACGACGCCGCCTTTCATGCGGAATTCAAAGAGGCGGTTCAGGGCTTGTTCACACGCGTCGCCCGCCGCGCTGCCGAATCTCCCAACGGCGAGGTCACAATGGACATCCTCGCCATCTCCGGCGGCGGCGACTACGGCGCCTTTGGCGCCGGCCTCCTCGTCGGCTGGAAGGACGCGCCGGGAGACATGAAGCGTCCGGACTTTGACGTCGTAACCGGCGTCAGCACCGGCGCCATGCTCGCCCCCTTCGCCTACGTCGGCACCGACGAGTCCTACCTCACCGTCGAGAACTTCTACAAGAACCCCAGGCCCGACTGGGTCGAGCAGCACTGGCCGTTCTTCTTCATGCCCTCCAACGAATCGTTCGCGACGATTCCCGGCCTCACCCGTGATATCAGAGGTGCGCTCGATATCGACTTCGCCAAGGCGATGGCGGCCCAGTCGGAGAAGGGCAAGCTCCTTCTCGTCGCCGCCTCAAACCTCGACCTCAGCAAGCAGCGCTACTGGCCCCTCGGCCCCTACGCCGTCCAAGGCGTCAAGGACGGCAATCTCGAGGAAGTTGAGCGGCGAATGCTCGCCTCGTCCGCCATCCCCGTCGTGTTTCCCCCCGTCAAGATCGGCGAGTTCCTTTACTGCGATGGCGGTGTCACAGCCAACGTGCTGCTGAAACTCGATCCGAAGGACCGCGACGGTTTCATCCAGGTCTGGCGCCGCACCTTCCCCGGCAAGCCCTTGCCGCACGTCCGATACTGGATCATCATCAACAACCAGCTCCATCCCTCGCCCGAGGCGGTCGCAAAGAGCTGGACCAGCATCATGTCTCCCGCGCTGGCCATGTCCGTCCGCTCCGGCACGCTCGCGGAAGTGCGATGGCTCACCGCCGAGGCGATGTACGTCAACGCCGAATACGGCGGCAATATCGAGGTCCGCGTCACCGCCATCCCCGATGACTGGCGCCCGCCGGTCAAGGGCAGTTTCATGAAGGAGACTATGAATTCGCTCGCCACCCTCGGCGAGAAAATGGGCGCCGACCCGAGCACCTGGACCGTCTGGTGCAACAGGGCCATGTCCGATTCACGCGATGTCAGCAGGCCGCCGGAAAGCCCCACCGGCCTGCCACGCAGCGAAACGCCGCCGGGGAAGTGACCTGCCGGGGCCAATCTGATCAGCGTGGGGCGACGTACGTCCACGGCTTGCCCGTGTCCGTCGTCACGTTCTTCAGATTCGGGATGACCTGCATCCAGTCCGGCGGCGTCAGGAACGTCACGCTGCCGTCGCAGTAGCCGATGTTGGTGCCGCCGCGCATCAGAACCGGGTTTTCGAACACCAGAACCTTTGTGGCGTCGAAGTCGGGCGATTGCCCCGGGACATAGAGATACGAAGGCTCGCCGGGGATCGACGAGGGCGAATTCCATATGGACGGGTCGATCCACTTCGAAAGGCGCTTGGTCAGGTCGGCCCCGGCCTCCGGAAACGCATCCTGGTTTTCGCCCGCGTACATGAAGAGCGCCTGCGAGATCGCCCGGACCTGAACTCCGCTCTTGATCTGCCTCGCCGCGGACCGGGCTTTGCCGAGCGCGGGCAGGAGAATTCCCATCATCATCAGGGACATCAGGCAAGAAACAAGGATCGACGCGCCGCCCACAGCGATGCCGCCGATCGCCATTCCCTTGCCTCCGAACTCCAGCGGCTTGCTGTTCGCACGCGTCAGCGCGATGATCCCGAGAATCAGTCCGATCACGCCGACCAGCGGCACGCACATTCCCACGATCCCGCAGACCAGCGCCGCGACCGCAAGTCCGGTCTTTAATGGCGGCAAAGGCACGTAATTCGGTGCGGGGCTTCCGGGGTCCATCTCCGTCATAGAACCGTCTCCAGCAGAGTTGGCTCACGCGCCGCGTGACTTCCACACGGCCCCGCCACACGGTATCAGATGCCGATCGGCCTCCGCAAAGCCGGCGCTGTCATGCAGGTTTTCTTCAGAATCCGCGGCCTCCCCTGGCCCAGACGTCGCAGGCACTTGTGGGCCAAGGCATCCGCGCCAACCGCCCCTCGCCGCGGCGTCGCGGCCGGTTCGTACACGTCCAAACGGGAGGAGTTTGTCATGAATCGCCTTGTATCCATCAATCGTGGTCTGGCCGTCCTCGTTGCCGGCAGCGCCCTTTGCGGCGTCGCCCTCGCCCAGGTCTCCGGAGGCGGCCCGGGCTTTGTGTCCGGCGGCGCGTACGGCATGACCGTGCTCGCGGGGACCAACACCAGCGCGTCGGGGACGCTCGGCGCCGGGACTTTTTCCAGCAAGTTCACCGGCGACATCATCACCTCGCTGATCACGCCCGCCGGCCCCGGCAGGTACGGCGGCGGCATGACCCAGTACTCCATCGTCCCCTTCACGGTCGGCGCTCTGCCCGTCCGCTTCGGCGCCGCATCGGTCCATGCAAACTTCAAGATGGTCGCCTCCGGCGGCAACGCAATCCCCGGCGGCAACGATCCCGTTGTGACCGTGACGTTGCTCACAAGGCTCTATCAGCAGTTGGGTGCCGTCGCGTCACCGATCGGAGATCCCTGGCTCTCCGCAATCGAGTTCACGCAGACCTGGACGCAGAACGGCAACGGACTGCAGGTCATCGATACCACCCTCGGCCCGGCCACCTCCAACTACATCGTCACGCCCGGAAACTTCTACCTCTACCAGGCCCTCGTGATCACCACGTCGATCACAAGCAACGGCGGCATCCAACCCCCGCGAGGCGTGGGCCTGGCGACTTCGTTCCTCGTCAGCGGCGAAATCGCGTGGAATGTCAACGTGGTGAGCCCGGACGGCGCGGGACGCGGGATGCTCAACCCGGGCGAATTGTCCATGCGGATGATCAGCCTGCCGCGCGAGGGGTGCCCGTGCGATCTGAACGCGGACGACTACGTGGACGATGCGGACTTCGTGACGTTCGCAGAGGCCTACAACGCCCTGGTGGTGCCCGACGCGTTCGGGCCGGCGGATTTCAACTTCGATGACCTGGTGGACGATTCGGACTTTGTCGTCTTCGCGGGCGCGTACGACCAGTTGATCTGCAACCTGTAGCCGCTCCGGCGGAAGTCAGGGTTCGCTATAGAAACCGCCGCCTGTGTCCTTCAGCTTTCCGGCCCGCACCAGCGCCTGCCAAATCTGATCCGGAAATCCGTCGGGCGGCCGAATCGCGTCAATATTGGAATGGCGACCCCCGGACGTGTAACGCCCGCCCAGTCTGGATTCATCGGCGAGCCGGCCGACCTTGAGCCGCTTGTGGAACGCGCGCATGGCGGCGTCGAGTTCGGAGGCGGGGAACTCGGGAAGCGGGATCGCCGCCGCAGCCGCGACACGCCCCTCGATCGCGTCCATCAGAGCATCAAGCCCGTCAATATCTCGCGACTGAATCACCTGCTGGATCTTCGCGCCGTCGTTGGTCAGGCGGGAAAGAAGCCGGGAGGCGAGCGCCCAGGATTCGGCCGCGTTTCCCTTGTTCGCACGCAGGTCCTTGGCGATGGAGCGGACTTTCTCGAGGACGTTCATAGGTGAGAGTATTGCGGAAGGTGCATCCGTGGTACAGGAACGATCAGGCAGAGATTCGCGAACGATGGAAGCGGACGGCGGCCCAGATGCTGAGGGCTTTCGAGACGTGCGAGCCGAGCCAGAACGGGAGGACCTGTTGAATGGCCGCCATGCCCCCGGACGCAAGGATGAAGGTGGAGTCGAGGACAGACCATACAAGCCAGAAGCAGATGGCGCTCACGGTGACAGACTTTGCCACGTTGTTCGCCGGCACGGGGTACTTGCGTGCGCGGGTCGCGAGCCACAAGCCAAGAACAAAGAAGATGGGGATGCCGCAGGTAATGGAAAGCCACGGGGCGGCGGATTGCACGTGCTGCTCGTAAAACTCCTTGCTATGGCCCGGGTTGATGAGGTAGCTGTAGAGGACCATGTAGAGGATGGTCATCGCGATGAGCAGGACCTCGGCGAGGACAGTGAGGGCGAGGACGAAGAGGATGCGGGTGAGTAGGCGTGGCATGGCCGAAGTGTAATTGAAAGTTCGCGGGCCATGCCACAGTCGACCTGAAGGTGCCAGGACGGTTTCGCGGCGGAAATTCTGAGTTCAGTGGTCGGTGCCGGGCATGGAAGCGTGGGCACACGGCGCAAAGGGCGACCGCCACCCACAGATCAGCTCGTTGTACGCGACGACGAAAATCACAAGTTCGGCATCGTTCACGAGCGCGTCGCGGTTGAGATCGGCGGGGCACGGCGCCCCCCGGATGGTCCACTCGAGCGCATTGGCCATGAGCCAGGTGTCGTCCGTGCGCTCGTTCCACGAGTTCGCCACCGCGACATTTGAAAGCGACTCCATGCCAAGGTCCGCGCGCTTGCGAGTGTTGTGCACGCTCGCGAGTAACTTCCTGTCGGTCCAGCTGTTGACCGTCCGCCCGCGCAGCAGCGGAACCGACGTAAACCGATAGCTCGACGGGCCTCCATCGAAACAACTGTTCGCTGAAGACGAGGTGTTGGATGTTCGGGCTGAGCGGCCTGTGCTTCATCGGACTGGTCTGGCGTGCGTTCATGGCGCGCCGACGGTACGCGCGGCGTGTCATCGCGCCGCTCCTGGCCAAGAGCCTCGCGCCGCTCAACCCGAGCGCGGAGGAGTAGGAATTTGGGATGAGGCAGCTCGATCTGAAGCTCCGAAAGATCCTGAGAGAGCCATCGCCCGGCACGCGATAGGGTGAACACCTCCCATCGAGAGACTTCATTTCCACCGATCATCGCGCCGCGCGCAACATGTGCCGCAGGCAGATTTTGCGATTGCACCAGCGCCCGGACACCCAGCCACGGCGCAACCGATAGCGAAGTTTGCTGGCATTGACGATGCGCGACCGCATACTTGACTCTTCCGGAGCGCCTCGGCGTAACGGTCGCGGGAGAAGTCCTATGAGAATCGCGTGCGCCACGGCGATATGCCTCTCCTCAGTTGCTCTCGGCCAGACATACAACGAACTCAAGATGTGCCTGCAGGACTGCATCAACACGACCCCGCCGTGGACCATCGCGCGGGCGTTGTGCGTCGCCGACTGCACGCTGAATCCGCCGCGCCGGCCCGGCGTTCTCTCCCAGAGCAGCGGCTACACCCCCTACGGCGGCACAAACGTCCTTGACTGGACCGCCGGCGGCATGGTCACGGTCGCCATCTCGATGCCCGACATGCCCGGCGCCCCGGTCATCGACCGCATCGATTTCCGCCTCTACAACTCCACATTCAGCACGCTCGATCCCTTCGGAGTCTTTCTCGCCAGCACCCCCGGAAACGGAATGACGAGCGGCGTCTTCTCCGCGACCTTCAATTCCGATCTCTACAAGGCGATGGACGGCTGCGTGATCATCGAAGTCCACAACGTCGGCACCGAAGTCATCGCCGATTCCTCCGCGATCTACATGATTCCCGCCCCCGCGGCCGCTCTCTTCCCCCTCGTCGCTCCCGTCATTTTCGTTCGCGGGCGCCGGTCGCATTCAGCCCGTTAGCCCCGAGAGATTCGAGGCCGAAGTCGCCTCGCTCTCCGGCCGCGGATGCGCTGCCGCCCGGGTCGTGAGCGACTTGGTGATCTGCGAATTCGCCCGGAGCGGCAGGATCTTCCGGATCCGCGCGATCGCTCCCGCCGCGAGGATGAAGTGCAGCGCGCGGTTGGTGCCCGGATTCGGAGGCTTGCGGCTTGGTCGTGGAGATTTGTTGGTCCGCGCTTGAGGATGGTCGATCGGCGCCTGGGATGCGCGGCCTGGTGCTGGGTGTTGATTGATCCGCGCAGGAGAAGCGGCGATCGGTGGTGTTGGATGGTCCCAGCGCGGTTGTGATGCAAGGCTCTCGCCCCGAGGTTTGTCGCGGCACTTCCTGCGTTGGCCGCGCTGCGCCGGTCACTTCGTTCGCGGCTCGTTGGGCAGGCGGAGGAGCGCTTGCGGGGTGGTCGCGGTCGGCGGCGTGAATGGCGGGGCGCGACGGCTTCGATCCGGGTGGTGGCTTTTCGTTTTCTCTCGGGGGGGTGCGCGCGGGGCCGGTTGTGGGCGTGGAATAGCGGAGGATGGCTGTCGCAGCTTTGCGGGCTCGTTCGGACTCTGCGACGTTCATGGGGTCGGCGTGGGCGAGTTTGGCGAGGCGGGCGAAGGCGGTGTTGCGGGCGTTGAGGATGATGTGTTCGGAGCGGAGGGTGTGGAGGTCCTTGAGGAAGGTGAGGACGGTGCGGACGTTGGGGTTCTGAATCCATGCCGCGATTTCGGTGAGACGGACCTTGCGGCCGAAGTGGGCTTCGGAGAGATGCTCGAGACCCTCGAGGAAGGCGTTGACGAGATCGATGTCGAGGCTGGAGAGTTGGGGGAGTTCGACGTCGAAAGGCGAGGGCTTCGTCGACTCCGTGAGCGACGGCGTGGCTGGAGTGCCGCGAGACCCCGGGTTTGGGTTGGCGGGGCGGTTGCGCACGGCGGCCGAAAGCGCATCGTCGTTGGGAAACTTGGTGCGGCGGGCTTCGAGGATGGCGGTGATTTCGGGGGAGGGTTGGAGCATGGGGAGGAGTCCGAAGCGGCGGAGGGGCAGAGGGGCAAAGCGGCAAAACTGCAAAGCGGCAAAGGGGCAGAAGGAAAATCGGAACATCGGAAAGGGGGAGGAGCGGAAGCAGGGTGATGAGGAGCGATTGTGTTGGCGATGCGACGGCATCGAACACACGTGGGCCTCTACAGAGCGGCGATGAGGCGCGAACGTGCGCAAAGAGACGTCTTTGCGCGCCGGGCGAAACCTTCCTAAGCCGAGGCCGCGGAAGGGTTTTGGACATTTTGACAAAATGGAAAGACGGCGTTTTTCTTTGAGCGCGTCTGTGCGCAGAAAGGCGCCTTTGTGCGCACAATTGGGCGGTCTGTGGGGGCGGGATCGGGTGTGCCGCCGTTGCTTAGGACTTTGGTATAAGTCGGGACGCCTGCCGGTGGACGCGGGCGGGCTCAAGGGGCAACCGATGGCACCAGAGAATGACTCCGACTCGTCCGAACAGAACTCGATGGATGAGATCTGCGCGCATTTCGAATCGCTTTACGGTCCGAGCGAGATCGTGTTGCACGAGATCGTCTCGGACGAATTGCACATTGATGTCTTTCCGATTCCGCCTTCGGAACACTCTCCCTGCTGGACGCTGCACACGACCGGAATGAGCGAGTTGGCCATGAACGTGCCGCCGGAGATGGCGAACGACGGCGGTGACATCAGCGGCCTTCAGTTCGCGGAGATGATGATCCAGTTGCCGGCGGATTGGCCCGTGCTCGAAGAGGAACGGGAGAAGGCCGAGAAGACGTATTGGCCGATCGGATGGCTGAAGCGTGCGGCGCGTCTACCTCGCGAAATGGATACGTGGCTGGGGTACGGGCACACCGTGCAGTTCAGCGAGCCGGAGGAAGAGATCGAGTCGGGCGGCTTTGCCGGCATGCTGATCATGCCGCCGATGGGGCCGGAAGGGTGTGCCGAGATCGGACTGTCCGACGGACGGGCCGTGAACGTGCTGATGATCTTGCCGCTGTATCGCGATGAGCTGGACTTTGCGGTCGAGGAAGGCGTGGATGCGCTGCTCGACAAGATGGAAGCGGTCAATTGTTCGACGGTCGTGGAAGTGGGCAGGAAGAGTTTGCTGGGGCGGTGAAACCAAACGTGAAGTCATCGGGGAAGACTCGCGAGATTTAGAGCTGTTGAGATGAAGCGAAGGCACACTGATCTTCGGAGGAACCGGAGATCAGTGGCACGGCGCGGAGTAATTTCGAGGTCGCTTCCACCTGCCTCGGTATGCTCTCGCTCCGATGCTGATCTACGCCGGGAAGAAGATATCGCGTGTGGGGGTGGGGCGGGTGGCGTGGTTCTGTCCGATCTGCCGCGACATTGCGGCGCACGGGCTTGTGAGTGTGCGGAAGCAGACGCACCTGTACGGCGTCGGGCTTGGGCGCGGGCAGGATTTGCACGACGAAACGACCTGCGAGCAGTGCGGGCTCTTTCAGGTCCTGAAGGCCGGGGAGTTTGCCGGAGCTTCGCCGGGGGGCAAGGACGCGACTCTTGACGAATTGATCGAGGTCGGCCGCCCGAATCTGATGGAAGAATTGGCCCCGCGGCTCGAAGTGGAGGCCAATCTTGACACGCTGGAGCCGGAAGATCGAGCGGAGTTGATCTCCGAGGTGTTCGCGTCGGTGAATTCAATGTACGAATTCCGCGCGAAGAATCCGAAGTCTGACGGCTGGTCGATTCTGTTGCTGCTTGTGGTGATCGGAAGCGGCTTTGCCGGGGGCGTTCTGCACACCTCGCCGATTCCGCACCCGATCTGGCCGTGGCTCTTCGTGATCAGCGGCGTCTCTTTCGTCGGGCTCGTGTGGCGTTCGGTGGTGACGCGCCCGCCGTCGGCGAAGAGCGTGTATGGGCCGCTGTTGGCGAAGGCGCTGGAGCCTCTGAACCCGAGCGCGGAGGAGTTGGAGGCGGGGATGGAGATGCTGAATCCGAGGTTGAGGAAGGCGTTGAAGAAGTGAGGGGGTGAAGGGGTTAGATAGGCGTTGGTGGTCGTGAAAAGGCGAAAGATCCTCGGCTGGTTCTCACCGCAAGCGTGCTCCGGCGAAGGAGAGACGCCACCCCTGAGCGCTCCGATTGGTGGCATCACAGAATTCGGAATCCGTCGACTGTCATGATCGAATCGACTCATGGGGGTGGAGTTGTGCGCGATGCAAAGCGGGAGATGGTGGTTGCGGATGGTGTTTGGAGCGGTGCTGGGGTTGCTGTTTTTGTCGATGTACACCGGCGGGATAAGCCGTGGATTTCTGCCGCGGGTGCGGCGGGACTTGTGGCTTTCGGTGATGGAACGCGATGGTGGCCGGCTCGAAGTGAGGTTGGCGGGGGTGGGCGCGGAACCGAGCGGGCCGCTGCGGCTCGGCGAGACGCGAGTGCAGGTCATGGAACAATCGATGGGCCGGATGGACCATGCGGAGTGGACTGGTTGGCGAGCGAGCACGTGGTGGCCGTGCTTTGTTGAGGATTGTGATGGCTGGCGGCCGAGTGTGAAGTTGCCGAAGGACGCGCCGCTGATGAGTCCGGCGATGGAGCGAGCGGTGTCGGAGTTCGTGATGTTCGAGGTGATCCCGGATTCGCCGGTGATGGCGATGTGGCCGGGAATACCCAGAAAGTGGAGGGTCCATTCGGATGGCGGATGGGGGTTCGGGCAGCACCGGATGTATTTTTGGATGATCGTGGGGTCGGTAGTGGTTTGCGCGGGATTGGGGCTGGGGGTGGCGAGTGTGGTGTTGCCGCGGGGGAGGAATGGTGGGACGAAGAATGGTGTGGTTGGCGCTGTGAACCAGAGCGCGACCGGGTGCCAGTGAAGACGCAGGGCAGAGAAGACCCTGCTTGCATTTTCGGCAATTCTGTCCGGCCAAGGACGGGGGAGGAAGGGGCGGCTGAAGACAAAGGGCGGGGGAAGCCCGTTGAAACGGGCTGAGAAGAAGACCGGGAATGAATTGGAATTGCGGGCTTTTTACCATCGCTAAAGCGATGGCCTACAAGCGAGCAAGGCCGATGAATCGGCCTGAAAGGCGGGCAGGGCGTCAGGTTGCGGTGCTGGCAGGGGGATGAATCTTGTCGCGGATTTGTTGCTCGAGGGCGATGAGGTTGTAGTGGGACGCCGCGGGGATGCGGAGGAGGGGGATGCCGGCGGCTTTGAGGGCGTTGTTGACGAAGTCGTCGCGGGTCTTGCGGTCTTCGCGGGTGTGGGATTTGTCGTCGAGCTCGATGATGAGTTGGGGTTTGAGCGTGGAGGGATTGCAGAGGACGAAGTCGACGGATTTGCGGTCGATTTTGTTTTGGTAGGTCTGACGCGCGGGGATGCCGCGGCGGGGGGAGATGAGTTTGCAGAGTTGGACTTGGGGGAAGATGAGGGAGCGGGTGGAACTGGCTTGTGGGAGGATGCTGAAGAAGGTAATTTGGTATCGTGGCGGCGGAGGCCGAATCGCGCGTGGAACTGCGAATGCCAGAGGCTGCTCAACATGTTGCAGGTGCGGCTCGTGGCGCGATGCTTGCTCCACCGAGTGAGAACTTTGGGGAGTATCTAGTGAGTTGCCGGCGCGGGTGGGCCGTGCGGATCGTGCAGTCTGCCCTAGCGATCATCTTTCTTTGCCTGGCGGGGTTCATGGCTTATCTCGCGGCGATTTGTGTGACGAGGGCAGAATGGGGCGGTGTGGCGGTGTTAGCGGTTTTTATTTCCGCTTGCCTTTTCCTTGTCTGGTTCTTCTGTTTGTATGTTTTCGTAACAATGGATTTCTATGAATGCGGAATGGTTTGGAGGTCGCTTGTGCGGCGGGGAGTCGTGCGATTCGACGGAGCCAAGCGGCTCGACTACAACGTGATCCGGTCGTACTCGCACGGGATCTACACCGGCAGCGTTGTGACTTTCGCGATCTATCCGGCAGAGGGCCGAAGGTTTCGATGGACGGGTGGATACAACGAGAAGCCTCGGGGTATGGCG
>JBGAPK010000038.1:0-41403 GCA_044221315.1 Phycisphaerales bacterium | reverse complement strand
GCCAGCTCCACGTCCGCCTGCCGCAGCTTGTTGACAATCTCCTCCGCCGAATGACGCTTCCTGCCCATCGCACTTGCCCTCCTGATCCAGACCCGAGTGTAAAACTCGGACTGGTCTTGGTTCAGGGGGAAAGATCACCCTGGGCCCGAACTACGAAGTGGCCAACAACATGCAGGCTCGGTTCCACCTGATCCAGAAGAACGCCCGCGAGTTCTTGGCCAAGGAGCGGGGTATCGAGGTGGGAAAGGTTGCCTGGGCGGAGGGGTCGATCCACGACCTTCGGCGGACCTACGGGACCCGGATGGCCCGGGTCATCCCGATGCACGTCCTCAAGGAATATTTGGGGCACGCCAACATAAAAACGACGCAGGAGTACTACCTGGCCGCGGAAACCCAGGACGCGGACCGGGCCCGTATAGCGCTGGAAGAACTCACCCGCGGCGCGCCTTTAGGACGCATGTTGGACGCATGTGACCCAATAACCACCTCAACCACTCCTGCGCGCTCGAAGCCAAAAACGCACAAACCCCGGATTTCCCGAGGTTTGCGTGAACGAGGCGGACGGGAATCGAACCCGCAACCACCGGATCGACAGTCCGGTACTCTAACCAATTGAGCTACCGCCCCGAATTGTCATGCCGCGCCGATGCCCTTCGGCCGGTTGCGCGGGAAGAACGATACGCCGCGCCCCGCAAAGTTCAAGTCGGTGTCAAAAACCAGCGCCCGACGCGGAGCCGGGGCGCTGGCCGAGTCTGCGGGCCGCACGCCAAGCCGATTGTGATTTGCGCGACCCTTTGAATCAGGGATCCGCCCGGTTTCTGCCGGAATTCAACCCTTGGCCCGCGCCGGCAGTGCGATACGGCCCTTCTCCTGCATCTCGAACGCGTTGCCGTCCTTGCCGACCTTCGACGCCGCGAACCACATCACCACGCAGGCCGCGCCGAGAAATACGACCGAGAAGAACGCCAGCACGGTGAACACGTCCAGCGACGTGCCGCGCTTGGCCCTTCCGCCCGGCATCTGCATTCCGAATTGCGACATCGATCGCTCCTTGCCAACCCCGATCGTGATTCAATCCCGGCTGCCCGTCTGTGGGCGCTCCCTGAAAACCGCTACTGCAACCGCGTCGCCACCGCATCGCCCGACCGCACGTCAATCTTGCGGCTCAGAGCATCCACCTTGCCGATCGCGAACCGCATGTCGGTCTTCACGATCACCAGGTTCGCCACGAAATCCTTTCCGCGGCTGATGAACAGCTTCTGGTTCTCGCGGATCCGGTCGTTGCTGCCAAGGTTGATCTTGACGAGCGTGGCGCCGGTCGACGGATCGACCGTGACATTCTCGACTGTCCCGGTGACCGGAATCCCCGTATCGACGAAGGGCTCCTTCTGACCCGGCGAGCCTCCCGCGCTCAGCATCCCCATCGAGGCGTTGCCCGTCTCGCGGGTCAATCGGGCCTCCTCGAGCTGTTCCCGCAGCGCCCGCACGCTCTGGGTCAGAACCTCGTTCTGGCTCTCGAGGTCGCTGATGCGGTCGTCCGCCTGCACGGCCTGTTCGCGGAAACGAAGTTCGTTCTTGCGGAGCGCCGTTACTTCATCGCGATACCCGGAGAGCAGCGTCGCCTGCGTCTTGACCGTCTCGCCCAGTTCCGCGATCTTGAGAGTAATGGCCTGAAGGTCCTGCTCTGCCTTGGCCTTGCCTCGCGTCAATTCGGCGTTGACGCGCTCGTACTCACGCGACTTGCCATCTCGATCCGCAAGCTGGTTCAGCAGGTCCGCCCGGGACTTCTCCCATTCGGCCTTCGCCGCGCTCGCCTGACTGGCGTTGTCGGCCAACTGCCCCTGGGCCGAAAGGCTCCGGGCGACTTCCGCATCCCGGTCGGCCAGAATCCGGTCGGTGTTGACGGAATACGCGATCACCAGCGCCGACAGGAACAGGCTGAGGACCGCGGCGATCAGCACAAGGACTTTCGTGAGTGTCGCCACAACTGGCTCCTGAGAATCGTGGATCGGGGACCGGGTGCCGTCCTGCACCCGAATTCGGGTCCCGCAAGGGTCGAATCATTCGGGCCTACCCCGGCCCGATCAACCGCCTTCGAACTCCAAACGGCGATTTGCCGGTGGTGTCGCGCCGACGCCCCCCGCCCGCAATATATCCGAAGCACACCGCCCGTGTGTTCCCGCCGGTTTTCGACCGCGCCCCGGGGGCCCAAATCCCGGGAAACCCGCACTTGCAATGGTCAGGGAAGCCTCTCGCCGGACAATCGGGCATGCGCACGTATCACCGACGATGCGGCAACCACCCGAACCATCGGCGATGGGTCGTTCATCATGGCTTCCAATTCCGGGAAGTGCTCCGCCCGCGCCGTGTATCCGAAAACCGATGCCGCCTGCTGCCGGATCGTCGGATTGGCGTCCTGAGCGTACTGCTCGGCGATGAAGCTTCCGCGATCAAGCCCCAATTTAGCCAGGGCGGTCGCGCACGCCAGCCGGAATTCGGCCGGCATCGGGTTCCCCCTCGCGTCCTTGTACTGCTCCAGATAGATCAATTGGTCCATCGACCCGCGGTCCTTGATCTCCCCGATGATCTGGACGGCCAGAACCGCCGATTCGAAGTCCTCGGGCCGGGCCGGGAACAGGGCCGCCCGGATCCCCTCGATCGGGTCGGTATCACCCAGCTTGACTCGCGCCTCAGCGCACTGCAACTGAAATATGGTGACCTCGATCGGCCGAGCCCGGGCGGTCCCCTCGACCGCCGCCTCGCGCAACATAGGTAATGCCGTCCGATTCCCCGTCTCCCCGATCACCCACGCCGCCTGGCTTCTGATCTGCAGTGTTTCACCATTCGTCAGCATCGAGCCCAAGGGCGACGGATCCACCGGCTTGCCCATCTTCGAGAGCGAGTAGATCGCCGATGCCCGGACGAATGGAGATTGATCGTTGAGGAGCGAGTTCACCCGTCCAGCCGCGGGCTGGTATCGGGACTTCCCGGCGGCCACCGCGGCCATCGCCTTCACGCCCGGGGTGGGGTCGTCGAGCCCCTTGAGCATCAGATTGCCAAGCCGGTTGGGGACCATTCCCGACCCATCCATGGCGTACCCGCGGACTTGCCCGTCGGAACTGGACGCGGACTCCTCCAACACCTGAAGTGCCTTCTCCCGGATCTGCGACATTTTGATAGCGTCCGGCGCCGCCTTCGCGGGAATCGGCGCCGCCGGGTTCAGCTTGGCCACCTCCACGGGGTGGTTTGGCGCCGGCTTCGCGGCCTGCTTGCTCGCGCAGCCGACCCCAACAGCCAAACCAGCCAATGCCAGGAACCCTGCGATTCGAATTCTCACGCGATACCTCCGTGCGATCCCATGCTACCCGCCAAACCCGCCTCCGTGTTCGACTTGCGCCGCCAGAAACTTCCAACCAGCAGTCCTCCCAGAAGGACAGAGCACACCCACGACAGATCCCCGATCATCCGGAACGGCGTGCGGACATCGAACAATTGGACCCTTCCCGCCAGCACCCCGTCAACGTTGAACGCTCCGCCCGCGACTCCGGCCCTCATCCGATCGTCCAACATGAACTCGGTGAACGAGGAAATCCCAGTGTTGGCCGCCCGGACCACCGAAACACCCAGTTCGAGCGCCCTCCAGCGCGCCGCAAGGTTGTGCGTCCGCCTTCCCAATTCCGACCGCCCGAACCACCCATCGTTGGTCAGGTTGACCAGCAGCGGCACCGCACCGTCCCGTTCGATCCGCCTCACCATCTCGCGGCAGAGATTGCTCTCGGTGATTTCAAAGCAGATCGGAGTGGTCGCGCCGACTCTTGACTTTGAATGCCCGGCGGCATCGCGACCGGAGAAGGAAAAGACCGGAGTCTTGTCGAGCGTTCCCGAGGCCAAGTCGAAACTCATGCCCGCGGCACCGATCGCCAGAAGTTTCTGTTCGAGCCACGGCCACGCCGAGATGTACGGCATCGTCTCGCCGAACGGCGTGAGCCGGATCTTGTCGTAGCGGCGCGGCTCGACCTTTCCATCGCGGACTTCGAACACGCTGTTGTACCGGGCGTCCCATAGGACCCTGCCCTGGCTGTCCCCCGGCTCGACCCGAAGTCGATCGGTCCCGAGCGCTCCCACAAGCATCGGGATCTTGATGTCTCTTTGCAGGTCGAGCAGCCGACCTACGAACGCGTTGAATGGCTCGTGCTGCACCTTTCCGTCCGAGCCGGTGAACTCGATCGGGTCGAGGAAGTACCCCGGAAACATCGTCTCCGGCCAGACAATCAAGTCCGGCTTGGGATCGGATGCCGCGGCTTGCTTGGTCAAGTCCACAAACCTCGCAAAGTCCTTGACCCGCTGCTCCATTGACCAGCCGATCTTGTTGCTCTGCGGCAGATTCGTCTGCACCAACCCAACATTCATTTCCGCGGATGCGGGCTGCTTCGAATACGAAATGCCAAGGGCGGCCATCCCGATCGTTGCAAGCGCCACAACTCCCGCAACCACTGCGGCCGCGCGACTCCGGTCTAGCGTCAGATCCCAGATCGCGCCGACCCAGGCCGCGATGATCGCCCCAACTCCGTACTGACCCACGACGGCGCCGAGTCCAGCCAGCAGCGGGGCGTCGATCAGCGGGTGCGCGAGCATGTACCACGCGTACCCGTCCCACACCGCCTCGCCGCGCAGCCATTCCACACCCGTCCACACGATCGGAACGAGCAGCCCCAGGGGAATCCTCGGGTAACTCCTTCGCAGCCGGTTGAGCAGGTAGACAAACAGCCCCGGATAAATCGAGAGGTACAGCACCATCGGCCCGTACCCCGCGGCCGAAACCTCGATCACCCAGTGCTGATGAACCCAATAGAAAGCCGACGCCCCGAGCGATACCAGAACTGCCTCGCGCTTCCGAACGCGACGTGTCTCAAATCCCCCTCCCGGCTGGGAGCGAGGATTGGGGGAAGGGTTTGCCTTTCGAATCGCAACCCACACCAGCGGCACAATCGCGACCAGACACGCCGGCCAGAATTCAATCGGCGCAAACGCCAGCAGCATCAGGCAGGCATGCGCAAGGCCAGCCAGAAACGAAATCAAAAGGGAATGACGGAGCAGAGACACGCTCCAAAGGTATCGACGATTCAGGCGGGAAGCGTCGATCGAGCGTGGCGATCGATGTACTCGGAACGGGAGCTCAACGGAGGACGCCTACTCCGGAAGCGGCGGCGTGACGGCCGCGACGATGACAACCACCATCACAAAGGCGACGCAAACAACCAGCACGCGAGGTGTAGAAACTCGCTCGGTGCCGGGAAGTCGAGACGAAAAGAGGCCACAGATCGCGGCGTTGATGAGGACGATGATCGCTGGTTCGAAGACTGCGTTGGCAAGCGACTTTGTGCGTGGTATCAGGACGTGCACCGCGAGCCATCCCAGTGAAATGACGAACGAAAGGACAAACAAACCCCAGTCCGGGTGGCGCCTCCGCGCGAATGCGCACACCACACACACCGCAAATGAGGCAGCAATGAATGCGGCCAACGCGACGACCGACCACACCGGGTGCATCATCAAATTGCCATGCCTCAGCGACAGTTTCTGAATACCTACCGCCCCGAATAGTCAATCAGTCGAGCAATCTCGCTGCGCAGATTGGCCCGCGAAACCACGCGATCCACAAGCCCCGACTTCATCAGGAACTCCGACCGTTGGAAGCCCTCGGGCAGTTCCTGACGGATGGTCTGCTGGATCACGCGAGGACCGGCAAACCCGATCAAGGCCTTGGGCTCCGCCAGGATCACATCGCCCAACATCGCAAAGCTCGCGGTCACGCCTCCCGTAGTCGGATCGGTGAGCACGCTGATGAAGAGCCCGCCCGCATCGTCGAAGCGGCCGAGGGCAGCGCTTGTCTTGGCCATCTGCATCAGGCTCAGCCCGGCTTCCTGCATGCGGGCGCCACCGGAGCAGCTCACGATGATCACCGGCAGTCCGGGCTTACCGGTCGCCTTGTCCGGCGTCGCTTCTTCGATCGCCCGCGTGATCGTCTCGCCGACCACCGAGCCCATCGAGCCCATCATGAAGGTCAGGTCGAGGCACACGAGCATCGCCTCGCGGCCCTTGATAAAGCACTTGCCCGCCCGGACCGCGTCGGTCTGGCCGGTCTTCAGTTGCTCGGCTACCAGGCGCTCGCGGTATGACTTCAGATCCCGGAACTTCAGCGGGTCCATCGGACGCAATTCCGCGAACATCTCCTGGAACGTGTCCGCATCGGCGAGTTGAAGCACCCGCTCGGTCGCCCCGATCCGGAAGTGGTGCGTGCACTCGGGGCAAACATTCAGGTTTGCTTCCAGGTGCCGCCGGTAGATCATCTTGGTGCAGGAAGGACACCGCAGCCACAGTCCCTCGGGGATCGACGCCCGCCTTGCGGGGCGAACCTCACTCCAACTCCGGGGGGTGGGGGCCGGGCTCTTCACACTGGCTGCTTTGGTCATGACCTGACAATTCCTTCGGTTTGCCCGCTTCGGAGTTCCGGCGGCCTTCTTCGCCCGCCGACGAACAACCATCCCGATCGACCCGGAAAAACGGTCGTATCGGTCCGGAGCCTCCTCGCGGCAAACAACCCGCGTGCCCGCCGCACCTCCGTGCATTCGGCGGAAAGCGGCGTTCGTCACGCCGCCCGGAACCGGCCTCTGCCGATCCCCGCGCCACCGGTCCGCTCGCCGGCTCCTGCCGACGACCCGCGCGAACCGGTCCGATGAGGGTCATCTTAGACTAAATCGGTTCAAATCGCGCGAATACACGATCGGTCTTTGTTTGGTTCTTGTGGAAAACCTGTCGGCTGCAGAAGCGGGGGCCGGGCGGGCTGAGGATGGCTTTTCAGCCGCGCATGGCTGCGATCGCCTGGCCACGTTCGGCCGGTGGCTTGCCAAAGACCGCGGTGGCCGACACAAACGCATCCATCCCTGCCTGGCGGCAGGCCGGCGCCGTCGCGGGCGAGACTCCGCCATCAACCTCAAGCCTCTGGTCGGGGCGGAGCAACGGTTTCAAACGCCGGGCCTTGTCCAAGACCTCCGGAATGAACGCCTGCCCCGAAAAGCCCGGATTGACAGACATCACCAGCAGGAAATCGAACGCGCTCGCGACTTCGAGCATCGGTTCGACGGGAGTGGGGGGATTGACGGCCAACCCGGCAAGCACTCCCATGCCTTGAATCCGCTTGGCCAAGTCGGTCGCGGCTTTCCCTTGCAGCCGCTCGACGTGGAAGGTCATCACGGTCGCCCCGGCCGCGGCGAACGCTTCGACGAACTTTTCAGGCTCTTCCACCATGAGGTGGACGTCGAGGGCAACCTGCGGGAAGTATCGCCGCATGGCGCGGCACATGTCCGGCCCCATGGTGAGGTTGGGCACGAACCGGCCGTCCATGACGTCCAGGTGCAAAAAATCGGCCCCTGCCTCGAGCACTCCACGACATTCCTCCTCCATCCGGCCGAAGTCCGCCGAGAGGATTGACGGCGCGATCAGGGGAAGGTGCCTTGGCTTCTTGAGGAGGTCTTGGCCGGGTGCGGGCGGCATCGAACCACTGTACCGCTCCCCGGACCCGCTCGCCCGGTAGCATGTTCGCCCTGACCTGCCGACCCCGGCCGTTGAAGGAGCCCGGAATGCCCGACTATCAGCAAACGCTCGCCCGCCTTGAAGGCATCGGCCAATCCCACCTGCTCAAGTTCTATCCGACGCTTTCATCCGGTCAGCAGCGCTCGCTTCTCGAGCAGATCGCTTCTCTCGATCTTGAGTCGCTGCCGCGCCTGGTGGAACGCTACGTCAGGAAACCTCCGGCGTTCACACCCCCGGCCGATCTCAATCCGGTCGATGCCTATCCGCACAACCCCTCGTCCGCACGCAAGAAGTGGGATTACGACAAGTACCATCGCATCGGCGAAGACCTGCTTCGCGCCGGCAAGGTTGCGGCGTTCATGGTCGCGGGAGGCCAGGGCAGCCGCTTGGGGTTTGACGGGCCCAAAGGGTGCTTCAGCGCGGGCGCCGTCACCGGTCGCTCTCTCTTCGAGTTCTTCGCGCTCGGTCTGCTCGGCGCCGAGAAGCGATACGGCAAGCCGGTCCCCTGGTACATCATGACCAGCCCGCAGAACCACGAGTCCACGCTCGCCACGTTTCACGAGCACCGCTTTTTCGGGCTTGATGGTTCCAACATCATGTTTTTCCAGCAGGGCATGCTGCCGTCCTTCGACCTCAAGTCCGGCCGCGTCCTTCTCGCCCAGCACGACGAAGTGGCGACGAACCCCGACGGACACGGCGGCTCAATCGCGGCGCTTGAGAAGAGTGGCGCCATCGCCGACATGAAGCGCCGCGGCATTCAGCACCTCTCCTATTTCCAGGTTGACAACCCGCTCGTTCGCACGGTCGATCCCGCGTTCCTTGGTCTTCACGCCGCGGCGCCCGACTCCTCGGGCGAGATGTCGAGCAAGATGATCCCCAAGGCCTCGCCCGAAGAGAAAGTGGGGGTGTTCGCCCTGGTCACACGCAACGGGCGCAGAGTTGTTGAGGTCATCGAGTATTCCGATTTTCCGCCCGCCCTCGCGAAGGAGAAGCTCGCCGACGGCTCTCTCCGCTTCAACGCCGGCTCGATCGCCGTGCACGCGCTCGGCGTCCCATTCCTGGAAAAACTGGCGTCCGACCCCAACTTCGAACTTCCGTTCCATCGCGCCGAGAAGAAGATCCCCCATGTTGATCTTGAAACCGGCGAGGTTGTGCAGCCGCAGTCCAACAACGGTGTCAAGCTCGAGAAGTTCGTGTTCGATGCGATCCCGCTCTGCCAGCGTTCAATCGTGCTCGAGACGGATCGCATCGAGGAATTCGCCCCCATCAAGAACGCGACCGGCGTGGACAGCCCCCATACCTGCACACAGATTCAGACGTTGCGGGCCGCAAGGTGGCTTGAATCCTGCGGCATTCTCGTTCCCAAGAAGCCGGATGGCTCGCCTGACTGCACCATCGAGGTCAATCCGGCACACGCGACGGATGCGAGTGAACTGCGCTCGCGCGTATCGGGCCTGCGAATCGAGCCGGGCGCGCGCATCGAAATCTGAGAGAGCGGTGTTTCAACAGGACCTATGAGTCCTATGGGACTCATCCGTTCACCACCGCTCGTGTACCCTTGCCAGTGACCGTTCCTCTTCCCGACCGCTTCAAACAGTTCCCCCGCGACCTTGCGTCGCGCAGCCGCACCGTGCGATTGGGGCCGGACGTTCCGACTCTGCTCGCACACCCGGATTGGAAGACGCCAGCGCCGGTGGCCCTCTGGATGCACGGCCGCACGGCGAACAAGGAGCTTGACCCGGGCCGCTATCTCCGCTGGATTCGCGCGGGCGTCGCGGCGTGCGCGATCGATCTCCCGGGTCACGGCGAGCGCTCCGGGCACACACCATTTGATCCGCGCACCGGACTCGACGCCATCCTTCAAGCGGTCGGCGAGATCGACTCCGTCCTCGAGTCTCTCGCCGACCCGGCGTACCACGGCGTCTTCGATCTCGACCGCATAGCAATCGGCGGCATGTCGATGGGCGGCATTGTCGCTCTGCGTCGCCTCTGCGACCCGCACACATTCACCTGCGCCGCGGTCGAGGGAACCACCGGCTGGCTCGAGGGCCTCTATTTCCCGCAGCAGAACGGCCTGACGCCCGGCGAGGCACGCCCGCCGCCGTGGATCGTCGATCACAATGCGAAAAAGATCGCCCAAGCCAGCGCCGCGGCGCATCTGTCGACTTTCCGCCCGATTCCGATGCTCGCGATGCACTCCGAAGCCGACCAGATGCTCCCGTTCGCTGTGGAAAAGGGATTCATCCTGCGTCTTCGCGCGCATTACGCGGAGCGTCACGCGCCCGAATCACTCATCGAGTTCAAGTCCTGGCCCCACACCGGCGCGCCGCAGGAACACATCGGCTTTGGCCGTTACAGCAACGACGCCAAAAACCTCCAAACGGCATTCCTGGCCAAACACCTTCAAGCCATCGCACCTTCAGACACCTGACGTTCGGGTGCCCGATTCCTGGTTTCTCCCGGCCGCCCGCTTCGATGGCCCATCCGCTCGCTCCATCCGGCGGGGCTTCGGGCCCGATTTCTGAATCGCAATATCGGGGCGCAACCGCTCGAGGAACGGATCGCTACGCCGGAACCTTCAGGTTCGCCTCTCGCAGCAGCCCATCGATGCAAACTTGGATCTTTGCCGCGTCATGGGCCGGATGCAGCCCGCGATAGCGCACCTTTCCCGTCGCATCGACCAGCACCATGTACGGGATGTACCGGTTGCCGTAATCGAGATTGAACACGGGTGTTTTGGTGAAGGCAACCCCCCAGGACATATCCATGTCGTTGATGAATTTCTTCATCAGGTCGTACTCGAGTTGAGGATTTCCCGCTGTTTCGGTGCGTTGTTTGCCGCGCGGGGCTTTGGGGGTCATGCTGTAGCCCTGCAGGCTGGTAACACCGATGATCGCGACGTCGCTTGCCGCGTACCGGCTTTGCAATTCCCGCGTTTGCACGAAGCTCTGGATGCACGGCCAGCACCATGTGGCCCAGAAATCCAGCGCCACGACTTTTCCCTTGAGGTCCGAGAGTTTTTTCACCGAACCGCTCATGCCCGATGTCCAGGTGAACTCCAGTTCGGGGGCGGGCTGATTTAGGATGCCAGTACGCGCGTAGACGGAGTCGTAGCTCTTCTCGAGCGCGGCGAACTTCTGACGCCGCTCCAGGACATCGGGGGAATCCGGCGCTTTCTCGGCGCGAACCCGGGCGTTGGCCGTCGCCTCGCGAAGACGCAGCCGAAGCGGTTCGCGAAGATCGGGATCTTCGACCGCGAGAATCGCGGCATCCAGGATGGCGCGATAGAGGATGGAAACGACCTCGTCCGGCGCATCGATTGGCAGTTTGGGGCCGAGCGCCAGAAAATCCGGCCCGCACCGGCGTAGCACCGCGGGGTCGATCTCGACCAGATCCGTAAGTTCGGAAACGCATCGGTCGTTTGTTTTCAAGGCTTCGGGAAGGGCAGGGTGGTTCAGCACCGCGCGCACGGATTCCGCCCGTTCGCTCAGGGACGCCCGGGTCGTTGTGGACCGCAGGCAGTTGCTCGCGCGCAATCCCGCTGTTCCAGGGGCTTTCGCGAGTTCATTGATCCGGTCCCGCCATCGCTTCGGATCCCGCACGTTCTCGATGACATGCTTTGAATCGAGAAAAACGATCTGTTCAAGCGTCAGGGCGGACGGGTCGATCGAGCCGAAGCACCGATCGGTCACCTGGAAGCGATCTTCATCGCCCGTTCCGGGAGCCGGATGCAGCGACGCCAATTCGCTCGAGTACTTCGCGACCGCGGCGTCGAGCTCGGCGTTCGAAACCCCGGCACCAAAAGCCCACGCCGACAGGAAAAGCCACCCGCACGCGACGATTCGGACATTCATGATTTTCACTCCGGTTGAATTCCCGGACTGTCCGCTCCCTCGCCGTCTGTCACTCAATAGTCCTGCCCGCGAACGCCGTTGGCGGTCGAGTGCAGTTTGATCTTGCTGTTGCCGCGCATGATGTTCGCGACTGCGTCGTTCGCCTTGACCGGGTTCTTCGCGTCTCCGTGCCCGTCGGCGAAGGCCATCGGGGTCGGCGCGTCGTAGTGCGAGTCCACGACCTGGGGCCTCTTGCTGTAGTAGGCGACGTGGGCATCAAAGAGCATCACCTTGCTCGAGGGGCTCAGCACATCGCCCTGCCGTACCGGCGCGATCATCTTCGGATCGTCCTTCCCGTTGGGCCCGAACAACTCGGGCCGCGCGATGAACGAGTTTGAGAGCCGCACCGAGATCTGCTCGCGGGGCTCGACGTCCTCGATATCGGGCAGGCGCGTCGGCAGCCCGGGCGAAACCCAGGTCGGGTAGTTCTTCTCCACCTCGGTGAACTTCGCCATGGGCGAAGCCCACATCCATTCCATCTCGAAGGGGTCGCTCGAGATGATGATCGCGCCCGGCCGGATCCACTGAGCCCCGACCATTCCTTCCGGGACCGGCATTGGCCCGTTCGGCCCTTGGATGGGCGAGCCCGGCTCAATGAACGGATACGTGCCGTACGAGTTTCCGTACAGCTCGAAGCTCTTCGCCACGCTGCTCAGGTTCGCCATCCCCTTGGTCTGCTTCGCCGCGAGGCGCATCTTCGAGAGCGCCGGCAGCAGCATGGAGATCAGGATCCCGATAATCCCGATCGAGATCATCAGTTCGATCAGCGTAAATCCGCGTGCGTGCTTTGTCATCTGGAAACTCCCTCGCAGTTCTGAAGCCCCCTCTCTGAGGGAGGGGGTTGGGGGAAGGGAGTGTGTTTCTCATTCCCGTTCCGTTGTACGCCGGTTCCTACCTCGGCCCATCGCTCGGCGCCTTCGGCGCCGGCGCGCCATCTCCGCCGCTTCTTTGTGCCGGACGGATCACCTTCGAGATCGCCTTCACCGTGTCCATGTCGCTCGTGTGGAACTGCAGCATCAGCGGCACCCACTTGTTCCTGGCGGGATTCTGACCCATGATCAGCCCGATCTGGAACGGCTTCTCCGCGAACGTTGCTTCCTTCAGTTTCGCCGGGATCAGAACCTCGATCCGCGGTCCGTCCGGCACGACGCCATCGTCCGCGCCCGGCAAGAGCCCCGACAGCGGCATCATCAGCGAAGAAACGCTTTGGCCGTCATCGCGCTGCATCTGGTTGATGCTCATCGCCAACTGGCCGGGCTTCATCTTCGGCATCATGTTCGCGCCCGGTCCCTCGATCTTCGGCGCCCGGCGGACCTTGATGTGCTGTGTGTCCAGGTCGCAGAACTTGAGCAGCTTGGCGATGTTGTCAAGGACCGCCTTGTACGGGCCGGTTTCCGGGGGTGTCGCGCCGTTCGCGGCGAGGTAGGTCGGCCCATCTTTGATGTCGCCCTGAACAAGCGGCCCAAGGAAGTTCTTCACCGCCTCGTTCACCTGGTTGGAGGTCTGAAGCGGGGTCGCCGTCAGCCCGTCGATCTTGGTCGTCTGTTCGCCGATGGACCCGCTCAGCGCCGTGACCACAGTCGCCGCATCGTCCGCGCTGTTCACCGGCGTGAACGAGACATCGACGGGCATCAAAGGCATCTGCCCGGGATCGCCCATCGCGTTCCGCGCTCCCGGCCGGGTCGCCGTTATCTGGCGCTCGCCCGATGCGGGCGCCGCCTGCCCGGCATTCGCGTTGATCCCGGGCCCGTCGCGCTGGACAAAGTCACTCGCCGACTTCGGCCGGCCCACCGGACGTGTGTTGTCGTACACCGTCCATCCGGCAAGGGTCAGACCGGTTCCGCCGATCACCAGAGCCACCGCCCACATCAGCGGCCCGTAGTTCTTCCTCTGCTTGACCGGCGCTTTGCTTTCAAGGTTGTCTGTGAGACTCGTCATGTTTCCTTCTGATTCCCGGCCCACGCCCATCCGTCGCGACTTTCGCATTTTTGTTGACGAATGACGACTTGGTCCGAACCCTGCCATACTCCCAGCCATGACCCAGCAGCCCGACACGGCACGGTCCCCCTCCTACGCGACCTGGTCCGTTGCGCTCCTGCTTCTGATCAACCTCTTCAACTACATCGACCGCTACGTCCTGGCTGCCGTCGAGCCGCTCATCCGGGCCGACTTTTTTCCGGCCGGCGTTGATGAAAAGACCGCCGGCGCGCGCATGGGCCTGCTCGCGACGGCCTTCCTGGTTTCGTACCTCGTCCTCGCCCCGGTTTTTGGCTGGCTCGCCGACCGCTGGAACCGGTGGGTCATCGTCGGCATTGGCGTTTGCGTCTGGTCGGTCGCATCGGGCGCCAGCGGCCTGGCTCAGGTCTGGGTTGTCATGCTCCTGATGCGCATCCTCGTCGGTGTCGGCGAGGCCGCGTACGGACCCACCGCCCCGACCCTCATCTCTGATCTCTTTCCCGTCGAGCGCCGCGGAGCCATTCTCGCGTGGTTCTACGCGGCGATCCCGGTCGGCAGCGCGCTGGGTTACGCGCTCGGCGGCGGCATCGCCAAATTCACCACCTGGCACTGGGCTTTCCTCATCACCCTGCCCCCCGGAATCATCCTTGGAGTCCTGTGCTTCTTCATGAGGGAACCGCCGCGCGGGCAGTCCGACAAGGCAACCCACCACGCAGCCAGCCTCGCCGACTACCTGACGCTGCTCAAAATCCCCTCGTACGTCCTTTCCGTCGCCGGAATGACCGCGTTCACCTTTGCCATTGGCGGCATCTCGTTCTGGATGCCCGATTACCTACACACCCACCGGGGCCAGAAGGACCTCTCTCATGTCAGCCTGATATTCGGCGGCATCACCGCCGCCGCGGGCCTGGGCGCCACGCTCCTGGGAGGGTGGCTCGGCGATGCACTCCGCCCCCGCTTCAGCGGATCGTATTTTCTGGTCTCCGGCAGCGGGATGCTTGCAGGCTTCCCCTTCTTCCTCGGCGCGCTCTACGCGCCGATGCCGTGGGCTTACATCTTCATCTTCGTCGCCATTTTTTTCCTCTTCCTTTCCACCGGCCCGAGCAATGCCATCCTCGCCAACGTGACGCATCCCTCCATCCGCGCCACCGGGTTCGCAGTCTGCATTTTCGTCATCCACGTGCTCGGCGACGCCATCAGCCCGCCGATCATCGGGTGGGTCACCGACCTGACCAAGACTCCCGAAAACAAGGCCGGCGACATGACCCTCGGTTTTCTGATTGTCGGCGCCGCCATCCTGCTCTCCGGCTTCCTCTGGCTGTGGGGGGCGATCTATCTCAAACGAGATACCGAACTCGCTCCCACGCGCTTCGCCGGCGCAACACCTCCCGCGACCTAAACTCCCTCATGTCCACACTCCACGCCACGCCCAAGCCCGTCAAACCCCGCTTGTGCGATGTCCCCAGCCCCGAGGGCCGATACGGCGCCTTCGGAGGCCAGTACGTTCCCGAGACCCTAATGGCGGCTCTGCGGCAGCTCGAGCAGGTCTACGACTCCGCAAGCCAGGACCGGGCGTTTTGGGATGAACTTCGGGCCCTCTTCGCGACCCTGGTCGGACGGCCTACCCCGCTCTACAAGGCCGCCCGTCTTTCCGACCACGCCGCCCAACTGGCCCGATCCGCCGGCCAGCACGGCTTGGGAGCGACCATCTGGCTCAAGCGGGAGGACCTGGCCCACACCGGGGCCCACAAGATCAACAACACCCTCGGTCAAGGGCTGCTGACCAAGCGGATGGGCAAGCGCCGAATCATCGCCGAAACTGGTGCGGGGCAGCACGGCGTCGCTTCGGCGACGGCCGCGGCGCACCTTGGGCTGGAGTGCGATGTCTACATGGGCTCGGAGGACGTGCGGAGGCAGCGGCTCAATGTCATCCGTATGCGCATGCTCGGGGCCAAGGTCATCGAAGTCGATTCGGGCTCTAAAACCCTGAAAGACGCAACCAACGAGGCCATGCGAGACTGGATGGGGTCGGTCGAGCACACCCACTACATCATCGGGTCGGTCGTCGGACCGCACCCATTCCCCATGATCGTCCGGGATTTTCAGTCCATCATCGGCACCGAGGCGAAGGCCCAGTGCCTGCGGTACCTCGGACGCCTGCCCGACGCCATCGTCGCCTGTGTCGGTGGGGGGTCCAACGCGGCCGGCATCTTCTATCCCTTTATCGACGATGAAAAAGTCCGTCTGATCGGGGTCGAAGCCGGCGGGCGCTCCACCAGTGCCGGCGACCACGCGGCCCCCCTCTCGTACGGCACCCCCGGCGTGCTGCACGGTTCCCTCTCCTATGTGCTGCAGGATCCGAACGGCCAGACTGCCAATGTCCACTCGTGCTCCGCTGGTCTCGATTATCCGGGCGTCGGACCCGAGCATTCATTCTGGAAGGACGCCGGCCGTGTGACCTATACCGCGGCGACAGATGCCCAGGCCCTTGATGCCTTCACGCTTCTGGCCCGCACCGAGGGCATCATCCCCGCCCTTGAAACGTCGCACGCCATTGCCGAGGCGGTCCGTCTCGCCTCGACCATGAAACAAGACCAGCACATCGTCGTCAACTGCTCCGGACGGGGAGACAAGGACGTCGAAGAAGCGTCGCGCCTCCTGGCCGAACGTCCGTGACCGTTCGCCGGGCGGGGGACTTTCGCTTCAACCGGTCCGTCGCCGGCGCGCGACGCGACCCGCGCAATCAACGGCTTTTTTTCCCAACTTCGGACTTTGTCGAACCGATCACCAAGAGCGCGCGGTAGGATCATCGAAACAGAACTTGGTTCCTTCACCCCTGATGCCGCCGGAGACTCTGCCGCGTGCCTCGGTTTCGCGATATTTCCCGATCGCTCTTCGCTGCGGCGGCATTGCTTGCGCCCATGGCCTCGGGCTCGGCGCCGGAGACCACGGGCGATCCCGTGGCTGCAGCGATAGAGGTGCTCGCCGCTCCGGCCGCCCCGGCCCCCGCGCTGGCGTCGGCATCGAGGGCACTCGCCGCGTCGCAAGAGCCCAGGGCGGTGCGGGCGCTCTCGGACGCGCTTTCTTTACCTCACGACAGCCCCGCTTTCCGTGCGGCTCTCGATGCGATCGCCGGCGCATCGTCCGCCGACGCATCGCTCCTCGCCAAGCTCTCTGAGCTCTTCGCCGTTTCAACCGCTGGCGAGAAGCCGTTCCTTTTCCAGGCGATTTCATCCATCCGGACGCGAGCGGCGGCCCAGTTTCTCGTTTCCGTTCTGGTCGCGCCCGGCACGCAACCGGCGGAGAGAGCGCTCATCGCCTCTGCGCTTGCCCGGCTGAGCGGGCGTGACGACCTTGGCGAAAAGGCCGAGTCATGGCGCGCGTATGTCGATGCGGTTTCGGATGAAGCCGCATGGCGAGACCGCCTGCTGGCCGATCTGGCTCGCGGCGCCGATCGCGCGAATGAACGCCAGTTCGTGACCCAGGCGCGACTTCTCCAGGCGCTTCAGGCCCTGCATCTGGCCACGCCGCCCGAAAAGCGATGGGCGCTCATCGGCTCGATGCTCCAGGATCAACTCGAGCCGGTCAATCTTCTGGGTCTCGAATTGGTCTCGCGCGAGCTCTCGGCCGGCAACCGGCCAGACGATGCGATCAGCGTCGCGGCTCTGGCGCTTCTGAAATCGGCGAACCCCGCGATACGCGAGCAGGCGGCCATCCTCGCCGGCAACCTTGCCCCCGCCGGGGCCGCCGCGGCGCTCCTCGCCGCGCTCGAAACCGAATCCAGCCCGAAAACCGCGGGCGCCATGCTGCTGGCTCTTTCACGCTGGCCGAGCTTTGAGGGTGAGGCGGCGGTGCTCCATTGGCTCGACGCTTCCCCGGGCTCGATCGCAGATGCCCGAGCGGCCCGCGATGCCGCCATCGACGCCGCCTGGACCTTCTATCGAGCCGGCTATCTCCGCCAGAACGGCGCCGCCTCGCGCACGCTGCGGGCCCTGCGTGCGATCAGCCTCGCGGACCTCCCCGGTTCGGGCTGTCGCCTTCGCGCCGAGCTCGGCGATCAGTCCGATCTCGATGCGGTTGTCGTCCTTCTCGGCTCCTCCATACCCGCGCAGCGGCTTGCCGCGGCGGAATCTCTTGTGGCCTATCCGGAGTACCTGCCCCGGATTCTCGCGGCGGCGCGCGAGGACCCGCTGCTCATCGAGGTCGCCGTGCGCGGTGTCCTGACCGTTGATCCCGGCGTTCCCGGTTTCCTCGCCATCGAAGAGGCGACCCGGCGCGTACCGGACCAGCGCCGTGCGGCACTCACGCTCATCGCCTCAGTCCTGAACGAGGACGAGATCGTCGAATGCAGCAGACGCCTCTCGGCCGATCCGCCTCTCCGCGAGGCCGTGCTCGCGCAGCTCGCCGAATCGCAGCGAATCATGTCCGAACGGACAGATCCCGCGCATCTCCCCACGGTCGCCTCGGCGATTCTGGAATTGGCCCAACTTCGCTTCGAATTGTCCCGCTACGGCGAAGCGATCGCGGCTCTCGACGCTCTTCCGGAAATCGACAAACTCACGCCGACGGACAGCGCCCGCGACCTGCGCGCACTGAGCCTGATCGGCATGAACCGTCCCGAGCAGGCCCGCCAGCTCGGCATCGGTCCCGAGGTTTGGCTGCGGGCGCTTGAGGTTTTTCTCGCCCAGCCCCAGGCCGCCCAGATTGCCTCGGCGATCGAGACCGGGATGGGCGATCGTCTCTCCGCCGACGAGCGGCGACGCTTCGAGCAGCTCAAGTCCAAGATCGGGACCCGGAAATAGCCGCTCGCTACTTTCGTCTGGGCAAGGAGATAGGTCCTATGGGTCACATGAGACTCACAGGTCCTGAATGATCCCTCTTTTTGTGTCCCCATGCCATCGGATTCTCTTCGTTACACTCTCCGCGCACCAAGTGGAGGAAACCATGTCCGAACAGGTCGAACCGCTCGAACCACAGCTTGACCTCCCGACGACTTCGTGGCCAAAGGTGGTTGGCATCATTTCGATCGTGTGGGGCTGTCTTGGGATCACATGTATGGCCTGCGGCGTCGGCGGCATCTTCATCGGGCCCGCGCTCATGCCCGCCGAGATGCGCAATCAGCCGCTGCCACCGACCATGCACCTGACCCCGCTCCAGGCCGGGCTTTTCGTCGTCGGGTTCATCATGTCTCTCGTGCTGCTGGCGGCCGGGATCCAGACCATGCGGCGCAGTCTCAGCGGCCGGACGCTCCACCTCGTATGGGCCGTGGTGTCTTGCTTTTCTGTCGTCGTGGGTTTGTATGTGGCGTGGAACCAGCAGGTGGAGATGGAGCGCTGGTTGAATGAAAACCCGGACAGTCAGTTTGCCAAAGGCCCGCGGGTCAGCAAGGGCACGGGCATGGCGATCGCCGGCGCGTTGAACGGTATCGGGCTGATCTGGCCGATTTTCTGCCTGGTCTGGTTCGGGGCGATCAAACGGACGCAGGCAAGTTTCGGCGCTGCTCCGGTCAAAGACTACATCTGACGCCGAGTTGCCAGCGAGGTCGCGGCATTTCTTCCACCTGAAAGCCGAAGGCTGCGAGCCGGCCTTATTCCTTTTCATCCACGCCGGCCACGGCGTTGCCGCCGCGCATCTCGTTCACTTGAGCGGCCGCCAGCACGTTTTTCGGGTCGATCTCGAGTGCCTTTGCAAAGCTCGCGCCCGCCGCGGGGGCGTGGCCGAGCTGGCGCTCGATGAGGCCGAGCAAGACGTAGTTTTCCGCGCTCGGCGCGATGGCCACGGCCTTGCGGGCGTTTTCCTCCGCCTGGTCGAGGGCTCCGAGGCGCCGGAAGATCATGGCGCGAAGCTGATATCCCTCGGGGCGGTCGGGCGCGATCGCCACGAGGCGCGCCGCGGCGGTCCGCGCCCGCGTCGTGTCCTTGAGCTTGAAGCTCACTTTTCCGAGTTCGATCCACGCGCCCACGTCCGCGGCGCCTTCGTCGGTCGCGGTCAGTTTGACGAGCACGTCGCGTGCTTCGGCGGGGCGGTCGAGTTCGACGAGGCACTTGGCCCGCTCGAGCTTGAGGTCTCGCCGGGCTTCATAGTCCTTGCGGGTCAGCAGCTTGCCGATGTTGATCTCGGCGTCGGCGTATTTCTTGCAGGCCACCTGCGCGCTGATGAGATCGTTGAGGATCGCCGGATCGTCGGGTGCCGCGAGCCGCGCTTCTTCGTAGTAGGTAAGAGCCTCTTCGTACTTGCCCCGGATCTTTGCGATGTGCCCGTAGGCCTGATTGACCCCGGCGTTGTGGGCGAAGCTTGCCCGGTGTGAGCCGAGTTCCTGCTCCGCATCGTCGAGCTTGCCCATGTCGATGAGCATTTCCGCTGCCGCGACCACGTACTGCGGGTTGCTCGGATCGAGCGCCGCGGCGTGCCGGTAGCAGCGCAGCGCGTCCTCGGGCTTCTTCAGACGCTCGTAGACGACGCCGGCGTAGTACTGCGCCTCCACGTTCTCCGGATCGAGCCCTTCGGCGGTGCCGAACCAGTTGAGCGCCCCTTCCAGGTCGCCCTGCTCCATCAGGATCCGGCCCTTGAGCACATGGCTCTTGGCGACGTTTGGATTGAGCTGCAGCGACCGGTCGATCGACTTGAGGGCTTTCTCCGTGTCTCCCGCCAAGAGCTGCTGCTGCGCGCTCTGCCACTCCATCGCCGACTTCATCCCCGCGACGCGTTCCTTCGCCGCCGAACTCTCACGGCGCGTCGAGAGGCCGTGGGCCGAGCAGCCGCCAAGAAGCAGTCCAACGATGACCAGAGGCATGAAACGCATGGGTTCTCTCCAAGGCCCGGAAAAATGCACCGGGGAGTGGGGGGTGGGGGCGTGGTCTGTGTTCTCGGGTCTCATCGGTCTGACCGGAGGGGCACTTTGGGGGCGTCCGAAAAGCGATTCCAAATCCGTGCGAATCCTGCGTTTCCAAGAAAAACCCCCTCCGGAGAGAGGGGGTGGTGTTGGCGTTGTATCGTGGTGGCCGGTTTACTTCTGTTCGCCTTCGCTCGCCGCCGTCACGGTCCGCTCGGGCTGGGCCGGGGTCGCCGGGCTTGCGTTGTTCTGCTGCGACTGTGCGACGAACCGCTGCATGGCCTGCTTCCAATTCATGCTGACGTAGACCGGCTTGGGCTTCGCGTCGAGTTGAACGGCGGGGGTGCCTTCAATCGGCTGCGCTGCCGCGACGGGGGCGACGGCGGGCTCGACTGCGGCCGTAGCCGGTGCGGTCGAAGGAGCGGGCTGCGTCGCTGCCGTGACCGGGCTCGCCGGGGCGGCGGGCGCGATGTTCGGAGCCGCGGGCTCGACCGGCGCGCTCGGCGCAGTTGTGCTCCCGCTCGTGTAGGAGTTGGCGGGAGCCGGCGGAACTTGCGGCACCTTCGGCTCCTTGCGGTTCTCCGAACCGAGCAGTTCGTCGAGCATGCTGCGGTCCGGCCAGTTTTCCTTCTTGCCGCTCAGCTTCTCCTGCAGCTCCATCGCGTCTTCCTGGTGCGGATTGATCGACAGCGCCATGTGGAGCTTCCAGAGGGCCTTCTCGGTCTGACCCTCCGCCGCCAGCTTGCGAGCGTCCATGATCATCTGGCTCGTCATGCGCTCGCGGCTGAAGGGCAGCAGGCCCTCGCGAGCGCCGGCCCGGACGCGGGCGATCATGTCGTGCGTCTTGTCGCCGGACTCGGCGAGGAACGTGTCGCTGACGATCGTCGGGGTGACGAGGAAGATGATCTCCTGCCGGTCGATCGTGTCTTCCTGGCCGCGGAAGGCGTAGCCGACGAGCGGAATATCGCCGAGCAGCGGCACCTGGCGGCGCGCGGTCTGCGTGGAGTCGCGGAAGAGCCCGCCCAGGACCACCGTCTGCCCGTCGCGGACGATGACGTTGGTGGTCAATTCATTGGTGATCTCGTCGGGCACGGTGACCGTGCCGCCCGCGCTGCTGCGGACGTCGCGGACAACGGCCGACGACACGCTTGGCTTGAGTTCGAGCCGGATGGTGTTGTCGTTGCCGACGAAGGGGCGGAAGTGCAGCTGAGTACCAGTATCGAGGAACTCGACGGTCTGGGTCGTCGCGGTGTTGGTGCTCGTGGTGTTGAGGTAGCCGACGCGCTCGCCGATCAGGACCCGCGCCGCCTGACGGTTGAGGGCCAGGATCTTGGGGTTGCTCAGGATCGTCGTGTCCGTGACTTCATCGAGCAGCTTGACGAAGACGCCGACGTTGCTGTTGTAGAGGCCGAGCTTCAGGGTGCCGGGGCCGCCCACGTTGCCGGGGGTCGAAGCCAGGCCGAACGCTTTGCTGGGCAGCGGGGAAGCGCCGACGACGGGCACATCGCCGGGTGCGCCGTTCACAAGGCGTGTCTTGTCGTTGACCAGCATCGAGTCCGGCACGCGCAGGGGGCCGCCGATCGAGATGAAATCGCCGAAGTTCAGATTGCCGATCACGGCGAAGTCAACGCCGAAGGCGTTGTTCTCGCTCAACTGGGCCTGGAGGATCGTCGCCTCGACCAGCACCTGGGCCGGGCGGGTGTCGAGTTCCTTGACGAGCTTCTCGATCTGCTCGACCTGCTCGGGGAAGTCGAAGACCATGATGGTCGACTCGCCGGGGTAATCTTCGGCGCCGCCGGGAACGTCGCTCTTGCCGGGGAACGTGCCGACCTTCGCGTTGGTTTTGATCACCGAGTCCTTGCTCAGGAGAGCCTGGGCGAACGAGGCCGCGTCCACCGCCGAGAGGTAATTGAGCTTGATGACCTTCCAGACGCGCTGGCGGGATTCCTTCTCGAGCTTCTGAAGGTCCTCGAGCGTGTAGACATAAATGAAGTTGCCGCGCTCGACGTAACCGAAGCCGTTCGCGTGGAGGAGGGCGTCCAGCGCCTCGTAGAACGTCACGCCGTAGAGATTCGCGAAGACCTTTCCGTTCACGTTTTTGTACGGGATGATGTTCTTCTGGCTCTGGAGGCTCAGCATCTCGAGGACGGCCGTGACCTCTTCACCGTTCACGCGCAGATCAACCACGCCGTTGTCGTCGACCTTCACCGCGTTGGGACGGATGCTCTTGACGCCGCGGGCGCCGTTCCCCGAGTCGCCAGGGCGTGCGGCGGCACCGGGCTGGCCGGCGAACGGATCGGCGACTTCGGCCTGCGCCGCGGGCTGTTCCTGCGGCTGCGCGCTCCAACTCTGGCCGTTCGAGGTTGACTGTCCGTTCTTCGCCGCCGCGTTCAGCGACGCGTCTACCGGCTGCGACGGGGCCGAACCCGTCGCCTGAACGTTGGTCTGCGGCTGCTGAGGCTGCTGCGCAGGTTGCTGAGGCTGGGCGTTGGGCTGCGTGCCGGGCGCCGGGGCTTGACTGCCGCCGGTATACGTGCCGACCTGCTGGCCCTGGGCCAGTCCGCAGATCGAGATCAGGACCGCCGCCGACCACGTGAAGCGGGGCGAATCGGAACGGGACGGGCGGCGGGTGGAAGCGGTGGCATTTGTGAGCTGCATGACGGATTCCTCTCTAGAACGACTTTGACCGTGACCCTCGGGTTCTCTGACCCGCGCGGCTCGGCCGCTCCACCGGTGTTACGGACCTTCCGCCCGCGTACCGGATTCCGTCTTTTTCGACTGGCGCGACAACCGACTTTGGCACGAGTATCCAGCGAAATCCGCCGGTGCCGCTGCGCACGCCCCAAACGGCCCTTCCGTTGAGCGGCGCCCTGAAATTTTCACAATCCCCGGCCCAATAACCTTCCGACTTACACTTTTTCGTTCCCGTGTGGCACGGTTGTTGCCCTCGGGAACAAAGCGGAGGACGGCACCAATGGACTTCTGGAAGAAACTCAAGGGCGAACTCATCGACATCGTCGAGTGGCTCGACGATTCTCGCGACACACTTGTGTACCGCTTCGAGCGGATGAACAACGAAATCAAGTACGGGGCCAAGCTCGTCGTGCGCGAGAGCCAGGCCGCCGTCTTCGTGGATCAGGGAAAGGTGGCCGACGTTTTCCAGCCCGGCCTCTACACGCTAAACACTCAGAACATCCCCATCCTCGCCACTCTGCGGGGCTGGAAGTATGGCTTTGAATCCCCCTTCAAGGCCGAGGTGTATTTCGTCAACACGCGCCAATTCACCGACCAGAAGTGGGGCACCGCCAACCCGATCATGCTCCGCGACGCCGAGTTCGGCCCGCTCCGCCTTCGCGCGTACGGCACGTACGCCTTCCGCGCCAGCGACCCGGCCGCCGTGATCCGCGAGATCGCCGGTACCGAAGGGCGCTTCACGACCGACGGCATCACCGAGCAGCTCCGAAACTTCATCCTCACCTGCTTCTCGGACGCGCTGGGTGAGGCCAAGATCCCCGCGCTCGATCTGGCGAGCAACTACGAAGAACTCTCCTCTCTTATCGCGAGCAAGATCAAGCCCCCGTTCAAGACCTATGGGCTCGACCTCACGGCCTTCCTGATCGAAAACGTGTCGCTCCCGCCCGAGGTCGAGGCCGCCCTCGACAAGCGCACCAGCATGGGCGTGATCGGGGACATGGGCAAGTTCACGCAGTTCCAGACCGCCACCGCGATCGGCGACGCGGCCAAGAACCCCGCCGGAGGCGGCATGGCACAAGGCATGGGCATCGGTGCCGGCTTTGCCATGGCCAATCAGATGGCCGGCGCGATCGGCGGCGCCGGCGCGCCCCCGATCCCGGGCAGCGCCCCGATCAAGTTCTTCATCGCCGAAGAGGGCAAGCAGATCGGACCCTTTGATCTGAGCGCCCTCGCCCAGCTGTCATCTTCCGGCCGCCTTACGCCCGCGACGCTCGTCTGGAAGCAGGGCATGGCCTCGTGGTCCGCGGCGTCCAGCGTTCCTGAACTTGCCGGTGCGCTCGGCGGCACTCCGCCCCCGCTCCCGAACTGACGCTTGTGAAGCCCCTCCCCTGAAGGGAGGGGTTGGGGGAAGGGTTCTTCTTCGGAATCCACCGCAAACCACTCATGTCCGAAACCGATACGCAACCCCCGGGCGAGACCGGCGCTTCTCCCGGCGTCCATCGCACCTTCCCCTGCTCGCGCTGCGGCGCCGACCTTGCCTATTCCCCCGGCGACGGCGCCCTCAAGTGCTCTCACTGCGGCACGCTCAACGAGATCCCCAAGGCCGCGATCGAGGTGACCGAGGAGGATTATTCAGCCGCGCTCGACAGCCTTGAGCACAACGCCCAGACCGTCGAGCGTCTGGAGGTCCGCTGCGAATCCTGCGGGGCGAACGTCGAGTTTCAGGACAACGTCACGAGCCAGCGCTGCCCGTTCTGCGGCAATCCGATCGTTGCGCAGGCCGTTTCCCGCAAGAGTCTGAAGCCGGCCGCCGTCTTGCCATTCAAGATCACCCGTGAAGCGGCGATCGACGCGTACCGAGCCTGGCTCAAGTCGCGCTGGTTCGCCCCGAGCAAGCTCGCGCGGGAGGCTTTCCTCGACGGCTCCTTTGTCGGGGCGTACATGCCGTTCTGGACCTACGACTGCGAGGCGACAACCGATTACGAGGGTCTCCGCGGCGAGGACTACTGGGTCACGGAGACCTACACGACGACCGTCAACGGCAAATTGACCACGCAGACCCGTCAGGTTCGCAAGACCCGCTGGTACCCCGCGAGCGGCACAGTTGTAGATGATTTCGACGACGTGCTCATCCCCGCCAGCACCTCTCTGCCCCTTGGCCACCAGGCGCAGGCGGAGCCGTGGGGGCTTGAGAACCTCGTCCCTTACGACGACGGTTATCTCGCGGGTTTTCGCTGCGAGAGTTACAGCATCGACCTCGCCCACGGCTTCGAGGGCGCCAAGGTCGCGATGCGTCCCACCATCGAATCGAGCATTCGCGCGGACATCGGGGGCGATCACCAGCAGATCCACTCGATGCGCTCGCGCTACGACCAGATCACCTACAAGCACATCCTGCTCCCGATGTGGGTGAGCGCGTACCGGTTCAATAGAAAGGTCTTCCGGGTGCTGATCAACGGGCGCACCGGGGAACTGGTGGGCGATCGGCCGTACAGCGTGTGGAAGATTTCCGGGCTGGTGGTGACGTGCTTGATCATCGCGGGGATCATCGCGCTGGTCGCGAGCCAGCGGTGAAGAACAGAGAATGAGTCGAATGAGCCCTATGGGACCTAGGGGTCCTATGGGACTTATTCCCGCGTCGTACCGCCCTGCACATTCCAATAACCCGCGCCCCGCCGTCACAGTCCGCACACACGGACCCTGGCACTGGCTCCGTGTTGCGCCCGGGTTGCACTTTGGCTCTTGGGTTTCCGATGTTCAACACGACCGACGGCTTTTCTCCGCGTGAGCGGGAGCCCGGCGGTGCTCGGCCGCAGTTTCGCGTGCCGGGAGGGGACGGAACTGGTTTCCTCGCTTGAGGGTCTGCCTTCGGGGCGGACGTGGGGCCCCGGAGAACGGGGTGCAGAAGTCAGGGTTGAGCGAGGTCGAGCACTCAGGGAACCGGGCGGGCCGATGGCCCAGGCCCACAGGCAAGGAGTCAGGAATGTTGAAGCAGCAAGTTCGCAAGGCCTTCACGCTGGTGGAAATTCTGATCGTCGTCGTCATCCTGGGCATCTTGGCCGCGATCGTCGTGCCGCAGTTCACGAACGCGACGCAGGACGCGCAGGCCGGCAATATCAAGGCCCAGCTCGACACGCTGAACAATCAGCTCGAGCTGTACCGCGCCCGCAACAACGCCTATCCGACGGACTTCCTTGCCGGCGGCGCGACCGCCTGGGACACGATGAAGACGGGCGGCTACGTCAAGGACGCGCCCCGCAATCCGTTCAACGGCAGCTCGTCGGTTGGTTCGACCGACGCGAGCGACGGCTGGTACTGGTACCTGGACACGACCACGGGCAACTACCGCCTCTGCGCCACGAACTTCGACAACGACCCGACCAGCGCGACGTTCGGCCAGATCACCAAGGGCGCGCACAAGCCCTAACCGATCTCACGCGGATTGCATCCGCATGACCTAGGGAACACGTCAAGACCGGGCTCGGGAACGGGCCCGGTCTTCTTCGTAGGGAATCGGTTTTCACTGGGGGTCGGATTGATGCTGCACACACGACCACTGCGACTCGTCCGGCCGTCCGCGTTTACGCTCGTGGAGATTCTGGTGGTGGTTGTCATCCTGGGAATTCTGGCCGCGATCGTCGTGCCGCAGTATTCGCACGCGACGGAAGATGCCAAGAAGCAGGCGACGATCGATCAGCTCGTGAAACTGCGCCAGGCGGTCAGCGTCTACTTCGTGCAGAACAACGCCCAGTATCCGAACGTAACGGCGGGCTCCGGAACCTGGGGAGAGCTGCTCTCCAAGGGGTTCTTCAAGTACGCGCCGTCGAACCTGTACGTGGGGGGCGCGAACGCCAACGTGATCACCCTCGGCACCGCGGCGGACACCGCACCGACGACCTCGTACGGCTGGATCTTCAACCCGGCGACGGGTGATGTCTGGGCCGCGTCGTTCGATGCCAGCGATCAGCCGCTGCCCTGAAAAAGAGCATGAACCAACGCACCGCCAACGTCGTCCGTTCCGCTTGCCGCGCCTACACGCTCATCGAGGTGCTCATTGTCGTCACCGTGCTCGGGATAGCCGGCAGCATGGCGATCCCCGCGTTCAACCAGACCGGGGTCTTTCAGGTGCAGGCGTCGCTCCGCACGATCGTTTCGGACATTACCGAGCTCCAGTCCGACGCACTGGCGATGCAGCAGGGCCGGGCGATCGTATTCGACGTTTCCAAGAACTCGTACACAACCTGCCGCGTGCCGGGGACGACGGTCGATCCGACGATCGACGGCATCTCGACGACCGTGATCGGGGGCGCGCTGTACGGCAAGGCGTCGATCAAGAACGTCAACTTCAACAACTCCCAGACGCTCATCTTCGACGAACTCGGCGCGCCCGTCGCGTCCGCGGGAAGCAACACGCCCGCCGCGGACGGGTCGCTTCAGGTGGACGGTTCGGGGCAGAGTTTCAAAATCACGGTGCAGGGGTACACGGGCCGGGTCGTGGTGACGAAGATCGCGGGGAATTAGGGGCGCCGCCCGCAAGGGCGGCGACACTGGGCGGTGCTGCAAGCGAGGTGCGCGATGGGCGGGAACAGCAATACGGATATTCCGGTCGGCATGCAGGGCAATCAGACTTCCGGCGGCCCGACCGCCGCGAAGAGCGCCGGCGTCTCGTTGGCACTCGTGCTGTGCCTGGGCATGTTGATCTGGGTTAAGCTGCGGCTGGTGACGAATGTCCCACGCATGGCGTACGCCGAGCCGGACAAGCGGCACACGGAGCCGCAGGGTTCGACCGGGGCGACGGGGGCAACGGGCGCGACTGTGAAGTCGGTCGCCGCCGAGCCGTCCACGCATTGAGGCTCAGTCGCTCGCGACGGAAGTCTTAGAGATTCTCGAAGATCGTCTGCGTCCGCACCACCATGCCGCCGGTCGCGATCAGGTGATAACTCTGCGCGTGCAGTTCGCGTGAATGACGCTGTACATCGATAGCGCTCAGGCAGCGCCCGGTCTGATCGGTCCACTCGTAGACGAGCGACTGCTCTTCCTTGGAGTGCAGACGCATCTCGTCCATCGTGGCGTCGAACAGGGTCTCGGAGAGCACTTCGGTCTGGATGCTGTGGATGTAATTGACGCCCGCGGCCTCGAAGGGCTTCTCGTAATCGTGTTCACCGACGCACAGGAAGGCGTGGACGATTCCCTCCTCGGGAACCGTTTTCTCATGCTCCGTCAGAAGCTCACAGATACAGCTGGTGCCGGATTGGAGGCGGAGCAGGTGGCCGCCGGGCATGAGCCAGGATTCGAGTTCGAGCCCCGCGTGCTGGATGACCCGCCGGCCTTTGAGTTGGAACAACTCCGGGTGAAGCGCCCTCCCGTAGATCGTCGTTTGGAAGGTCTGGACGCCGTGCAGCTTTGGCTGGAGGTTCATAAGTGGAGAGTGCCCCATGGAGTCTGATTCCGGATCGTTTTGAGATGCTCTCGAAGGGTCTCGCACGAAAACCATCGACGTCTGCCGATCAAAAACAGCAACGGATCGGCGCCTGAACGAAGGACGAACTGAAAGACTGTGCCCGCAACCTGAAATCTCTATGGCTGGCGTCTGCCAGACCGGGCGATACTAGATCTTGATGCTCCCGCAGATTCCCGTCTACGAACGAATCCCTGCTACATTAAAATGAGTTTAAAGTCTGTGTCAAGCCCCAAGGGATATTTTCCGCGGCCGATTGCGCAACTCCAGCGGCTGCCAATCCCTGCGCGCATCGCCGTTCTCTCGGAAGGACTCGCGGTCTCGAGCCAATCGGAGGCCGGTCCGCTCGGCATGGCGCTGCTCGAATTAGCCGCGGACTATTCGGGAGAAACGCGTTCGGGTTCGCGCTTCGAGCAGTGGATTTTGGGTCTTTTTCAGGCTGTGCGCGCCCGGCGGCCCCTGTGGCGCGAGGCTGCACTTGCAGAAATTGCGCGCCACTGGGCGAGGTTGACGCCCGATGTTCGCCGTCTCGCTGCCGCTACGGGGCGCGACCGCTGGGCGACGGTGGTCGTTCGCCTGGCGACCGCGCGCGAGGTCCCCACCCGCCGGGCGGTGGCGGAGCTTTGCCGCGGGGCTGCGGACCCCGGTCTGACCGGGATCGCGACCGAACTTCTCAGCGATACCGATCCGAGCGTCTCTGAAGCCGCCGAAGAGGGCCTCCTCGCTCTGGCCCTGATCGCCGCCGAGCCCGAGACGATCGCCTGGGCCGACCACGTCAAGCCGGCCGAAACCGACTGGGCCAAAGCCGCGAGGAGCACCTGGAGCACCGCCGACCGTCTTGGCTTCGGCAACGACCTGGCCGGCGCGCTTCATTCCCTGCCGGTCCACCGGCGGGAGCGCATCCTTCTGGCCGCGATGCTGGTCATTGAGCCTGCGGCGGCCCGCGGAGGTGGGGGCCTGGCCAAGTGGCTGCGGGATCGGGACCAGACTTCACACTCGTTCTTGCGTGGCTTTCTGAGGCGGGATGTTTCACCGCTTTCACGGTTGCGGGCCTGGCAATGGCTCGGGACGACGGTTCTCTCGAACGCTGCGGCCGATCGGGTCGGGGTTGCCAGGTCGCTCGACGAGCACGAGGCGGTGCTCTCGAACTGGCACCTGGTGCGGAATCCGGCCCGCGTTGCCAAACTTCGGCAGCACGAGCGGACCCTGAAGGGGTCGGAGCGGGGGGCGTTGATTCCGGCGCGGGAGTTCGCGGATCGCCTGACGGTGCAGGCAAGGCGCGGTATCGCGGCGGTGGCCGAATCGCTTGATGTGCCGGCCGAGAAACGAGACGAGGCTTGCGAACAGGCGCTCGCGGACGCGGACCCGTTGGTACGGCTGGGGGCTGGCAGGGCCTGTTCAAGCCGCATGCTCACCGATTTCTGCTTCGACCGCGATCCGGACGTCGCGCGATCGGCCGCGCTGCGACGATCCTGGGGCGCCGTGCCCGAGGCGGTGCGGTCGCCGGGGTCCGAGCGGGTGAGCGAAGAACGGGCGAGGCTTGCGGTGCTTGCGCGGTCGCCCCACGCGTCGGTGCGGGCGCTGGCGGGGCAGGATCTCGAGTCGCTCTGCGACGCCAAGACGACGACGGCCGCGGCGCGGGTGGCATTCCGGCGGGCGCTGGTGGTCGATGAGCCGTGGGTGCTCGAAAAACTCCGCGAGCTGCTCAGGGAGGGGGAGGAATCCCGCGGCTTTGCCCTGATCATGGCGCGCCGCCTGGGCCTGATCCTGAAACTGGGCACCTCGCTGCTTGAATCGGTGCGGTCGATGCTCCGGGCGCCGGCGTCTGAGAACGAATCGGCCCGCGTGCTCGCGACCGCCGTCGCGGCGATGGGAGAGTTGCCGGGGCCCGAGCCGGCGGAACTGCTCACCGTGGCGGCGGGCGCTGCCGATCAACGCGTACGGGCGAACGCGATCGACGCGATGGTGCAGCGCGTGCGGAGCGGATCAGAAACGGACACGGCGCGAATCGCCGGCGCCCTCCTCGAATTCAAAGAGGACCCGTGGCATCGCGTGCGCGGGTCGGCGGTGCGCGGGCTCGGGGTCATCGGATCGCGATCATGGACCGCCGGAGGGGCGAACGCCTTGATGGTCGGCGAACAACTGGTGCGCATGCTGGAGGACCAGCGACCGATGCACCGACTCGCGGGAGCCTGGGTGGCCGACCGGACGCTGCCGGGGAGGGAGTTGCGCGAGATGAAGATCTGGCCGCAGCTCGTCGGCAGATTGCGGAGCCTGGCGGTGACGGATCTCGAGGCCCGGGTGCGTGCGCGGGCACGGTTCGCGCTCGCCCGCGCGGGAGAGGCGCCGGTCAAGTCCGGCGACGAGCTACTGGCGGGGAGCGTGCGATGAAACCCGGCGTGATCTCGTTGGTTTGTTGCGGGGTGAGCGCTCTGGCTGATGGTCCGGTGCGGCTCGTCGGCGTTCCGGATTCGGATCCGGGCTCGGGATTGGGATGGGGGACGATGTTGAACTTCGGATGGATGTGGATCGGCGTTCTGGTTACCGCCGGCGTCGCCTTCTTTCTGATGAGGAGATTGGTGCAATCCAGGGCTGTGCGGCTCGATCCCTCGGGAGCGGGCTTTCGCATGCTTTGCCGCGGGCTTGGGTTGAATGCCGGGGAGCGGAAGGCGATCGGGGCGTTGGCGCGTGCCCACGGCGTCGCGACGCCGGCGGGGATCGTGCTGAGCGCATCCGCGTTTGAGACCGCGGCACGCCTGTTGGGGGACGAGCGGGCGCGGAAGAACATCGAGCGGGTGCGGGTGAAGCTCGGGTACTGATCCACAAATTGAAGACCGGTTTGGCTCAGTCGTGGGGTACGGGCGATGGCTGTCCGATCGGAGTTTCGCCCCTGAGGCGCAGCGCGATATCGAGGGCGATCGCGGGGTGCATCGTGACTGTGGTGTGCGCGAATCGCGGGGTTCCGGGAAGCCAGATCGGGTGAGAACCGGGCGGGCTGGTGTTGGTCGCGCCGACGGTGCGGTCGTTGAGCGAGGCGTAGGGGACAAGTTCGAAGTCGTCGGCGCGGTTCATCTCGTCGAGGTGTTTGAGGAACGCCGAGCCCGGCTGCATGTCACGCGCGGCCTGATCGATGTGGATTGTGAGGGCGAGGGGCGCACCGCGGTGGGGGGTTGCGATGGTGAAGAGACGCCGGATGTCGAGGCGCGGAACGCCGCTCGGACGGTTCCGTTGGCATGCCGCGGCCAGGCGCCCCAGGATCCCGCCCATGCTGATGCCCACAACGTCCACGGGGATCGACGTCTGCGGGTCAATAAGTCCGTACTCGCGTCCAACCTTTTTGGCGAGCAGATTCACCAACGATTCGAGGTTCCCGGCCCACGGATAGGCGAAGAGGCGGAAATCGTCGAGATTGCCGGTGGTTAATCGAGAGAGCCGCGTGGCCAGTTGGCCCCCAAACAGCCCGGGAACCCGGTAGCCGCTGAAGATCAAAACGGGCCGAGGGAGGGGCTTTGGACTTGCGCGAAGTCGCACGGCGGCGGCCTGCACATCGGCGGGCGAGTGCGCGCACGCTTGATTTGTCGGGCCGCTGGTGAAACTCGAAACGGCCGCGATCGGCAGGCCGCTGACGTGGCAGACGCCCATGCGCAGGCGCTGAAATGCCTTGGAAACTTGCGAAGCGCGGCGGGTGGTCAACGATCGAGCCCCATACCGGTTGTTAGGAGCGGCCGACTGTCAATGTCGCGTGCTGGGCCTTGGGATGGATGCGTTCTGCGGCCATCTTCTCCCACCCGCTGCCGAGTTCGCCCATCGGGTCGGGCGGCACGATCGAGACTTTTTTGTCGCCGAGCTTGGCCTTGCCTTGCTGCACGAGTTCCTGGAAAGCCATGCACTCTTTCAGAAGGCGGGCGAGAATCTCTTCTTCGGGCACGTTCGCGACCTTTTCGCCCTGCACGTAGATGATGCCGCGACGGTCGCCGGCGAAGACCGCGACGTCGGCTCCCTCGGCCTCGCCCGGCCCGTTCACGATGCAGCCCATTACGGCGACCTTCATCGGAACGATGATCTTGGCGGCGAGCGCCTTGCGGACATCCTGGATGAGCGTGAAGAGATCGACCTGGATGCGGCCGCAGGTGGGACAGGCAATGAGATCAACGCCGATTCGCTCCTTGAGGCCGAGGCAATAGAGCAACTCAAGTCCGTCCTGGACTTCGTAGATCGGGTCGTTGGCGTAGGAGATTCGGACGGTGTCGCCGATGCCGTTGATCAGGAGGCCGCCGAGGGCGACGACGGAACGGATGGTGCCGGTTTCTTTGGGGCCGGCGTGGGTAACGCCCAGGTGCAGCGGGTGGTCGAAGCGCTTGGAGATTTCGGAGTAGGCATCGATGACGAGCGCCGCGTCCATGGACTTGGCGCTGATGACGATGTCGTGGAAATCCTGTTCATAGAAGATGTCGAGGTATTCCTCGAGCTTGGCGATCATGATGGCGAGCAGGTAGCCGTGCTTGTGCTGGCTGAAGACCGCGCCCAACTCCTTCTGGCGTTTCTGCTTGTCCTTGCGCTCGATGATCGAGCCTTCGTTGACGCCGACGCGGATGGGGAGTCTCCTGGCCTTGCAGGCCTGAATGACGTCGATCACTTGGGCGCGGTCGGTGATGTTGCCGGGGTTGAGGCGGATCTTGTGGACGCCCGCCTCGACGGCTTCCAGCGCGCGCTGAAAATGAAAGTGCACGTCGGCCACTATTGGCACATTGACCTGCGGGATGATTTCCTTGAGGGCGTCGGTGTCCTTCTTCTCGGGAACCGCAACGCGGACGATCTCGGCCCCGGCGGAAGAGAGCTTGTGAATCTCCGCGACGCACTTGTCGATGTCGTGCGTGTAGCCGGCGGTCATGGTTTGGACGCTGACGGGAGCCGGTGCGGTCGAGTTGCCCGCGCCGTCGGGGAGCCCGCCGCCGATCTTAGTGAAGCCGACGCGGGAGTCTCCGATGGTCACCTGACGTGTGGGGCGGCGGGGTTGCATGTGGGGAAGTTTACGTTCGCCGGATGTCGAAGGTTCAATACGGAGGGCCACGGAGTGCCACGGAGGAAGACAGGGAGAGGGAACGAGGAAAGGCGTGTATGAGTCGTGACCAGCCTCTTGCAGAAACGAGCATCCAATGCAATAGAAAGCGGAGGTGCACTCGCTTCACGCTGGCGGCCGGAGAGCAGAGGGAGGTTCGTTGCCGGATTTCAGCGGACGCTGCCAGAATCCAACGTCAACCCACTTGCCGTGTTTCCAGCCCGCGTGTTTGGCAACTCCGAAGTGCGTGAAGCCCATCGCCTCGTGCAGCTTCACGCTCGCGTCGTTCGGAAGGGCGATGCCGGCGATCACGGAATGAAAGCCCTGATGCGTCATGACTTCAAAAAGACGCCCGTACAGCGCGCGGGCGACACCCTTGCGTCGGGCGAAGTCCTCGACGTAGACGCCGCACTCGGGCGTCCACTGATACGCGTCGCGTGAGCGCCAGGTGTAGGCCTTGGCGAAACCTGCGAATCGGCCGTCGAGTTCGGCGACGAGCAAGGGGAAGATGTGGCGTGAAGCCTGCCATTGGGCGCCGAGTTCGTCCGCGGTGGTTTCGACGGTTCCGAAGTGGATGGTCGTTTCGCGAATGAAGTAATTCGTGAGCTTCGAGATCGCCTCAAAGTCGCGTTCTTCGACGGGTCGGACGAGCATCGACAGGCTCCCGGGACGTGCGGTTACCGACGCGGACGGTGGTAGGAAGCGGTCAGGCCGCGGAGGAAGCCGGGCACACGGTCGTACCCGGTATCGCCGGGCTTGAGACCGTCGACCTCGGGCGTGCGCCAGATGACCATGACGACTCCCGCGCCGATCAGGACGACGGCCGTGATGGCGATACCGGCCTGCGTCGCCATTCCTTCGTGCCAGCGAGTCTCGTCCACCGACTTCACCGCGAGAGCGAACCAATCGCCGGTGAAGCTGGCGATGTACGGGCCGACCGGCATGAGCCCGAGAGCGACCATATTGCAGACGGCCATGATGCGCCCGCGCAGGTCATCGTGCACGAGCATCTGAAGAGCCGACATCGCTGAGTTGAACGACCACATCCAGAAGATTCCGACGAAAAACATGGCCGTGCCCGCCATCCAGACGCTTGTCACGACGGCGAAAATGAAAATGGAAACACCGCCGAGGAAGACCGACATGGGGACGAAGTGGTGCTTGGGATACCAGAGGGGAACGAAGCGCATGCCCAGCCCGCCGACAACGGCGCCGATGCCCATGATGCCGGTCAGCACGCCGAAGGTCGCTTCCTTCATGTGGTAAACCTCCGTCACGAACAGCGGCAAGAAGCGAAGGACGGGCGTGCCAAAGACCGAGAAGACGACGATCGCCAGGAGCGCCGCTCGCGGGCCGCGGTTGTGAAAGACGAAGGAAAAGGCCTGGCGTATGTCCGCGAAGATGATCGAGAGGCTGGTGAGCTTGCCGTCGCGGGCGGGCGCGGGGGCGTCGGGCGTTGTGGTCACGGCGAGCATGACGCCCACGTAGCTCATGGCATTGACGAGGAAGAGCCACTCGCCCCCGAACGCGCCGAGGATGAGCCCGGCAACCGCCGGACCGATGGCGCGGGCCGTATTGAACGAGATTCCCTGCAGCGTGATGGCCCGCACCAGTTCATTCCGCGGCACGAGCCGCGGGATCATCACTTGCCACGCCGGGTTGTTGAACGCGACGGTGATGCCCTGCAGGAACGCGAGGATCAGGAAGGAATAGAGAATGAAATCGCCGGCGTGCTTTTCGTCGCCGAACCAGACCCGTGCGATCGGCACATGCCAGCGCACGACCGCGAAGAAAGCCAGCGCGATGATCATCATGGCGAGCTGCGTCACCATGAGCAGCTTCTTGCGGTTGACCCGGTCGGCCACGATGCCGCCGAGGATGCCCAGAAACAGGGTGGGCAGGAGCTGGGCGGCGCCGAGCGTCGCGAGCCAGGTCGTGTCCCGGGTCTTCTCCGCGACGATCCACTGCGTGCCGATGAACTCGAACCAGTTGCCAACGAAAGAGCCGAAGGCCGCGATCCAGAACGTGCGGAAGTGCCGGTGACGCAGCACGTGCATCATGCTGCGTTCGTCGACGGCCCGCTCGCCCCGTGAGAGCGGTGCTTCGTTGGGATCGTCATCCCGGGCGCGGGGGGTGGAGTCGATGTCCGCGCCGGTCGCTACCTGATCCGGTGTCGGTTGGGGCGTGCCGAGGTCGTCAAAGGTCGCCTTTGGATCGCCGGCGCCCGCGCGCGCCGGACCGGAATGTGCGTCGAGAGCATCCATGGAATACCGCCCGCGGGGCCCATTTTCGTCGCGAATCCCTTCGCGTCCCGCCGCCCGATGCTATGCGGGCGCGCTGCCCGCGTCGGGCGGATTGGCGAAGCGGGACGAGCGGATGCCGAGAAAGGTGGCGATCTCAAACCACACCATCCCGGCGATAAACCCCGACGGCGCAACGGCGATGCGGAAGCCGGAGAGCTGCGCCGAGAGTTGAGCGGGGAGCATGGTGCTCAGGATTCCGAGGGCGTGCGGGAGGATTGCGGCAAAGGCCGCGGCGAGCAGCCACGCGCCCGAAGCGTGCGCGGTCGCGACAAGCGAGACGGCCGGCGTGACGCGCCATCCTCGCCGGCGGGAATAGAACTGAACGCCGAGCCGCTCGATCGAAGTGAGCGCAAGCAGCACGCCCGCCCAGACAAGAAAGATGGCAAGCCCCGCGAAGAGGGGCCAGGTTGCGCCGAAAAGAAGGGCGGGTGAAGTGACGCGTTGGGGCCAGACCGCGACAATGAACGCGCGAAACGGCGCGGCGCTCAGGAAGGACAGCGCAATCGCGGAAAAAAGCACGTTCAGGTGCAGCAGCGGGCGGGCCGACCCCGCGTCGATCGATGCCCGGCGCATCTGGCGACCGGGGGAGATCACGCCGCGGGCGACCGTGAGCGCCCAGGCCACCGGGAGCATCAGCGGAGCTTGGGATCGCGCGCGTTGCCACGCCGACCCGGGGCGGGAGGCGGGGAGCGAATCAGCGATTGGCAGAGCGCACTCGGGGCAGACGCCGCCGGCCCCGAGGGAGGTGAGGTCGTAGCCGCAGCGCTCGCAGAGGAGTGGGGATGAAAAAGGCGGGGCTGCCGGTGGAGAGGATTGAAGAGTGACAGCCAACAGAGGAAGATCCTTGCCGATCAGGTCATCGGCCCCGACGAATTCGACGGGGGATCGACTTTGCTCGCGAATGCGTCCGCCGTTTGCGGTGGATTGGCGAACCGGCACTCGTAGAGGCCGGTGAGCGAGATCCGCGTGACAAGCGCCGCTCCGGCGCCGAAAACGACGAGCATGGCGGGCGCGATCCCGATTCGCCCGGCGTTCTGAGCGATCCAGCCCGAGGCATCACCCAACGCACGCGACGCGTCGGGCGAGGCCATCTGGGCGATGATCAGCGTCGCGATGAACCAGGCGGTCAGGAGCGACCAGACGATACCGGCAATAACGGTCCAGCCGATCGCTGCGTTGGCGATGATCGAGATGATTGTGCCGCGGGCCGGGCGCATCGAGCGGGCGCGGGCGTAGAAACGAAGGGCGAGTCCGATCGCGAGCGAGCCCATCGCGATCAGGGCGGCGAGTACGAGCACCTCAATCACTACGACGGAGATGATGCGTGCGGAGTGCGTCAACGTCCTGGAGAGGCGCAGTTGGCGAACCGGATCGGCGATGAAGACGCCACTCCACGGTGAGATGAAGGCGATGGATGCCACGAGGGATTGGATGATGAGAAGCGAGGCCGCATGGCGCGGGGAGGCTTCCATACGCCGGAACATCTTCGCCGGGCGGGCGATGGTCTGCCAGATGGAGAGCCAGAGGGAAGTGGGCGAACGTTGCTGCTGCCAGGGCGTTCCGGGCCGGTTCGCAGGGCTGCTCGCGCGGGCGGGGAGGCCGCATTCGGGGCAGGGGGCATCGGGGCTGCTGCGCAGGACGTCGTCGAGTTCGTAGCCGCAGGTCTCGCACAGGGCGGCCGAAGCGGGGTTGGTTGTGTGTGGCTCGGCGATGGCGGGCACGGTATCCGAATCTTCGTCCGAGCCGGGGGGAAGGGTCCGGAATTGCTTATGAGACGTGTTGGTTGTGGTCCGGCTTTCAAGAGCGGGGTGGATGGGGGCGATAAAGAACATGGGGAATCTGTACGGAGATTCAGATATGAACGCGATCAATCGGCGTCGTTTCGAGCGCTTTGCCCTGAAGCCCATGTACACGCCCGTGACCGTGCGGCGGCTCGATGGCGAGGGCACGGCGCTCGACGGCCACGCGTACGACATTTCCGAGGGCGGCATCCGGTTCGAGTTGGACGCTCCGATTCCGTCGGGAACGCCGGTGACGATGCAGGTTGTTCTTCCCGCCGGGCAGGGCAACGTCCATGCAGAGGACGAATCCGGGCGGACGGTGCTGGTCCTCGGAAACGTAATCTGGCTCGATCAGAGTGAGCCCGGGCCGGTGCAGATGGCCCTGGCGATCACACGCTTCGCCAGGCTCGGGGATCGCGACCGGCTGCTCAAGCGGCTTTCGTCGGGTTCCTACCTGCGTGCGGCCTAGCGGGTCCTTACGATCGGCCTGTGTTTGTCGATCGAGCAATTATCAGCGTGAAGGCGGGCGACGGCGGAAACGGGCATGTCTCGTTCCGGCGGGAGAAGTTCATTCCCAAGGGCGGCCCGAGCGGCGGCGACGGGGGAACGGGCGGATCGGTGTTCTTCGTCGTCGAGGAAGGAATTTCCACGCTCTTTGATTTTCGGTACCAGCGCCGGTGGGAGGCCGAGTCCGGCGGGGCGGGCGCCGCCAAGCAGATGCACGGGGCGGATGGGAAGAACCTCGAACTCCGAGTGCCGGCGGGCACGCTGATCTTCAATGGTGATACGGACGAATTGCTCTACGACCTCAAGCCCGGGGACCGGATCACGATCGCCAAAGGCGGCAAGGGCGGTTTTGGGAACGAGCATTTCAAGAGTTCCACGTACCAAACCCCCCGCGAGGCGACTCCCGGCGAGAAGGGGGAGTTTCTCAACCTCCGGCTGGAACTGAAACTCATCGCGGATGTGGGCCTGCTCGGAAAGCCCAACGCGGGTAAGAGCACTCTCCTGGCGGCCCTGACGCGGGCGAACCCGAAGATCGCGGATTACCCCTTCACGACGCTTAGCCCGCAGCTGGGAATCGCCGAAGTCGACGCCCAACGGCGCATCGTCATCGCGGACATTCCAGGGTTGATCGAGGGGGCATCTCAGGGAGTGGGGCTGGGGCACGAGTTCCTTCGGCATGTGGAGCGGACGCGGGTGCTGGTGCACCTTGTGGAAATTCAGCCCGCGGACGGCAGCGATCCGGTGGAGAACTACCGCGTCATCCGCGAGGAGTTGCGCCAGCATTCGCAGGCGCTCTTCGACAAGCGGGAACTGGTGGTGATCAACAAGATTGACCTGTTCCCGGAGAAGGCGGCACGCGAGAAGGAGATCAAGCGGATCTGCCGCGATCTTGAACTGCGACTGGACCGGGATGTGATTGCGATCTCGGCCGGCGCGCGGACGAACTTGGCGCCCCTGCTCGAGCGGCTCTGGAAGGAACTCCACCCGAGCGATGAGCTCAAGGGCTGGAAGGCGCCGGTGCCGGTCTGACGAGCGCGAGCCACTCGGGATTGCCCGAGCCCTTGGATTTCGAGGCGCCCTTGGCGCCGCCAAGAATTGGAGACTGGGTGAGCGACTCGACCGTGGCGCCGGCCGCGGCGATTTCAACCAGCACGCGATCCACGATCTGACGCGCGGCGGCCTCGTCAAGGACAGAGTCCTTGCGCCTTTGGCCTTCCTGCTCGTAATGCGGCTTGATAAGCGTGATGATGCGCCCGGAGGGCTTGAGCCAGCGCAGAGCGACCGGGATCAGGTGCTTCTGCTTGGTCCAGCCGAGATCAACCACCACCAGATCCACCGGCGTTTCAGGCGGCGAGGCATGGAGGGCGTTGGTGCGTTCCCGCAGAATCACGCGCGGATCGTTGCGGAGTTTCCACGCAAACTCGCCGTAGGCCGTGTCCACAGAGATGACAGACGCGGCGCCATGCTGGAGGAGGCAGTCGGTAAAGCCACCGGTCGAGCAGCCCAGGTCGGCGCACGCGAGTCCGGCGACGTCGATGTGGAATTCCTTGAGCGCGTGAGCGAGCTTGAGTCCGCCGCGGCTTGCGTAGGGGCAGTCCGAATCCACTCTTGGATTGTTGACAGGGGCCTCAAAGGATCGACGGGACGCCGACGATGGCGATTCCCAGTTCGTCGGCAAGATCGATGACGCGTTCTTTCTCAAGCATGATGACATCGCCGGCGGCGAGGGCGAGGCAGCCGGCGCCTGCCGCGGCCATCTTCTCGATTGTGGTGGCGCCGATGGTTGGGACGTCGCTGCGACGGTCGTGACCGGCTCGGGCACCCTTGCAGAGCGTCCAGCCCCGGGCGCGGCAGAGGCGGGCAACGCGTTCGATCATGCGGTCGGTGCCTTCCACGGCCTCAACGGCGATGATGTCGCGTTCGCGGATAGCGACGGATTGCCCGATGTCGAAGCGGACCAGTTCGGTCATCATGGGCCAGACAAAGTCGATGTCGGCCCGCTGCTCGGCGGTCGGCTGGGTACGGGTCAGGACGCCGACGTGGGCGAGTTCGTCGGGGATGGGAAGGGTCGAGTCGAGGAGTGAGACACCGAAGCGGTGTAACTCATCGGAGACGGCCCGGAGGACCATGTGGGAGCGCTTGTCGTGCCGGAGCTGCTGGAACCAGAGTCGGAGGGTGCGGATGTCGGGCAGGTTGCGCACGATCCGCCATGGGTCATGCATCAACTTGGCCTTGTCGACCCGGCCGACCATGATGGCATGTCGGACGCCCCACTCGCGCAAGATTCGTCCCCAACTGCCGACGCGAAGGACGCCAACTTCTGCAAAGGTCTCGCAAAGGCGAGGAAGCTGTGGGTCGTACTGGTTTAGCAGGCCCAGCCCGTGCACCCTATGGCCCTGCGCCCGAAGTCCCTGGGCGATCTTAATAGGCAGGAGGCCGCTTCCCGCGATCAGCCCGATCCCCGCGGGCGGTGCCGGCGGGTCGGGGAGGATCGTCAGAGAACTGGGTGAAATGGCTAGCGACATGAAGGGGGATCGTCAGAGGCAGGGAGAATAAACCTATTCGTCCCTCCCCGCCACCGGTCGTGAATCCTGAGACATAGAGCCGGTCGATGAGGCTAAGTTACCGAACACTATACAAGCCTTTGCCCGGACAATCAAATTGAGGATAGGCAGGATAAGCGCTTTGTTCGGAGGTGGGCCGAACTTTGGGCATTTGTGCCGGCATTCCGATACATGCGTCGTGGATCCACCACACGAGGGTATCGACATCCGGGAAGGCGACGGGGGCCCAAAGCCGGTCGCCCGAGGTCGCCCATTCCTTCAGATTCTCTTTCGATGCTCCGGCATCTACCAGCGGGTGTACAGAAATCGGGCTGGAGACGCGTACGAGGCTCGTTGCCCGAAGTGTGCCAAGGCGGTTCGGTTTCGCGTCGGACCAGGCGGATCGGAACAGCGGGCGTTCGAGATCGATTGCAGGTAGAGCGACGCATCAGCCGGCAAGTCCGCCGGCGGCCGACCTGGCGCGTTCGATCCAAATGCGGCAGAGCGTGAGGAATCGATGCCGGTCGATCGGCTTCTCGATGACGTCATCGCAGCCGCACTCGATCGCGCGCCGGCGCTGTTCGGTGAGAACGTTGGCGGTGAGCGCCAGGATCGGCTGTGAATAGCAGCCTGCGCGGAGTTCGCGGGTGGCCTCGTAGCCGTCCTTGAAGGGCATCTGCATGTCCATCAGCACGAGGTCGAAGGGCGTACCGGCCGCGAGTTGCTGGCGGCACAGGTCCACCGCCGACTGGCCGTTCGCAACGGTGAACACGTCGGCGCCGGC
>JBGAPK010000037.1:0-43730 GCA_044221315.1 Phycisphaerales bacterium | reverse complement strand
CCGTTGCCGACACGGTCTTCTACAACGGCTCTTCCTATATCAACCTGACCGGATCCAACCCCACCACGCCCGATGTGGACTTCGTGAACTGGGCGTTGGTTGCCGCGAAGGGCGATACCGGAGCGACCGGCGCAACAGGCGGCACGGGAGCTACCGGTTCGACCGGCGCGATGGGCGCCACAGGCGCGACCGGCGATGCAGGCGCGGCAGGTTCGACCGGCGCAACAGGCGCGACAGGCGCCACGGGCGCCGACGGAACCAATGGGTCCACCGGAGCCACCGGTGCAACCGGGGCCACAGGTGCGACGGGTCCCACGGGCGCGGATGGGGCCACCGGCGCGACCGGCCCGACGGGTGATACCGGATCGGCGGGCGCCACGGGACCGACGGGTGCCACCGGCGCGACCGGCGCGACCGGCGATGCAGGCGCGGCAGGTTCGACCGGCGCCACGGGCGCAACGGGCGAGACCGGGCCCACGGGTGCGACCGGCGCCACGGGAGCGAATGGAACCAACGGCACGAATGGGGCCAATGGTTCAGATGGCGCCACAGGTGCCACGGGTGCGACAGGTGCCACAGGCGCGACGGGCGCCACGGGCGCGACCGGAGCCACAGGAACCAGCGGCGTCGCCACCGCAACGGCCCCTCTCGTCCTGACCGGAGACAACATCTCCGTCCAAGCCAACGGCATCACCGCCGCGAGCATCGCCAACAGGACGCGAAAAGTGTTCATTCCTTCGAGCGCGATGACCTTCGAATCCAACGCCGCACCAAATCTCATGCAGGGCAGCAGCGCAAACAACTCGGGCATTTGGGTTCGACGTCTCTCGAACGGCTCGTCCGACGAAGCATGCACCGCAGAGATTCAGGTGCCCTCCGACTACGCGGGCACTGGAGTCAGTGGATTGAGCGCGCCGCGTCTGACGATTTACTGGGCAAGCGACAACGGTGGCAAGGTCAACTGCGACGTCGCTTGGAGAAGTCTCACCGACATGGTCGGCGCCAATGTGGGCAATACGTTCCGCTACAACTTCCGAAGTGGCGTCGCCGTCACCAACGGAGATAGTGCTTGCGAGTCTTTGTTCTCAAGCCCCGTTCGATCGGTCAATGCCCAAACCGTTCCCAACGTTGCCGAAGGCGACGTCTGGAGCGGTGCACCAACTTGGACGGCGGGAGACGTGATCGTCGTCACGCTGCGGCGAAACGGTTCAGCATCCGACGATCCAAACTCCAGCGTTATGTACATCGTCGGAATCGGGTTTGAATACGAGGCCGATCAATAAACCATCGCGCGGCCCAGGATCGCTTGCTCGAGGCCCGCGATCCGCGGCACGCCGGACCATTCGGAGAACCGCACGATGCATGACCCACCTTTCAAATCCCCAGCGACCCCGCTGGCGCTCTGCGCCGTCCTGTTTGGCGCTGGACACCGGGCCCACGCCGTCGATCCTTTTGATCTTTCTTGGTTCTCCATCGACGCCGGAGGCGGCTCCAGCACCGACGGCTCGTTCACCGTCAACGGCACCATCGGCCAGCCCGATACGGGCCGCATGACCGGGGCTCCGCACTTCTCCGTCATGGCCGGCTACTGGGGCGCCGCCACCGCGGCCCACGACATCCTCGACTGCACCGACCCGATGATGCCCATGGACTGCCCGTCGGATTTCAACGGCGACGCGATGGTGGACGACAACGACTTCGTCATCTTCGTGGACGCGTACAACGAACTGCTCTGCCCGTGAGACCGGCCCAAAGCGTGTGATCGCCCCCTTCCCACCCCGGCCCCTGCGCCGGGGTGTTTTTTCATCACTCCCGATTAGCCATCGGGACGCCAGGCGCTGCATCGTCGGCGGGTGTGATCGCGGGTGCTTGCGGGTGTGAATCTCCGCCGTGACGAAGAAATACGACGTAATTATAGGACCTACAAGCGGCAGGCGAGCACTCGTTACAGAGGAGCAAGTCTCCATGATCAGAACAACCGTTCCGAGCGGCGCTCAACCAATAGCCGAAGTAATTCCGCTTGGTGGCTCGCGGTCCGCCTCCGAGGCGCGTGGAACCGGCGATTCGGATTGTGTTTTCTAGAGCTTTCGCCTAGACGTCGGTCAGGCATTTCTTTCGAAAAATGGGAATGCGACCGGCGCGCCGAGCGATAAATGTTGTATAAATAGATTGCGGCCGCTCTTGGGGAGCGGCCGGGTCTGGTTGCGGGAAAACGTGTTACTCACATTTAAGTGGAGTCCGCTCGGGGAGCGGTTCGGCACGTAAGCGGTGGGAAATATCTTCATTTTGAATTGACTAAGACACGGTCGCGCGGAGGCTTTTCATGAAGCGTGCACATCGCATCGTTCAGACGTTGACCTGCATCTGCGGCCTGGCCATTGGCCTTGGTCTTCCGGACGCCACCCTGCCGCGGGCGCTCGCCGTCGAGACTCCGATGGGCACGAGCTTCGTCTACCAGGGCGAACTGCGCAGCGGCCCCAGCGTTGTCTCGACCACCGATCTCAAGTTCCGTCTCTACACCGCCGCGATCGGCGGCACGCAGATCGGCAGCGAGCTGGGCGTCACCGGGCTGAACCTGGTGCGCGGACGCTTCAGCGTCGAACTCGACTTTGGCCCGCACGCGTTCGCGGCAATGAACGCTGGATCCGAGATCGACGTCGGTCCCCCGCGGGCTCGGGCAGCTATTCGACCCTTGCCGCACGCCAGAAGGTCGGCGAGGCGCCCTACGCGCTCTTCGCCCTCAACGGCAACCCCGGCCCGTCCGGAGCCACGGGAGCCACCGGCGCAACAGGCGCGACGGGCGCGACGGGCGCCACGGGTGCGGATGGCATGAACGGGTCCAACGGCGCTGACGGTGCCACGGGCCCGACGGGGGCCACGGGAGACACGGGAGCGACCGGGGCCACGGGAGCGACAGGCGCTGATGGCGCAACTGGCGCCAATGGTGCGACGGGTGCCACGGGCGCCACGGGAGATACCGGAGCGACGGGGGCCACCGGAGCAACCGGGGCCACGGGTGCTGATGGAACCAACGGGACCAATGGTGCCACGGCGACGGGGGCAACCGGTGAGACCGTGCCTACCGGCGCTACGGGTGCAACGTAAAGACCGCCAAGGTGCTGATGGAACCAACGGGACCAATGGACCAATGGCTGCTCCGACGTAAAGGCCAGCGCCACGCGACCGGTGCAACGCGCTACGGTGCGACGGGCGAGACCGGTGCCACGGGTGCCACGCCGCGAACGGCACGAACGGGACCACCGGCCTGGACGGGGCCACTACGCCACGGGTGCAACAGGCGCCACCGGGTGCTACGAGCGATGGGAGAAACCGGCCGCGACGGGTGCCACGGGCGCGAACGGCACGAACGGACCAATGGCTCCGACGGCCACTGGCCGCCATCGGGTGCAACAGAGCGCCACCGGAGCCACGGGTGCGACGGGTGCCGATGGCATGAACGGATCCAACGGGACCAACGGTTCCGACGGAGCTGCCAGCAGCCACGCGCCACGGGCGCCACGGGAGCCACCGGCGGGACAGCGCCACGGACGACGGAATGAACAGGACCAACGGGACCAACGGTTCCGACGGAGCCGACCGGCATACGGGCTCCCCGGCCTGAACTGGGAGGGCATCGACGCGATGGGCACGGCCTGGCAATGGCCGACCTGATCTTCTACAACGGCTCTTCGTACATCAATCTGACCGGCGACAACGGCGCTTCGGATGTGGACAACGTTGACTGAGCCCTGGTCGCCGCGCAGGGCGACACCGGCCCGACGGGCGACACGGGAGCGACAGGAGCCACGGGCGCCACCGGCGCGACAGGAGCGACAGGGGCCACCGGCGCGGATGGCACGAACGGAACCAATGGCTCCGATGGCGCCACGGGTGCGACGGGCGCGACGGGAGATACCGGAGCAACAGGGGCCACCGGCGCGACAGGAGCGACAGGGGCCACGGGTGCTGATGGAACCAACGGGACCAATGGTGCCACCGGCGCGACGGGGGCAACCGGTGAGACCGGGGCCACCGGCGCTACGGGTGCGACGGGCGCGACCGGCGCGACCGGCGCCACGGGTGCTGATGGAACCAACGGGACCAATGGGACCAATGGCTCCGACGGGGCGCCGGGCGCCACGGGCGCGACCGGTGCAACGGGCGCTACGGGTGCGACGGGTGCCACGGGGGCGACCGGTGATACCGGCGCGACGGGAGTTGCGGGCACCGGCTCTTCATTCATCGGCGGCGGCACCGGCGCGAATGCCATCTCGGGTTCTGCGAAGCGTTATGTCTTCATGTTCTCGAGCACGGCGGCCCAGACGAATGAGTCTGATGCCCAGCAAGTGATCCCGGTGGCGGGCACTTTGTCCAATCTCTGCGTTCTCCTGAACAAGGCACCGCAGAACGGCGCTGGAAATCAGCAGATCGTCTTCACTGTCTTCAAGAACGGCGTTGCGACAGGCGTTACCTGCACGATCGCCGAGAACGCTACCAATGCAACAGACATCACCCACACGGTTTCATTCGCGGTTGGCGACACCATCACGCTTGAGAGCGATCCGACTGGAAGCACGACGAACAACCCCGCGACCAACATCTTTGTGAGGTGGGGCGCCAAGTACGCGCCGTGAGTGGGCGTGACTGTGCGATCACCCGGCCCGCCCCTGGCGGGCCGGGTCTCTTCCGAATGCCGAGAGTTCCTGACCGATTTCCGATTCGCGACCGTTCCGGAGTGGAAACATGACCAATTCACACGCCGCACTTCGAAGAGCAGCACCGGTCCTCGCCGGCGTGCTGCTGCTTGCCGTCGGCGCTCCGGCGGCATTCGCCACCGATCCCTACGACCTTTCCTGGTTCAGCATCGACGCCGGAGGCGGCTCCAGCACCGACGGCTCGTTCACCGTCAACGGCACCATCGGCCAGCCCGATACGGGCCGCATGACCGGGGCTCCGCACTTCTCCGTCATGGCCGGCTACTGGGGCGCCGCCACCGCGGCCCCCACCTGCGCCTGCGACCTCAACAGCGACGGCCAGGTCGATGACTCCGACTTTGTGATATTCGCCTCTGCCTACGACATCCTCGACTGCACCGACCCGATGATGCCACTGGATTGCCCGTCGGATTTCAACGGCGACGCGATGGTGGACGACAACGATTTCGTCATCTTCGTGGACGCGTACAACGAACTGCTCTGCCCCTGAGCGGAAGTGAGCGAAGACCGTGGCGCCGCGGCAATCCGGCCGGATTGCGGTCGCCGCGGGTGCGTATCAAGCGCCCTGCGACGTTCGCGCCCACTGCCCGGGGGGACCCCAATTCCGACGGTCTTGTGGACCACTCCGACTTTGTGATCTTCGCCGCGGCGTACGACGAGTTCTATTGCCCGCAACGGCCGAACCCTTGAAACCACGCTTCTCAGCCCGGTCCCTCGCCCATGCAGATTGCTGCCGGGCTCCCCGCGCCGGAGAACCGCGCCGATTCCCACGACCGCGCCGCTCGATGGCCGCGCCGCCGGTCCCACCGAGTATCCGTCACACGGCGCACAGGCACGACACGCGACGGCAACCGGATGAAAGCGTGGGCGGGGCGGGGAGGGACTTCGGACGTAGTGCCGATCAAGATGCGTGCTTTCGCTGCGGGCATGGTCGCCGCACGTTGCCGCGCTGGTCTTGCACGAATCGGGCCGGCAACGTAAACTCCGCCGAGGGGTCACGCCCTCGTCGGGGGCGTACGGAGGCTTGGGGATTGGTTCGGTGGCTGTGCAGATTCTGGGTGCGTGCGGCGCTCGCGTGGTTGGGAGCCATCGGCTTTGCCGCGCCATTCACGCACGTCGAAGCGGCCGACCCCAGCACCCTGTTTGATGACACGCCCGACGTCGGGACCGATCCCGGCGACAGCGGCTCGGTCGAACTGGGCGTCAAGTTCCGCAGCGAAGTCGACGGGTTCATCACGGGCCTGAGATTCTACAAGCACGCTGCGAATGTGGGGCCGCACGTGGCGAGCCTTTGGAGCGAGAGCGGCGAGCTGCTGGCCCGGGAAACCGCCGCGCAGATTCCGGGCGCGGGCTGGCGCGAAGTTCTCCTCGCGGCACCCGTGCGGATCCAGGCGGGCGTCATGTACGTTGCCTCCTATTTCGCGCCGGGCGGTCACTACGCCTTCGCCTACGGGTATTTTGACGACACACACTCGAATCCGCCGCTCTCCGCACCCGCCTCCGAACTCTGCAACGGCAACGGGGTCTACAAGTATGGCGGAGCGCCCGCATTCCCCACCGACACGTACAGCGCCTCGAACTACTGGGTGGACGTGCGGTTCGAAACGAGCGTCGACCCGGATACCTCGCCGCCTGTTGTGATCGGGCGCCAGCCGGCGACCGGAGCGAGCGGCGTGCCGCTCAATGCGATGATCGCCGCTGCGTTCAATGAACCACTCGACCCGCAGTCGGTCACGAACTCCTGCGCGCTGCTGATGCGCGATTCGAACACCCCCGTCGATGCTCAGGTCTCTTACGACGCCCCCGGCCGGCGCGTGCTCATGACGCCCGTGACAAGCCTGGAATACCAGACGACGTACACCGTGCGTCTGTCCGCCGGAGGCGTGACCGACCTCGCCGGAAACTCCCTTGTTTCCGATCAATCGTGGAGCTTCACGACAGCCCCGCCTCCCCCCGGCGAAGGGCAGGGAGGTCCGATCCTGATAATCGCCGGAGGCACGAACCCGTTCTCGCGATACTTCGCCGAGATCCTGCGGGCCGAGGGCATAAATACGTTTCTCGTCGTCGATGTCACGACGCTGACGCGGGAACTGCTCCGTCAACACGCCGTCGCCATCGTCGGCGACATTGACCTGACCGAGTTGCAGACGCAACTGCTCGCAGAGTGGGTAGAGCATGATGGCGGCAAGCTCATCGCGATGCGCCCGCGCGAAGAGCTGGCGGAATTGGGCGGGCTGGGCCATGCTGTGGGGGCGGTTTCCGATGCGTACCTCGCGATCGATCCGTCCGCGGCTCCCGGGGGCGGCATCGTGTCGCAGTCGATCCAGTTTCACTCGGAGGCGGGGTTGTACGTCCTTCACGACGCGGTCCCAGTCGCGTGGTTGTACAGCGATCCTTCGAGCTTTGCGGGACATCCCGCCGTCACCCTGCGGAGCGTCGGTGCCGCAGGGGGCGGCGTTGCGTGCTTCGCGTTTGATCTCGCCCGCTCGATCGTCTACACGAGGCAGGGGAACCCGGCCTGGGCGGGCCAGGAGCGCGACGGCTTTCCGCCACTGCGTTCGAGCGATCTGTTCTACGGCGATGCCCCGGGCGATCCGCAGCGCGACTGGGTGAACCTCGACCGCGTCGCCATCCCGCAGGCGGACGAGCAGCAGCGGCTCCTCGCGAACATGGTCACCGAGTTTGTCCGTCCGAAAATGCCTCTGCCTCGCCTGTGGTATTTGCCAAAGGGCCTGCGCGCCGCGGTGGTCATGACAGGCGACGATCACGCCAACAACGGCACGACCGGAAGATTCCAGCAGCAATCTGAAATGAGCGACCCCGGCTGCTCGGTGGACGACTGGGAGTGCATCCGCAGCACCTCCTACCTCTTCGTGGGCACCCCGATCGCTGACGCGCAGGCCGCGGCGTTCGACGCCGAAGGTTTCGAGATCGGCCTTCATCCGCTCCCCGGCTGCGCGGTGTGGACCCCGGAGTACCTCGCCGTTGAACTGCCGAGCGAGTTGGAACAACTTCGCGCCGGAATCCCGAGCGTACCGGCGCCGGTGACGAGCCGCACGCACTGCATCGCATGGTCCGACTGGGCTTCGATGCCCAAAATTGAATTCGCCAACGGGATCCGCCTCGACACGAACTACTACTACTGGCCCCCGGGATGGGTGCAAGACCGCCCGGGAATGTTCACGGGCTCGGCGATTCCGATGCGATTCGCCGATCTGGACGGTTCGCTGATCGACGTCTACCAGGTGGCGACGCAGATGACCGATGAATCCGGCCAGTCGTACCCGTTGCACGCCGATGCGCTGCTCGATGGCGCGCTCGGGCCGGACCAGTTTTTCGGCGTCTTCTGCGCCAACATGCACACCGACAGCGCTCAATCCTCCGGGGCGGATGCCATCATCGCCTCGGCGCGAGCCCGAGGCGTCCCGGTCATTACCGCACGTCAATTGCTCGCGTGGCTGGACGGACGCGGCTCCACCAGATTCAACGGGCTCGTGTGGGACTCGAACAGGCTGACATTCACGCTCGACCCGGGGGCGGGAGCACGCAATCTCCGGGTCATGATCCCGCTGCGTTCGGCAAACGGTACGCTCCAATCTGTGAGGATCGGGGGCGTACCTTTCCCGTTCGAAGCGCGGACGATCAAGGGCGAGCCCTACGGCTTCGTCCTAGGGATCGCCGGCGCGTACGAGGCTCTCTACAGCGATCACGCATTCTGCCGGGCGGATCTCAATTCCGACGACCTTGTGGACGACTCCGACTTTGTGATCTTCGCCCGTGCGTACGACATCCTTGATTGCGAGGACTCGGCGATGCCCGCGGGCTGCCCGGCCGATCTCAACGCAGACCGGTTCGTAGACGACCACGACTTTGTAATTTTCGCGACCGCGTACGACGCATTCCTTTGCCCGTAGCGCTGGGCCGCTCCTCTTTCGCAAGATTGCAATGTTCCATCCCGAATCTGCCCAAACCGGGCGCGCGTCGGAGGCGTCCTGATGCTCGTTTTCGAGAGAGCCAGGAAACTAATAGGAGTTATGAGACGTTTCGTCTATCGCCGGTTGAGCCCCTGAGAGCCGCGCTCGCCGGGCATGCAAGGTCCGGCGAAGCGCCCACAAGGCAAACGAGCGTGCGTTACGTAATTTCCATTTTCAGAATGACTTGCCAGTTGAGAGCCGGCCGATCGCACTGTCTCTCTGGACCAATTCATGCGTGGCCAGAATCAGATCGCCCATGGGGTGAACACCCCAACGCGGGGGACGTCCTTTTCTCGATGCGAACAAAGATTCTGAGAAATGCTCCCCCAAGCCCTTTCGTGGCGGCTGTGTTTCGTGTATCAATACAGACTTCTGCTCGTTCGTGGGGAACGAGCGCGGGATGATTGGTGGGCGTTGGGAATTTGCGTTGGGCCTTTGGGATTGGGGTTCAATTACATCGTGTGACCGAACGTGCGGTGCTGTTCGGTCATCGCGTTGACGCGGGGTATGTCATTATGGGGTCCGGGGTAGCCATTTCATCAGGAGGCTTTTCATGAAGCGTGCACATCGCATCGTTCAGACGTTGACCTGCATCTGCGGCCTGGCCATTGGCCTTGGTCTTCCGGACGCCACCCTGCCGCGGGCGCTCGCCGTCGAGACTCCGATGGGCACGAGCTTCGTCTACCAGGGCGAACTGCGCAGCGGCCCCAGCGTTGTCTCGACCACCGATCTCAAGTTCCGTCTCTACACCGCCGCGATCGGCGGCACGCAGATCGGCAGCGAGCTGGGCGTCACCGGGCTGAACCTGGTGCGCGGACGCTTCAGCGTCGAACTCGACTTTGGCCCGGGCACGTTCGCGGGCAATGAACGCTGGATCGAGATCGACGTCCGGTCCCCCGCGGGCTCGGGCAGCTATTCGACCCTTGCCGCACGCCAGAAGGTCGATGGCGCGTCTCTACGCCGCCTTCGCCTCAACGGCAACCCCGGCCCGTCCGGAGCCACGGGAGGCCACGCAACAACAGCGCAACAGCGCGACGGGGCCGCGACGTAGCCCACGGGTGCGGATGGCATGAACGGTCCAACGACGGTGCCACGGGACTGACGGGGCCACGGGAGACACGGGAGCGACCGCCACGGGGAGCGACAGCGCCGATGGATGCAACTGGAGCCAATGGCGCGACGGAGATACCGAGCGGGACGGGGGCCACCGGCGCGACAGGCGACTGGTGCCACGGGTGCTGATGGAACCAACGGGACAACGGCGCCACGAAGCGCCACGGGCGCGACGGGAGATACCGGAGCAACAGGGGCCACCGGCGCGACAGCGCGACTGGTGCCACGGGTGCTGATGGAACCAACGGGACCAATGGTGCCACGGGGCGACGGGGCAACCGGTGAGACCGGCCACCGGGCGATGGCGCAACGGTAGCGACCGCGCGCCACGGGGTGAAAGATGGAACCAACGGGACCACGCCCGGACGGGGCGCCGTGCTGCCACGGGAGCCACGGGGCGCAACAGGCGCCACCGGAGCCACGGGTGCGACGGGTGCCGATGGCATGAACGGATCCAACGGGACCAACGGTTCCGACGGACGTCGGGAGCCACGGGAGCCACGGGGCAACAGTGCCACCGGAGCCAGCGTGACGGGTGACGGCACGAATGGCACGAACGGGACTACCGGCGCCGACGGGAGCGCTGCCGCCACGGGAGCCACGGGTGCAACAGCCACGGAGCCACCGGCGCGACAGCGCCACGGGCAACGACGGGAATGAACGGGACCAACGGAACAACGGTTCCGACGGAGCCGCCGGGAGCCACGGGCGCCGGAGCCACCGCGACACAGCGCCACGGGCAACGACGGAATGAACGGGACCAACGGAAATGACGGGGCCACGGGCCCGACGGCCCGACCGGCGCCACGGGCTCACCCGGCCTGAACTGAGGAAGGCGTGGCTGCGATGGGCACGTACAACGTGGCCGACACGGTCTTCTCTACAACGGCTTCGTACATCAATCTGACCGGCGACAACGGCGGCGCCCCGGATGTGGACAACGTTGACTGGGCCCTGGTCGCCGCGCAGGGCGACACCGGCCCGACGGGCGACACGGGAGCGACAGGACACACGGCGCCACGGCCGCGACAGGAGCGACAGGGCCACCGCAAGCGCGGATGGCACGAACGGAACCAATGGCCCGATGGCCACGGGTGCGACGGGCGCGACGGGAGATACCGAGCAACAGGGCCACCGGGCGCGACAGGAGCGACAGGGGCCACGGTGCTGATGGAACCAACGGGACCAATGAAGCCACGGCGCGACGGGGCAACCGGCGAGACCGGGGCCACCGCCGCTACGGGTGCAACGAAGTACGACGCCACGGGTGCTGATGGAACCAACGGGACCAATGGGACCAATGGCTCCGACGGGGCCACTGGCGCCACGGGTGCAACAGGCGCAACGGGTGCGACGGGCGAGACCGGTGCCACGTGGCAACAGGCGCCACCGGTGCCACGGGAGCGACGGGAGAAACCGGGCGACGACGGGTGCCACGGGCGCGAACGGCACGAACGGGACCAATGGCTCCGACGGGGCCACTGGCGCCACGGGTGCAACAGGCGCCACCGGTGCCACGGGAGCGACGGGAGAAACCGGCGCGACGGGTGCCACGGGCGCGAACGGCACGAACGGGACCAATGGCTCTGATGGGGCGGCGGGCGCCACGGGAGCCACGGGCGCAACAGGCGCCACCGGAGCCACGGGTGCGACGGGTGCGGACGGCACGAACGGGACCAATGGGATCAATGGCGCCGACGGGGCAACCGGGCCGACGGGACCAACGGGTGCGAACGGGACCAACGGGACCAATGGAGCCGATGGTGCGACCGGGCCGACAGGTCCGACGGGACCGACCGGCGCGACGGGAGCGGGTATGACCCTGAAGCGCAAGACCGCGGACCAGTCCATCACGAGCGATGCGACCCTGGACAACGATGCCGATCTGAAACTCACCGGGCTTGCCGCCGGAGATATCTACGAGTTCGAGGCGAACATCTTCGTCGCCAACACGAACGCGGCGCCCGATTTCCAGTTCGCGTTTGACGTGCCGGGAACGGCCAACGTCTCGATCCAATACGGCTGGCTCGCGGAAGACAGCGGGACCTCGAACCTCTACGGCACGGTGGTCACGACGGACAACGCCACTCAGGGCGGATACCAGCCGACGGCGGTGCCGGGCACGGCCCACTTCTCCATGAAGGGATCGTTCGTCGTCGGCGATGGCGGCGGAGACTTCACGTTCAAGTGGGCGCAGCGTGTGTCGAATGCCGCGGCGACGGTTCTGAAGGCCAACAGCTACATTAAGTTCGGCAAGCTCAACTAGAACCGATCCGGGAATTCCCCGGCCCACCCGCGCGGGCCGGGGCTTTCCAAGCCGACCGAACGAGCGATCCGTCTATTCCTTTCCGTACACACCGATTGTTCAATTTGAGACTTGCCATGAAATACACCAAGCACACGAAGCTCGCAGTTGCGGCGTTCTGCCTGCTGCTGCTCTCCAGGGCGCAGGCCCGTCCGGTGCCGCTCTGCGATACGTCCATTTTTCCGCCCGACATGGTCCCGGTCCTTGACAACTTCAACGACGGGCCGTCGATCGAGGTGGGAACCAAGTTCAATTCGTCGGTCGCCGGCAATGTCGTCGGCGCCCGCTTCTGGGTGAGCGCGAGCAATACCGGAGCCAATACCGCCACGCTGTGGACAGCCGGGGGTTTTCCCCTGGGCTCGGTGGTCATCCCGCCGTTCGTCGGCCCGGGCTGGACGCAGGTCCTGTTCCCCGGCCCGATCCCCATCAGCGCCGGGACCACCTACATCATCTCGGTGCTGTCGCCCGACGGCTGGTACAGCGCAACGCACAATGTCTTTGATTCGGCCGTGATCAACCCTCCCCTGCGCGGGCTGGGCTCGGGAGAGGACGGCCCCAACGGCGTTTACCAGTACGGCGGGGGCTTCCCCACCAGCACATTCGCCAACTCGGGCTACTTCGTCGACGTGGTCTTCGAGAGCCCGTGCCAGGAATTCGATCTCTCCTGGTTCACGATCGACGCCGGCGGCGGCACAAGCACCGACGGGACCTTCACCGTCAGCGGCACCATCGGACAGCCCGATACGGGCCGTATGACCGGGGCTCCGTACTTCTCCGTCATGGCCGGCTACTGGGGCGCCGTGCACGCGGCCCCGACCTGCGCGTGCGATCTCAACAACGACGGCCAGGTGGATGACTTCGACTTCGTCATGTTCGCCGCGGCCTACGACATCCTGGACTGCGCCGACGTGCTGATGCCGATCGACTGCCCCTCGGACTTCAACGCGGACAATTTCGTGGACGACGCCGACTTCGTGATCTTCGTGGCGGCGTACGACGAACTGCTTTGCCCGTGACCGCCTGCGATGGCGTGAACCACTCCCAAGCCCCGGGGCCCGTGCCCGGGGTATTTTCTTGCAAGGGCCGCTGCGGCGGAGGTGCAACGTGAAATCGGTTACAGTCCTTGGGTCCTCCGGCCGATGTTCCGAACACACATTGAACGAGGGATGGCCCATGGGCGGGCCGGGACGCTCCGCACGATGACTCTTGGGAAGGTCTTATCGCTGGTCTCGGTCGCGCTGCTCTTGGGCATCGGGCAGTTGCTGTTCAAGCAGTGCTCGAAGGTGTTCGTGGGTGTGCCGGCAGCGGAGGGAGCGGTGGCGCTGGCGAGGTCGCCGCTGTTCTTTGGGGCGCTCGTGATCTACGGGTTTGCAACGGTGCTGTGGATATGGGCGCTACGTGATGTGCCCCTGGCGAGGGCGTACTGCTTCACGGCGATCGCGTTCGTGGTGGTTCCGGTGATGGCGGCAATGTTTCTGGGCGAGGCGCTGAATTGGAAATTGCTCGTGGGGTCGCTGATCGTGGGTGCGGGGATCATCGTGACGCAGTTGTAGTAGTTGAGGGGGCGAATGCAACAGGCCATCGAAAAAGGGCTGAAGGGCGCTGGGACGGCCGCCGGTTCGATGAGCGATGCCGGCACACTTGAAGTCTCGTTCGTGATGCCCTGCCTGAACGAGGCGGAAACAATCGAGCGGTGTGTGCAGGCGGCGCATCGCTGCATCCGGGAACACAACCTCTCGGCTGAGGTTGTGGTGGGCGACAATGGCAGCACCGATGGTTCGCAGGAATTGGCCCGGCGTGCGGGGGCGCGCGTGGTTGCGGTGCCGGTGCGCGGGTACGGCGCGGCTCTGCGTGGCGCGATTGCTGCCGCCCGAGGCAAATACATCATCATGGGAGATTCGGACCTCCAGCACGATTTCTCCGAGTGCTTCAACTTCGTCGAAAAGCTTCGCGAAGGAAATGACCTCGTGATGGGGTCGCGTCGGCTGGGAAGAGTGATGCCGGGAGCGATGAAGTGGAAGAACCGGTACATAGGGGCGCCGGCGCTTTCGACGATCGGGCGACTTCTCTTCCACTCTCCGGTCTCGGATTTTCACTGCGGGCTGCGCGCCTTCACGAAGGCGTCATTCGAGTCGCTGCCGATCCGCACGACTGGAATGGAGTTTGCCTCCGAGCACATCATCAAGGCCACGCTCGCCGGGCATCGCATCGTCGACGTCCCGATCACGGTAAATCCCGATGGCCGCTCGCGCCCGCCCCACCTTCGTCCCTGGCGCGACGGCTGGCGGCATCTCCGCTTCATGCTGCTGCTGAGCCCGCGATGGACGCTTGCGTTGCCCGGGGCGCTGCTCATGCTGATCGGGCTAGTGCTTTCGGGACTGGTGGCAACCGGGCCGGTTCGCGTCTTCGGCTTGCCGCTCGACATCCACACGCTCGTGCTCGGCTGCCTCTGCGTGCTGGTCGGCTTCACGGCGCTGAGCATCGGCGCGGCGGCGAGGATCTACGCCACGGAACTGGAACTGGGTCCTCCGGCGAAGTATCAGCAAAGGCTCTTTTCCTATTTCACACTGGAGCGTGGCCTTTTGGCGGGTGGGCTGGTCCTTCTGGCCGGCGTGGGCATGGTCGGCTCGCTCATCTACAAGGCGTTGACGGTACAGATTCAGGCTGCAGAGACGGGCTCGACGCTCCGCGTCATGGTGATCGGTTCCACGCTTATCGCGCTCGGGGCCCAGACGGTGCTCATGTCGTTCTTCTACAGCATGCTCGGGATCAAGAGCCAGCGTTCGGCAGCACCGTTGACGCCGGCACCCGCGGAGACCCAAGCGTGAGAAGAACCGCTCCGCGTGGTTCGACGATTGTGATGGCTGTTTGAACGAAGGGCTATGACAGCAGACTTCCAACAGAATTCCAACGATTCAGACGCGGGCGGCATGTCGACGCTGCGGCGGGCCCGAGTGTTTGCGTGGTTTGCGATAATCGTGATCGGCGTGTTGGTGGTCCTCGCCTATTCGAACAGCTCGCGCAACGCACTGGCACTCGACGATTGGCATTCGATCGAGCAGAATCCGTACGTCCGAAGCCTGTCTTTCATCCCCCGTTACTTCCGCGACCCGGCGACGTTTTCGGTGCTGGCTCGCAACGTGGACTACCGGCCTGTGCTCCAGACGACGTACGCGCTGAACTACGCGCTCGCGGAACGGCTCTTCGGCGACGGCTACGACATGCGGGTGTGGCACTGGACCAACATGCTGCTGCATTTCGTGGTGGCGTTTGGACTGTTCCTTGTCGGGCGGCTACTGATCGGCGAGCGCGGGCTGGCGCCTGTACCCGGAATCCGGGGGCGCGACGGAGAACTGATTTCGCTGGGTGCGGCGATCATCTTCGCGGTGCACCCGATGACGACGGGCTGCCTCAACTATCTCTCGGCCCGTTCGAGCCTGCTCACCGCGGCGTTCCTCATGCCGGCACTTGCCCTCTACCTGGCACGTCTGGCGGGGAGAGCACGCCCATGGACGATGGCGGTCTCGCTGCTGCTGTACGTGCTGGCGATGCTGACAAAGGTCGAGGCCGTGCCGTTCTGCGGGGTTCTGGTGCTGGCGGATGCGCTGTTCGCGCCGGGAATGGGGGACACTCCGCTTCTTCTTCGCCCGTTCAAGCCGGGACTTTGGGTGCGCTGCGCCCCGTTCTTCGTTGTGACCGTCGTCTTTCTCGTGGTTTGGAAGAAACTCTCGCCGCTGCAGGACAGCAGCACCCGCGCCGCCTACGGCATGACCAGCGGCGTCTATCTCCTGACCCAGGTTCGGGCGTGGTGGTACTACATCGCGGAGGTTCTCGCGCCGGTTCGCCTTGTCGCGGACGAATCGGCGTATCCGATCTCGGGCGTTCCTGCGGACCCGTCGATGCTGCCGCCGGGCTCGCCTCCCTATTCGCTCGCCCGGGCGGTGATGGACCCGCGGGTCTGGCTCGCGGGCGCCGGGTGGCTTGGCGTCTTCGCGGTTTGCGTGCGCCTGGCGCGGAGCGTGCCGATCGTGCCGTTCTTCGTGGGGATGTTCCTTCTCATGCTCTCCCCTACCTCGAGCGTGGTGGCGCTGGCGGAGATGGTGAACGAGCATCGGCCGTACCTGCCCGTCGCCGGGCTGTTCCTTCTTGGGGCCGTGGGTCTGTGGCTGATTGTCGCGCGATTGGCGTCCTCGCCGCGGCTTGTGTTCTCGCTCATCTGCCTCGTGCTCACCGTGCCGCTGATCTTCCTGACGCGTGAGCGCAATCTGGTCTGGCGGACGGATCTTTCGCTGTGGGGGGACACGGCGTCGAAGTCTCCCGAGTCCGGGCGGGCGCAGATGAACTACGGGCTGGCGCTGATGCGGCGCGGGCGGTACGACGAGGCGGAGGATCGCTTCCGGCGCGCCCTCGCCCTGACGCCAAATTACTCGTACGTTCATTCCAACCTCGGGATTCTGCTGGCGGCGAAGGGCGATATCGCGGGCTCCAAACTGCACCACGACAAGGCCGTCTCGCTGGCTCCGCAGGAGGCAAACCCCTACTACTGGCGCGGGAGAACGCGGGCGAAGCAGGGCGATACGGCCGGCGCCGTGGCCGATTTCCAGGCCGCGGTGGACCGGAACCCGACGCCGTTCAACGAGGCGGCAGCCCTGGCCGCGGCGTTGACGCGGGCGGGGCGCGCGGGCGAGGCGGCGAGCGTTCGCTCAAAGTACGAAACCACCGACCCGAAGGGTTTCCTTGCCCAGTTCAACGAGATCATCGCGATCTTCCCGTCGGAGTCGGCGATCTCGCTGAACAATCGCGGCGTGGAACTGATGAAGCAGGCCAAGTACGCGGAGGCGGAGGTGCTGTTCCAGAGGGCGCTTTCGCTCGACACCAAGTGCCACCTCGCGATGTCGAACCTGGGCGTGCTCTCTGCGGCCAAGGGGGATCAGGAAGCGGCCGTCGCGTGCCATGATGCCGCCATCAAGATGGCGCCGGGCGAAGCTTCGCCGTGGTATTGGCGTGGGCGCTACTACGCGCAGCGGGGCGACCTGGAGAAGGCGTGCGAGAGTCTGAAGGCGGCGGATGCGGCCGCCGGTCACGGCCCGCGCGAGACGGGCGCGCTCATCGAGTGCCTTGTGCGGCTGAAACGAGAGGACGAGGTCGGGGCGCTGCTTGCGGCGGCGAAGGCGGCGGGCACCCTCGAACCGGTCGCCAAGGAACGTGCTTCATTCGCCCTTGCGGTCTTCGGCAAGTAGGCCGGGCCCAAACGAGAAGCCCTGAATTTGTGACGGCTAGGCGTACCGATTCTCGCGCTGCGGGGAAGTTTCGGGCGGAAGCGGAACGGCCTGATTTGCAATTGCGTTTGCAGTTCACCCTGCGATCGGGCATACTAGCCGAACATAAGGGAGATGAATCCATGCGACGAGTGAAGATCGGATCGATGCTGGTTGTGCTTGCCGGGGGCATCGCGGCCGCGCAGACGCCGGACTTCCATTACATGTATTTCAAGCAGATGCGCTCGATGGCGCTGGATACGAGCAGGGTGGCGACGTTTGACGCGGTCGGAGCCCGATCGATCGTGCAGATCGCCGGAGTGCTGGGCGAGACGGGCACGCAGCTGCCCATTCCCGGCCTGACGCTTCGCGCGGTCGCGGAAGATTCGCGTTCGGCCGAAACGGTTCGGGGGATCGTGTCGGCGGCCGCCGTGCAGGCTCGCGAGCGTGGAGACGGGCCCGAGTTTGTTTCGCCGGTGTTCTTCGGGACAGACGGCGGCCCGGTGGTGGTGACGCGTGACCTGCTGGTGGGTTTCCGGGAGGATCTGGCGCCCGCCCGCGCGAGAGAGATCATCGAGTCGCTCGGCGCGGGCGTCGTTCTCGACGAGGCGTACGCGGACACGCTCGGGCTCTTCCGGGTGAGGAGCGCATCGCGCGACGGATTCGAGGTTCTGGAAATGGCCAACAGGCTGGCGGCGCTGCCGGAAGTGGAATACGCCGAGCCGGACATGATCTTCACGGGGCATTCCGACCTTGTGCCCAACGACACCTTCTTCACCTCGTGCTGGCACCTCCGAAACACGGCCCAGTACGCCGGGGGCGTGGTCGGGCAGGACATGGAGGCGGTGAAGGCGTGGGATATCTCGACGGGGGTGTCGTCGATCATCGACGTCATCATCGACGCGGGTGTGGACCCAACGCACCCGGATCTGAACCAGGTCGCGGGCACCGACACCACATCCAACGGCGGCGATGGAAGTCCGAAAAATGCGTGCGACAAGCACGGGACGGCGGTCGCCGGATGCGTCTCGGCAAAGATCAACAATGCGCTGGGTGTTCCCGGGCTCGCCCCGAACACCCGCATCGCGTCGGCACGGACTTTCATTTCCTCGCTGGCGTGCGACGGCTCGTGGTCGAGTTCGGCCAGCTGGACTGTGAACTCGCTGGCGTTTGCGCAGACCATCGGCGCACGGGTAACCAATAACAGCAACGGGTACGGCTTTACGTCGAGCACGATCGACGCAAAATACTCGTCAACCAAGGCCGCGGGAATCGTGCATTTCGCGTCGGCGGGGAACAGCGGCGCTTCGTCGATCGGCTATCCGGCGAGCGTGGCAAGCGTCAATGCGGTCGCGGCGCTCGACGTCAACGGTCAGCGGGTGAGTTTCAGCCAGTTTGGAACCGGCCTCGATTTTTCGGCGCCGGGTGTTTCGATTGCGACGACCGACTGGCAGGCCGCCTCGGGATACAACGGCACCGACTACGTGAGCGTCAACGGCACCTCATTCGCCTCGCCGCTCACGTCGGCCGCGGCGGCGCTCGTGCTTTCGTACAAGCCGTCGCTGACGGCGGTGCAGGTGGAGAAGGCGCTCCAGCAGGGCTGCCGCAATATCGGGCCGGCCGGGTACGACACGGGCACGGGCTGGGGCTTCGTGGATGCGTACCGCTCGCTGGAACGTGTGCGCTGTCCGTCCGATCTCAACTTCGATGGGATCGTAGAGGACGGCGATTTCGTGGTGTTTGTCACATCGTACGACCTGCTGGTCTGCACCGACCCGGCCATGCCGCTGGTCTGCTCGGCAGACGTAAACGGCGACGGCGTCGTGAACGACACCGACTTCGTGATCTTCGTCCTGGCGTACAACACGCTGGTGTGCCCGTAGCGCTCGCCTCGCATTCTCCGCCGGAACTCGGCCGCGACCGCGAACGACGGCGGGCTCTGGGGCCGACCGTCGCCAAAAAATACGTCGGCCTCCGGGATTCTCCGGAATGCCTTGGCAGAAGGCTTGTATCGTGCGGTAGAATGAAAATGCCCGGTCCGGGCAAAGGGGTGATACCGATGAAAAGCACTATTTTGGTCCGAACGATCGTGATTGCGTGCGGTCTGGTGGCGTCGTCTTCGCACTCGTTTGCCCAACTCGGACCCCCGGTCCTCTTGGGAAATGACCTGAGCGCCTTGGGCAGTACTTACTCTCCCCTCACGCCCACATACCAGTCACAGGTTCTCAACGTGGCCGGAGGGCCTGAATGGCTGATGTTCACGTTTCCGAATGACTTCAACGCGGCCCCCGTCTTCAGCCTCGGAACCGGCCTGCCACTTCCGGACGTGACTTACCTCGATATTTCGATGCCCAATTCCGCCTACACCGTGGGTTGGAATCTTGGGCTTTATGATGCCTTTGGGCAACTCGTTGCGCAGAGCCTTGCGACGTCGCCGGACGGACCCTCCGGGGGCGGCGGGTCGTACGCCCAGCTTTCGTTCGGACTGCCCGCCAAACCTCCCCGTACCGCGATGGTCGCCACCGGCCCGCAGACGGCGGCGGGATCTCCGTACGCGAATCAGAACGGCACGAGCCTGCCGCCCACCGTCTACTTTCTTGCCGTCACGCAAGGCCCGACCACCTTTGGCGCCAACTGGACCGTGACCAATTCCGGGGGCGCCTCCGCCGCCGCGCAGATCACCTTCGCGACCGATAGCCGCCCGCCCTGTGGTGCCGCCCCAACACTCAGTTACGCGGACATCAACAGCGACGGAGTCGTTGACATGAACGACTTCGTGCTGTTCAACTATTCATACTTAATCCTCCAGAGCGCAGTGGGTGATCTCAACGCAGACGGCATTACCGATGACACGGATTTCGTCCTCTTCGTCACCATGTACAACGGGGTTTTCTCCGGCTGCTGAGCCCTTGCCGCGAGCAGTCAGCGGAGGCGGTCACAAACTCGGGTCGGCCTGCTTCCGCGCGCACCAATCCCGCCACGCGCCGCGATAGTGCTCCTCCAGCCGGCGCGTGAATCCGGCGTGATCGCAGAGCGGGCCTTTGAGCACCGAGTCGCGGAGCGTCGAGCGGAGATCGATCCGGCGCGACTGATCGGAGGCGAGTGCCACCGCTGTGCGGACGTAGTCGTCCTCGTCCTTCGCGAGCAGGTCGGGCAGGCCGACGGCATTCAAGAGGCTGATTCCGACGCGCGAAACGTGCGTGCGCCCTTCGAGGCCTATGACCGGAACGCCCATGTACAACGCCTCGACGGTCGTCGTGGTTCCGTTGTAAGGCCAGGTGTCGAGGGCGATATCGACCTTGCCGTACATCGCGAGGTGTTCGTGCTTGCCCTTGGTTTCCTCGAGCAGTTCGACTCTATCTCGGGCAATGCCGCGGGAAGCGAGATGGGTCCAGATCCGCTCCCGGGTCAGCGGTGAAGAGAGGCCGAGTGACTTCAGGAGCAATCGCGATCCCGGTACTTCAAGCAGGACCCGCGCCCAGACGTCGAGCACCGGATTGCCGACCTTGGTGATCGTGTTGAATGAACCGAAGGTCACGTGACCCTGCGTCAAACTCGGCGGCGGGGCGACGTCGCCCCCGTGCGGCGGCGGTGTGTAGCAGAGGAAGCAGCCCTCCATCCGCACCAGTTTTTCGGTCGCAAGATGTTCCGAACCGGCCGGGTCGGTATGCCAATCCACGATTCGGTAGTCCATCGCGGGAAGTGCCGTGGTGTTGGGATAGCCCAGGTAGGTGTACTGGATCGGGGCGGGCTTGGCCGCGAGCGCGATGATCTGACGCGAGCCGGACGTGTAACCGGAAAGATCGATCAGTATGTCGATTCTGTCGCTTCGGATGCGCTCGATGAGGGCGCTCTCGCCCAGTTTCTGGGTCGGGACATACAGGGCCGCGTGCCCGCGCAGGCGGGCGGTGAGTTCGTCCTCGCTGATCACGTGGTGATACAACGCGATGCTGAACTTGCTCTTGTCGTGGTGCGCAAGGATCGGCTCGATGAAATGGCCGACCGAGCGATTCCGGAAGTCCTGGCTGCAATAGCCGATGCGGAGGGGGCGTTCCGGATCGGGGGTGTTCGGGTGCGGGCGCTGCTGATCGCGCATCAGGTGTGTCAGGACGCTGCCGAGCCGGACGTGGTACTGAAGGATGACGGCCGGGTCGAGCCCGTGCATCCGGACCATCGGGATCATCAGGGCCTGGAGCGCCGGAAGATCGTTGGGCGAGTGGTCCAGCATCCTGCGGAGCACGCGCACCGCTTCGTCGAGATCGCCGAGCATCTCGGCATATCCGGCGTAGATCGAAACGGTGCGATAGTCGGTGGGATTGGCCTCGTACATCCTCCGCGCAAACGCCCACGCCTCGTCCACCCGGCCCTGGTGGTACATCATCGCGGCGACCGATGCCATGGTCTCGATATTCGTCGGCTCGAGCGTCAGAGCGCGGCGGTAGAACTGCTCCGCCTCGGCGTATCGCTTGCGCCTGATTTCGAGGTCCGCTCCGTGCTTCAGGATCGCCGGGTCACGCGGGTTCTGCCCGGCCGCTCGGGCGATCAGGAACTGTGCCTGGTCAATGCGGCCGAGCCTGACCAGCAGGGCGATCGCCGGCTCGAGGTACGCCCGGTTGGCCGGGGCCTTGTCGAGGGCCCGCCGGATGATCTGGAGTGCCTGTTCCGTGCGACCCGCGTCGGCGTGCGAGCGAGCCTGGACCAGCACTGGATCATCCATGAAACATGTTCCTCTGGCCGCCCGTGGCCTCGATCGACGGCAGATTCTAACCGGCGGTATCTCCACGCTCCGCCTTGGGCCCGACGCGGAAGCGGAACAATCTCGGAGAACGACTGCAAGATATCGGGGGTTGGAACGCAATCTCGTGGGGGTGGGTATAGGCCAGCGGCCGCCGCGGCGGCCCGACCGATCCGCTGGCACGCTACGAGAACTCCTCCGGCCCTTCCCCGGAAGTGATTTGCAGGAGAATTCTGATGTTTGCATCGAATCGCATCACATGGGCCTTTCCCGTCGGTTCCTGGCGTCGTGCGATCGGGGCGGTCCTGAGCGCGCTGCTCCTGACGGGCGCACACGCCCAGATTGTTGTGACCGAAAACCCCACGGCGAACGCCATGGGCGCCCAACTTTTCGAGTGCGGAGGATTCACCTTCGTCAGCGCCACCCTCGCCGCTTACGGAAAGCAGGTCGGAACCTACACGGTCGGATCGAACCCCAACGGCTACGGCATGACCCGCAACGGCGTGATTCTGAGCACGGGCTACGCCACCATGGGCGCGACCGGCCCGAACTCCCAGGCCGGGACCAGCAACCTCGCCTGGGTCTCGGCAAACGCCGCCCAAAACGCAATGCTCACCGCGGTCTCCGGAAACTCCACGTACTACAACTGCGCGCAGCTGACGGTGACGTTCAACAATCCGAGCTCCACCTCCAGCCCCCTCGCGTTCGATCTCACCTTCGGATCCGAGGAATACCCCGAATACGTCGGCTCAACTTATATCGACGGCTTCGGGATCTTCCTGAACGGAACCGCCGTCGCCAACAACATCGCGTACGTCGCTTCGAAGCCGATCAACGTCTCCCATCCAGACATGGGCGTTCGCGTTGAGACCGAGCTGGACGGAGTGCTTATCAACAAGACCAACAACACGGCGGTCTGCACCGTCACCGGGACGGCCAATCCGGGGCTGAACACGCTGATCTTCATCATCGCCGATCGGGGAGATCCATACTACGACTCGCTTGCGTACATCAGCTCTATTCGGCCGACATGCCCGCCGATCGGGTTCACGAAGCAACCGGTGTCGGTGCCGGCGTCCGACGGGCAGACCGTCGTGCTTTCCACGGTGGCCGTCGGAAACGGGCCGCTGAAGTACCAGTGGTTCCGCTCCTGCAACGGCAAGGGCTGGTCGCCGATCACCGGGGGAGCGGGCGTCAGCGGCTGGAATACGCCGACCCTGACGGTCGGTCCCATGGGGCTTGGAGTCGGCTGCAATTGCCAGTACTACTGCGAAGTGACAGACGGCTGCTGCAACAAGAAGCAGACGAACACCGCGTCGATCTTCTGGCCGACGCCGATGTCAATTACAAAGCACCCGACGAACGTCTCGGTCTCCCCGGGGGCATCGGCTTCTTTCACGGTGGCCGCCACCGGTTCGCAGCCGATCACCTACCAATGGTACAAAATCTGCCAGCCCAAGACCGGCGCGTACCAGACCGTTGTGGACGGCGGTCGATTCTCCGGGGCGAAGACGCCGACTCTCACAATCAACCCCGTGAGCACGGCCGATTGCCTGTGCTCGTTCTATTGCGAGATTTCGGGCCCGTGCGGGTACCAGAACACGAAATCCGCGGTGCTCAGCTGCGGCTGCACCAGCCCGCCCTCGAACATGGTCCTGTGGCTGCCGCTCGATGAGACGTCGGGCACGGTCGCGGCGAACCTCACCGGTCCGAACAACGGGACCTACGTGGGGTTCATTCCGTATGGCGGTTCCGGCAAGGTGAACCACGGCCTGTGCATGGACGGCACCGGAGGCGTCGACGTCGCGGCGTACACGAGCATCAACGTCGGCACCGGCGATTTCAGCATCGATGCGTGGATCCTCCCCCAGGGGCTGCCCGCGACCCAGATGATCGTGGACAAGCGTGCCTTCTCGGTCTCGTACGCGCCGTTCCGCGGATATGCGCTCTACCTAAATAGCGCCGGCGTGCTCAGCCTGGACCTCAGCGACGGTGTGGGGCCGCCCAGCACCTACTCCGGAGGTCCGGCCATCCCGGGAACCTGGACGCACGTCGCCGCCACCATCAAACGCAACAGCGCCACGGGGGTCACGCTTTACGTCAACGGCGTGAGCGTCCCCGTCAGTTCACCGAGCACGGTCGCTCAGAATCTCACGATCGGGACCTCGCAGTTGCTCCGCGTCGGAGCCCGCTCCTCCGCCCCGATCACCTCCCATATCGAACAGTTCTGGGGCTGCATCGATGAGGTCGAGATCTTCTCGCGGGTTCTGACCGTCGATGAAGTGAAGCGCGTGGCCCTCGCCGACTACCTTGGAAAGTGCCGCCCCATCGTCAATCCTTGGGGAACATTCGCGACCTGCACGGCGGTCGACTTCATCACCGCGCAGATCACGATCACCAATCCTTCCAGCGATCCGACGGTCGGCACGATCGAGTTGCAGCCCGATCTCGGCTGCTCCGCCTCAAGCCCGACGTCGTTCACAACCGACCCGCCGTCGCCGGTCCTGCTGAATCCGGGCGAAACAAAGCACATCATGATCACCATGCCGCGCCCGGCCGACGCGATCGACGGCGCGGTCTCCTGCTTCCAGGTCTGCGTGAACGGCCGCGACGGTAGCGCAGTCTGCGCGACCGATCAGCTCATCTTCCGCACCGACTTCTGCGTGACCGGAGCCGACCACCCGCCCGCCGCCGACGGCTTCGCGCCGTTCGATGTCGGGCCGGCAACGCTCAAGAACAACACCGCAGGCCCTCGCGCAATGGACATGCGTGTGACCGTCATCGACGATCTCGGCCAGCCCGATACCAGGGTGATCGGGCTGAACGGACTCCCGCCCGGAGAGCCGTATCTCTTCACGCCCTCCGTTCCCGCCGGTGGCCAGGTGGCGATCCCGCTCCTCGGTCGCTTCGCCGAGGCCGATCCGCTCCACTACTACAACATCCTGATCGAAGCCGACACGGATGGGGACGGAGAGTTTGAGCCGCTCCGGTCGATCCCCGTCCACCAGTCCTTCACCCCAGCGTGCCCCACAGAACTCGACGACACTTTCGACTCCGATCCGCTCGGCTCGGCCTGCGGCGTCTCGGGGTGGCAGCCCTGGCTGAACGGGTCGTCGGGCTGCGGCACAATCACCGCCGAACAGGCCCGCGGTGCCGGGAATTCCATGAAGATCGCCGGATCTCCGCCGAATCCCTCCGGAAAGGCCGACGACGCGGTCTACGTCACCGACCTTGCCTCGGGAGCTTGGACGATTACGGCTCACATCCTCGTTCCCACGAGCTCGCACGGGCGGGCATTCGTCAATCTGCTGAACACCTACCCGCTGAATCTCAACTGGTCAACCGACATCGCGATCGATGCAGACACCGGGCTGGTGCAGGACATCGGCAATCCGGGCGGAACTCCCGTGCCTCTTGTCCGGAACCAATGGGTTGAACTTCGTATCGACGTCGATCTCGACGGCGACACGGTGAGCGCTTTCTACGACAATCAGCAGTTCATCTTCTCGCGGTCCTGGAGCAACGGAGACAGCGGCAACGGCCAGAAGCGACTCCAGGCCCTGGACATCTACTCGGGCGAGCCTGTCGGCATCACCACGATGTACGTTGATGATGTCAGCATCCGGGCCGTGTGCAGCCCCGGAAACGCCTGCCCGGCGGACTTCAACGCCGACGGGGCCGTGGACGATGCGGACTTTATCTTTTTCGTTCAGTCCTACGACGTGCTCGACTGCGCCGATCCGGCCATGCCCGCGGGCTGCCCGGCCGACCTCAACCACGACGGCCAAGTCAACGACACCGACTTCACGATCTTCCTCGCGGCGTACAACACCCTGATCTGCCCGTGATCGACGCGGCTACGCCGAGACAAGCGGGTCGCTCCATCCGCCATGCGGGGCGAATCCCTTCATGGCATCGGCCGGGCCCCAGGTCTTGGGTTCGTAATCGTGAAGCGGCGTCCCGGCTTTGAGCACGGAATCCACGATCCGCCAGGCCTCCTCCACATAGTCCTCGCGGGCGAACTGCGTCGAATCGCCCTCCATCGCATCGCCCAGCAGTCGCTCGTACGCGTCCATCTCCTTGGCGCGTGGTTGGCGGCCGGCGATCATCTCAACGGGAATCGCCCGGTTCTCCTCGCCCGGCGCCAGGCTGTTCACTCCCAGCGCGAGCGTCATGTCCGGACTGATCCGGAGGCGCATCGTGTTGGACGAAAGGCTGGCTCCCTTGAACATCGTCGGAGGCTTGCGCAAACGGACCAGCACCTCGGTGCACGTCACCGGCAAGTTCTTGCCGGCCCGGATGTACATCGGAACGCCCTTCCATCGCCAGGAATCGACCTCGACCCGAACGGCGGCAAACGTCTCGGTCGTTGAATTCGGCTTCACGCCCGGTTCGGACAGGTAACCCCGGAACTGCCCGCGCACGATCTCCGTTGCCTTGATCTCCGGGATCGCCCGCAGGACCTTGACCTTCTCGTCGCGAATCGACTGGCTATCGGCGCGGACCGGCGGCTCCATCGTCAGGTTGACGAGCACCTGGAAAAGATGATTCTGGATCACGTCGCGGATCGCGCCGGTGGCGTCGTAGAAGGAGCCGCGCCCCTGCACGCCGAAATCCTCCGCCATCGTGATCTGCACACTCTCGATGTTGTTCCGGTTCCAGAACGGCTCCATGAAGGCGTTCGCGAAACGGAAGAAGACCATGTTGTGGACGGGCGCCTTGCCGAGATAGTGGTCGATGCGGAAAATCGCATCCTCCGGGAATATCTCCTGCAGAATAGTGTTGAGAGCCCGCGACGATGCAAGATCGTGCCCGAACGGCTTCTCGACGATCACCCTCGCGCCCTTCGTGCAGCCGGCCTTCGCCAACTGCTCAACCACCAGTCCGAAGAGCGAGGGTGGAATCGCCAGGTAATGGACCGGATGCTGCGCTGAGCCCAGTTCCTTGCGGAGCGCGGCAAACGTCGCCGGGTCGTTGTAATCTCCGTCGACGTAGCGGAGCAGAGAATTGAGCTTGTCGAACGAGTTGGGATCGAGCCCGCCGTGCATTTCCAGGCTGTCTTTGACGCGGGCGCGAAATTGCTCAAGACCCCAGCCGGCCTTCGCCACGCCGATCACCGGGATGTTCAGGTTGCCCCGCCTGAGCATTGCCTGGAGCGAAGGGAAGATCTTCTTGTGGGCGAGGTCTCCCGTCGCGCCGAAGAAGACCATCGCATCGGATTGAGACGCGTTCCTGACCATGGTCGGCCTTTCGTTCCTATTTGTTCGCGGGCTTTTCGTGGTGGCCGCCGAACTCGAACCGCATCGCCGACAATAGCTTGTCGGCGTACGCCGCCTCGCCCCGCGAACTGAACCGCTCGTAAAGCGCCGCCGTGAGCACGTGCGCCGGCACGGCCTCGTCGATGGCCGCATGGATCGTCCACCGTCCCTCGCCCGAGTCAGAGACCTTGCCCGCGAACTTCGACAGCGAGGGATCCTTCGCCAATGCCGAGGCCGTAAGGTCGAGCAGCCACGACGCGATGACGCTCCCGCGACGCCAGACTTCCGCAATGTCGGGCAGGTTCAGGTCGAACTGGTAGTGCTCCGGGTCGCGCAGCGGCGTCGTCTCCGCATCGACCGCGTGGTCCTTCTTTCCGATGTTCGCCGAACGCAGAATCCCCATCCCCTCCGCGTACGCCGCCATCAGGCCGTACTCGATGCCGTTGTGCACCATCTTGACGAAATGGCCGGAGCCCGACGGCCCGCAGTGCAGATAGCCCTGCTCGGCTGTGCCGCCCGAGGCCTCGCGCCCGGGCGTGCGCGCGATGGTGCCGATCCCCGGCGCCAGAGTCTTGAAGATCGGGTCGAGGCGTTTCACCGTGTCGGCCGGCCCTCCGATCATCATGCAGTAGCCGCGCTCGAGCCCCCAAACGCCGCCGCTCGTGCCCACATCGACGTAGTTGATTTTCTTGGGAGCCAGTTCCTTCCCGCGCCGGATGTCATCGATGTAGTAGGAGTTGCCCCCGTCAATGACCGTGTCGCCCGCGGAAAGATGCGGTGCGAGGTCCGCAATCGTTTTATCCACCACGGCCGCCGGGACCATCAGCCAGACCGTTCGGGGCGTGTCCAGCTTCTTGACAAGCTCCGCAAGCGAAGCGGCGCCGACCGCCTTCTCACGCGTCAATTCCTCGACCGCCTTCTGCGACATGTCGAAACAGACGCACTGGTGCCCGCCGCGGATCAGCCGGCGGACCATGTTCGCACCCATCCGCCCGAGCCCGATCATTCCGAGTTGCATGCTTCACTCCTTTGAGCAGACGTCACCAGTATCGCATGTTTTGCAAGCCGACGCCGAACGGCGGGCGTCGACCCGAACGCGACCGCCGCACGCGGCCCCCGAATTCCCGGAAGACTCGCCGCCGACGAACTTTACGGCTCGGCGTCCCAGATTCAGGCGGTAGGCTTGGGAACCTCTGAGGTGATGGCGTCCAGGTCCGCCCGCCAACGCCGACGCGACTCGAACGCCGCGACGTCGGCCACGGTGGTCGATTGAAGGAACGCGTAGAGCTTGGTCCGGTGCTGCGTCCAGAACTTATGGGCGGGACAGGCGCGGGCGTCGGAGCACTCGACCGTGCCGAGCATGCACTGTCCCTGAACGGCCGGGTCATCCAGAGCCACGCACACATCGTGCAGAGTCATATCCGTCGCCGGCTTGGCCAGTGTGACTCCCCCGCCGACGCCCCGTTGCGTGTTGACCAGCCGCCGCTTGGCAAGCGCATTGATGATCTTGCCCAAATACGGCCCGGGAATCGCCGCGGCTTCGGCAATCTCCTTGACCAAGACCGGCTTTCCACCGGCGGCGGCAATGTGCCCCATCGCGGAAATGGCATAGCCGGAGGCATGGCTGAGCAAGGCAATTCTCCCTTGATAGACTACTTGCCGAAAACCTATTCGACAATAGGCGCCTTCCGGACCAGAGGTTTTGCCGACCCGAGCCACAATTTGTGGCCAATTTCTTGCGAGAAATCCAGATTCGGCCTTCTAATTTGACATTTCCCGGGCGATGATTCTACGCTCAAATCTGGATATGCTAGTCGTTTTGTCCATTGCTCGGCCTTCAAGGGAGATCCGCGGATGAGGACTGAACCAACCGGACAGGCTCGATCGTTCGGCGAATCGGGGCCGACCCATCTCGACACCTTTCGCTACGACGACGCCATCGTCCGGATGTTCCTCGGTGCCACCATCCTCTGGGGCATCGTGGGGATGCTGGTCGGGCTCATCGTGGCCCTGCAGCTTGCTCTTCCCGCTGCCAATCTCGGCCTTGAATGGACCAGCTTCGGACGACTCCGCCCGCTCCACACCAACGCGGTGATCTTCGCCTTCGCCGGCAACTCCATCTTCGCCGCCATCTATTACAGCACCCAGCGCCTCTGCAAGGCCCGGATGTTCAGCGACACGCTGAGCCGCCTGCACTTCTGGGGATGGCAGGCGATCATCGTCGCCGCCGCCCTGACCCTGCCCTTTGGAATCACGCAGGGCAAGGAATACGCCGAGCTCGAGTGGCCGATCGACATCGCGATCGCGGTCGTCTGGGTCGGCTTCTTCGGCGTGAACTTCTTCGGCACCCTCGCCGTCCGGCGCGAACGCCACATGTACGTCGCCCTCTGGTTCTACATCGCCACCATCGTCACGGTCGCGATGCTCCACGTCTTCAACAACCTCGTCATCCCCGCCACGCTGTTCAAGAGCTACTCGATCTACGCCGGCGTCCAGGACGCCTTTATGCAGTGGTGGTACGGCCACAACGCCGTCGCCTTCTTCCTTACAACACCGTTCCTGGGGCTGATGTACTACTTCCTGCCGAAGGCGGCAGAAAAGCCGATCTATTCGTACCGCCTCTCGATCGTTCACTTCTGGAGCCTGGTCTTTATCTATATCTGGGCCGGCCCCCACCACCTCCACTACACCGCCCTTCCCGCTTGGGCCAGCACGCTCGGCATGGTCTTCAGCCTCATGCTCTGGATGCCCAGTTGGGGCGGCATGATCAACGGCCTGCTCACGCTCCGCGGCGCGTGGGGCCGGGTCGCGGCCGATCCCATCCTGAAGTTCTTCGTTTTGGGCGTCACCTTCTACGGAATGTCCACTTTCGAAGGCCCGGTCCTTTCGATCAAGAGCGTGAACGCGCTCTCCCACTACACCGACTGGACCATCGCCCACGTCCACGCCGGCGCTTTGGGCTGGAACGGCTTCATGACCTTCGGCATGATCTACTGGATGCTGCCACGCCTTTTCCAGACCGATCTCTGGAGCAAGCGCCTGATGGCGACGCACTTCTGGATCGGCACGATCGGCATCCTGCTCTACGTCATCCCGATCTACACCGCCGGCATCACCCAAGGCCTCATGTGGCGGGCGTTCGACGCCAGCGGCCGCCTTGCCTATCCCGACTTCGTCGAGACGGTCACGGCCCTCATGCCCATGTACTGGATCCGCGTCGTCGGCGGCCTGCTCTACTTCTCCGGCGTCATCATGCTCGCCATCAACGCGATCATGACCTGGGCCCACCGCCCGGCCGCGTACGTCGAGCCTGAAGTCACGGCCCCCTCCCTCGCGCCTCGCTACATCGATCCGCCCATTCCGGAAACCAAGCTTGTCGGCAACATCGAGTTCGCGCGCGAAGTGGATGCGGTCGTGCTCTCCGGCTGGTTCCACCGCGTCTGGGAGCGCCGTCCGCTCAAGTTTGGAATTCTGACGCTCGCGGCCGTGGTGATCGCATCGCTCTTCGAGATCATCCCGACCTTCCTGGTTTCTTCCAACATCCCGACCATCGCAAGCGTCAAGCCCTACACGCCGCTCGAACTGGCCGGTCGCGAAATCTACATCGCGGAAGGCTGTTACAACTGCCATTCGCAGATGATCCGTCCGCTCTGGGCCGAGACCAAGCGCTACGGGGAGTACAGCAAAGCCGGAGAGTTCGTCTACGACCATCCGTTCCAGTGGGGCAGCCGGCGCATCGGGCCCGACCTCGCTCGCGAGGGGGGACGCCAGAGCAACGACTGGCAGGTCCGCCACCTGGAAAACCCGCGCCAACTGAACGCACAGTCGATCATGCCGCCGTACGAGCACCTGCTGAAGCAGCCCCTGGACTTCGACGGCATCCAGCGCCGCGTCGATGTCATGGCCATGCTCGGCGTGCCGTACGGCGAGGCGGTCAAGAACGGCAAGGCGATCGAGATGGCCCACACCCAGGCTCGCCAGATGGCCGAGGAACTTGTCAAGCAGGGCGGCTATCCGGAGATGGAGAACAAAAAGGTCATCGCCCTCGTCGCCTACCTCCAGCGTCTGGGCAAGGACATCAGCCAGCCCGCGGACGCCCCGGCGACCACCCCCACAACCCCGGCCGCACCCGCTCCGGCCGCGCAGGCCGCACCGGCAGCCGGCGGCACTCCCACGCTTTCGACGGCGATCACTCCCGGCAACGGAGGTGCCCGATGAGACTCAGCGACCTCATGGGCCGCATGGACCTCTGGGTCTGGCCCGCGATGGCGATGGTGATCTTCCTGACGGTCTTCACCCTGGTTCTCGTGCGGGTCTTCCGCGCGGGCGCGGCCGAACTCGACCACAACGCGAACATCCCGCTCCACGACGGCACCGAACCCGTCCCGGCGGCCCAAAGCACGAAAGGCGGCACGCGATGACAACCCTCTCCTCCCATGCGTCGCACGCCCACGGCGGCGCTGCCGATCGGCACCAGAGCGCTCACCTGCTCGACCATGAGTACGACGGCATCCGCGAGTACGACAACCCGACGCCCGGCTGGTGGCACCTCATCTTCGTCGGAACGTTTCTGTTCAGCATCTTTTACGTCGCGTTCTGGCACTTCAGCCCCGTCGCCTGGAGCAACGAGGAAGACTGGCAGGTTGCCCAGAATGCCGAAGTAAAGAAGCTCTTCGCCGGACGCGAGATCAAAGCCGACGAGGCGGGCATCCTCTCGGTGTCCGAGGATCCGATGCTGATGCAGTACGCCGAGGGCACATTCCGCACCAACTGCGCCGCCTGCCACGCCAAGGACGGCGGCGGCATCAACGGCGTGAACCTCTGCGACGACTACTACAAAAACGTAAAGAAACTGCCCGACATCTTCGCCGTGATCACCAACGGCGCCAACAACGGCGCCATGCCCTCCTGGCGCGGCAACTTCAGCGAAAAGGAGCGCGTCCTGCTCGCGGCGTACGTCATGTCGCTCCGCGGCACGAAGCCCGCCAGCCCCAAGAACCCCGAGGGCGAGATCATCCCGCCCTTCCCGAAGGCGGGGAAGAGTCCGGGCTGATCGGCGGACCCCGCCGGCAGCCCCAGTTTGAGATCGGAATCGCACCGTGTCCAGCGCCATCCCGACAACCCCGCCCCCTTCGGTTGATGAACTCGACTTCGGCCAGCCCCCAAACGTTCTTTCGACGCTCAATCAGGACGGTTCCAGGCGCTGGCTGCGCCCCCGCCCGAGCATCGGTCGCTTCTGGCATCGGCGGCGCGCCGTGGCGTACATCCTGATCCTCATCTTCACGCTGATCCCCTATCTGTCGCTGAACGGCAAGCCTCTCGTCCTGCTCGATCTGACCACCCGACATTTCACAATTTTCGGACACACGTTCCTCCCCACCGACACGCTGATGCTCGCGCTGCTGATGCTGGGGATCTTCCTCTCGATCTTCCTGCTCACCGCACTTTTCGGCCGCGTCTGGTGCGGCTGGGCCTGCCCGCAGACCGTGTACCTCGAGTTCCTCTACCGTCCAATCGAACGGCTCTTCGAGGGCACGCCCGGTCGGGCCAACAAAGGCGGATTCGTTGGTTCTCCCGCCGCCCGCTTCCTCAAGCACCTCACCTATCTGGCGTTATCGTGCTACCTCGCACACACGTTCCTGGCGTACTTCGTCGGCGTGGCACAGCTCCGAACATGGGTCACGCAATCGCCCTTCGAGCATCCTTCCCCGTTCCTCGTGATGGCCGTTGTCACCGGGCTGATGATGTTCGATTTTTCGTTCTTCCGCGAGCAGACGTGCCTCGTCGCCTGCCCGTACGGACGCTTCCAATCAGTCCTGCTCGATCGCAAGTCGCTCATCGTCAGTTACGACACCCGGCGCGGCGAACCACGCGGCAGGCGGTCGAAAGCCGCCGCAGCGGACGTCAGCCTCCCCGTGCTCGGAGATTGCATCGACTGCCACATGTGCGTCGCCACCTGCCCCACCGGCATCGATATCCGCAACGGTCTCCAGATGGAGTGCGTCCACTGCACGCAGTGCATCGACGCGTGCGACACCGTCATGGACAAGGTCGGCAAGCCGCGCGGCCTGATCCGCTACTCCTCGCAGGCCGCTCTTGCCGGCGAGCGCTGGTCGATGCTCCGCCCTCGGGTCCTCATCTACCCCGCGCTGCTCGTCGTGGTCTTCGGCGCTCTCATCTTCCTCCTCGCGACACAGGCACCGATCGACGTCATCGTGCTTCGAACGCGAGGCGGACTCTTCTCCCTCACCGACAACGATCAGACCGTCGGCAATCAGGTCCGGGTCAAGCTGGTCAACCGCACCGGCGAGAGCGCTCCGGTGTCCGTCACGGTCGATGGAGTGACGGGAGCCGGCGTGAAACTCGAGGACGGCCCCATCGTCCTCGCCCCGGGTGAGATGCGCACCGTCCCCGCCATGATCGAGGCGCCGGCCAGCGCCTTTGTGATGGGCAAGTGCGACGTCCGGCTCATTGTCTCAGACGGAAAGGACTTCCGGAAGACCGTCACCTACCGGCTTGCCGGACCGGGCACGACTCGCCACTCCGACGATCACGAAAAGCACGACGACAAGAAGTCCGACGTGGCCGACCATCCGGAGGATCAAAAATGAGTAAGCCCCGCGGCTCGATCCTCTGGCCGGGCGCCATTTTCGCGCTGCTCGCGATGAACGTGGCAATCGTCGCGATCACCGTCACACTTGCCCTTTCGGATCGACCCCCACAGCCCACCTTTGATTCCGGTCACGAGTCGTCGGCGTGGGATTCCGACGTTCAGAAGCGAATAAACGCCTCACTCGGCTGGAAGGCCACCATCCGCGTCGAAAGGGATGCCGGCGGGCCGCGAGTTCTCCGTCTCAGCCTCGTCGATTCCTCGGACCGGCCCATCCGATCCGCACAGGTACAGGCCGAGATCTTCCGCGAGAACGAACCAGACTCCCGGATGACGATCGGACTCTCCGCGGACGGTTCGGGAGGTTTCACGGCCGCCTGGCCGGTTGGTCCCGACGGCCGCCGGCGGGTGCGCGCCCGGATCGATGCTCTTGCTTCCGTTTTCACCGCCGAAGAATCGATCGATCTTCCACACGCTCCGAGCCCCACGAGGTAACTGTGACGGCGATCATCGCGGGCATCTTTGTCGCGAGCCTTCTGGGAAGCCTGCACTGCGCCGGCATGTGCGGCGCTTTCCTCGCCCTCGCGGTCGCCCCCGACGAGCACGCCCGCTACGGAAAGCACGCCCTCAACATCGCCTACAACTTCGGCCGCCTGGTTTCGTACATCGCGCTCGGCGCGCTCGCCGGTGCGATCGGCCGATCGCTCGACTTCGGCGGTGAAATGCTCGGCGTGCAGCGAGTCGCCGCGATCGCGACTTCGGTCATCATGATCGGCTTCGGGCTCATCGCGCTCGCCCGAGCCCGCGGCATCGCTCTTCCGATCCCCCGCTTTGCCGGCCCCTTCCCGAACGCAGTCCGTCGCGCCTACACGGCCTGCGGCAACTGGAGCCCGCTCGCCCGCGCCTACGCCATCGGCCTCCTGACCACGGCCCTCCCGTGCGGTTGGCTCTACGCCTTCGTCTTCTCCGCCGCCGGGACGGGCAGCCCCGCCTACGGCGCTCTCGCCATGGCCGCGTTCTGGCTTGGAACCCTCCCCGTGATGGCCGCGCTCGGCCTCGGCCTGCAATCGCTCTTCGGCCCGCTGCGCCGTCACCTTCCAATGGCGACCGCATTGCTGCTGGTGTTCGTGGGCATCGCCACGCTCGCCGGGCGCATCCGCGCCATGCACTCGCCGGGTGACCGCGCTTCAGGAGTCATCTGTCATGGTGGCTGAACGCTCGGGTGTCGCCGAAGCACTCAGGGCGGAAGAGCCCGTCGGGACGCGCCGCGCTTTGCCCGAGCCGCACGCCTGCGCCCACTGCGGCCTGGTCGTGCCCCTCGCGCTGGTGGACGAACTGCAAGCCCTCCAATTCTGCTGCCATGGGTGCCGAACCGCCCACGACATCATCCACACCTGCGGCCTCGACCGGTATTACGAACTCCGCGAAAAAGAAGCCGACAACCGTGCCGCGCCCGCATCCGATCGCACCTATGCCGACTTCGACGACGAATCCTTCCGCCGCCTCCACACACGCCGCGTCGGAGGCCTCTCCCGCTGCGAACTGCTGCTCCACGGCGTGCACTGCAGCGCCTGCCTCTGGCTGATCGAACGCCTGCCGCGCATGGTCCCAGGGCTCGTCGAGGCCCGCCTCGACCTGCGGCGCGGCCTGGTGGACATCTCCTGGGATGATTCCACCGTCAAACTGTCCGCCATCGCCCGCACGCTCGCCTCGATCGGATATCCCCCGCAGCCGGCACGCGACCGAAAGGCGCGCACCCGCCGCCTCGCCGACGATCGCGCACAACTCGTCCGCCTCGCCATCGCCGGCGCGATCGCCGGAAACGTCATGCTGTTCGCCGTTGCGCTCTACGCGGGGATTTTCAACGCGATGGACCCCGCACACCGGGCGTTCTTCCGTTGGATCAGCATGATCCTGACGGTGATCTCCCTCGCGTGGCCCGGCGCGGTTTTCTTCCGCAGCGCCTGGGCCGCCATCCGCACCCGCACGCCACACATCGATGTCCCGATCGCACTCGCTCTGCTCGCCGGCGGCGCCTGGAGCGTCTTCAGCACGATCCGCGGCACGGGCGAGATCTACTTCGATACCGTCAGCGTGCTGGTCTTCGCGCTGCTCGCCGGGCGCTTTTTCCAGGCCCGCCAGCAGCGCTCGAGCGCGGATGATGTCGAACTTCTCTTCGCCCTGACGCCCACCAGCGCCCGACGCATCGACACAGATCAAGTCCGCGAAGTACCCATCGAGGCCCTTCAAGCCGGCGATCTCGTCGAGGTCCTCGCGGGTGATTGTCTGCCCTGCGACGGAGAAGTCCGATCCGGTGAATCACTGCTCGACGAATCCCTGCTGACCGGAGAGGCCAAGCCCGTGGCCGCCGGACAGGGAACCCCCGTAGCCGCGGGCACGCTGAACATCTCCTCCACGCTCTGCGTCCAAGTCCACGCCACGGGCGAGGAGACCCGCGTCGGCCAGTTGATGAAACTCGTCGCCGACGGATCGCGCCGCAAGGCGCCCATCGTCCGCTTCACCGACGCGGCCAGCGCCTGGTTCACCCGCGGCATGCTCGCCCTTGCCGCCATCACCCTGGGAATCTGGCTGCTGCTCGACCCGACGCTGGCCGTCGATCACGCCGTCGCGCTTCTTGTTGTCACCTGCCCCTGTGCTCTGGGCCTCGCCACGCCCATCGTCATCACCATCGCGACCGGCAGAGCCGCGCGCCGCGGCATGCTCATCAAGGGTGGAGATGCGATCCAGTCTCTTTCCAAACCCGGTTTCATGTTCCTCGACAAGACCGGCACGCTCACCAGCGCCGGCCTTTCGCTCGTCGCGTGGCACGGCGACGATTCCGTTCATCCCCTCGTCCGCGCCGTTGAAACGGCTTCCACTCACCCGATCGCCCGGGCCCTGGTGCGCGACCTCCAAGAAAGCCCCGAGAAGGCAACGACTGTCCGCGTGACCTCGACGACCCAGACGCCGGGTCTCGGGATCGAAGGAGTTGCCGATCAGCGCCGCATCGCGATCGGCTCGGAGGCTTTCATTTCGGCCCGCGCCCGCGTCTCGCCCGAGCAGTCCGGCCTCGCCCGCCGCTGGGCGACCGAGGGATTCTCACCCGTCCTCATCGCCCTCGACGGCATGTGCGTTGCCCTCGCGGCCGTCGGGGATCGCGTCCGCCCAGACGCCGCGGCAACAATCGCCGCGCTGCGCAGTCGCGGATGGACTCTCCGCATCGCCTCCGGAGATCACCAGGACGTCGTCGCACGAGTCGGCGCCGAACTGGGCTTTGCTTCGACCGATTGCCTGGGAGGCCTTTCCCCCGAAGCCAAACTCGCCCTCGTCGAGCAGGCCAAGCGAAGCATCTCCCAAGGCCGGAAAGTCGTCATGGTCGGAGACGGCGTGAACGATGCCGCCGCGCTCGCCGCGGCAGACGTCGGCATCGCCGTGCACGGCGGCGCCGAGGCTAGCCTCGCGGCGTGCGATATCTACCTTTCCCGCCCCGGCGTCGGATCAATCCTCGAACTGCTCGACGGTTGCGATCGTTCGATGAGCGTCATCCGCCGAAATCTCTGGGTATCGCTCTTTTACAACATCACCGCCGCCGCACTGGCCGTCTGCGGCCTGCTCAACCCGCTGATCGCGGCCATCGTGATGCCGGTCAGTTCGCTGTCGGCACTGGCAGTTTCGCTCCGTTCGCGAACGTTTGGAGATAATCCATGAGCGTCCTCTTCATCGTGGTCCCGCTCGCGATTCTCCTCGCAGGGGCGGGCGTTCTGGCGTTCGCCTGGGCCGCGCGGAGCGGCCAGTACGACGATGTGGACACCCCCGCCCAGCGCATGCTGCACGACGATTGACCGGAGCATTCCGGTTTGGGTGGCCTTGCGGGCCGGGCAAGCACCCGAGAATCTACCGATTTGGGCGTTCCGCCGCTGCAAATCAGGCAAATTGACGACCCGGCGCTTTGGAGCGGAGTCTCGCTCTGATATTCTCGGGGAAGCATCCATCCGAACTCGGCCTCGCCGTTCTACTCGAAGAATTCGAAAGGTCATCTTCCATGGCATCGATGTCGATCTTGCGCAAGTCGCTTCTTGCTTCGGCCGCGCTGCTCGCGTGCTTTTCCCCCGCCCAGGCCGTCATCCGCGTGATCACGTACAACATCCAGTGCTCGGGCCTGGGAGTCGTGCCGCCCAATCCCGGCTTCGACACCGTGATCAAGGCAATCGGCGATCACCACCTCGCCGGCACCGCTCAGCGCGTGGACGTGCTGGCGCTCCAGGAACTCGACGGAGTGTCCTTCTTCCCCGCGGGCAACTCCGCAACACTGCCGTACGTCACCAGCCAGCTCAACACAATCTACGGCGACGACGCGTACATCGCCGACCCGGTGAAGAACCCCACCACCGGCGGCACCGGCGGCGGGCCCAACGGTCTGGTCTACAACAAGTACACGATCAGCGTTGTCTCCGCAAAGGTCATCGGCACCGTCAGCGGCTCCGGCGCCGCCCGCGCGCCGATGCGCTATCAGCTCCGTCCCGTCGGCTACGGACCGGAAGCCGACTTCTACCTGTACGTCAGCCATTACAAGGCATCGAGCGGTTCGACCAACCAGACGCGACGCAACATCGAAGCCACCTCGATCCGCCAGGACGCCGACGCGCTCGGACCGGCCGCTCACATCATCTACTCCGGAGACTTCAATTTCACCAGCGGTCGCTCCGAGCCTGCTTTTCAAACGCTTGTTGCCGCAGGCGCCGGCAAGGCCTACGACCCCGCCAATCCCGGGAATACTTGGGGCAACAACTCCACATACCGCGCGCTGATGACCGAATCGGCCACCACCTGCAACATCCGGTTCGATTTCCAGATGGTGACCGACGCCGTGCTGAATCAGAACGGACTGCGGTACGTCGCCAATTCGTACGCAACCTTTGGAAACAACGGCACCAGCTCGTTCGGAGCCAGCGTCAACTCCGCCTTCAACACCGCGCTCTCAGATCTTCCCAATTCCACCCAGGTGCTCGGCCTGCTCACAACCGTTTCTGATCACCTGCCCGTCGTGGCCGACTACGCCCTGGTGCTCCCCGCCGCCTGCCCCGCCGATCTCAACGGCGACCACGCCGTGGACGATGCCGACTTTGTGATCTTCGCTGCGGCGTATGACACGCTCCTCTGCCCCGGCTCGCCAAGTCCATGCCCGGCCGACCTCAACAGCGACTCCGTAGTGGACGATTCCGATTTTGTGATCTTCGCGGCGGCCTATGACGATTTCGTCTGCCCCTGAGCGGGTCGCGCATCCTCGCTCGCGAAACGCCGACATCCTGCGGGAAAATCCGTCCCGATCACTTTGAATTCGCTCTTTGAGCGGACGCGACTCAATCTGCGCACTCTTGGATCTGCCCGCGTCAGCGAGAGGTCGAACTATGGAACATTTCGCAACGCCCTTGGGGCTGCATCCGCTGCCACTGAAGGTTTCGGCTGTTCTATGAGCCGCGATTGCAGTTCAGTCACCGAGCAGCCAGTCGCTCAACGCGAGCCAGCAGCGTCGTGCGCCCGGAATCAGCGTAACCGCGTGAATCAGCCCAGTAATCGCCGGTCGTGCGAGTGACATTCCCATTCCCTCCGAAAACGCCCCGGACTCGGACGGGGCGGAATCAACCACGGAATCCAATTTGCTCCACGAATCCCGGTTCGGCCACCCGATTCAACCCGGAGTGTGCCAATCTTTATCAGACCCGGCCTCACTGCTCTCCCAGCCGTACCAAACAGCAACCCCATTAGGGTCTTCGCCTCATCCGGTTAAACGATGACAAGCCCGCCCTATTGCGAACGGGAGTCGCCCTTGGCGTGCCCGTGTGGCTTACCCGCCGAGATCAAAGTGCCGCAGCGCTGCCAATTTCCGGCCAAGCTCCGCCCGGAAATCAGGATGGGCAAGCGAGATGAGCGCCTCGCCCCGTTCCCGGAGAGTCTTGCCGTGCAGGTTGGTGAACCCATACTCGGTCGCCACCCAGTGCACGTGCCCGCGCGTGGTCACAACGCCGGCCCCGTCGCGCAGTTGGTGCGTGATGCGTGAGATCGATCCGCCCGCGGCCGTGGAGGGCAGCGCAATGATCGCCTTGCCGCCTCTGGAAATCGCCGCGCCGCGAATAAAGTCCATCTGCCCCCCGATTCCGGAAAAGATCGTGTGCCCGATCGAATCAGCGCAGACCTGACCCGTCAGATCAATCTCGATCGCGGAATTCACCGCCACCGTGCGATCGTTCTTGCGGATGAGCGAAGTGTCGTTGGTCCGGTCCGCCGCGTGAAACTCGACCAGCGGATTGTCGTCCACAAAGTCGAAGAGGCGTCGCGTCCCCACCACAAAGCTCGTGGTCAGCCGTCCCGGATGGACGCCCTTGTACTTGTTCGTGATCACCCCCGCCTCGACAAGGTCGATCATGCGATCCGAGAACATCTCCGTGTGCACCCCAAGATCGCGCTTCGAGTGCAGTCGCGAGAGCACCGCATCCGGAATGCCCCCGATCCCGACCTGCAGGCACGACCTGTCCTCGATCAGACCCGCGACGATCTCGCCGATCTGCGCCGACACCGCCGTCTCCGGCTCCGCACCGTGCTCGATCAGCGCGCGGTCCGAATCGAACCGCGTGTGCAGGGAACGCGCCGGCACCGCCGAAGCACCCAGCGTCCGCGGCACACGTTTGTTCACCTCGGCGATCAGCATGGGCGCCGAATCGACCGCGGCCCGCGCGACGTCCACCGAGGTCCCCAGCGTGCACAGCCCGTGCCGGTCCGGGGGAGAAACCTGGATGATCGCCGCGTCCAGCCTGATCACGCCCTGCCGGAACATCGGCGGTATATCCGACAGAAAAACCGGCACGTAGTCCGCCTGGCCCGACTCCACGGCCTTGCGCATGTTCGCGCCCGTAAACAGCGAGATCGATGTGATCCGCCCCGCCAGCCCCGGCTCAAGGTGCGCCAGCGGGCCGACAAGGTGAAGGTGGTAGAGGCGAACGCCTTCAAGGTCCTTCCGACGCGCCAGAGCCGCGAGCAGCGGCGTCGGCGTCATGCAGCCGCCGTGCACGAACACGTTCATTCCGCTGCGGATCGGCGCGACCGCCTCGTCGGCGGTTTGTGCGACACGGGGCGACGTATGGTGAGCCATATGAATTCATGATACGTCCGCTGCGCACGCACGCCGTCGAACATCCGGGGCAGCGCCCCGCCGACAGTTCGCCGCGGTACCACGCCTTCCCGCGATCGGGAATTTTGTTGCTATCACTTCTCAGAGCCAGTAGGCTGAAGCGCACCGGCGTGGGCATCGAATGCTCGCCATTGTCGGCACGGACGCCCTCGGATCGAACCGGAGGTTGCTTATGGTCACCCGGACCACGGCCGTTTCACGACCGGCTTCAAGCCGACTTGCCATTCCCCTCGCGTTGTTGTGCGCAGCGAGCGTCGGCGCTGATCCCCTCAACCCCCTCGATTTCCCATCCCTCGGAACCGTCTCGCTCCCGGCCAACGTCACCCCATACATCCTCAACACCACCACGCTCCAACTCACCGGGCCCGGCGGCTTCTCGACGCTCGCGGGCTCCGTCTCGTCGGAGGGCATCGCCGTCTTTTCCTTCGACGTCCTGACCATTCCCAGCGGTGCTTCCCTGAAGGTCCAGGGATCCCGCCCCGCGGCCCTGCTCGCCTCAGGAACGATCACCATCGCCGGGACAATCAACGCCAACGGTGGCGACGGCTCCAACGGCGCAGCCTCAGCCGGAACCGCAGGAACGGCCGGCCCCGGCGCCAGCCCCGGCGGAGCCGGAGGAACGGTCTCAGGTGCCGGCCACAACGGCTCAGGCCTCGGCGCAGGCTCCGGAGGTTCTTCTCAGCACGGCGGTGCCGGCGCAGGATTCGGCGGCGTAGGCGGCACCGCACAGTCCGTCGCAACCGGCGCCGGCCCCGTGAACGGCGTCGATCCGATTCTCACCCTCTCCGGCGGCAGCGGCGCCGGCGGTGAAGGCGGATTCCCGGGAGGCGGCCTCGGAAGCCCCTCTTCGGCCGGAGGTGCCGGGGGAGGCGGAGGGGGTGCGCTCGAGATTGGTTCGCTCGGGACCGTCGTGCTCACCGGCTCGACCATCACCGCCAACGGCGGCGACGGTGGAAACGACACAAACGGTGGCGGGCTCGGAATTTCCGCGGGAAGCGGGGGCGGAGGGAGCGGAGGGGCGATTCTGATTCACGGGTCCTCGATTTTGCTCGGTTCGCTCCAGGCCGCGGGCGGTGCCGGCTCGGGAACAACCGCGAAGGGGGGCGGGGGCGGGGGCGGGCGGATCAGTTTTCAGGCGGTCTTCAATCCGGGAGCCAGCGGCGTCAGCGTTGCGGGAGGGAGCGGCGGGCATGCGGGCTCGGCGGGTGTCATCAGTTTCGTCGCGGGCCTGATCGAGTCGTCTAATCTGGACTTCGGAAACGTGAATGTCGGCGCCACGAAGTCGATGGATCTCACGATTCAGAATGTCGGCGATCCGAACAGCGCATTGAACGGGATGTTTCCCGCGGCTGCCGCTCCGTTTGCGCGTGTTGGCGCGGGCGTGTTTTCTGACGTTCAGAGCGGCCAGTCGCGGATCAACTCCTATTCGTTTCATCCGGTCGCGGCCGGGCCGTTCAGCCAGCAGCTCACATTTCTCTCCGACGGCGGGCCCGCGACCGTTGTCCTTCAGGGGAACGGAGTGCTCGCGTGCCCGGCGGACCTCAACCACGACGGGCTGGTGGATGACGCGGACTTCAGCATCTTCGTCGTGGCGTATGAAATTCTGGATTGCGCCGACGCAGGCATGCCGCCGGGCTGCCCCGCGGACTTGAACGCAAACGGGTTCGTGGACGATGCCGACTTCAGCATTTTTGTGGTGACGTATAACGACTTGGTTTGCCCGTAGTCGAACCGTGTGGGGTGCGTCCGAAGGGGTCGTGGCCGCCAGACGCGACTGGGCGTCTGCGACGCGAGAGCCAAAACGGACGTTGCGGCAGAAATCGCGGGCAGTTGTCTCGGGCGCGAAGATCGGGCGCGGCGAAGTGACCCGAAATTCTGATTGCGACACCCTTGAGGGCCGAAACTCGATGAAACAGGTGTAATTCCGCTCTCTGGACCGCTCGGGGCTCGGGCACGATCCCGCCGCCTTGGGGGACCGTCGACGACTTTTTGGAGTCTGATCGCAGCCGGGGTCGGTCTTGACCGATGCTGTTTGGCCGCTAGCCTTGTTCCCCCTCCGAAGGACTGCCTCCGGGGGGCAAAATCTCGTTTCCCCGATAGCTCAATGGTAGAGCGAGCGGCTGTTAACCGCTAGGTTCTAGGTTCGAGTCCTAGTCGGGGAGTTCTGAGAAAGGCCTCGTATAGAGGCCTTTTCTCGTTAACGGTCTGGGCCTTTCGCCCACCGCGCGTATCTCTCGGGAATCGTGGCACTTCCTGAAAGTCCACGAATTGCCGGGCGCTCTCGAATCCGAGACATCGCATCGCCGTTTCGGTCGCCACGCCGGGGTTGGGGGCCGAAAGTCTCTCCGCGCTCTCAAACGCCCGAGCGGGTCTGGTTAACGCGCCGCCGGGGTGAACGAGGGGTGAGATTCGGACCCTGCGCCGCTCCCCGACCATTTCGCGTATTCAGAGGCAGGCGGCCCGCACCGGACGCGGGCCCCATTCCAGCATCAGGTGCGAAGCCGAGCGCCAAGCGCACGCCCGCACGGATGCATGTCCCCCTTCACGGAGGATGTGCCCGTGCACGACACCGCGCT
>JBGAPK010000036.1:0-42743 GCA_044221315.1 Phycisphaerales bacterium | reverse complement strand
TTGGTCGTCGAGGGCTCCATGTCGTAGTCCTTCGGAGACCACAAAACTTCAAACGTGCTCTTGCCCGGAGTTGTCGGAGTATCCGATGCCCCAAAAAGCTGAGCGGGCTGGTAGGTCGCCACATGTCCGTCGACGAATGCGATGGGCGCGGAACCCTTGATCGCGGTGAATTCCTTGAAGCGCCGCGGGTGGCGATACCAAGGGATGTAGCTCTTGAAATCGGCGTTCGACTTGGCATCAGCCATTTCCGGCGCCTTTGTGCCGGCTTGGTAAAGGCCCGCCGAGGTTGGGAGTGTTGGCGAACCAAACCGGGTCGAAACCCGGTACTTCCCTCCGCTGAACATGGCCTCGCGCCCGATATCTGCGCTCGCGAAGAACGTGTTGGCCGAATCCAACTTCCCGGAATCCACGGTGCCGATCCACGGAGCCCATGCCTCGGAGAGCAGCAGCATCTTCGAACCAAAGTTGACCGAATTATCAAACCAAATGCCCTTGGGCTGATCGGCCTTGCCGGCCACCGTCACATTATCTGCTCCGGGCTTAAACAGCTGGGTGGGGATGACGTTGGAGTAAGGGGGGTCCCACGTTGCCGCCGATGCGGACCAGAAATTCGTCGCGTACGAGCGACCCGCGGACGGATGGTTCGGGCAGGCGAGCACTCCACCCCCGACCGTGTTGTTCTTGATGTTGTTGGGTAGATTCGATCGATCTGCCAAGGGCAGATACCTTCCAATCCGGTTCTCATCGTACCAGTAATTGTTCTGCTTGCCGGTCTGTAAGTCCTTGGTCTCCGTTCTGGGAGGAAACTGCTGCTTGTAGTCGTTGGCGTAGGCCAAAAGCGCCAGCGTGATTTGCTTCTGATTGGTCGTACATTTCAGCCCTCGCGCCGAATCCCGCGCTTTTCCCAGCGCCGGCAGCAGGATCCCGATCAGGAGCGCAATCACCGCAATGACAACCAGCAATTCGATCAGGGTAAACGCACCCGTTCGCTGCCCCGCATTCGAAATTCGCCGATCGGACGATTCCATCATCATGCTCCGTGCTCTCAAAGCCCAATTCCCCGACATAAGCCAAAGGCCTGCAGCCGAACACTACTTCCCTGCAATGTCCAGCTTCACCCTGCTCCCATCCGGCAACACCCGAACGGGCTCCACCGGCGGCCGCCCCGTCGTCTGATTGATCTCGAGGCGTGTAGTCCGTACGACGCGCAGGCTTCGGAGGTTTTCATCCGCCGGATTCGCGAGGCGCCGGGTCAGCCACCGCGCCGCCTCGAACCCCAGCATCTCCGCGTCCTGCACAACACTCGTGCACGCCGGGAACGTGTGCTTCCGCACATCGCTGTCGTCAAACCCGACGATTGAGAGATCCTGTGGAACGCGCACTCCAAGTTCCAGGCAGCGCCGTAACGCGCCCACCGTCGCCAGCGGATCGGTGAAGAACACCGCCGTGGGGGGCTTGGGCATGCTCATCAGCCGCGTGATCAGCCCCGCACCGCCCTCCGTGCTGGCCACGATCTCGGACTCGATCGCCGGGTCCAGTTCGATCCCGTTCTCTTTGAGGGCATCCGGGAACCGGTCCGCGATCACGACGCAGGGCAGCCCCGCCTCCGCGATCTGCCCGGCCACCTGCCGCGAATCTTCAAACACCCGCAGAATCGTCCCGCCGATCTGCTTGCGCTCCAGCACCCGGGCGTACGTCTCGCCCGGCGCCGCATCCCGGTGCAGGGCCACCAGACGCAAGTCAAACCGGTGCTCGTTCAGCCCCCTCAGGATGCCCGCCTGCATCGCGGCATCAAACCCGCCGTAATCAGCCCGCACCATCTCGCCCGCGTACGCCAGGGCCACGACGTTCGTCTGGTTCGCCCGCGACGCCAGGTTCTTCGGATACCCGACGCTCTCCGCCGCCTCAATGACCCGCCGGCGCGTGTTCGGATCGACGTTTGGGTGGTTGTTCAGCGCCCGCGAAACGGTCGCCACCGACACCCCGGCCTGACTCGCGATTCTTCGTACCGAAGGCATTCAACCCTCCGCGGCATGCCCGATGTAACATCGTGTAACTGTTTCACTTTACTTGAAACAGTTGCCCCGGTCAAGGCTTCCACCCCGCCAATCTCCATTATTTCTCAATCTTTTCGCCGCTCACCAGATTTAGGATCGAATTGGCCCCATATCCCCTGTTAATCTGGCTCCGTGACCATCCAAAACCCGTCGTACCTCACCCTCTCCGCCTTCCTGCTGGCCTGCCTTGCCGGCTCTGCGAGTGCCTTGGCGCAGGGGTATTCACCCCGGGAGGCCGCCCATCTCGATTCTGGGGTGATCGCCCTACGCACCGGAGACGTTTCCACAGCCTCCCGGTCCAACCTGCTCACCACGAGCAACCGCGGGACCTTGTCCGCTGGAATGCGGTACGTCATCCGGATTGACGGCCCGCTAAGCGTGCACCGCCGGGCCCTTCTGCAGCAAACCGGCGTCCGCCTTGGCGACTATCTCCCCGATTCCGCTTACTTCGCCGATCTTTCGAATGCGGACCTGAACGCCCTCGCCGAGCTCGGCTTCGTTCCTTGGGCCGGCGAGTGGGACTCGGCGTGGAAACTCGAACCCGAAATCGGCACGCGCTCGTTCGACAGCCAGGAGCGCAAAGCGATCGCTTCGGCAGGAGATGTACTCCTCCAGGCCTACGCCTTCCCGGGCGAACCCGGCGATGCCGTCGCACGCGAAGTCGCCACCATTCCCGGGGCGCAGATTCTCGACGTCACGCAGATCGCCGAGATGGGAACTGTCCTCGTGCGCATGCCCGCCGCGAAATTCCGCGCGCTGGCGCGGCTTGGCTCGGTCCGCTTCGTCGAGGAGTGTCCGGAGATCACGCCGCGCAGCAACCTCAACACCGCCCCTCTACACCGCGGGTATCCGTGGCGAGGGCCAGGTCATCGGGATCATGGACGGCGGCTTCCAGCCCGCCCATTGCTCCTTTGCCGATGCGTCGCTGGCGATCACCGCCGCCAACACCCCGGGCACCTTCCCGACGCACCGCAAAGTCGTCGCGTACAACGTGCCGTTCGTGAGCGACACGCACGGAACTCACGTCGCCGGCACGGCCATGGGAAGTCAGGTCGCGGGCACCGCCGACAACACCCGGGGCATCGCGTACAACGCCAAGGTCTGCTTCCGCACCTATTCCTCGCCCGTCTCATCCTTCCCGATGGACACCTACCTGAACCTCCACGCCAGTCAGGGCGCGACCGTTCACACCAACAGCTGGGGCGACGACGGCACCACAGCCTACAACGCCCTCTGCCGCGCCATCGATGTCTTCAGCTACAACCACGAAGACAACATGGTCTGCTTCGCCTCCACAAATCTCTCCGCGCTCAAAAACCCCGAAAACGCCAAGAGCGTCCTGGCCGTCGGCAAGTCGGGCGGCTCGGGCTCGCAGACAGGCTCCTGCAGCACCCTTGCCGGTCCCACCAGCGACGGCCGACGCAAGCCCGAGGTCTTCGCCCCCGGATGCAGCACGCTCTCCTCAAACTCCGCGACCTCCTGCGGCACGACCAGCCTGACCGGCACGTCTATGGCCTCGCCCGCCGTTGCCGGCGCCGGCGCCCTCGTTCGCCAGTACTTCACCGACGGCTTCTACCCGACGGGCGCGAAGGTCCCCGCTAATTCCTTCGTTCCGTCCGGCGCCCTGCTCCGGGCCATGCTCGTCAATTCGGCCGTGGACATGACGACTTATCCGACGCCCAACAAGCTGCCCCCGAACACCAACGAGGGCTTCGGGCGCATCCTGCTCGACAACAGCGTCTACCTCGCCGGCGACGCCCGCAAACTCCTGGTCAAAGACGTTCGAAACACCAGCGCCCAGGCCCTTGCCACCGGCGGCACATCCAACTTCGATTTCAAGGTCACCGGCTCCGCCCAAAGGCTCGAGGTGACCATGGCCTTCACCGATTCCCCCGCGACCATCCCGACCAGCTTCGCTCCAGTGAACAACATTGACCTCCGGATCACCGATCCCTCCGGCAACGTCTACCTCGGCAATGTCTTCAACGCGACTACCGGTCTCAGCATGACCGGAGGCGCGGCCGACGCCATCAACTGCATCGAGAACACGTTCTTCAACGCGCCCGCCACGGGTGTCTGGCACGCGCAGGTCCGCGGCACAGCCGTCAACGTCGGCACGCAGGGCTTCGCCCTCGTTGTGACCGGCGAAGTCGCCGCCTTCGTCGCCTGCCCCGCCGACCTCAACGGCGACTCGCAGGTGGATGATGCGGATTTCGCGATCTTCGCGATCGCCTACGACCTCTTCGCCTGCAGCGCCCCCGGCATGCCCGCCGGCTGCCCCTCGGACCTTAACACCGATACGTTCGTCGAGGACGCTGATTTCGTGATCTTCGCCACGGCGTACGACGCGTTCCTCTGTCCGTAACGCTTCCGCGGCGCTCGCAAAACGCACCGAGGCCCGGCGTATGCCGAGCCTCGTGCAAGTGCGGCTGAGAGGAGTCGAACCTCCACGGGTGTGACCCCACTAGAACCTGAATCTAGCGCGTCTGCCAATTCCGCCACAGCCGCAGCGGGGCGGACAGTTTACGCACGGACCGGGGCGCGGACAATTGTCGGCCCGCGGAACCCGGCAGGAAGTGAACAACGCATCCGGCGACGCCGTGATGGTCCCCAAAGCCTGGCCAACACATGTTTTGACTTCACACCGTCGAGGCACGGCGCCGACGTCCGATGATCACGCACCCAAGGCCGATCAGACCCGCAGCGCCCGGAGACGGAAGCACCCGGATATCGCCGACTTCCCAAGTGAAAATTGTGGGCGACGGGAACGGCGTTTTGACGATCGAGATGGCCACGATCGACTCGCCAAAGGCGCCAAAGCCAACGTATACCGGCGCGCCGCCGACGATGACCGAGATCGTCTTGGACGTCACGGTTCCAATCGCGGTGATCTCAAACGTATACGGGGGAGGTGAGCCCGGCGCCAGCCCCAGGAAGAAGTCGATCGCCGTGCAACCCCCGGGCGCGTACACCGTCGAACCCGCGATCGGCCCCGCCGGCCCCGGTATCGCGTGGAAGAATCCCGATGAAAACGGCGTGCCTGCCGTCACGCGATCGTGCGTCGGCCCGAATCCCATGAATCCGATCGGAGTGGCCAGCGGCATGCCCGGAGTAAATGACGGCGGGTGTCCGTAGAGTGTTCCAACCGGCGATCCATCATCCGGTACGGCGAGCAACGGCGTACCCATCAACAGGTCCAACGCGCCGGGACCCAGCGGCGAGACAATGGCCGCAGAAGCAACCGTGGCGCCGCCCCAACAAGCCACGCCGGCGAGAGTCAGAGTAATGCGCCGAATGCTTGAATTCATCGCCCTCTCCTTGTTCGAGTTCCCCCAGGGAACTTGCATAGTCTACCAGGGCCTTATTCGATCCCGAACACTGTTTCCAGATTTTGCCCCAGAATGTGGTGATGCGCGTGCGCCCCTACTGAGGCGAACGCCCTAGTCGAATTACCCCAACAACAAACAAACACACCCAGTCGGCTCACGTGGCGAGACGAAGGAAAGCGATCATCATCGATTGGCAATCGCGCGCCGACTATTGCGCCTTCGGTGCAGAATAGAACGGCATCTTCACCACTTTCCCCTCGAACAAACCGCGTTCGCTGTCAACCTGCACCGCCGTACCCAACTCCGTCGCCGGTCCGATGTCCACGAACCCCATCGCAACCGGGTACCCGAGCGTCGGGCTCAGGCAGCCGCTCGAAACGGTGCCGACCTGCTTGCCCCCAACCAGGATCTTCATCCCCTGGCGTGCAGAGCGTTTGCCCTCCAGCGCGATGCCGACGAGCTTCTGCTTGAGCCCCTTCTTCACAGTCGCCTCCAGGGCATCCTGGCCGACGAACCGCTCGCCCCGGTCCCCCGTGTGCTTGTCGAGCGCGATCGCAAAGTCCACGCCGCACTGGAGCGCATCAATCTCTTCGCCAAGTTCGTGCCCGTAGAGAGGCATGCCCGCCTCGATCCGCAGCGTGTCGCGTGCGCCGAGCCCGGCCGGCTTCACGATCGCCTCGGCCGACGCCATGTCCACGTCCTTCAGGATCAGTTTCATCGCCAAGCCGACGAACGCCGCCGGCAGAATCGCCTCGACGCCGTCCTCGCCCGTGTACCCCGTGCGGCTCACGATCACCTTCATGATCATGAGGTTCTTCGTCGTGAACCGGTAGCGCTTGAGCGTCGGGATCTCGCTCGAGAATTTCGAGATCAGCTCCATCACCTTGGGCCCCTGCATCGCCACCATCGCCGTGCTCAGCGTCTGGTCGTCGATCTTGGCCTGAAGGTCGCCCGCCGCCCGCACCTTTTCAAAGTGCGGCAGCAACTTCTCCCGATTGCTCGCGTTCACCACGAGCAGAAAATCGTCCTCGTCAAACCGGTAAACCAGGATGTCGTCCTTCACGCCGCCCTGCTCGTTGCACACGAGCGAATAGCGGCACTGCCCCGCGACCATGTCGCCGATCCGGCGCGTGCAAAGCCGCTCCAGGAACTTCCGCGCGTGGCGACCCGTCACCTTCACCCGCCCCATGTGCGAGACATCAAACATCCCGCCGCTGTTGCGCACCTGATTGTGCTCTTCGATGATGCCCGTGTAGAACATGGGCATTTCCCAGCCGGCGAAATCGACCATCTTCGCCTTCTTGTCAACATGGAACGAATGAAGCGGTGTGCGATGCACGGGCGTGAACTCCAGGGGTGGGGCCGGACTCCCGGCTCCGCAAGCCTACGCGCCCCGGGGCCGCATCGGCCGGGTGAGACCCGCGGCCCGGCGCCTCACGTGCGCGGCGTCCACGCGTCGTTGTCGATCAGCCGGACCGTTCCCACCCGGGCCGCAATCAGCGAGCGCCGAGCGTATCCATTCGGCACCATCAGAGTCTCCGCATCCCGCACAACCGCGTATTCAACCGTCACCCGCGCGGCTTCCAGGACTCTGCGCATGACGTTTTCAGCAGCACCGGCCGTATCCGCTTCGGCCCCTTCCCGGAGCGCCGCGAAGAGCGCCCGGGCCCGCACGCGATCCTCCGGCGAGAGAAACCGATTCCGGCTGCTCATCGCCAGCCCGTCCGCCTCGCGCACCGTCGGGGCTGCGACGATCTCGATTTCCGGCCGGTCGCGCGCGGTCATGGCGCGAACCACCTGCAGCTGCTGCCAGTCCTTTTCACCAAAGACGGCGCAGCGCGGCTGCACCAGTTCAAAGAAACGCATCACCACCTGGCAGACGCCGGCGAAGTGACCCGGCCGCTTCGCATCCTCGAGCCCGGGCTTTGTGGCCACGTCCGGCAGTGGGGGAGTTGCGATGACACGGCCCGGGGGGTAGATGTCGTCCTTCCCCGGCGCGAAGACTGCGCGGGCGCCCAGCGTGCGGCACAGTTCTACGTCGGCATCCATGGTCTTGGGGTATCGCGCGTAGTCGGCCGGATCGTTGAACTGGGTGGGGTTCACGAACAGCCAGACCATGCACGAGCCGCCGCGGCGTGCCGCCAGTTCAACTCCCTGACGAATGAGCGATCCGTGGCCCGCGTGTAGCGCGCCCATGGTCGGGATGAGAACGATTTCGCCCGCCTGCATGCGGAAACGATCGAGCGCTTCAAGATCGGTAATCAGGTCCACGGCCAAGCGTGGCGCGCCAACGCGGGCGGGTCAAGCCCGCTTGCGGTGCATTCCATTGCGCGAGACGGCCCACTCGTAGATGCTGTGGCCGTCCGGGATTCGGGAGAGGTCCAGGTCGACCTTGTACGCCCCGTCGTCGCAGTACCCGCACGACACGACACGCCCCAGGAGCGGCACCGGCCGGTCGTCGATCAGGTGCACCGCGACCGCCAGCACACGCCCCGGATAGCACATCCGGCGCGAAAGGAACACCAGGTGCGACTTGCTCAGCTCGATCGACTTCGCGGCCCAGGCCGGGCCCGGCCGGTTGCGTTCGTCGATCTCGGAGACTTCCAGTTCGGCCTGGAACCGGTGCCCGTCAGGGCGTATCACAGGCGCTCGGTCGGAAATCGAAGCATCCGAGCCGGACGCTGAATCCCCACCCCCACCCCCACCCCCCACACGAGAAACGAGTGCCGGCATGGACCTTTCATTCGAGCCTCAAGAGGCCCCAAGTCAGGCGCGCAGGCCAAGATGGCCCGGAAGAGCACTCCCGCTGACGCCTGTCCGGAATGCGCCGAGTTTGCGGTCCGGGGTGATTTCTGTCATAATGAACGGATGCTTGCCGGGCTTTCCACATTGCCCGGATGGGGAGAACGGTTGATCGGCGAGGCCCGACTGGCGCTATCGGGCACTGCGTGGGCCGCCCTGCTGATCGACCCTGTACGTCGCGATTTATTGCCACCACCGATGGAATTCTGCGATGAAGCGGGCAATGCACCCCCGCTCGGTTCCCTGATTCTGGCTCGCCTGATGAAACTCCCGCCGCCCGAGATCGGCGAGACCCGGACCGATCTGACGCTGTGGCGGATGCTGCTTCAGGGCAAGACGGGCCAGATGCTCGATGCGGCAGGACCGGCCGGGTCGCCTCTCGTGCGGGAGCGGCAATCGCTCTCCCCGGAAGTCTGGACCGAGGCCGAGCTGGCCGCGCTGCACGCGCTCAGTCACGCCGGCCAAGACTGCCGGTTCCGGGTGGACGCTGCGGCGGAGTGGCTGCTGGAACACTTGAAGGCGGTCAACACCAACAACCACCCGTGGGCCGTTCATGTGTTCCTCATGCGTGCCCACGAGACCAACACGCCCGAGTACCGCCTCTACGCCGAGACTCTCCTGCACAACTGCGTTGCCATTCTTGGACGCCCCTGCCGGTTTGCGTCGCTCATCCTGCTTGATGCGGGGCGTGCGATGATCCGGGCCGGTTGAGTTTCACACTGCCTGGGCCTGCGGACGAATTGCCGCCTGGGGCGAACGAAGCCAACGGCCGACATCGGCGTCGGTCGCTGCGGCATCTCGACCGATCGAGCGCCCGATCGCGGCGGCGACGAGGCCCATGAACATCGGCTGCGGGCGGAGCGGGCGGCTCGTGAGTTCCGGATGGAACTGAGCGCCGATGAAGAACGGGTGGGCGACGCGAAGACCGCTCTCGGACATTGTGCCCGCCGACTCGCGGATTTTGGCCGCGGGTTGATCGACCTCGCTCAGGCTCTGTCGCAACTCGAGAATCTGCATGATGGGCCGGGTGGGGTGCCTGCCGCTGAAGACGAGCCCGCCCTGTTCGAAACGCTCGATAAAAGCGGGGTCAACTTCGTAGCGGTGGCGGAAGCGCTCTCGGATGCTCGCCTGACGCCCGAAGAGGAAACTGGCCAGCGTGCCCGGGGTGAGCGCCACTTCCTGACCGCCCAGGCGCATCGAGCCTCCGAGGCCCTCGATGCGCTTCTGCTCGGGCAGTTCGCTGATCACCGGGCTCGAGCAGCCGGGCTTGAACTCGGTGCTGTTGGCGTCCTTGAGGCCCAGGACGTTGCGGGCGAACTCGATCACGGCGACCTGGAATCCGAGACACAGACCGAGATAGGGCAGGCCGTTCTCGCGGCAGTGCTTGACGCAGGCGATCTTGCCCTCGATGCCGCGGGAGCCGAATCCTCCGGGGACGATCACGGCGTGCAGATCGGCAAGTTTGGGAGCGACGTTGGTCTCGCTGATCTCGGTAGTGTCGATCCAGCGGAGCTCGATATCGGTCATCAGGTTGGCCGAGCAGTGCTCGATGGCCTTGTCGATCGAGGCGTAGGCGTCGCGGATCTGGGCGTACTTGCCGGCGATGCCGATCGAGACGGTTCGGCGCTTTGGGGCGGTGAGGCGTTTGACGAAGCCGGTCCAGCGCTCGCGGGCTTTGTCCTCGGAAGAAAAATCGACGCGGTCGTGCAGGCCGAGGATGGAGAGGATCTCGCGGTCGAGTCCTTCCTGGCGCATCTCCTCGGGGATGGTGTAGATGCTCTCGCGATCGTGCATCGAGAACATGCGTCCCAGGGGCACGTTGCTGAACATCGCGATCTTCTGCATCACCTTTTCGGTGCAGGGCTTGCTGGCGCGGCAGGCGATGACGTGCGGCTGGATTCCGGCCTCCATCAGGCGCTTGATGCCGAGTTGGGCGGCTTTGGACTTCTGTTCGCCGAGCGCGGGCGGCTCGATGATGTACGTCAGGGCGACGAAGCAGGTGGAGCCGGGGCCCTCCTCGAACGCTAGTTCGCGCATGGCCTCGATGTAAAAGCCGTTCTCGTAATCGCCGACTGTGCCGCCGACCTCGATGAAGACAACATCGGCCGGTTTGGTTCCGTCGCCGTGGAGGGCGAGTTCGCGGAGCTTGCGCTTCACCTCGCCGGTGACGTGCGGGATCATCTGCACGTCGCGCCCGAGATAGACGCCCATGCGTTCGCGTTCGAGGATCTCGCCGAAGATCTGGCCGCTGGTGACAAAGTTGCGTCGGGAAAGATTCTGGTCGAGGAGGCGCTCGTAGGTGCCCAGGTCCATGTCGCACTCGGTGCCGTCGTCGAGGACGAAGACCTCGCCGTGCCGGTAGGGGTTGAGAGTTCCCGAGTCGATGTTGAGGTAGCCCTCCATCTTGATGGGGGCGACGGAGAGTCCCTTGTCCTTGAGCATCTTGGCGAGGCTGCTCGAAAAGATGCCCTTGCCAAGGCCCGACATCACGGTGCCGAAGACGACCACGTATTTGTGGCGGCCCTTCACGTAGCCGGCGGGCATCGGCGAATAGAACTCGCTCTCGGCGGATTGATCGCCAAGGCTGGCGAGGGTGATGCCGGCGTCGAGATCGGAGACGTCGCTGGTATGGCGCTTGCCGGGCTTGACGTCAATCCGCGGCGCAAATTCCGATCCCACCCAAGGCTCGATGGCGCGATGGCGCTGCCCGGGCTGATCGTCCAAGCGTCCTGCCTCGATCGTTCGAAGGGGCATGTCACAGCATATCACACTTGGGCTCTCGCGAGGCACGGGTTTTGAGCCCAAATTGTGAAGATCGGAGGCCCGGCGCGCCGGCGGCGCTGGTTATCGAGCATCCCTTGCCGCCTGTCGGCGGACGAACGCTTCGTACTGCTCGGGTGTATCGATCCCCGCGAACCCGGCCGGGCCGGGAACGACGGCCACTGCAATGGCGAATCCGTGCTCAAGAACCCGGAGTTGCTCCAAAGACTCGCAGCGTTCCAATGGCGTCGGCGCCAGGTCGGTGTACCGATCGAGGAACGGCCGGCGGTAAACGTAAAGCCCGATGTGACGGAGCGGGCGGACCGGGGTTCCGCCGTCACGGGCGTGCGGGATGAGAGCGCGGCTGAAGTACAGGGCCCGGGAGCGCTGATCGGTCACGACCTTGACGATGTTCGAGTTGGAAGGGTCTTCGCCGGACGCGAAGGGCGTGGCCACGGTGGCAACCGGGGCATCGCCGGATGAACAGAGGGCGGCGACCGCGGCGTCGATGATGGCGGGCTCGATCTCGGGTTCATCGCCCTGGACGTTGACGACGATCGAATCGGCCCGCAACCCCAGCTTCGCGGCTGCCTCGGCTAGCCGGCTGGTTCCGTTGGGGTGGTTGGAGGAGGTCATGACGCAATGGGTGCCAAAGGCCCTCACGGCCTCAGACACGCGCGGGTCGTCGGTTGCGACGACGACGCGCGAGAGCGATTTCGAGCGGGCCGCGGCTTCGCAGACGTGGCGGATGAGCGGCTTGCCGGTCTTATCCGCCAGGACCTTGCCGGGAAAGCGGGTGGAGCCGAGACGTGCGGGGATAATCGCCACGATCTCGGGGCCGGGCTCGTTGGGGAGAGCGGACATCGAGGATTGTCACCTCGCGCGGAGTTCGGCGACCAGTTTCTTGAGCACCTCGCGCCGGGCCTTGATGTCCTTGTATCCGATGGACTGGATCAGGATCTGGCTGGCGATCTTCTCGGCTTCTTCCGCGGCGGCGAGGTCGCGACGGGTCTCGGCCATGACCTGGAGAGCGCATCCGAGGTCGTACTTCACATCGCGCTGATCCTCGGGCGTGAGATCGGGCACTTCGAGCGCCTGGCGGAAGGTCTGGATCGATTCCTCGGGAAGATCGCAGCGGAGGAAAGACTGGCCGAGCATGTGAAGGACTCGGCCGCGGACGCGGGGATCGCTCTGGGCTTCCTGGAACTGGCCGATGGCTTCTTCGTAGTTGCCGAGCTCGAAATAGCGTCTGCCGAGCTCAAATTTCCACTTCAGGTCGGTCGGGTAGTTTTCGACGTTGGCCCGGAGTTCCTCGACCTCGAGCTCGAGCAGGGCCCGATGCTCTGTCTCTGCAACGCTCCTGACGATCGGGTCGTCCGGCGCCGACTCGAGCATCCGCTGCGCCTCGCGGGCCCGGCGACGGGCCTGCTTGATCCGGATCTCGCCGGCGTTCTGGCGGAGTTTGTAGATCTTTGTGCGCTCGTAGGCGCTGATGAGCAAGGCGTGCGCGCGTTCCTCGTCGTCGGGCTTTCCGCGCTCGATCAGGTGCTTGACGAGGCGCTCCAGCGTCGGCAGGTCCTCGGGCCGGAGCGCGAACTCGGCCTCGGCGTTTGCGACGACGCGGTCCTTCATGTCGTCGGTCTTGCCGATGCGTCCGGCCTCGTCGAGCGCCTGCTGCTTTGACGAATCGCGGATGTTCTGGCGGAAGCCGCCTTCTTCTCCGAGCTTTCCGTAGCCTCCCTTGGCCATCGTGGCCTTGGCCGAGAGCATCTTGACTTCGTTTCCGAGCGCACCATCTGCCGGGTCGAGGCGGCGGGCTTCTTCGCCACTGTTGACGGCGATCTCGGGGAGGCCCATGGCATCGCTGGCTTTCATGAGCCGGACGTAGTTGTCCTTCTTTGCCTTTGGGTCCTTGCGCATCGCGGAATAGGCCGCCTCGGCCACCCATTTCCCGACATCGCCGGCATTGAGCTTGGAAACGTATTCGCACGCACGGACAGCCCAGTTCGCAGCGGCGGAGCGATCTTCGATCGCCATGGACCACTCGTAGAGCGCGTTCAGGAACTTGTTCAGGTCGCCACCGCCGCCGACCGCCTTCTGGGTTTCCTTGCTGGCGCGCTTCTTACCGGCGGGTGAGTTGAGGAAGTCGCCCGCGGCCTTGACGTAGCCCTCGATTCCGACGAGCATGCGCGGGTCCTGCTGGAGGCCCCGCAGCCAGAGCTGCATGGCGTATTCGTACTCTTCCTTTTCCTGGGAAACACGGGCGTGCGAGAAGAACTTCTCCGCCTTATCCGGGGAGTAGTTGGGGCCGCCGCCGTCCCCGTTATCGCCCGGGGGCTTTTTTCCGAAGAGACCGGAGATCATGGCTGACATCTATTCCTTGGTCCCGTTGGTCAAGCGTCGATGGTTTCGTTCCAGTTCGATTGTACGTCGCGGGAGTTGAAAGGTGAAGACCGGTGGGCCCGCCCGTCGCGATGGGACAACTCGCTTTGTCCTTGGCCCGTACGATCGGTCCATGCCGGTCAACGCGGCCAATCTCGTGATCTTGCACTACCCGGAGCGAGCGCTCCGCACGCCGGGAAAGGCGATCAAGGAAGTGTCCGACGAAACCCGGCAGATCGCCGAGCGGATGATCGAATTGATGTACGAGGCGGAGGGGATTGGGCTTGCGGCTCCTCAGGTGGGCTTGGCGCTGCGGATGTTCGTGCTGGATGTGCCTGCGGGAGACAAGAACTCGCCAGAAACCGACCCGCCGAGCGCCACCGCCGGGCCGCGGGTGATCATCAACCCGAAGATTCTCTCGTTCGAGGGACCGTCGGAACCGTACGAGGAGGGGTGCCTGAGCCTGCCCGACATCCGGGGAGACGTGCTCCGCCCGCCGATCGTCACGATGGAGGCAACCGACGAGCATGGGAAGCAATTCACGATGCGAGCGGGCGGGCTCCTGGCCCGGTGCCTTCAGCACGAGTTCGATCACCTGGACGGCGTGCTCATCCTCGACAAGATGACGCAATTGTCTCGGATGAAGAACCGTTCGGCGGTTCGCGACCTGGAGCGCGAGGCGGACGAGTCGAAGAAATAGGCTTCCCGCCCGGTGGGAAGGCTGATTCCATATGCTGGTTCGCATGGAGGCACGCCAGAGGCTTGTGTTTTTCGGTTCCGGAGCCTTCGGGCTGCCGACGCTTCGGGCGCTGGCTTTGGCCCACGACATCGCGCTGATCGTGACCCAGCCAGATCGGCCCGCGGGCCGGGGCGGGGTGGTTACTCCAACGCCAGTGGCCGCGATGGCGACGGCAGAGTTTCCCGAAATCGCCTTGGCGAAGCCCGAGAAGGTGAACGACCCAGCGGTTCGTGATTCGATCCGTTCGGCCGGCGCGGATGCTTTCGTCGTAATTGCGTTCGGGCAGAAACTTGGGAAGTCGCTTCTCGACGGCATGTACGCGATCAACCTGCATGGATCGATCCTGCCGCGCTGGCGCGGGGCGGCGCCGATCAATGCGGCGATCGTCGCGGGCGATCCGATTGTCGGGGCGAGTGTGATCACTTTGGCGGACAAGATGGATGCTGGGCTGGTGCTGGCACACTCGTCGCACCCGCTGGACCCGGACTGGACGGCGGGGGATCTGCACGATCTGCTCGCGGCGGACGGGCCAAACCTGGTGATGGACGTGCTGCGAGGGCGGCCGGCGGGAATCCCGCAGGACGAATCGCAGGTCACGGTCGCGCCGAAGTATGCGAAGGCGGATGGATGGGTTGATTTCGGACGGAGCGCGGAGGAGTGCCGCCGGAGGGTGCACGGGCTGAATCCCTGGCCGGGGGTGACGGTTCAGTTTCGTGGAGCGCCGCTGAAGTTGATTCGAGTGAAATCCGTGGATCGGGTGGGCCAAGAAGGTGGGGGTACGCATCCCGGGTCCTTGGTTGAGCCGAGCGCCGGTCTCGTCGCGTGCGGGACGGGCGGGCTGGTGCTGCTCGATGTTCAGCCGGCGGGCAAGCGAGCGATGCGCTGGACCGAATTCGCGGCGGGGCACAAGCCGATGAAGGGTGAGGTGTTGGTGGGGGTGGGGCGGACGGAAGGAGCCGGTTCGTGCTGACGCTGTGGGATCTGATCAAGCCGGCGGTGGAACGCGTCATCGACCTTGCACGCCCAGCTCCGGCGCGGCCGGTGAAGCCTGTTCAACCCGCGGCGCGTGGAAGGCGGCGTCCGGCGGCCGCGCCCGCACCGTCCTCGACTTTGGATGTGGCCGTTGCGCCTGTTCGCGCAAAGCGACGAGCGAGGGAGGCCGAATCGCCGGGGATGCAGGCGAAGTACGACGCCGTGGTCGACGCGATGCTGCGCAAGTACGGGGTGCGCGTACGCAAATGGCGTGAGTCTTCGTCGGGGATTGCGTGGACGATCAAGTATCGCGACGGGCGGGTCGTTCGTTTGCTCGAGAGCCCCAAGCCCAAGGGGCCGATGTCGATGGCGATCTTCCTGCACGAAATCGGGCATCACGCGATCGGGCTGGGGGCGTACAAGCCGCGCTGCCTCGAGGAATATCACGCGTGGGCGTTCTCGATCCGGGCGATGGAAGAGCACGGGTTGAACGTGACGGATCGCGTGCGGATGCGGATGGAGAAGAGTCTGAAGTACGCGGTTCGGAAGGCGAAGAGACGCGGGCTGAGGGAATTGCCGCCGGAGTTGGCGCCGTACGCCGGGTAAGGCGGGCCGAGCGGCGCGGGCATGGCAAGCGGGAAATCTGAAAGCGTCCCGGGGCAGATTCGAACTGCCGGCCTGCGGTTTAGGAAACCGCCGCTCTATCCAGCTGAGCTACCGGGACTGAGGCGAAAGGTTATGTTCGCGGGCGGGCGCACGGTACCATGCGGGCATGGCGCTCCTGATGATCGGTATCGACGAGGCTGGGTACGGGCCATTGCTCGGCCCGTTGTGCGTCGGGATGAGCGTCTTTCGAATTGAAGAATGGAACGAGGGTGACAAGAAGCCCTGTCTTTGGACTTTGCTCTCGCAGGGAGTCTGCCGCGAGGCGCGGGACAAGCGGGGGCGGGTGGCCTTCGCGGATTCCAAGGCGCTGAAGCTCCCGAACCACTTTGAAGGTGAAGCCAAGCGGCATCCGTTGACGCATCTTGAGCGCGGGGTGCTGGCGGCGGCGGCGAATCTCGGGGATGATTCATTTCCTGTCTCCGACGCGGACTTGCACGCGGTGCTTGGCGCCCAGTTGACCGGACAGCCGTGGTATGAAGGAGACGCGGTGTCGCTTCCGGTCTCCGGGTCGGCGGCGCTCATGGGGATTGCGGGCAATCAACTTGCAAGGGCGCTTGAGGAAGCGGGAGTGAAGCTGCTCGCGATGCGCTGCCGCGTTGTGAACGAGCGGGAGTTCAACGGGATCGTCGCATCCTCGGGGAACAAAGGGTCGGTGTGCATCGCGGCGCTGGCGGATCACTTGCGGTTTGCGATTGGATTGGCGAAGGCGCATCCGGAGGCGTCGGTTCGCATCGCGTGCGACAAATTGGGTGGGCGGGACAGTTACGCGCCGGTGCTGGAGGAGTTGCTGCCGGGGTGGGAGTGCCGCGTGATCGAGCAGAGCGCGGAGATGTCGAATTACGAAGTGCGGCGACCGGGCGACGGTGAAGGCGGGCCCACCGTGCGCGTGTCGTTTCAGCCGGAGGCGGAGGAGTCGCATTTGCCGGTGGCCCTGGCCTCGATGATCGCCAAGTACATTCGAGAATTGGCGATGCACCGGTTCAATCGGTACTGGTCTGCGCGGATGCCGGAACTGAAGCCGACGGCGGGGTATCGGCTGGATGCGCACCGATGGCTGGCGGACGCGGCGCCGGTGCTGACGAGGGAAGAGAAGGCTGCGATGATCCGGCGGGCGTGAACCAATGGAGGAAACATCGGAAAAGCTCGATCGGGAGATGCTGGATCTGGCGGCACGGGTGGCATCTCGCGCGGACGGGTACGTCGGGAGCAACCCGATGGTGGGGGCCGTAGTCGTGAAGGACGGGCGGGTGATCGGGCTTGGGCATCACGTGCGATTCGGGAGTCTGCACGCGGAGCGTGAGGCGCTTGCGGATTGTCGGCGCCGGGGCGCAGACCCTCGCGGGGCGACGTTGTATGTGACGCTTGAGCCGTGCGCGCACACGGGGAAGCAGCCGCCCTGCGTGGAAGCGATTGCGGCAGCGGGGATAGGGGAAGTCGTGTGTGCGCGTCACGATCCGAATCCGGTCGCGGCCGGGGGTGGGGCGAAGTTAACGGCGGCCGGAGTGAGTGTCCGGTTCAGCGGGGCGAGCCGGAATGCGATAGCGCTCAGTGACCCTTTCGTGAAGAGAATCACAACTGGACTTCCATGGGTGATCGCAAAGTGGGCCCAGACAATTGATGGACGGATCGCAACTCGCAGCGGTGAGTCAAAGTGGATCAGCAGCGATCGGTCGCGCCGGCGGGTGCACCGGCTGCGGGCGCGAGTGGACGCGGTGTTGACGGGGATGGGAACCGTGCTGGCGGATAATCCATTGCTGACCGCGAGGGATGTGCGCAAGGTGCGGACAAGGGCGCTGCGGGTGGTGGCGGATAGCGGGCTGGATGTGCCGGAGACGTGCGAATTGGTGCGGTCGGCGAAGCAGATTCCGACCGTGATCGTGTGCGAGGACGATTTGGCGAACGGTGAGATCACCAGGGAAAAGCGTGAGAGGCTTCTTGCCGCCGGAGTCCGCGTGCTCGGCGTGCCGGCGAAAGGGAATGGACTTGACTTGCGGGCGCTTCTCGCGCGGCTGGGGACCGAGCTTCGGGTTTCGACCGTTCTCGTCGAGGCGGGGCCGGGGCTGCTGGGGTCGCTGATCGATGGTGATCTGGCGGATGAATTGTGGGTGTATGTCGCGCCGCTGATGCTGGGCGACGAGATGGCGCGGTCTGCCGCGGCGGGGAGAATTGCGCCGACGCTGTCGGCGGCGCATCGGTATGAGTTGATGCGGGTGAAGAGGATCGAGAATGATTTGGAGGTGGTGTACCGGAGGAAGGGGAGGGTGTGAGGAGGAGCAGAGCGGCAGAACGGCAAAGCGGCAAAGGAGAAAGAGCAGCAGAGCAGCAGAGCAGCAGAGCAGCAGAGCAGCAGAGCAGCAGAGCAGCAGCCTTGTGACTGCGGCAAATCTTCGACTTTTCTTGAGAAACGGATTCGCGCTGGGGGCTGCGGAATATTCAGCGCGGTGGCAGCGTGCGGAGTGCGGGCTGCACAGTCATTGTGAGGAATTCGCTCTCGGCCGGGACGCGGAACTTCGCGCCCGGGGTGGCGAGATCGTTCTTGATGGCGGCGAAGCAGATCGGGGCGGCGGCGTTCATGGGGCTGAGGGTGGAACTGGTGATGACGCCGACGGGTTCGTCGCCTTGCTCGGGCAAAACGTTCGCGCCGGAGAGTGGTTGGGGGACGTTGGCGAGGTAGGGCTCCTGCTCGCTGCCCGGGGCCGCGATGGAGGCCGCAGTTGGAACGGCGGCCATGAGCGCAACGAGCTTCTTCTTGGAGTGGCCCCGCGAGTGCATTCGCGCGACGACTTCCTGGCCGAGGTAGCAGCCCTTGGTGAAACTGACGCGATCGTCGATGACTCCGGTCTCGGCGGGGAGAGAGTTGGGGCCGAAGTCGATGTAGTAAAGGGGCGTGCCGGCTTCGACGCGGGCGATGTTGAAGGCGTGCCAGCCGCCGGGGCGGAGGCGGATGGTGGATGACAGTTCGGTTGAACCCGCGCGGTCGTGGACGTGCTCGTGCGGGAACCCGCGCTCGAGTAGAAGTACGTAGACCGCGCGCGCGGAGACGGTGGGGAGGATGAGATCGAGGCCGATCTCGCCGGTCTGGTCGTGGCGATCAATCGTGATATCGGTCTCGGCGAGGCGGATGATGCTGACCTCGCCGGGCTGGATGGTGCCGATGGCCGCGCCGGCGACGGGTGCCGAGATTGCCGCGAGCAGCGCGGATGCCGTGGGGCCGTGCAGAGCCAGGCGATGGGTGGTCGCGGAGACGTCGGCGATGGCGACGTCTTCGGTGATAATGAAAGTGTTGAGGCCGGTGAGGGCGCGTGCGGCGGCATGGGCGTCGCATTCGAGCAGCACGCGGTCGGGCAGGATGATGACACGGAGGTCGGCGTCGATGCGGCCTTTGCGGTTGAGCCAGAAACTGGAGAGCGCGTGGTAGGGCTCAACCCATGTTTTGGCGGGCTTGAGTTCCTGCGTGACCATGCGGTTGAGGAATTCGAGGCGATCGGAGCCGGTGACCTCAAGGACCGCCCGCTGCGGCAGATCGAGAAGCAGGCATCCCTTGCGGATGGCGGCGTATTCGAGCTCGAGTTCGCCGTAGGTGCCGACGACGGGAATCGGTTCGGTTGTGGGCGCGCCCGCGGGGGCCGGGGCGGGTGAGGAATCTGGGCCGTAGGGGAGCACCATGGCTCCGGCCTGATCGTGGAGCGGGTTGATGGGACTTTGCCTGGCCATTGAGAATGAGCTGCGGGGAGTGAGTGAGGGCGTGCCGCAACGGCGGCGGCGTTTCACGGTATTCTTGCGGTCCGGACCTTGGCGGCGCTGCCTTGTGTGAGGCGATTCGCGCGGCGGGTGCGGGAACTGCGCTCGGAAGGAAAACCATGAACGTCGATCTTTTGAAGCGGCTGTGCGAGACCCCGGGTGTGCCAGGACGCGAAGAGCGGGTGCGCAAGCTGATCGAGAAGGAAGTGGACGGGCTCTTTGATGAAACGCGCGTCGATGCGATGGGGTCGTTGATCTGCACGAGGCATCCGCGCGGGAAGGGAGGCGGCGGGAAGAAGAAGCAATCACGCCCGACTCGTGTGATGCAGCTTTGCCATATGGACGAGATCGGGTTCTATGTGACGTTTGTGGACGACAAGGGGTTCATCTGGCTGAACAACGCGGGCGGGTTCGATACGCGGAATCTTTTCTCTCGGCGCGTGCTGGTGTGCACGGATTCGGGGGATGTGAAGGGCGTGATGAATCCCGGCGGCCGGCCGATCCACATTTCGAACGCGAAGGACCGTGAGAAGGTGCCGGAAGTGAAGGAGTTCTTCGTCGACATCGGGCTTGCACCAGACAAGGTGAAGAAAAAGGTGAAGGTGGGCGACTATGTCGTGATGGACGAGCCATTGATCGAGGTCGGCGACAAACTCGTCAGCAAGGCGATGGACAACCGCGTGGCGTGCTGGCTCGGCATCGAAAGCGTGAGGCAGCTCGCCAAGAACAAGGCCGGACACGCGTGCGAGGTGGTGGTCGCGTTCACGGTGCAGGAGGAAGTGGGCCTGCGCGGGGCGAAGACGGCGAGCCACGCCGTGCAGCCGGATATCGGACTGGGCATCGATGTGACATTGAGCTGCGACACACCGGGCGTGCCGCCGGAGGAAGCCGTGACGGTGCAGGGCAAGGGCTTTGGCCTGCACATCAAGGACAGTTCGTTCATCGCGGACCATGCGCTGGTGAACGAGATCGAGAAACTGGCTCAGAAGCACAAGATTGCGTACCAGCGGACGATCCTGGCCGCGGGTGGCCAGGACGGTGCCGCGGCGCAGCAGTCGGCGGCGGGAGCGCGGGCGATCGGGATCACGGTGGGGACTCGCTACATCCACACGGTGACCGAGATGATCGACCGAAGAGATCTCGAGGCGGCGCGCGACGTGCTGGCGGCGTATATGGCCGGATGCGAATAGGGCCGCGCGAAGATTCTCGGCTAAGTACCAAACAAAAAACCCCGGACTCCATCCGGGGCTTTCCTGCATCCTTGCATTTGTTGAGCGGTCAGGCGACGAGTCAGGCGACCAAGTTCGTGGCGTTCTCGATCGACTCGACGACCTGGCGAACCTGAAAGGGCTTCCTGAGGAACCCGTCGAAGCCCTGGCTCTTGAGCGAGTAGGCCTGGCCGTCGGTGAGCTTGCTGCTCATGGCGATGACCTTGGTGATCTGGAGATTGTCGTTCTTGCGGACGACCTCGGTGAGGGCTTTGGAATCGCCGTTGCCGAGCTCGAGGTCCATAAGCAGGACATGCGGCTTGAAGCGTTCGGCTTCCACGCCGGCGGCGAAGCCGTTGCAGGCCGAGCGGACCTCGTAGCTGGTCTGCTCGGAGAGGACCTTCTCGAGGGTCGCCGCGGTCTCCTTGTCGGAGTCCACGATGAGCACCCGGGTGCGCCCGCTGCTGATCCCCTCGAGCGGGATGTTGTGGGCTTTCATGAACCGGATGAGCTCGCCCGTCGGGATGCGCCGATCGCGCGACCCGGGGATGCGATACCCCTTAAGGGATCCGGAATCAAACCACTTGGAAACCGTGCGCGGGGCGACATTGCAGATCTTCGCCACTTCGCCGGTCGTCAAGACTTCTTTTTCCATGGCCATCGCTTCACCTCGCGGCGTACACAACGGGCTGCGGATGACTCCCACAACCTCGGGACGCTCTGAAATCGGCCAAGGGCGGGGGGTGATTCACCCGGCGGGAAGACCGGCGATCAAGAATCCGGGAATTCTCCCTTTCGCCGGCGTTATCCGGGCACGTCGGGCGAGCTGGCTATGGGGCGTCCCGGCGTGACGCGAGGCCCGGGTTGCGGCCGGGGACGCTGGAATGTAGATTGGCTATCCTCCCAGTCCCCCGGACGCTGGATGCGTACGGGGCTGTGTTCTTTGGGGGTTGGAAACGGGCGGAACTCGGCTCGATGGAGCCCGTATCGCCCGAAAACCCGATCGGAGACTTGGAACGCGGGGTCCGGGTTTGAGGTGGGGCGGGGTGGGCTGGAGATCGCAGGAAGCGTCAGGCCGCGGCAGGTGCCATTCACGGGACAATGACAGCAAAGAGGATTCTCGCGCGATGACCCGCTCTACAACTTTTCGTCGTACGAATGCCGCACTTGCGATCGCGCTCCTGATGCTTGGAGGCGCCTGGTCGGCGGGAACTGCGCTTGCTCAGGCGCCGGCCAAGGCGGACGCCAAGGCCGAGCAGGGTGCCAAGGCCGCAACCGACATCGACCTGCTGAAAGACTTCATCCACTTCACACGGATCGCCCGGTACGACGTCGCCGGAAACGTGGGGAAAGAACTTCTGTCTCGGAACATCGCCCCCAAGGACTTCGTCAAGCTGGTGGACTCGTCCGGCGAGTCGGTCCGGTTCGACGAGACGATGGGACGCGCCATGCGGGTGGCCGGGCTCGAGCCGCTCGCCGGTGCGATGTTCAAGCTTTATGAGACGGGACGGCTGGAATCTGCCCGCGATCCCAAGGAGATCGCCGAAAATATTGCCAAGCTCACCGGCACCGTGCAGGGCCGGATCCGGGCTTCGACGAGGCTGAAGGCCGCGGGCGAGTACGCCGTGCCGCAGCTGCTGACGGCGTTGATGGACCGCGATAACGGCGCCCTGCGTTCCGAAGCTCAGCGCGTGCTTGTCGAGATCGGGAGCCAGGCGGTGATCCCGCTCTCCACGGCGATGCTGCGTGGCGAGCCGGCGCTCCAGGAGCGGCTGGCGGATGTGCTCGGCCTGATCGGACATCGCTCGGCGCTGCCTTTCCTCGCCGACCTCAAGATGACCTCGGCGGTAGCAAACGTTCAGAAGGCCGCGGAGCGTGCCCTGACCCGCATCGACGCCGGCTCGCCGGGGGCGAGCGTTGCCGAGTTGTACCTCCAATTGGCCGATCGCTACTACAACCAGTCTCGCGATGTGACGAGCTTCCCGGGCGAGGAATACCAGCTTCTGTGGTCATACACACCCTCGGCCGGACTGACCATGACGGGCATTCGCACGGTTGTTTATCACGAGGCGATGGCGATGCGTTTGGCCGAGCGGGCCTTGACCCTCGACGCCTCGAGCGGCCAGGCTCTGGCATTGTGGCTGGCGGCCAATCTGCGGCGCGAGATCCAGCAGCCCAAGGACTACGACAACCCGGCCTATCCGAGCGACCGGCGCGACGCGATGTACTTCGCCGTGACCGCCGGCGCTGGCCCGTGCCAGGCGGTGCTCGCCAAAGCGCTCGACGCGAAGGACACTCTCCTTGCCCGCAAGGCGATCTCTGCCATCGAGCGGACGGCGGGGAGCACGGCGCTGATCGCATCGGGCGCGTATTCCGACGGGACGAAAGCCCGCCAGCCGCTGGTCGAAGCTCTGACGTATCCAAACCGTCGCGTGCAGTACGAGTCGGCCCTGGCCCTCGGCGGCTCGCAGCCCGCCGGCGGCTTCGGCGGGAGCGAGCGCGTGGTTCCAACGCTGGCCGCGGCAATCCGCGAGGCCTCCAGCAAGTACGCCGGCATCATCGCCCGCGACAACGAGCAGTATCAGGCGATCCGGAAGATCCTCGAGCAGGACGGGTACACCGTGCTGTCGCGCGGCTCGTCGCTTTCGGACCTGGAAGGGCCGATCGCGGAGGTACCGGCGGTCGATCTGATCGTCGCTGTTGATCCGAACCCGACCGATTTCCCGGCGCTCATCACGCAGGTGCGAGGCACGACCCGAACCGCCGCGACACCGATTCTGGCGCTGACCGTCCCCGAGTCCTACCCAGACCTGCGTCGACGCTACGAAACCGAGACGACCGTTGCGGTGCGGCCCATGGCGATACCCGCCGAAGCGATCTCCAAGTCGGCCGGTGACCTTGTCATGGCCTCCTCGGGCGGCCCGATCGGCGCGGACGAAGCCAAGGACTACGCGGTTCGCTCGCTCAAGACGCTGCGGGACCTCGCCGTTTCACACAACACCATTCTTCCGGTCGAAGAGGCCGTGCTGCCCCTGATCAAGTCGCTGAACGAGACGACGGGCCAGACGAAGCTCGATGTCGCGGAGGTTCTCTCCCTCATCGGTCAGCAGCGTGCGCAGGTGGCGCTGATGGACGCGGCCCTCGCGGCGGCCGCGACCGAGCGGGTCGCGCTGGTCAACAAGGTCGCGGCGAGCGCGAAACGATTCGGAAATCAGCTCGAGGAGCGCCAGGTTCGGCGCGTGCTCGAGTTGGCCCGGAGCAAAGACGCGGCCGAATCAACCGCCGCGGCGGCTCTTGCCGGAGCGCTGAATCTGCCCAACGCCGACCTGCTTCCGCTGATTCTGGGCGGGCGGGCCCAGGCGGCGAAGTAGACTACGGGTCTTCGCAGATTCTTAACAGACGCCCTTTCCCGGGCGGGTCCGGCCACCTGTACAGTTTCCCTCTCAGAACGCGGGACAAACGCCTCAAGGGGAACACATGAAGCAGAACCTGAAATTGGCGGTCTCGGCGGCGATCGTGGTTGTCACGACCGGCGCCTCGGCGTTGGCCGGAGAGGTCCGCCTGAGCGGTGCGGGGGCGACATTCCCCGCGCCTCTTTACACGCGCTGGGTCTCGGAATATGAGAAAGCGCACCCGGATGTGAAGATCGACTACCGCAGTATCGGATCGGGCGGCGGTGTGAAGTCGCTCTCGGACAAGACCGTCGCGTTCGGCGCATCCGACGCCCCCCTGAACGAAAAGGAAATCGCGGCGATGGGAGGGACGGACTCGGTCGTCCAGTTCCCGGCAGCGCTCGGCGCCGTGGTCATCGCGTACAACCTGCCGCAGGTAAAGGGCACGCTGAACTTCACCGGCCCGGTCGTCGCGGACATCTATCTGGGCAAGATCAATTCCTGGGACGATCCGAAACTGAAGGAACTGAACCCCGGCGTCAACCTCCCCAAGCTGCCCATCACGCCGGTCTTCCGGACCGACGGCAGCGGCACGACATTCGTGTTCTCCGGCTATCTGGCGGGCCAGAGCGAGGAGTTCAAGGGAGAGGTAGGCTCCGGCAAGCAGGTGAAGTGGCCCCTGGGTCAGGGAGGCAAGGGCAACGAAGGTGTCGCCGCCGCGATCCAGCAGACGGCCGGCGCAGTCGGGTACATCGAGCACAATTACGCCTCCGCGAACAAGATCCCGTGCGGAGCGGTGAAGAACGCCGCGGGCAAGTTCGTCGCCGCGACTCCCGAGACGGTTTCCGCGGCCGGTGAACAAGCCGCGCCAAACCTGAAGGGCACCATTCTCCGGGCCGATGCGTGGAATCAGCCGGGAGAGGCGAGCTATCCAATCAGCGCGTTCACGTACATCATCCTGTACAAATCCCTCGACAATGTGAAGACCGCGAGCGAGGCGGAGGCCCTGATCGGGTATCTGCGCTGGTCGCTCGGGGCCGGGCAGAAATATTCCGCCGAGATGCAGTACGCGCCGCTCGGCGAAAATGTCAGCAAAGCGGGGCTGAGCGCGCTGGACCAGGTCACACACCAGGGCAAGCCGGTCGCGACACGATGAGCACGCACTCGTTATCAACCTCCGCCGCGCCCGCAAGTGGGTGGTCGCGCGGAGGGAGTGCTCCGCCCGCTCACGCCGAACGAGGCTGGAAGGTCCGTGCGGGTGATGTGCTGCTCGGGCTGGCCTGCCGGGCGAGCGCCGCCGTGATCGTCGTGATGCTGGTGTCGCTGATCGCGGTGCTGTTCAGGGCTGCATGGCCGGCGATCCGGGAATTCGGACCGGGGTTCCTTGTCAAAAGCCAGTGGCGCGTCAACGAGATCGAGCGGCCGCTCCGTGATGCCGCGGGCAAGGTGATCCTGCGCGACGGCGAGGTTGTCACCGAAACGTTGGCGCCGGTCTTCGGCGCGCTCCCGGTGATATGGGGCACACTGGTGACATCCCTGATCGCGCTGGTAATCGCCGTGCCGATCAGCATGGGTGCCGCGATCTTTCTCGTGCGAGTGGCGCCGCGACTGAAGATCGCCGGAGCCGCGTCGTTCCTGATCGAGTTTCTCGCGGCGGTGCCGAGCCTCGCGTTCGGTGTCTGGGGGCTTTTCGTGCTGGCGCCGTTTTTTCAGGAGCGCGTGGGGCCGGTCCTGCAGCGGGTTCTCGAGCCGATCCCCGGCTTGCGATGGATGTTCTACGAGCAGGTGAAGGTCGCCGGCCGGGTCATCGAGCGGCCGATCGCGCTGACCGGGCGCGACCTTCTGACAGGCAGTCTCATTCTGGCCGTCATGATCCTTCCGATCATCACGTCGGTCAGCCGCGACGTTCTTCGGAGTGTTCCACGGGCGCAGATAGAGGGAACGCTCGCGCTCGGCGCGACATGGTGGCAGAGTTGCATCGCCATGCTCCGGTACGGGCGGAGCGGCCTGCTCGGGGCGATCATGCTGGGGCTGGCCCGCGCCGCCGGCGAGACGATGGCGATCACCATGGTGATCGGCAACAACACCCAGATCTCGCCCTCGCCCTTCGCCCCGGCACAGACGATGGCCAGCCTGTTGGCAAACGAGTTTGGCGAGGCGACCGAGGGGCTTCATCGCGCGGCTCTGCTGTACGTCGCCCTCGTGCTCTTGTTGATGTCTCTCCTGTTCAACGTGGTGGCCAGGAGACTGGTTGTAGGCGGCACACATGCGGCGGGAAGCGGACACTAGGAGCAAGACCGTGGCGCGGACGTTTCGGGAAACACGGCGAAGGGTGATCAGCGGAGCGATGTTCACGCTCTGCGCCGCCGGTGCCGCCGCGATCATCTCGCTTCTGCTCCTTGTCATCGGATACATGGTCTGGATCGGAGTCTCGTCGCTCAGCTGGGGATTCCTCACAACCGTTCCGACCGGCGACATCGCCAACCCGGGCGGCATGCGCCACGCTATCGACGGGACAATCATCCTGATCGCCCTCGCCTCCGCTGCCGGGGTGCCGATCGGAGTGCTCGCGGGCATCTACCTCGCGGAATACCCCGGTGAGTCGTTCGTGACCTCGCCCTTGCGGTTCATCGCCGACGTGCTTACGGGCGTGCCGAGCATTGTTGTGGGGATCCTCGGATATGAATTGGTCGTGGTTCCGGTCTCGCGGATGACGCAAAACTCGATCTCGTTCAGCGGCTACGCAGGTGCCGCGGCGCTGGCCTTCATCATGATCCCAATCGTCGCCAGGACAACGGAGGAGATGCTGAGGCTCGTGCCGCGAAGTTTTCGGGAGGGCTCGCTCGCCCTGGGCGCAACCCGGGCGCAGACCATCTTCCGGGTGGTGCTCCCCGGAGCCTTCGGCGGGATCGCCACGGGCGTGGTTCTCTCGATGGGCAGGATCGCGGGAGAGACCGCTCCGCTGCTCTTCACCGCCCTCGGAAGCAGGCTGCTCACGCACAATCCTGCCGAGCCATTCCCCTCGCTCACCCTTCAGATCTACTCGTACGCAACCGGACCGTACCCCGAACAAAAACGCCTGGCTTGGGCGGGAATTCTGGCTCTTCTCGCGATTTTGTTCTTGGTCAATCTCTCGATCCGCCTCGTAACGCTCCGGCACGCGAAGAATCGTCTTGCCTGAGTGCCTTCCCACGCGTGTACTCTCACGAGAACGCTTCATGCCTTCTGCCGCGACGATGACTCAGTCCCCCCTCATCCAGCACGAGCCCGCGGCGCGCCCGGTCGAGGTAAAGGCGGCTCGGCGGCCCGCGCCTCAGAGCGGGGCGGTGCAATACCCCGTCATCGACGCGATCCGGCGGGGCGAAACCCCGACACCGGTTGTTCACGAGACCGTGCAGGCACTGCCGCCGATCATCCAGGTGCGGGGGTTCAAACTCTGGTACTCCCACACCAAGGCCCTGCACGGCGTCACCATGCCAGTCGCGGCGGGGAAGATTACCTCGATCATCGGCCCCAGCGGCTGCGGGAAGTCCACGCTCCTCCGCTCGGTCAACCGGCTGAACGATCTGGTCGAGGGCGTGCGCACGGAAGGCTCGATCGAACTGCACGGGGACGACGTGTATGCGAGAGGCGTCGATGTCATCTCCCTCCGTAAGCGGCTCGGGATGGTCTTTCAGAAGCCCAACCCGTTCCCCCTCTCGATCTTCGAAAATGTCGTCTACGCCCTGCGGATCTCCGGGGAAGGCCGGCGTCGGGTGCTGGCCGACGCGTGCGAAAAGGCCCTCAAGCAGGCGGCGCTCTGGGACGAGGTGAAGGACCGGCTCAAGGCCTCGGCTATGGGTCTCTCGGGCGGTCAGCAACAGCGGCTCTGCATCGCGCGGGCAATAGTCGGCGAGCCGGAGGTTCTGCTGCTCGACGAGCCCTGCTCCGCGCTCGATCCGATCGCGACGCTGCGGATCGAGGAGCTCATCCTCGAGATCGGGCAGCGGTACACAGTTCTGATCGTGACGCACAACATGCAGCAGGCGGCCCGCGTCAGCGATTTCACCGCCTTCATGTACCTCGGAAGACTGGTCGAATACGGAAAGACCGCCGACATCTTCCAGTTGCCCCGCCTGCGGGAAACCGAGGACTACGTGACCGGCCGATTCGGCTGATCGCCCGTCCCTCAGGGCGGAAAAGGGTTCGGGCCCAAACCTAGGATTCAGCGTGCGCGGCCTCCGGGCCGATCGAAGGAACGATCGGCGAGGACGCGCCGGGTACGGCAATTGTCCGGAGTCCTCCGGACGGGACTGGACGAGCGTGAAGGACAGCCAGAATTCATCAAATCTATCCGGCCCGTCGGTCAACGGTTGGCAGGGCCCGTATCTCGAGGCCCAGTACGCACAGTACAAGACCGATCCGGCAAGCGTGGCGCCCGATCTGCGGTCGTTCTTCATGGGCTTCGAACTCGCCGGCGGCCCGGGCCCGGGCATGCTCATCAGCCAGGGGACGCGGATCCCCATCACCGGTGAGGCTTCGAGGTTTCAGGCCGCCGTTGACGCCCTGATTTCGGCCTATCGCAAGCTCGGGCACCTCGCGGCCAAACTCGACCCTTTCGGACGGGAGGAGCCGCGCCCCGATTCGCTCAACCTCGCCTATCACGGGCTGAGCGAGGCCGACCTCTCGCAATCTGTCGATGTTTCGCTCACCGGCATCGAGGGAGCCACGTCCACGCTTGGTGAACTGATCCAGCATCTCGAAGCGACCTATTGCGGCACCATCGGGCTCGAGTTCATCCACATCCAGGAGATGCGGGAACGCGAATGGTTCCTGCGCAAGTTCGAGGCCCGGCGCGGCAAGCGCGAGCCGACCCGCGACGAGAAGGTGCGCATTCTGGAATTGCTCAGCCGCTCCGAGGGCTTCGAGCGGTTCATCGCCAAGCGATATCCGACCGAGAAGCGGTTCAGCCTCGAAGGCGCCGAATCGCTGATCCCGATGATGGATCGATTGCTGGAGCACGTCACCACTATCGGGGCCGACGAGGTCGTGATCGGCATGGCACACCGCGGTCGTCTGAACGTTCTCAATAACATCCTCGGCAAGACCTACCAGCAGATCTTCACCGAGTTCGAGGACAACTGGGAAGCGGGGTTCGCCGACGGCGGCGGGGACGTGAAGTACCACCGGGGCTATTCCGGCCAGCGGACCTTCGCCAATGGGCGCACCCTGCACCTGGCGATGGCGAGCAACCCGAGCCATCTCGAGTCGGTCAACCCGGTCGTCGAAGGTCGGACCCGCGCAAAGCAGCGCCTCCGGGGAGACCGCGAGAGACGCAGCGTGGTTCCGCTTCTGATTCATGGTGATGCCGCCATCGCGGGCCAGGGCATGATCGCCGAGTGCCTGAACTTCTCTCAGCTCGAGGGGTATTTCACGGGCGGCACGGTGCACATCGTCATCAACAACCTGATCGGTTTCACGACGATCCCGCAGGACGCCCGTTCAACGCACTACTGCACCGATATCGCCAAGGGCTCCGACTGCCCCATCTTCCACGTCAACGGTGAAGACCCCGACGCGATGCTGACCGTCGCGGAACTCGCCGCCGAATACCGGCAGACCTTCCGCAAGGACATCTTCATCGACATGGTCTGCTACCGCAAGTACGGCCACAACGAGCAGGACGAGCAGAGTTTCACGCAGCCGATCCTCGCGGCTTTGATCAAGTCGCGCCCGAGCGTGCTGACCGAATACGCCGAGTCTCTCCAGACGCAGGGCGTCGTGTCCAAGGAAGACCTCGACGCGATCAACAGCCGCCTCGACAAAGCGCTCGAGGAAGCGCAGGCCGCGGCAAAGAAAAACCCGTACGACCCCACGATCGACCCCGGCTCGGCCCGCTGGAAGGGCATGGGCGCGGAATACTCGCACGCCCCCGTCGAAACCGGCGTGGCGCTGACGACACTCGAAGAGGTCTGCAACGCGCTCGGCCACGCGCCCGAGGGATTTTCCGTCAACGCCAAGCTGAAGGGCCTGCTCCAGCAGCGGGCCGAACTCCCGAAGAAGGGCCGCATCAGCTACGCCGACGCCGAGATTCTGGCATACGGCACGCTGCTGGTCGAGGGCATCCCGGTCCGGCTCTCGGGGCAGGACTGCAGGCGCGGCACGTTCACGCAGCGTCACGCCGTGCTGCGGGATTCCGTCACGGGCGATCCATTCACGCCTCTGAACAGCATCCGCGAAGTGGGCGAGCACAACACCGATCACCCGATCGGCGAGCCCGGCAAGGACGGCAAGCCCCGCCAGGCGAAGTTCTGCGTCTACGACAGCCCGCTCTCGGAAGTGAGCGTGATGGGATTTGACTACGGCTACTCGCTGGCCGATCCCAACATGCTGGTGTGCTGGGAAGGGCAGTTCGGCGATTTCGTGAACGGCGCGCAGGTCATCATCGATCAGTACCTCGCGAGTTCCGAACTCAAGTGGGACCGCTGGTCCGGTCTCGTTCTGCTCCTGCCCCACGGCTACGAAGGCGCGGGCCCGGAACACTCGTCCGCGCGCCTGGAGCGGTTCCTCCAGCTCTGCGCCGACGACAACATGCAGGTGATCTATCCGAGCACCGCGGCACAGATCTTCCACGCGCTGCGCCGCCAGGTGCGTCGCAACTTCCGCAAGCCGCTGATCGTCATGACGCCCAAGAGCCTTCTCCGCAAGGAGACCAGCGGCATCGATGAATTGACCAAGGGATCCTTCCGCGAGGTCATCGACGACCCGCACTTTGAGGGCAAGAGCCCGGAACGCAAGGCGGTGGACACCGTGATCCTCTGCTCCGGCAAGATCTACTGGGAATTGTCCGAACGCCGCGACGAACTCAAGAAAGACACCACGGCCGTCGTGCGGGTCGAACAGTTCTATCCCCTGCATTCCGAACTGCTCAAGAAGGTGCTCTCCGGATACCCCAAATCCGCAAAGGCCGTCTGGGTTCAGGAAGAGCCTCGCAACATGGGCGCGTTCTTGTTCATGCGCGACATGGTGCAGCATCAGCTCGGTATCGACCTGGCGTACATCGGCCGCCCGGCCAGCGCCAGCCCCGCCGTCGGCAGCAAGCACATGCACAAGCACGAGCAGGAGGAAATCCTCGAGCAGGCCGTTGGGAAGGCCCCGCCGAAGCACGAGCCTCCGGCTCCCGGCGCCGAAGCCAAGCCGGCCAAGGACGGCAAGTCCAAGGCGGCAAGTCCGGTGTCGACCCGACGCTGAATCGCCGATAGGTTTATGGTTGGCGGTCGCACGAGACTTGCCCGAGAATTCGAACGACTTCCAGTCCGCTCGCACAATCACTTATGGCCACAAACATCACAGTCCCGAGCATCGCGGAATCGATCACCACCGGCGTGATCTCCAAGTGGCACAAGAAGGACGGCGACTTCGTCAACCGCGACGAGGAACTGCTCGATCTCGAGACCGACAAGGTCACCATGCCGATCCTTGCCCCCGAGGCCGGCGTTCTGAAGCGCAGCGCCGGCGAGGGCGACACCGTCAACGTCGGGCAGGTCATCGGGACGATCGCGCCCGGAGCGGGAGCGCCCGCCGCCAAGCCAGCCCCGGCAAAGGCCCAGGCCGAGGCGACAACGGCCAAGGCCGGAACGCCCGCGACCGCAACAGCCGTCGCTCCGAGCAAGCCCTCTCCAGCGGTTGCAGGCCCTGCGGCGCCGGTCGCTCCGCCGACGGCGCACACCAACGGAAGCGCCGAGGCATTCGCGACACCATTGGCCAAGAAACTTGCTGCCGAGCACAACGTAGACCTTTCCCGCGTCGTCGGCACGGGCGGCGGCGGGCGGATCCGCGAGCAGGACGTGCTCGCGGCCGTGCAGTCACGCGGATCGGGAGGTGGGGGGGCTGCGTCAAAGACCGCTCCGACCAATTCAGCTCCCGCCGGCCCGGGTGCGACCCGGGAAAAGATGACGCCCCTGCGTCAGCGCATCGCTCAGCGCCTGGTCCAGGCCCAGCACGCCGCCGCGATGCTCACGACCTTCAACGAGGTCGACATGGGCGCGGTGATGGAATTGCGCAAGGCATACAAGGAAGAATTCGAGAAGAAACACGGTGTGGGCCTTGGATTCATGGGCTTCTTCGTCAAGGCCGCGGTGAGCGCCCTGAAGGCCTTCCCGATGGTGAACGCCTCGATCGTCGAAGAGGGCGGCCAACTCCTGATCGAGAAGCACGCCTCGTGCGACATCGCGGTCGCGGTTAGCACTCCGAAGGGCTTGGTCGTTCCGGTGCTGCGAAACTGTGAGAACCGCTCGATGGCCCAAGTTGAAGCGGGCGTGAAGGACCTCGCCGTTCGCGGCCGTGACGGAAAACTCGCACTCGAGGAGATGCAGGGCGGCACGTTCACAATCACCAACGGCGGCGTCTTCGGCAGTCTGCTCAGCACGCCAATCCTGAATTCGCCCCAGAGCGCGATCCTGGGCATGCACGCGATCAAGGGCCGCCCCGCGGAATATCCGCCCGGCACCGGCCAGGTCGCGATCCGCCCCATGATGTACCTCGCCCTCAGCTACGACCACCGGATCATCGACGGCGCCGAGGCCGTCCAGTTCCTGGTTCGGATCAAGCAGGGAATCGAGGACCCGCAGAGGCTGCTGCTGGAAGTTTGAATACCGCTTGAAAGGAATGGCCACGGTGAATTCTCCGCGAGGATCGCGTTACGGGTGGGTGATTCCACTCTTGGTGGTCCTCCTGATCGCCCACACTGCCGGCGCAGTCTGGTGCCTGGCGGGCGGCATGCAGGCCGCGGAGTCGGATCGTCGCCACTTCGAGCAGGTCGCCGGCCCGCTGAAGTCCGCGGGCGATATGACGGCGCAGGGGTACGAGTCGTACGGCGCCGATGTCCAGAAACGCTCCGCCATTCACGCAGGGGTCATGTACACCTACGCCGTGGTGCATCTCATTACCGCCGGAGCGCTCGCTGCCGCGCTCGTGACGATTCGCTCCCAGAACGGACGCGAACGGCCCGCAGGCAATTAAGCGGGACCCGACGGTGCGGTCGCATGATCCAGCAGCCCTTTGCACGCCTGGTGCAACATCACGTACATCTTCTCGAAGCCGTCGTGCCCGCCGTAGTAGGGGTCCGGCACCTCGAGGTGGTGCTCGGGCTCGCCGGCGAGAGACGGATCGAACGACCGGATCAGGAAGACGCGGTCCGACGGGGCCCCGGCGTGGAGCAGTCCGGCCTTGTTGTCGAGGTCCGCTGCCAGCAGGAGCTGAAAGCGGGTAAAATCGCTTGTCGGGTCGAGCTTTCGCGCCGTGTGCTCGAAGCGAAGACCGTGCATCGCCGCAATCTGAATTGTCCGCGGATCGGCCGGGCCGCCGGCGTGCCAGCCGCCGGTGCCGCAGGAGTCGATGTCGAAGCGGTGCTCGAGGCGGCGCTCGCGGACAAGTTGCTGGAAAATCCCCTTGGCCAGAGGGCTGCGGCAGATATTTCCGAGGCACACGAAAAGGACTCCCGTCGCTCGTCCGGAATGCTGTTGCGGGACGGGTATGGTCATGCGGTCGCGGCCCTGGAACGTGCGGCCCGGAAGGAACTGTCCACCGGAACCCTGTTCCCCTGAGGCGGACGCTCATGCTCGTAGAACGAGCGGGCGATGCTCACCGGTGTCGGCGACGCGGGCCGGAGCAGCATCGGCGCCGGCCCGGGCGCCGCGGGCCACGCCGCAAGGACGCCGAGGGCCGCGCAGGTCTCCGCCATCCAACGGGCGCTAAATGCCGAGGGATAGTGGGGGCGGGCGCTCTCGTGCACGTCCAGAATGGCCAGATCGCAGGCAGGAAGCAGCGACCAGACAGGCAATTCGGAGGTCACGAGACGGACCGGGACAGCGATCTCGCGGACGGTGGCCTTGGCCCGCGACATCTCCACGGCGCGGCGCGGGACAAGCGCGGTGACCATGCCGCGGGAAAGGCCGGTGAGTGCGGCGGCGCGGACGAGTTCGTGTGCGCTGCGGGAATCGGGCGGGTCGGAGGCGAGCGCGATGAGGACTTCAGAATTTGGGACCTGAAGCGTGGCGCGGATCGCTGATCTGCTTCCGGTGGGGATGCGGCGCGGCGAAAGTTGATCGAGCTCGGGGGTCGAGACCTCGACCGGGCGGCTCCATACCTTTCGAATGACGCGGGCGGCGAGATCGGCTGGAAGCCCGCTCCAGACAAGCACCGACTGAATATCGCGAAGGCCCCGGAGCACGCGCGAAAGACCGCGGTCGAGCGAAAGACGGTGCGTCGTGCGTGGCGGCAGCACAAACGGGGTGCGGAGCCCGAGCGCCGCGGCACGCTTCTCTCCTTCTTCGCCCGCGATGAGCAGAACGCGGTCTCGTTCGTCCTTGCGGGCAAGCACGTGCTCGACACAGGCGAGAATCGCCGAGTCCGTCGCATCGGGCGACGGGCACGCGGCTTCCCAGGCGCGGACGATATGGAGAACGCCTGCGCTCATTTACCTTCGGTTGGGTCGCTTCTTTTCGTGGCTGAAGAACAACTCGGCGAGAGCGACGCCGACCTCTTTGGCCAGTTCGTTCTCGGCCTGGACGATCTGAGATCCGCTGGTCGGCTGGTAGCCGGGTTTTTCGAACATCGTGACCCGGAGGGGGGCGCCGGCCTCCACGTCCGGCCCCGGCCAAAGCCGAACGTCGTTCTGGGCGTCGATGACCTTGACCCGGGCGGAAGCGATCGGCGAGTAGTTGCCGCCGCCGGCGGAGAGTGTGAAACCGTCGATGATGAGGTAGATGACAACCTCCGCCTTCACGGCACGTCCGACGGCGACGACGCTCATCGGCTCGCTGTCGCGATCCCGGGTTGCGGCCAGGATGGCGCCCCGTCCGTCGATCACGTCGTCCACAAGTTTCTCGTTCTGAATGACCTCGGTCGCGGAGGCAGCGATTTCGAGTCGGAGGGTTCTACGGGGGAGGACGCTGTTCTGGTCGTCCACAAAGACCACCGTGGACCGATTCCTGGGCAGAGTGAACGCGGCCGAGGTCTTCTCCGGACCGTGGATGAAGTAAAAGGCCGGTCCGACAATATTGCACCCCGAAACGGCAACCAGCATCGCGCAGATCAGCGTGATGCAGGCGGCGCGGGCTGAAGGGGAATGCTCGCTTCGCATGGGTCAGTACTTCGGGTAGTACGGCTCTTGATGGGTGATGAACGGCCACGTTACCCGATCGACGAATCGGCGCATCAGTTCGGTACGAACACCCGCCTCGGGGATCTCTTCGGGCCGGTGCCCCTGCTCGTCCGGGAATTTCACCAAGATCGATCGCTCAAACGTGTAGTAGTCGGCGAGCTTGGAATCCGCCTCGACAACCGAGACGGAACCGGCGGCGACGCCGTCGTAGAGATATTTGTTGCCCGGCTCGGTTGTGCGGAACTCCGTCAGTTCGACGAAGACGAGCCGTTGGGCGCCCCCCAGGTCCTTGGCAAGGTCTTCCATCGACTTGGCACGCCAACCGGGGTGGTCGTAGGTGTACTGGATGACCATGGCCGGGGGAACCACGCCAGTTGCTCCCGCGTCGTTCTGCGGGTTTGCAAGGATCTCGGTGATCCTGGACAGCAGCGTGGCGGAAATGCCGGGGGCAGCCTCTTCGATGGAACGGTCCGTGTTGACCAGGACGGCAAAGCTCTTTCCATCCAGAACTTTGGTTTCAGGCTTGACCGTGTGCGTGGACGACTTCTTGTACGACTGGGCCATGCCGCCGACGAGTGCGCCAATTGCACAGCCTCCGAGCGCGAGGGTGGCGGCGAGCGGTCCGACGATCAGGATCAGGCCTGTGAGGTCAATCCGGCGAGCCGACATCCGCTGAACCCTTCCGCTAAAACGTGACAATCTTGTAGACCCACGCCGCGATCAGCAGCGCGACCGCGAACACCATGGCCCTGGGTCTCGCCAGGGAATCGATCGTGGGCCAGGGCGAGACGCCGGCGACCAGCGCGTGCAGCCCGAGCCACAGCCCCGATGCTAGCACAACCGCAACCAGGGCACCGGCCGGCTGGACCCCAAAGCTCTCGACGATTCTGCCGTGCGCCGCTAGGGAGACCGCGGTGGTCATGCCGCAGGTCATGCACGGCCGGCCAAAGACCTGGAGGAAGGCGCACGGCGGGAGGCCCAGGGCGGTGTGCGTGCCGTGACCGGCGGGATCCGGGCTCAGGCGCGCGCCCACAAGCAGCGCCGCGGCGCACGTCGCGACGATCAGCAGGCCCCAGAGCCTTGCCTTGAACGACTCTCCGGATTGTCGCGAGACAGCGCCCGCGCCGGCCCCGCTCATGGAGAGAGGCTACGCCGGGAGTTCGTCCGCGGTTTCCTCAATTCATCAGGCCGAGGCGCGGAAGCGGATGATGTCCGAGTGCTCGGTCACGATCGAAATCTCGCTTGCCCCAGTCGCCGGCTTGAGTTCGCCGTGCCACTGCTCGCCGAGGCGGTAAAGCATCTGGGCGCCCGTGAGCCATCGCGAGGCGTTCTTCGCCAGAACCGCCCTCAATCGCGGCACCGGAACGGACTGCTTCCCGGCGGCGGATGCTTCCCGCCGATCAAACTCGTCCAGGTACTCGCGGAGCAGCGGCTCGAGCACCCCAGCCGGAGCGGTCGCCAGAAACCGGTCATTGCCGAGGTGCGCGAAGAATATCTCCTCGTGCTCGGCAGTGACGACCGAGCGGAAGACCTCGACGACGCGCCGGAGCAATTCATCTCCGAGTTCGTAACCCATGGCCTCGTTGTATTGGGCGAACGCGCGGATATTGAGGAGCGCCACGTCGTAGGCCGCGATCTTGCGGCTCAGGGCCGGGCTCCGCGGCGTGCGTCCGAGCAACGCCGCGAGGTGCTCGTCGGCGAGCACCCGCCCGGGCAGGCCGGTCAGCGGTGCGATGCGGAGCTGGACGTCTCGCGCAAGATCCGCCGCGGCGTGGAGCAGATCGCCCACGGCGAGCAGCCCGATGACGCCGTCGTCGCCGGTGATGACCAGCGGCGCGCCGACGCTTCGATCGTCACGGGTCGAGGCGAGTTCCAGCGCGTCGGGGATCGTCGTATCGGACTCGGCGCACACAATCCCCGGGCGGACGACGAAGCCGATCTGCTGGGCGTTCATGTCCTCGGCCGCCGCCCGCAGAAGCGCATCGCGGTCGCACCAGCCCACGGGCCGCGGCCCGTCCATGACAAGCACGCCGGAGACCTTCGGGTCACGCATGATTTCGGCGGCAACATCGATGACGCGCCTGTGGGAATCGGCTGTGAACGCCGGGCGCGTATAGCGCCGGACAACGTTCGAGCGAGGATCATGCTGGTGGCCGATCGGTCCGCCGATGCGCCGCGCGGTGATGAAATCGCGGATTTCCTTGCGGAGCGATTGCTCGCGCGACCCCGGCCGGCCGAGCAGGTAGCCCTGCCCGTAGACGACGCCCAATTCCATGAGTGTCGCGAGTTCGTCCTCCCGCTCGATGCCCTCGGCGATGAGTCGCACGCCACTCAGAGTGGCGAAGCGGACAAAGAACCGGATGAGGTTCTGGCGGACGCGGTCCCGGCTGATGCGCTCGATGAGCTCGCGGTCGAGCTTGAGCCAGTGCGGACGCAGCGCCATGATGCGGTTGAGTCCGCTTGTCCCGGCCCCCACGTCGTCGATCGCGACCTCGAATCCGGCGGCCTTCACCAGGCGGACCTGCTCGTCCAGAGAGTGTGCGTTGTGGTGCTCGGTGCGCTCCGTGATCTCGAGAACGACCCGGCCGGGCGTCAGGCCCGGCGTCTGGCGGACCGCGCCGAGCACGGTCGGGCAGAATCGCGGGTCCGCGAACACCTGGGGCGTCGTGTTCAGAAAGAGCTTGGCGCCCGAGGGCCAGCTCGCCGCGGCGGCGAGGGAGACCCTGCGGGTCAGTTCCTCAAGACTCCAGAGCGAATTGGTCTTCTCGGCGGCATCAAAGAGCTGGGCCGGGTTCTCGAACTGGCTGGAGTCCGAAAGCCGGGTCAACGTCTCGAAACCCGCGATCTCGCCCTGCTTGAGGTCGACGATCGGCTGGAACGCCGCTTCGACCGCGCCCGAGAGGATCGTCGCATCGAGCTGGGCCTTGAGCCTTTCGAGGTCGATCGCCATTCTTCTCTGCTCCGTGACTGTGCCGCGGACTCTCCTCCAGCGGGACGACCCAACTTCATCGGTGCATGGACAACGGGACTGGCCGCGCCACCTCACGAGTGCTCGCGGGCGCGACGATTGCGCGAATCGGCCCGGTTGCGCCGACGAGTTACAGCCCCCAGCAGCTCCAACTGGGACGCGCAACGGAACAACCGGAAAGGCCGGTTATCCATCTGGGGTGACGGGTGGGGATGTGCGGCCTCAATCGAAGCGGAAGACACCCTTGCGATAGCCGTAGATGTACGCGACGATCGTGGTGAGAAGGAAGAAAAAGATTCTTCCCAACCAGATCAGGCCCTCGTGGCTCATCGGGGCAATGTTCGGAAACGTCGTTGCCCACGGATAGAGAAAAACGATCTCCACATCGAAAACGAGGAAGACCATTGCGATCAGGTAGAAACGGACGTTAAACCTCTTGCGGGCCGTCCCGACCGGGTTCATGCCCGACTCGTACGTCTGGGCTTTCACCAGTCCCTGGCGTTTGGGGCCAAGCACGATCGAACCAATCACGTTTATGGCCCCGAACGAAACCGCCATAAGGAAGACAAGCAGGATGGGGAGATAACTGGAAAGGTCGGTGGCGGCGATGAAGTACATCGACACCATGGTAGCAGTCGGAAACGATTTGTCATGTTTCCGTGCGGGTCTGCCAGATCGGCAGACTCATGCCGTCCGGTTCGATCCATGACAGTAAGAACCGGCGCCACGGTACACGAATCGTGCCCCGAATCGCCCGGTGGGCGACCAAATCATGGTTATCGCTGGCACATGCATTGCCCTAGGACCATCAGCGTCTGGCGGCGTTCACGCCCAGATTGCCTACCGATCGCACCACCGCCCGGACCGACCGGGCCAATTGCAGGGAGACCTCTAGAGATGGCCGCAAAGAACCTGTCGTTTGATGTCGATGCCCGTCACGCCCTTCTCGCCGGCGTGGAGAAGCTCGCCAAGGCCGTCAAGGCCACTCTCGGACCCCGTGGCCGGAACGCGGTTCTGGACAAGTCCTGGGGCGGCCCGACCGTGACCAAGGACGGCGTCTCGGTGGCCGAAGAGATCGAACTCAAGGACAAGGCCGAGAACGCCGGGGCCATGCTGGTCAAGCAGGCCGCCTCCAAGACCTCCGACGACGCCGGCGACGGGACGACCACCGCGACGGTCCTCGCCGAAGCCCTCTTCCGGGAAGGCCTCCGCCACGTCGCGGCTGGCGTTGAGCCCAACACCCTCGTGCGTGGCATGAAAGCCGCCGTTGAGCAGGTCACGAAATCGATTGACGCGATGGCCACCCCCGTCAAGGGCAAGAGCGACATCCAAAACGTCGCCAGCATCTCCGCCAACAACGATCAGGAAGTCGGCAAGATCATGGCCGATGCCTTCGAGAAGGTCGGCAAGGACGGCGTGATCACGGTTGAAGAAGGCAAGAACATCGATACCGAGGTCACGGTGGTCGAGGGCATGCAGTTCGACCGCGGCTTCCTCAGCCCGAACTTCGTCACCGATGCCGACGGCATGAAGGTCGAGTTCGATAAGGCCCTCGTGCTCGTCCACGAGGACAAGATCGACAACCTCTCCAAGCTTGTCACGCTGCTCGAGAAGGTGATGGCCGCGAAGAAGCCCCTTCTCATCATTGCGGAGGATGTCACCGGCGAGGCCCTCGCCACGCTCGTCATCAACAAGCTCCGCGGCACGCTACAGGTCGCGGCCGTCAAGGCCCCCGGCTACGGCGATCGCCGCAAGGCCATGCTTGAGGACATCGCAATCCTCACCGGCGCGACCGCCGTCATGAAGGACTTGGGCATCGAGCTCGACAAGATCGAACTCAAGCAGCTCGGCATGGCCAAGAAGGTCGAGATCGACGCCGACAATACGACGATCATCGAGGGCGCGGGCAACACCAAGGACATCCAGGCCCGCATCGCCCAAATCCGCGCCGAGATCGAGAAGACCACCAGCGACTACGACCGCGAGAAGCTCCAGGAGCGCCTTGCCAAGCTCGCCGGCGGCGTCGCCCAGATCAAGGTCGGGGCCGCTTCCGAAGCCGAGCTCAAGGAAAAGAAGGCCCGCATCGAGGACGCCCTGCACGCGACCCGAGCCGCGGTCGCCGAGGGCATCGTCCCCGGCGGCGGCGTCTCTTTCATCCGCGCCCGCAAGGCCCTGGAGAACATGAAGGAGTACAAGGCCGTGTTTGCCAAGAGCGGCGACGAGAAGTCCCTCGATGATGTCGGCCGCTACGCGTTCGACTTCGCCGCGGGAATTCGCACGGTGTACACCTCCCTCGCTCTCCCGCTCCAGACCATCGCGGACAACGCCGGCGCCAAGGGCACCGTTGTTGTCCAGAAGGTCGCCGAGGGCAAGGGCGTCAACTTCGGCTACAACGCTCTGACCGACACCTACGGCGATCTGATCGAGCAGGGCGTCATCACGCCCGCGAAGGTCGATCGCTCGGCCCTTCAGAACGCGGCGAGCGTCGCCAGCCTGCTCCTCACCTCCGACTGCATCATCACTTCCAAGCCCGAGCCCAAGGAGGCTGCGCCCGCCGGTGGTGGCGGCATGGGAGGCGGGATGGGTGGCATGGGAGGAATGGGTGGCATGGGCGGGATGGGGTTCTAGATCAAGGAACGCCGGGCTCGTCTCGAAAGGTCGGGCCGAGATCCCCACGATGTCGGTGATCGCTTTTGAGTGGAGGAATCGCGATGAAGTACCGTATCCAAATCGAGCAAGATGAAGACGGCAAGTTCATCGCATCTTGTCCAACGCTTCCTGGTTGCTGGAGTCAGGGCGACACCCGCGATGAAGCGGTAAAAAACATCGGGGATGCCATCGCCGGTTATCTGGAAAGTCTTCGCAAGAACGGCGATCCGATTCCGCCGCCGATTTCGGAAGAGGTGATTGAAATCCCGCTGCGGAAGGCGGTGTGAGGTGGGGAAGCTGCCGGTTGTCTCGGGTGCCGATGCGATGCGGGTTTTTCAGCGGATCGGATATGAGGTGAGTCACCAAACCGGGAGCCACATCATCCTTCGACGCACGCAGCCGCCCCATCGCCACTTGTCGGTGCCGAATCACAAGGAACTCGCCAAGGGAACTCTTCGGGGATTGATTCGAGATTCAGGGCTCACGGTCGAACAGTTCGGAGAATTGCTGAGCTGAGAAACTGGCAGGCATGCAGGAACTCCTCCACAACATCCTCCACATCGATCAGGCCCTCAAAGGCCTGGTGGATGCCTACGGGATTCTGATCTACGCGATCCTCTTCGCCGTCATCTTCTGCGAGACCGGCCTCGTCGTAACTCCGTTCCTTCCGGGCGACTCACTCCTCTTCGCGGTGGGGGCCCTGGGCGGCAGCGGGGTCCTGCGTGCCGAGATCGCGGCGCCGCTCATGCTGCTGGCGGCAATCCTCGGCAACACCAGCAACTACTGGATCGGGCGCTACGTCGGACCGCGAGTCTTCAAACGGCCCGGGGGCGGACCGAAGACCATCGGCGACCGGCTGCTCAATCGCAACCACCTGAACCGCGCCCACGCTTTCTTCGAGAAGCACGGCGGCAAGGCGATCAGCCTTGGCCAGTTCATCCCGATCGTCCGCACGTTCTGTCCGTTTGTGGCCGGTGCGGGCTCGATGAACTACGCCCGCTTCATTTTCTTTAATATCACTGGAGCCGTCTGCTGGGTCGGCATCTGCACCGGCGCGGGGTACCTGTTCGGCAATATCCCCTGGGTGAAGCAGAACTTCTCGGTCGTTGTCCTGGGGGTCATCGTCGTTTCACTCATCCCGCTCGTGATCGAGTTCATCAAGCACAAGATGAACCCGCATCCGGCGGTCGAGTCCTCGTCACCTGTTCACTCACTGGAGCCGCGCAAGTCCGACGCGGCCTGACCGCCACGCCGGGGAATCATCATGGCAGGACATCAGACCGATTGCGAGATCTGCACCCGCGTGGCCGAATGCCGCGCCGGGACGCACGCCGGCCTGATCGCCGAGCTCGATACCGGCTTCGCCGTTCTGGGAGATTCGCAGTTCTTCCGGGGCTATTGCCTTTTCCTCTGCAAGACGCCCGCGACCGAGATTCACCAGCTCGCACGGGTGTCGCGAACGCGCTTCCTGGAAGAAATGTCCCAACTCGCCGAGGCCGTGCAGAAGGCCACCCGCCCTCTCAAGCTCAACTACGAACTTCTGGGCAACGTCGCCCATCACATGCACTGGCACATCTTCCCCCGTCGCGCCACCGACCCGGACCCCAAGGCGCCGGTCTGGGGACAGATGCCAAAGGAAGGAACGCCCGAATTCACCAAGTCCAAGTTCGATCCGGCCCGTGATGCCGAACTGATCGAGTCGATCCGCACCGAACTCGCCAAGCTCCGGAAAACCGAAAAGACCGCCGGCGCCGCGAAGACCATGGACCTCACAACCCCCTAGATGGCCCGCAAGCAGGATTTCAACCGCGGGCACCCCGCCCGCACTCGCAACACCCTGGCAATCACGCGATTGCCGTCCGACCTAAGGAGATTTGAAATGGCCGTGAAACCCCTCGAAGACCGCGTGCTCGTCAAGCCCATCGAGGCCGAGAC
>JBGAPK010000035.1:0-42861 GCA_044221315.1 Phycisphaerales bacterium | reverse complement strand
TCTCCCGATCCGCATCGTGACGCCTCTCTTCGGTCGCTCACCGCCGCCGAGACGCCTGCTTAGTTGGTACTTCCACGTGATCGGCATGTTCGCCATCGCGTTCCTCGCCGTCATCCTGTTCCTCCGCAATGCTCTAACTCCGGGCGCGCTGCTCGTCGGAGTGGCCGTAGTCCTTTTCGTCTCTCTGCTCTTCCGCGCGGGCGCCAGCGAACGCCGCGGGCGCGATGAGTTCTTCCGCCTGCGCGACGAGAAGTTCAAGGCCTGCCCGGCCTGCGGCTACGACCTCCGCAACAGCCCGGACGAGGGCCTCTGCCCCGAGTGCGCCGCGCCGTACGACCCCAGATTTCTCGAATTGGCCTGGACGCTTTCGTACAAGAGCTTCGTCACGATCGTCACCGAGCACACGTTTTTCAATGAACTGCGAGCGACCAACGAGGCAGGAGAAGGGCAGTGAGTATCCTATCAGAATGCAAACAAAATCACCAATCCGCGGGCTTCGCGCTAGTTGATGGGTTGACATCCCTTGCTTTCCATCCTTATCTAAGTACATTCCCGGACTGCCGCTTCAGGCTCAGCCCGGTCAATCGCCGAAGGGATGGCTGCCCGCATCGGCCTCCGGAAGGCCTCCAAGCCCCCGGTACCGCCCTTCTCGTAACCCCTGCCGCGGCACGCCTTTCGCCTGCACCCACCTCATGGCCAAAAAACCAGCCCCAAAGAAACCCGCAACCGACACCCTGGATTCATCCGGCGGTGCCGCCGTCGCCGTCGCTCCCGCCAAGGGCAAGATCGCCCCGCCCCCCCGAGGTCGTTTCGGCGGCAAGGGTGGCCGCGCCGGCAGGGTCTTCAAGAGCGTCTACAAGGCCGGCTCCGCCAAGGGCAAAAACCTCGTCATCGTCGAATCACCGGCCAAGGCCAAGACCATCAACCGCTACCTCGGTCCCGAGTACATCGTCCTCGCCTCCGTCGGCCACGTCCGCGACCTTCCCAGCCGGAACCCCAAGGGCGTGAAGAACCCCGTCCCGGGCGTGGACCTCGAGAACGATTTCAAACCCACCTACATCATCAACGAAGATCGCGCCAACGTGATCTCCGATCTCCGCCGCGCCGCCAAGGACGTGCAGTCCGGCGACGGCCAGATCTGGTTCGCGACCGACTTGGACCGCGAGGGAGAAGCCATCGCGTGGCACCTCGCGCAGGAACTGGGAATTACCAGCAAGCAGGCCAAGCGCGTGATCTTCCCGGCCATCACCAAGGCCGAGATCACCAAGGCCTTCAGCAACCCGCACCCGATCGATGAAGACCGCGTGAACGCGCAGCAGGCGCGCCGCATTCTCGACCGCATCGTGGGCTATCAGGTCTCGCCCCTTCTCTGGAAGAAAGTCGCGCGCGGCCTCTCCGCCGGCCGCGTGCAGTCCGTCGCCGTGCGTCTCGTGGTCGAGCGCGAGCGTGAAATCCGCGCCTTCATGCCCGACGAGTACTACGAGATCAAGGCCAACTTCACCGCCGAACTCGCCAAGGCCGCGGGCCTCGCCCCCGCCTGGCAGAAGTTCATCGCCCAGCGCGACGAGAAAGGCAATCCGCCCACCGTCGCCCTGCAGACCCACTGGCTCGAAGAGAATCACGGTTTCAGGGCCGAGCTCATCGAAGTTGGCGGCAAGCCCATCGACATCCTCGCCCCCAAGGAAGGCGAACACCGCACCGAGGCCCAGAACAAGCAGGTCCTCGACCGCGCCCTCGAAATCGCCCGCCTCGCCGGCGTGAAAAGCCCTGTCGTCGAAACCAAGGACGACCCAGCCGGCAAGGGCCCCGCCAAATTCGTCCGCACCATCAAGGGCGACATTGACCCGAAGACCCCGTACAAAGTCGAGTCGATCGAAACCAAGCGCACAACGACGCGCCCGGCGCCGCCGTTCATCACCTCAACGCTGCAGCAGGCCGCCAGCAGCCGCCTCGGCTTCGGCGCCCAGCGAACCATGCGTGCGGCGCAGCAGCTCTACGAAGGTGTCGAGATTCCCGGTGAAGGCCCCGTTGGCCTCATCACCTACATGCGTACCGACAGCACGCACCTCTCGGGCGAGGCGCTCAACGCGGCCCGTGCGTTTATCGGCAAGCAGTTCGGCGACAAGTACCTGCCCGAGAAGCCCAATTTCTTCTCGTCCTCGAACAAGGATGCGCAGGAAGCACACGAGGCGATCCGTCCGACCAATCCGGACCTCGCGCCCTCGAATCCAAAGATCCGCCGCGCCCTGACCGACGATCAGTTCCGTCTCTACGAACTCATCTGGCAGCGCTTCGTCGCCTGCCAAATGACGCCCGCGCAGTGGGATTCCACCACCATCCGCATCTCCGGCGGCAGCGATCCCAGCCCAGCGAAGATCGTCACCTTCAAGACAACCGGCCGAGTCCTGATCTTCGACGGCCACTACAAAGTCACCGGCATCCCCCGAGGCGGCGAAGAGCAAACGCTCCCAACTTTCACCGAAGGCCAGCCCCTTTCTTCCTTCGCCGCTAGCGTCCTCCAGAAGTTCACGTCCCCCCCACCGCGCTACAGCGAAGCCAGCCTCATCAAAATGCTCGAGTCCGAGGGAATCGGCCGCCCCTCCACCTACGCCTCCATTATCAGCGTCATCCAGGACCGCAAGTACGTCGAACAGCAGCAGCGCCGCTTCTTCGCGACCGACCTGGGCGAGGTCGTCACCGACAAACTGATCGAGGGATTCCCGCACATCATGGATGTCGGCTACACCCGCGAGATGGAACTCCAGCTCGACAAGGTCGAGGAAGACCATCTCGATTGGATCGACATGCTCAAGAGGTTCTACGGCCCCTTCAAGAAGGACCTCAAGAACGCGGAAGAATCCCTCGTCCACGCCAAGGCCGAATCGCAGCCCTCCGACTACAAGTGCCCGACCTGCCAAAAACCCCTCGTCTACAAGTTCGGCAAGAACGGTCGCTTCCTCTCCTGCTCCGACTACCCGACCTGCACCTACGCCTCGCCTGTCGATCGCGACGGCAAGCCCCGCCCCGCCGCCGAGACGATCAACGTCATGTGCCCCAAGTGCGGCCGCGCCATGACCAAGCGCGTCGGCCGCTTCGGCCCATTCCTCGGCTGCTCCGGCTACACCGACAAAGAAAAGCCCTGCGATGGCCTCCTCAATATCGACAAGAAGGGCAAAGTCACCGCCCCCTCGCAGCCGCCGGTCCTCACCGACCTCCCTTGTCCGATCTGCGAATCCCCGCTCAACCTCCGTAACGGAGTGCGCGGCCTCTGGCTCGGCTGCTCCCGCTTTCCCAAGTGCCGCGGCAGAGGCAAATGGGCCGAACTCGACGAAGCCAAACGCACCGCTCTCGAGAAGCAAATGGAAGCGCACGCCAAGGCGAATCCGATTCCGGTCATCAAGACGATGGACGGCATCGCACTGACCGATGCGATGGGCAAACCGCTTGCAACGGCGAAGACGGTGGATCAGCTGTCGGGGGATGGAACCGACTCCTCCTCATCCGGCGAACAGACTCTTGAGTCGGTCGCGGATGAGATGGGGGTATAGCGACTTGCCGTCCGGCGACACCATGACGGGATCGTTGACTGCCAGGAAAGTCAAAGGTCGCCCCTACATATTCGTTGGACTCGGAGTTCTCGGCGTCGCTTTGGTATTCGTGCTCCCCGAACTGTCCCGTCGAACTCCCGGCGAGGAATTGTGGCGACAGCAAAGCCTGACCGCCGCTCAACAACTTTCCGCGTCCGTCCTCTCGTTCGCGGCATCGCCTTCTCACTCACGCCCAGATGCAGGGCGTTTTCCCAACTCAAACGAAGACTGGCTTCTTCTTACCGAAGCCGATCTTGTCAAGCCCTCTCTGCTTTACGCCGGACCGGTGATCCCGGACGCCACCAAGTGGTATTACGCACCTCCGCTTGCACCGCCCAACCCGGGTCACCCCCGGCCAATCATCATCGAGAATCCGATGATCCGTAATTGGGACGCCGCCGCAGTGGGATTCGATGATGGCACAGCCGCCTTCCTGGAAGGTTCGAAGCTCTGGGATGTCATTGGCGGGATACCTGTGGTTCCGGACTCGAACGGTTTGCCAATTCCCGGGCAGACCGGCAAACACCCACAGGTATTGGCACGCCCTTCATTTTGAACTTGCAAGCTCCAACTGCGCATGGGCACGCAGCGAGAGTCGAGCCGAGGGCAAAGCAAGACTTCGAGAGGCTTCCCCGGTTACGACGACCTCGGACCCTTACCCTTCCGGAGTGCGACCAGCGGCATTGATGCCAAAGGTAAACGTCCGATAATCGCGAATTTGGCGTGGCAAGCTCGGCCAATTGGCTTTCATATCCCTCGCCAAATTCGTTCCAGACCACTGAAAGAAATCACCGTGAGCGCCGCACTCTCTTGCGGATACTCGCCGGCGGTCGGCAACTCAGGCCCCGCACAGGGCCCCGTCCATCGCTATCCGTTGGTTGTGTTGCAGTGCGCGTCCACAGTTGGCGCGCGAAGGGAGAGACGCATGAATCGTGTCCAGTTTGGCCTGACCGTCATGACCGCACTTGGCGCGCTGGCCGCAACCGCCGGAGCCGTCAATGTCAATCTCTCGGGCGACCTGGGCCCGGGCAACTGGCACACGCCGAGCGTTCCGCTCGGGCTCGGGAGTTCGCTGTCGCCAATCAACGTGTTTCAGTCCGTGGCCGGCGTGGGCGACTTCTCCTGCGACGTGTACACCGACAACTCGGGCACGAGCCCGGTGGGCAACAGCATCTTCAGCCTGAAGGTCACGAACCTTGTTTTCCAGGCCTATGGAGCCCTGCCAACCACCCAGACGCGCATAAAGCTCAAGGTTGAAGAGAACTTCGTCACCCCGCTTCCGCTGACCACACAGGCCGCGGTCATGGCCATGGACGGGATGATGTCCTCCACCGGTGGCTGTCTTGTGATCGGAAACGCTCAGTTCAGATCGCCGATCGGAAGCGGCGGCGGCACGCCACTCCCCACCCTCTCCTACAGCGGCGGCTCGGCCGGGCCGGACTTTTTCAATCTCGCCCCATCCTTCGCGACCGTGACGCCGCCGTTCACGGGAAGCATGCTGAACATCCTGTTCCTGCAAATCCAACTCGAGATCGTCATCAGCGGGAACGGGGTGGTCAACATGCCCACCAGTTTCACCACGTCGTCGGAATCCGTTCCGTCGCCCGGCACCGTCGGGCTCGCGGCGATCGCCGGGCTCTATCAGGGCAGGCGGCGACGATGATTCGAACCGGCCCGATCTTGCCAAGCCCATAAGAATCTGATGCTGGTGCCTCGCGCCCGATTGCAAGTGACGCCCGGCCAACGACAACGGACGCGATCGCTCGCGCCCGTCATCGCGCACCCCTTTTCTTGTTCGCTACGGGCAGACCAGCTGGTCGTACGCCGCCGCGAAGAGGACGAAGTCGCTGTCGTCCACCTGTCCGTCCGCGTTCAGATCGGCGGGACATCCGACCGGCATTGCTGGGTCATGGCAGTCGAGCGTGTCGTACGCCGCGGCGAAGAGAACGAAATCGCTGTCTTCCACCAGGCCATCGGAGTTCAGATCGCCCGCACAGCCCGCGGCCCGTTCGTACGCCCCGAGATCGGGAGCCGCGCCGGTCACACGCGGGTTCCCTGACAGGTCGTGCGGATAGTCCGCGGAGAGGAACGCGCTGTTTCCGGTGTCGATCGCGGGAGAACCAGCCGCGAGCGTGTAGTCTCCCGCCCCGCTGTTGGCAAAGCCCGGATCGGCGTCGAACACGCCCGGCCCCGCAAATCCGCCGTCGATCAGGCACGCCGCGGCACTCCAATCGCCGCCGATAAGCCCGGCCGAATTTCCCCAGAGAATCGAATTGCGGATCAGCCGGTCCGATCCAGACCCGGGCGATGCGAACAACGCCGACTGCGAATTCGCCGGCGCAGTGTTCTGAGTCATCGTCGCGTTCACGATCTGAACCGGCGTCGTGCCCGCCGAGAAGAACCGTGCGGCGATCGCGCCCGCCTCGGTCGATCCGGCGTTCACGATCCCCGCCGCCACATTGCCCGCAAAGAGGCTGTTGTACACCTTGACCGACGAGTCGTACGCCGACAGCGCCGAGCCCGAAGTTCCCGAGTTTTCGAGAAACTTCGTGCGATCAAAGGTCGCGCCGGCACGGAAATACGCGCCGGCGGCGCCGAGTGCGCCCGTGGCCGGATTGTTGAACGCATAGTTGCCTTCGAATACCGAATCCGAGACATCGATGCTTCCGCCGTACACCGCGGTAAGCCCGCACCCGTAATACGCGGCGCGATTGGATTCAAAGCGGCATCGCCGAACCTTCAAGCCGCTCGAATCACTGACAACCGCTCCGCCGATGGCATTTTCGCTCGCCGCTCCGCGGAACGTAATCCCGTCCACCACGGGCGTCTGGTTCGAGACCGATGCGATCGCAAGCCAGTATGAGTTGTCGGAGAGGGTGGCCGGATCCTCTGTATCGTTCCCCAGAATGTCGCCGCTCAGAACTGTCTCGTGCGCTCCGGGATCACGCTCATCCGGATCGGCCGCATTCCGCCCGGCGTAGCCGCCCAGGAGCCGCAGGCCCGAATCGAGCGGGAGGTAGAGAAAGCGGTTGTTGGTTCCATCATCCGCGCGGTAGATTCCGCCCGCCATCCGCACCTCGACCCCCGGACCGCCGGGGTCCGACATCGAAAGGGCAAACGCCAGGTTTTCCGCACGGTGCACCGATTGGTACGCGGAGTTCCAGGATGATCCGTCGCCCCCGGCGGGCGCACTCGCATCGACATACACCGCGGCCGGCGCCGTCGCCCGTGTGGAAAGAATGTGCGAAGGTATGGGCATGGCGCCCGTCAATCCCTTCGCGTTCCGCGCTTTCGCCCGCCAGATGTACTCCTGGTTCGGGGCCAGGATTCCCGCAGGCACCGAGTAACTCGTGCCCGCAACCACGGCGGTGTGGATGATCCGCGCCGAGAACTGATCCGTCCCGATCTCCACCAGGTAGTCATCCGCGCCGTTCGAAGCGCTCCACGTGAACGTCGGCGTCGTGGTCCCGACGAATTCTCCGTGCGCCGGTGATTGCAACTGGAAGTAATCGGGACGCGTTGTTCCGCCATAGATCGCGCGCAACGCCGCGGCGTCTCCCGCCGAGACCTGTGTTTGCCGCCCGATCGAATACTGCCAGTAAAGGGCATAGGGCCACTTCATGTCGATCGTCCGGTCGCCGTCGAGCGAGAAGTCGTACGCCGTGTAGTGCATGAGCGACAGGAAGTCGTACGGCCCGGTCGTCGTGCCCGCCTGCACGTTGAAGTTGAATGCGTTCGGCGGGTTTATCTTCGCGCTATTGATGGAGACATAACTGTCCCGGTCCGAGCGCGCCTGCTCGTGCCGCATGCCCAGCACGTGCATCATCTCGTGCATCAGGATGCCCGGGTTTGTCCAACTCTGGATGTACACGAACTGCTGCGCACCCGTCCGCCCGATGGCGGAGGACAAATTCCCGCTCGTCGCCGTCGCGTTCCGCACGGTGACGTACGCCGCCTGGTTCGTCCGGGCCGTAAACGTCACGTTTACCGCCGCAGAGATCGTCGAGAAGGCGGTCAGCATCCTCGTCCGATTGGCGCTGGTTACCGCCGCGTCAAAGGTGTAATACACCACACCGCCGGGCCAGGGAGTCCCCGACGACAACCCCATGACCGGAGAACCGGCCAGGAAGTCCGGCGTCCCGCAAGCCCCCTCTTCGCGTCCGCTCGGCACGCCGCGCCCGCCCGGCTCTTGAGCACGGACGACCGTCAACCCCACCATCGCCGCCAACATACCCGCTGTCAAAATCCGATTCATCGTTGTTTCCCTTCGGTTCTGCGTCGCGGCGGACTGCCGCGCACCCTCCGGGCGCAAAGGCCATCATCTCGGCGCAACGAATCACAAAATCACCACGCAAAGCCCGGTGGGTTCCTTGTACACTCCAAGGATGCCTGATCCCGGGGTGTCGGCCATTCTGCAGCGTGCCTCTTCGGGCGACCGCCGCGCCGCGGACGACTTGCTCCCGCTCGTCTATTCCCAGTTGCGCGCCGCGGCACAGAACGCGATGCGTAACGAGCGCCCCGACCACACGCTCCAGGCCACCGCCCTTGTGCACGAGGCCTACGCCAAGATGGTCGGGGGCCAGCCCGTCGACTGGGCCAACCGCGCTCATTTCTACGATGCGGCCGCAAGGGCCATGCGCCAGATCCTGATCGACCACGCCCGCGCCAAGAACGCCGAAAAACGGGGAAGAGACGCCCGTCGGCAGCCCCTTTCCGACTTCGCCGGCGCATTCCAGGCTGATCCCGCCAGAATCCTTGCGCTCGACGAGGCCCTTTCACGCCTGGAGCGCGAGGACGAAGAACTCGCGAGCGTCGTGCGTTTTCGTTTCTTCGCAGGCCTGAGCGGCGATGAGACCGCTCAGGTGCTCAACGTGTCGCCACGCAAGGTGGACATGCTCTGGGCACGCGCACGCGCCTGGCTGTTCCGCGAACTCGAGCCGGACGCGCCCTGAGAGGCCGTTCGCTTCAAAGGGAGCAAGGGTGGACCGCAAACGGGCAAGCGAGCTTTTCGAACGAGCTCTCGAAAGACCGGTCGCGGACCGGCAGGCCTTTGTCCAGTCCGAGGCTGGCGACGATCCGGCGCTCGCTCACGAAGTGCTTTCGCTTCTGGCAGCATTCGATCGCGCCGGGGGATTTCTGGCCAGTCCGACCGCGCCCCCCGCGCCGGGAATCCGAAGCGATCCGCATTCCGCCCTTGGGCGAACGATCGGACCCTTCCGGCTTCTCGAACAGATCGGCGAGGGCGGCTTCGGTGCGGTCTACCTCGCCGAGCAGTCGCACCCGATCCGCCGCCGCGTTGCGCTGAAAGTGCTCAAGCCGGGCATGGACAGCGCACAGGTGATCGCCCGATTCGAGGCCGAACGCCAGGCCCTCGCGATCATGGAACACCCGAACATCGCGAAGGTGCTCGACGCGGGAACGACGCCCGAAGGCCGCCCCTATTTCGTGATGGAACTGGTTCGGGGCGATGCGATCACTTCCTACTGCGACCGCGCCCAGCTCTCCCCGCGTGAACGCCTCGAATTGCTCGTCCCCGTCTGCCAGGCCGTCCAGCACGCCCATTCCAAGGGCATCATCCACCGCGATCTCAAACCGGGAAACGTGCTCGTCACGATGCAGGACGGCGCCCCGGTTCCAAAGGTCATCGACTTCGGCATCGCCAAAGCGCTCAGCGGGCGGCTCGGCGAGCAGACTGTCTACACCGAGTTTCGCCAGATGATCGGCACGCCCGCCTACATGAGCCCCGAACAGGCCGAGATGACCGGCCAGGATGTCGACACACGCAGCGACGTCTACTCCCTCGGCGTGCTGATGTACGAGCTGCTGAGCGGCAGCACGCCCTTCGATACCACCGCCCTCGCCCACGCCGGCCTCGCCGAGATCCAGCGCATCATCCGCGAAGAAGAACCCCCCAAGCCAAGCACTCGCATCAGCACCGCGGGCGACCGCCTGGTGACAATCGCCCGCTGCCGGCGTACCGAACCGCGCCGCCTCGGAGGCGTCGTAAAAGGCGAACTCGACTGGATCGTCATGCGCGCCCTCGACAAAGATCGGCGCCGACGATACCAGACCGCCGACGCTTTCGGCGCCGATATCCGGCGTTATCTCAATGGCGAAGCCGTGCAGGCCCGGCCGGCGAGCGCGTCGTACAGGGCTCGCAAGTTCGTCGCCCGAAACAAGGCGCTCGTGACTTCGATCGGGGCGATCGCCGCGGCACTCCTGCTCGGCTTTGTCGTCTCCAGCGTCGGGTTCTACCGCGCTGCGCAAGATCGCGACCGCGCCATCGCCGCCGAAGCCGAGCAGTCCAACCTCCGCAGGGCCGCCGAGCGCGCGAGGCAGGATGCCGAGCAGTCCGCTGCCGAAGCCCGGGCCGCAGAAAAAACCGAAGCCGCCGCCCGCGAACGCGCATCAAAGGAAGCCGCTCGCGCCGAGTCGCTGCTCCGTTTCAGCGATCTGGTGATCGGCTCCGCGGACCCCGATGTCACCAACACCGCGAGCACCACAACCCGCCAGATGCTCGACCGCGCCGCCGAGCGCGCCGGCGACTATTTCAAAGATCAGCCGGAGTCCGAATTCGCGGTGCGTGTCCGTATCGGCCGGGCGTACTGGGCCCAGCGCGCCACCGATGCGGCCCTCACGCAGTTTGTCCGCGCCGACGAACTCGCCCGCTCACTCCCGAACCTCGATCCGCTCGAGGCCTTCGCCTTTTACTCTTCGTATGTGTGGGCCAACGGCATGCTCGGCACCGAATGGAAAACCAGCCCCGTCATCCGTCTCCCGATCGCGATCCAGAAAGTCATTGAGCCCACCCATCCCCGGGTTTGGCAGGTCATCAACTCCATGAAGACCACAGGTCTGGTCTGGGGACAGCCCGACGAAGCCAGGTGCCACGCGATCGCCGCCGAGATCGAACGCCTCATCCGCGAGGAAATCGGCCTCCACGCCCCGGAAACACTCCCCGCCATCTACGGGCTCATCCAACACGGCGACTTTGCCTCAAACCGCCGGGATCTGAGCACGGACCCAGACGCTGTCTCCCGTATCGCTATCGATTGCTTCGACCGCGCGCTCCGACTCCTGCTCGAAATCTTCCCGGAGACCAACTCGGATGTCGCGATGGTGCGCCAGGTGCTCGCCCTCACCTTGCGGGAGGCCGGTGATTACCCGCGCGCACTTGCTTCTCTCGCAGAATGGAAAGCCGCCGCCTCCAAAGTGCTGCCGAGCGATCACTGGATCCTCCACGCCATCGAGGGCTATCAGGGAACCATCCTGCTCCGCATGGACAACCCCGCCGAGGCGGCGCCTCTGCTCGAATCCGCGGCCATCGGCCTGGAAACATCGGGAATGCCCCGCAAGGTCGCCAACGACTTCGCGGAGCGCGCCGCCGCGGCGCATCGCAAGGTCGGCAACACCGAACAGGCGGAACGCTGGGAGGCCAAAGCCGCGGCGTGGGTGCTTGCCAACCGAACCGTCCCCGACACCCCTGCCGTTGCCCGGCGATTGCTTGCCCCCGAGCAATATCCCATGCTCGATGCCATCTTTGACGCCCGCAAGGCAATTGATTCAAAGTCGTCCGATGCCGGCACGGCCCTGCTCAAGGCGATCGAACTGCGCCGCAAGCTTCTCAAACCGACCGATCCCGCCGCGTACGCCATCCTCGGGATGGAAGTGGACATCGCGGTTTTATACGAAAGCGGCCGTGAATCGCCCGGAGTCACGCGCCTGATCCAGTACCGGCTCAACCAGGACATCCAGGAACTATCGTCGCAACTTCCTCTGGTCACCGAACGCAACCGGGCCTATTACGCCTATCGCATCGGCTTCACGATCTGCGACGGCATCGACCCCGACATCCCCCCCTCGCAGCGCGGCGCCCGCAGCGAGCCGTTCCTCCGCTCCGCACGTGACCATTTTCGCGCGACCGATCCGGAGCACGCCTATCTCACGCTCATCGAATCCTGGCTCGGCCAAAGCCTGTACCTCCAGGGACGCTATGAGGAGGCTCTGGATGTTCTGGATGACGGGTACCTCACCATCGCCAATCACTCAGGCAACGGATCCTGGTACACCTACGCCGCTGTTCATCGAAAGGCCAAGTGCCTCACCGCGCTCAAGCGATTCGATGAAGCCCGCGATCTCATCGCGGCGAGCGTGAGCAAAGAAGGAGCCGATTCTTTCCCGGAGAATGCGTTCCGAGACTTTGCCGCACGCCTCCTCGAAGGCACCGGCCAGACGCTGTCACAACTCGCCCTTGCCGTTTCGCTTTCGCAAACCGCTGTCAATAAAGACCCTTCGGTTCTCAACCGGTCACGGCTCTACTCGGTCCTGGTTCGTGCGGGCGAAAAGGACCGGGCCCTGATCGAGGCAAAAACGCTCCTCGATCCCGCGTTCGCCAAGTCCCCCTCGGAAGTCAACATTGCCTGCTGGACCATCGTCAAGGACCCCAACGCCTCCGCCGAGTTTGTCGCGCCCGCAGTCACTCGCCTGCAGACCGCCGCGACGGCCGCTCCCAAGAACGCCGCGCTCGCCAACACCCTTGCCGTCGCCCTTTACCGCAACCGCCAGTTTGACGAGGCCGTCGCGCTCGCAAGAAAAAGACTGACATCTACCAAGTCCGCCGGTTTCACGACCGACCCGTCCGCCGGTGACTTCGCCGTGCTCGCCATGGCGCTGCACCAACTGGGAAAGCACGACGAAGCACGGTCCACCCTCGATTCCATCCCCCCGGCGCTGCTCGTGGAGCCGCTCGATGAGGATGATCGGCTGCTGCTCGATGAGGCGCAACTGCTGCTCGGGAAAAGCCCAACGCAGTAGCCCCCGGCGTCGCCGGGCAGGTTTCGAGCACATATTTTGCCAACAACCTTCCGAACTTGCTGCGCCGCTCGCCAACCGGTTTCGCCCGGAGGGGGTCACCCTCAGGAGTATTGTTATGAACCTCAAGTCGATCGTGAGCCTGTGTATCGGAACCACTATGGCGTTCACAGAAGTCAGTGCCGCTCTTACACGCTACATCGACCTCCCGCCGGGCGAGTATGTTCGGGTCAGCGGACTGAGCGCCGACGGATCAACGCTGCTCGCAATCAATTCCTCCGGCTGGACCTGGCGTGAGGCAACGGGTTTCAACAAAATGCCCGACGCGGTCTATCCGCGCCACGGCGGCAGGACCATTCTCGGATTTCCTGCAGGAGCGCGACGGCTCACTTCCCGGGCTGGTTGAACTGCCGGGACTGGAGGCGATAAGCGCCAGCAATCGCATCTTCGCAGGTACGGCGACGATCTTCGCCAGAGACTATTCAACATCTCAATCAAAGCTCTGGATTGTCGATCTCGATCGATTCTGCCCCGGCGAATTGACCTTCGACGCGATGGTGGACGACGCGGACTTTGTCGTATTTGTCAACGCGTACGCCGCTCATGATTGTCCGGAGGAGTCGGCCTATGGCTGCGACGCCGACCTGGAACACAGCGGCTTTGTGGACGACGAGGACTTCGTTCTCTTTGCCGCGTCCTACGACCGGCTGATCTGCCCTTGATCAAGTCACGCTCACCCGGAACCCGGCGAATCGGCCCTGGCTTCCCCGACCGGATCGGCTCTCCTGCAAGCCGGACCTCGTCACGCTCTCCTGTCCGGCGTGCGAACGATCCCTCACCATGAGCGTGCCCCACACAGCCCCGTATGTCCCCCGCCGATTTCCGCGCGCAAGACCACCGCGCCATCGACTTCATCGCCGACTACCTCGAGCGCATTGACTCCCTCTCCCCGTCCTCTCCCAAGTCAAACCTGGCGACATCTTCAACGCCCTCCCCGCACCCTCGCCCGAGCAATCCGCCCTCTCGCGCGCAGCGGCACACGATGGACAACCCTCCGTAGAAGACAGGCGGAGCGGGTGCGGTGACGATCCACCTTGCAGTCTCTTGCTCATCATCGCGTGGCCCCGACAATTCTCTGCAACACCGGCTTGGGTTTCCGAACAATCGTGTGATGCGCATTCTGCTGCTGCTGTTGCCGGTCCTTACTCAAGCCGCCCTCGGCGCGCCCGATCACTTCGGCGTCACGACCTGCGCCGGAACGCCCGGCGTTGCCGGATTCGAAGGCGATGGCGGCCCGGCTTCCAAAGCCAAGCTCCGCTTTCCGACAAGCGTTGACGTTGGGCCCGACGGAAGCGTCTACATCGCCGACGCCGCTAACCACCGTATTCGGCGCGTGCTCCCCGGCGGCACCATCGAGTCCATCGCCGGCACCGGCGAGCCCGGCTTCTCCGGCGATAACGGTCCGGCCATACGAGCACAACTCAATCACCCGTACGGTATTCGGGTTGCGCCCGATGGCACGCTCTACATCTCCGATCAGCGCAATCACCGGATCCGACGCATTTTCGCCGACGGCACAATCAAGACCATCGCCGGAAATGGCGTCCCCGCTTTCGCCGGTGACGGCGGGCCTGCGACTGCGGCTTCTCTTTGGTTTCCCGATGATGTCGCCGTGACGAAAGACGGCTCGATCTTCATCGCCGATTCCAACAACCAACGCATCCGGCAGGTCGACTGCGCGGGTCTGATCTCAACAGTCGCCGGGACCGGAAAGATCCGGTACAACGGCGAGGGGGATTTCAGCGGAGACGGCGGAAAAGCAACAGAGGCATCGCTTTTTGTTCCCGCCTCGCTTGCCGTTTCAGCCGATGGTTCAATTGTCTTCGGCGATCTTCGGAATCACGCCGTCCGCCGCGTCGATCCGGCCGGCATCGTCTCGACCATGATCGGTCTTGGCCGGCGCGGCTACAACGGCGATCAACTCACCGGCACCACGACGCTCATCTCGGAACCCGGCGGCGTTGCCGTCGCCCCCGACGGCGCAGTTTGGTTCACCGACGGCGGGAACAGCCTTGTCCGCCGCATCACTTCCGACAGACGAATCCAGACGATCGCGGGTAGCAACATGCGCGGCTTTGCAGATTCGCCGGCAAATGCTCGCGCGGCCTGCTTCGGCGTCACTGATCATCTCGCGATCGCGGCGGACGGATCTGTGTACGTGGCCGACCATAGCAACCACTGCATCCGGCGAATCGCGCCCTTGCCGGGCCCGGGCCAGCTCTCGCCCGAGTCGCTCCTGGCCGACATGCGCAGCGCCTACGCCGCCCTCAAGCCCTGCCGCCTCGTCGTTCACCGCGACCGCATCGTGCCCTCCGGCGAAGTACGCCCGTTGCACGCGGTGATCCAGTATGCGTCGCGGGACAACCTTGTCGTCGAAATGGAAAGTCCCGTCTTTGGATCGATCAAGGTCGTCGCCGACTCCTGCTCCATCGTCACCATCGAAAGCGGCCGAGCGACCGCCGATTCAAGACCGTTCGCCCTCGACACTATGAATCTGATGGTTCCCTTTAACATCGAAGTCTTCGCACTCTACGACTGGGATCGCCAGCTCTCTATCGTTTCCGGCGGCAAGATGAACCGCGAACATCTTTCCATCCAGCCGGCTGTTCCATGGCTCAATCGCGACTGGATCGTGCTTTCCGAAACAACGCTCGACGTGCGAGCGGACTATTACGTTGATCCGCGCGATTTTCTGATCCACCGCACCACACTGTGCCGCCCCGGCGAAGTCAAGCCCTACTTCGATAGCCGCGTGACCGAAATATCAAACACAAACTGACTCGCTCCAGTGTGGTCTCGCCCGAGTTCACCACATCCCGTCGCTGCAGGCATGCCACGGGTGAAGCGAAACCCGGCCTCGCGGGAAGCGGCACAATTCGCGGAGAACCGTGTGAATGAACCCTGCCCCCGCAGTGTAAGGAACGCGACGCTCTCGCCTCCTCTCACCACCCCCATCCAACCACCACCGCACGCGCCGCTTTCTGTCCGGTGGATTCATAGAGCGGCTCGCCCTTTCTGGTCTTTTGTCGTCTCACCCAATGCACCAGAACCGCCTCCAATCCCATCGGGATCTTCGCGCGAACGATCCCCGCTATGAGCAACGACCCGACCCCCCACATGTCCCCCGCCGACTTCCGCGCTCAATCCCACCGCGCCATCGACTTCATCGCCGACTATCTCGGGCGCGTCGAATCTCTCCCCGTCCTTTCCCAAGTCAAACCCGGCGACATCTTCAAGGCCCTCCCCGCGCACGCGCCCGAACAACCCGCCGCATCGCGAGCCGGCATCCCCGCCGAATGGAGCAACATCTTCGCCGACCTCGAAAAGACAATCCTCCCCGGCATCACGCACTGGCAATCCCCCAACTTCTTCGCCTTCTTCCCCTCCAACACCAGCGGCCCCGCGATCATCGGCGAACTCCTCTCCGCGGGCCTCGGCGTCCAGGGCATGCTCTGGCTCTCCAGTCCCGCCTGCACCGAACTCGAAACCAAAGTCCTCGACTGGCTCGGCAATCTCATCGGTCTGCCCAGTGAGTTTCTCTCCGATGGAGCCTCTCGCGTAGGCGAGAGGTTGCCAACGGGTCCGATGACTCCTTCTGGAAACGGCGGCGGCGTCATCGAAGGCACCGCCAGCGAAGCCACACTTGTCGCTCTGTGTGCCGCACGCCATCGCGTCCGCCAACGCGCTGTCGGGCAGGCGACGCGCAATTCTCCTCCCCCGCTGCCAGCGGGGGAGGTGCCCGAGCGAAGCAAGGGCGGAGGCGGTTCTTCTTCGCCTCACGCTTCCCCTCACTTCACCATCTACTGCTCGACCCAAGCCCACTCCTCCGTCATCAAAGCCGCGATGATCGCCGGACTCGCAACCTCCCCCGACGACCGCACCCATCTCCGCCTCATCGACTGCGACAAGAACTTCGCGCTCGAGCCCGCCGCGCTCGAACGCGCGATCCGCGAAGACATCACCAAAGGCTTCACGCCCACCTACGTCGTTGCCACCGTCGGCACAACCTCTTCCACCGCCATTGACCCCGTCGACAAGATCGCGCACGTCCTGAAATCTACCGGCTGCGACACACTCGGCACCTGGCTCCATATCGACGCCGCCCACGCCGGCGCCGCCTGCGTCTGCCCCGAATACCGCTCGATGCTCACCGGGGTGGGGGGCGCCGACTCCATCGCCTTCAACCCCCACAAGTGGCTCCTCACCAACTTCGACTGCAACTGCTTCTTCACCCGCGATCGGAAGTCACTCACCGGCGCCCTCTCCATCACCCCCGAATACCTCCGAAACGCCGGCACTGAATCGGGCGCAATCGACTACCGCGACTGGCAGATCCCCCTCGGTCGCCGCTTCCGCGCCCTCAAACTCTGGTTCGTCCTCCGTCACTACGGCGCCGAGGGCCTGCGCTCCCACATCCGCGAGCACATGCGCCTCTCCGAACTCTTCGAATCCCTCGTCCGCGCCGACCCCAACTTCGAAATCGTCGCCCCGCGCACCGTGAATCTCATCTGCTTCCGCTACCGCGGCAGCGCCAGGCCACCGACAAAGGGCGCCACCCTTGAAACTTCCAGCCGCCCACCTGCTTTCTCCTCCCCCGCTGCCAGCGGGGGAGATGGCGCTTCGCCGGAGGGGGCTTCTTCTTCGCCCCAACTTCACCTCGACGCCATCAATAAGCGCCTCCTCGAATTCCTCAACGCCAGCGGCAAGATCTACCTCACCCACACCGTCCTCCCCGGCGTCGGCTACACCATCCGAATGTGCATCGGCGCCGTCGCAACCCAAGAACACCACGTCCGCGCCGCGTGGAAACTTATCCGATCAACCGCTACCAATTTGAACCAAACGCGCTAGCCGCATAGCGACGCTGCTCTGCTGCTCTGCTGCTCTGCTGCTCTGCTGCTCTGCTGCTCTGCCGCTCTGCCGCTCTGCCGCTCTGCCGCTCTGCAACTCTACCTCACCCCCGCCAGCTTCCGCACCGTCATGTCAAACGTCCGCACCATGCTCGTGTGGATCGCATAGACGACAACGCAGTAGACAACCGCAGCGCCCGCGGCACCGATCGCCAGCGAGACCCGCGCGGTCTCGAGCCCTCCCGCGCTCCCCACCGTCTGCGTCATCGCCGATTCCGCATTCACAAGCGCAAACACCAGCGGCCCCGGCGACAGCGCTCCGAGCGCCGGCCCAATCCACGCCACGCTCAAGGCCGCCTGCCACCCGCACAACCCCATCAGCCCCGCGACCGCACCCACAATCCCCACCGTCGCCACCACCGACGAGATCGTCCCCTTGCTCCGCAAAGACCACTGCAATCCCACCATCACGCAGAACGCGATGAACGGCACCACCACGATCGGCGCGAGCAGCGCCGCCTCCGGCAGCACCACCGGAGTCGTAATCACGCCGCCCGGCACCGACGACTTCACGATCACGCCCCCCGCTCGCCCAAGCCCATCAAACAGCACATACGCCGACGCAAGCGCCAACGTGCCCAGAGGCACGGCCAACAGCGGCAGCAGATACGCGATCAACCCCCGCAGTTTCCCCAGCAGGTAACTCGACGGCGTGATCGGCGTCGTCAGCAGCAGATCCAGCGTCCCATCTTCCCTCTCGCGGCTGATCGCCGTCGCCGCCATGTTGACCGCCACCAGCGTGATGACCGCAAGTTCTCCCCACACCGTCGCCAGGAGCGCCATGCGGAAGTCCGAATCGCTCAGCGACCCCGTGTGATAGAAGACCAGCAGCACCACGCCGAAAATCCCTCCCGCCCCGATGAACGCATATCGCGCCACGATCCGCCCCAGCGTGCTGTTTCGCGCCGCCGCCTCCCGCCACGCGATCGGGTTGTGCCAGACCGTCCGCGCCGGCCTCGTCTCCGCGCCCGCCGCGCCCAGCCCGAAGAGCTTGCGATACCACGGAATCCCGCCCTCTTCACCGCTGAAGAGATTCAGCCCGCCGCTCCGCACCGTGAACGTCGAAACCACCATCAGCAGCACACTGAGCAGCAGCGACCCGTAGCACCACGTCCGCACCGGGTGTTCCAGAAACAGATTTGCCAGCCCTCGCGTCGTCCCTTCCGGCGCGGTCGGGTACTCCGACGGATTCAAGAGGGCCATCAGCGCCAAAAACGGATTCACCGCCGTCATCCACGTCACGCCCGTCCCGCCCGCGGCCGCTTTCCCCGCATTCCGCAAGAACGCATCCAGCCCCGCCGTCATCGCGAGGTAGCTGATCACGCACACATAAAACGCAAACACCGCCCGCTTTCCCGCCAAGCGAGAAACCGACAACGCAATCGCGATCGTCCCCACCAGCAGCACCGCGAACGCGCTGATCGCAAAGCTCCCGAAAATCGCCCGCATCGGCACGCCGCCGAAATACTGCGTCAGCGCAAACAAAGGCAGCGTCGCCACCATCAACGCAACGATGAAGAACAGCCGCCCGAGCAGATTCCCCAGCACGATCTGCGCCGCCGTCAAGGGCGTCGTCAGCAAGACCTCCCACGTCCGCGGGCTCGCCTCCTGCGCGATCGCCCCCGCCATGAACACCGGCGCCAGAATGCAGATCAGGGCGAGCTGCAGGTACGCAATAAACGTAAAGCTCGCCGCGGCATTGATCGCCAGTTCGCGATAGTCCAGCTCGCCGCCCCCCAGCCGCGCAATCAGCGACCACAGCAAGACCAGAATCAGCACCGCCAGGTACGCCGCCCGAATATACAGATGCCGCGTCCGGCGAGAACCGTTCTGAACCAGCCGCACCGCGATCGGGTTCAGGGGAATCAGGTAGAGCATCCAGCGAACGAAGACGGGCATGGCCGGATGATACGAAACCGGTACCGCCGGTGCCCATCCGGCCCCGCCCCGAGGCCCGAAACCTCCGGGCCCTCATATCCAACGAAACGCTCAAAATTTGGTTGCGCTCACCGCCCCGATTCCCCGCCCGGAGTACGTGGGCGCCTCGCCCCCAGGAGAATCATCCATGAAACGTCTTGTTGCCGCAACCCTTCCGCTCCTCGCCCTCTCCCTGCCCGCCGCGGCAGACATCCGCTTCACCGACATCCCCGACATATTCGCCGACCCATACCAGCCCGAGATTGCAGCCCCGCTCGACCTCGACGGCGACGGCCTCACCGACATCGAGATCCACGCGGACTGGGGCATCTGGGCTTGGGTCCGCCCCGGCTGCGCGATCGCCAAGGACGCAATCTACTCGGTCGCAAAGCCCGCCCCCTTCGAGTCTTCGATCGGCCCGGACCTTCTTTGGTACGAGGGCTCCCTCACGATGCATAACGACAATTACGCGTGGGACGGAGTGGGTTTCGGAGCCCGTCAATTCGGGAAAGACGAATTCCTTGCCGTGCGCATCGGGCCCACGGAATCTCCACGCTACGCCTGGGTCTGTGTTCGGATCGCTCTCTTCGGTGACTATCAACCCATGAGCCCTCCCTCTTGCCAGGTCCGGTTTGTCGCCTTCGAAGACACACCGAACACGCCGATCTCCGCCGGGCGCTTCCCCCTGATCTCCGATTGCAACGGCAACGCAATCGACGACCGCCAGGACATCGCCTATCACGCCGCACTCGACTCAAACGGCAATGGAATCCCTGATTCCTGCGATCCCCCCGCCGTCTATCACGTTCCCGAAGATTTCGGGACCATTCAGGAAGCCGTTTCCGCCTGCCGCGCCTCGGGCGACGAAATCATCGTCGGCCCCGGTGAATATGCGGAAATGATCCACACCGGCGCCCGCTCCATCTACATCCATTCCGAGGCCGGCGCCCAGCGCACAACGATCCGTGTGCCAGAAGACACGGGCGGTTTCACCCCGATCGAGTTCGACGACATGCCCGCGGAACCCGGCAAGCCGCTCAGCCGTCTCGAAGGCTTCACACTTTCCAACGGCCAGTTCGGCGTCCGCGGGTACGTGCATCTCCGCCAATGCCGAATTCTCGCCAACTCCTGGGGCGGCGTCGATATCTTCAACAGCCGCGTCGAATCCTGCCTCATCGCCGGCAACGGGTTTTACGGCGGCGATGGCGGTGTCGGTTTCGTCCAGGACACTCAATTCGTGAACTGCCTCCTCATCGGAAACTCGGGAGAAAGTGGCATCGTCTACGACTTCGTCACCAATCGCCGATCAGCTTTCACCAATTGCGTCTTCATCGCAAACAACGCCACCGTCAATTTCGGCCGCTCCGCGTTGATGCAGAACTCGATCATGCGTGGCAACACCGGCTACTGCAATCAGGAGTTCTCTCTCAACGATCATTGCTCCATCGACGGCGCCAATCCCCTTTTCGTCCGACCGCCTTCTGAAGGTCCCGACGGTCTCTGGGGTACCCCGGACGACGATTACGGCGATCTGCGTCTTCGTGAATACTCACCGTTCCTCAACGCCGGCGTCAACACGCCCCTCCCCGACTGGATCAGCACCGACGCTCAGGGCCGCCCCCGCATCCAAGCCGGCACCATCGACCTGGGCGCATTCGAAGGCCCTGCCTGCATCGGCGATCTCAATATCGACGGCCTCGTCGACGACCTCGACTTCATCGCCTTCGTCAACGCCTACAACGCCATGATTCTCCCCGAAGCCGACTCCGCGGCAGACTTTAACGGCGACAAACAAGTTGACGACGCCGATTTCGTCTTCTTCGCCGCGTGGTACAACCGCTTCCTCTGCCCTTGATGAGGGTCCCATTCGCCGGTTGCCACTCCGCACCTCACACTCCGGGTTCCACGATCAAGATAAACTGAGCAAACCCATGGAGCCCTTCATGTCTCTCCAAACCCTCGCGAAACAATTCGTCGACCTCTGCAACCAGGGCAAAAACTTCGACGTCATGCGCACGATGTACGCCCCCGACATCGTCTCCGTCGAGGGCGACGGCAAGGAAACCGCCGGCCAGAAGCCCGTGATCCAGAAGTCCGAAAAGTGGGCCGCCGCCAACGAGATCCACAGCGAAAAAGTCCTCGGCCCGTACTTCTGCGGCCCGAACCAGTTCGCCGTCCACTTCACCTTCGAAGTCACACCCAAAGCCACCGGCAAGCGCACCACCCTGCCCGAAGTCGGCGTCTACATCGTCAAAGGCGACAAGATCATCCGCGAGCAGTTCTTCTTTGATGGCCCGCGCTGAGCACGCGCGCACTCGTCCTTGACCGGATCATCCGGAGCCCCGTATGTCCAAACTCCGCGTCCTCTGCTTCTCCGTCTCGCTCGACGGTTACGGCGCCGGCCCCTCCCAAAGCCTTGAACACCCGCTCGGCATCCGCGGCCACGAGATGTTCAATTGGTTCATGCCCACACGCACGTGGAAGAAGATGCAAGGTCAGGAAGGAGGCGAGACCGGCATCGACGACGACATCGCCGCAAAGGGCTTCGAAAATATCGGCGCCTGGATCCTCGGACGCAACATGTTCGGCCCCGTGCGAGGCCCCTGGCCTGACGAAAACTGGAAAGGCTGGTGGGGCGAGGAACCCCCCTACCACACGCCCGTTTTCGTCCTCACGCACCACCCGCGTCCGCCCCTCCGCATGAAGGGCGGCACCGAATTCCACTTCGTCACCGACGGCATCCACTCCGCGCTCAGGCAAGCAACCGCTGCTGCGGGAGGCAAAGACATCCGCCTCGGCGGCGGCACCGCGACCATCCGCCAATACCTCCAGGCCCGCCTCATCGACGATCTGCACCTCGCCATCTCGCCCGTTCTCCTCGGCAGCGGCGAGCACCTGCTCCACGGAATCGACACCCACTTGCTCGGCTATCACTGCGAGCGCCACCTTGGCAGCCCCAACGCCGTTGCGCACGTGTTCCTTCGAAAACGGGGCTGAATCCTCCTGGGTTCCAGTTGGACGACTCGCGTCGCTCCCACTTCCGGAGCCCCCTCCCCGATGGGAGCGAGGGTTGGGGGTGGGTTCGTTCAACCCGAACTACTCCGGGCGCACCAGAACCCGCCGCACAACCTTCAGCAAGAGGAATCCAATCGCCGCGACACAAAGCGCGATGAGCATCCATCGCACCGCAGCGGCGGCCTCGAACGCAATGCCCAAGCCTGTCAAGAGCAGGACGTACGCCGCGACGCACCCCGGACACTTGGGAACCAGGGCGAGCGTCGTGATCGGCACCGCCCACTCGGAAAGCGCGACGACGCGTCGCGGCCATCGCAGGGGTGCGGTTGGCGCGGCTGATTCGTCATCGTTGCAGCATCGCATGAAAGGTCCCTTTGGTCGCAAACCGGACATCGAGTTGCCAACGCAGTGTCTCGCGCCTCACCGCGGCAACACCGGCCCCGTAATCCCCGGCCTCTCTTCCCACGGCTGAACAAACTGCGCCTGGTCGTACCGATCATGGTGGCGCAGCCACCCCATCCCCGGCGATTCCGCCTCGTCGCGTCCCTTCGGCGTGACATCCATGTACTGGTACGCCGTCAGGAACGTGTCCAGGCCTCGCGCGTACGTGGAATAGGTGTGGTAGATCGTCCCGCCGGAATCCTTGATGAAAACCGACAACCCCGGCAATTCCCGAATCGGGTACGCCCCGCGGTTGAAGTTGTACACGGCATCACCGGATGCGAGCTCCTGGTCTGTGAATGAGACGCCGTAGTCGCGCCCGAAGTCCGTGTTGCCGCCGGAAACCCACGGAAACGTCCAGCCCATCCGCTTGCGGAACGCCTCGATCTGCTCAACCGGCGCCTTGGACACCGTCATGAACGAGATGTCCCGATGCGCAAGGTGGATCACCAGTGAGTTGTAGTGGTCCGCGATGAACGAGCAAGACTTGCACCCCTGCGACCACGTCGGATCAAACATGAAGTGATAGACGACCAGCTGGCTCTTGTCGCCGAAGAGATCGGCGAGGCTCCTTTTTCCCGTCGGCGAGTCAAAGGTGTACGCCTTCTCCACCTTCACCCACGGCAACTCGCGGACCTTCGCCGCCATCGCATCGCGCCGTCGCGTGAGTTCCTTCTCCTCCACAAGAAGGGCAAGCCGTTTCTCCAGCCATTCCTGCCGCGACACAACCGGATGCCTCGGCCCTTCCCGGCTCTTCGAAGACGCGCTCGATGCACTTGTCGCCATTGACTTCTCCTTTCATCCCATCGGTGGATTAAGTCTGCCGCTCTGCCGCTCTGCCGCTTTGCGGCTTTCCTACCGCCCCTTCCCCGCCTTCTTCTCCGCCACCAGCTTGATCCGCCCCATCGCATGCTCCCAGCCCCGCGGCATCCCCTCCATGTGGTCGTTCGTCAGGAGCCCCATCGCCCGGTGCACAAACATCAACTGCGTACCACCGTTCTCCGCCTTCAGCCGGTACTGCACGTGATTGATCGCCGGGAACGACATCGGCATCGGCCCGACCAGTTCCAGCAGCGTCGGAGCCTTGATCACCTGCACGTGCCCCCACAAATGCCCGTACTTGTGCCCGCCCGCCTCGCCCAAATCCCGGAACCAGCGCCCGCCCGGCCACGGCTCGATCTTCATCGGAAACGGGTTGCCGTCAGGCATCACGCTGCCCGGGCCCAACTCTTCGAGCACTGCCTCAAACGTCACCTCCGGCGACGCGGCAATGAACATTTCCTTCTTGATCTCCAGCGAGTGCACCGTCTCGGCATCCACCCGAACGCCCGAATTCAAAGCCGCCGTCGTCATCGCCGTTTCCTTTCTGATTCACACTCTTGCATCACGATTCTGATTCACAATCGAACGACTTCTTCCGTTCCCGTCTCCGCCCTCGCTGCCAGCGGGGGAGGTGTCTGAGCGAGTCTTTGAGCGAAGTCGGAGGGGGTTCCGTCGGACTAATGCCCGGCGCCTTCCTTCTTCTCCCTCTCCATCCGCTCAGCGCGCTCTTTGAGCCGCTGCAACTGGTTATTCCAGAATCGCTCGTACGTCTTCACCCAGTCGTACACAGGCCGGAGTTCTTCTCCGTTCATGCTGTACATGCGCCGCCTCCCCTTCCGCACCACCCGCACCAGCCCCACCTCGCGCAGCACCCCCAGATGCTTCGAAACCTGCGGCTGGGGCCATCCCAACTCCTCCACTAGCCACGTCACATCCCGCTCGCCATCCGTTCCGGCAAGCACCCCCAAAATCTCCCGCCGCCGCGGCTCCGCAATCGCGGCAAAAGCGTCAGAAGTGGTCGGCGAACGAGCCATATTCCAAATATATCACCATATCGGAATATGTCAAGCAGGCATTTTTCAATTTCCGTAGCGGCCTGAATTCCAGCATCAAACGAGTCCCATGATGGCGGCCACCCACCACGCTACCACACAGAGCGGTACTCGTCCGAATTGCGTTGTCGAGGTGTCGAGGTGTCGAGGTGTCGAGGTGTCGAGGTGTCGAGGTGTCGAGGTGTCGAGGTGTCGAGCGACATTCTACAGGCCGCTTCAGCGGCCTTGCCCGCTCGTAGGCCACGCCTTCAGGCGTGGTTTAGGTCCCCACCTCATTCACCTTTGGCCAGCAACTCACGAGCCCGCTTCAGCGGGCTTCCCCGCCCGGCTTCAGCCACTTCAACCGCGCCCAAACCCATCCGCGGCCATCGGTTCTCCCGCATTCGGCGGCGGCACCAGCGGCCACCGCGAGCCGCACTCCGAACACACTCTCGGGCCGATGATCGAAAGACTTGCAATCCGCGGAAATGCCGTTGCGCCAATCAACGTGTGGCCACAGTCAGGACAATCGCCCACTCGTATGGCTCTCCGGAGTCTCGCTGTCGTTCCGAACCCCGCCCCACTTCGCAGCGAGAACCAGAGCCACAAGAAAGGAGTCCAAAGCAACATGGCGAATCCCGCCTCTTCTTGCTTGGACGTTGCCATGTTGAACACGTTGATGAGATCGTTGTCCCAAACCACCGAATCCCATCGCCGAAGCCACAGTTCCCGGCGCACCTCGATTTCGCGCCGAAGCTGCTGAGCCTGGGCCGCATCGTGCACGCCGTCTCTGAACGCGCGTTCGAACACCCCGACGCGCCGCTCCATCTCCGCCGCGATCAGTTCCGGCTCAATCCACGTCTGGCTTAGCGCACTGACACTCCGCTGCCAACGTCCTTCTCGCGATGGCTCTTGATCCGCGCTTATGCCGTGCGTATCCAATCTGCTGCTCTGCTGCTCTGCTGCTCTGCTGCTCTGCTGCTCTGCCGCTCTGCGGCTCTGCGGCTTTGCGGCTTTGCCTCTTTACAACTTCTTCAACGCCCCCACCAGCGCATCAATATCCCCAGTCGAATGCGCCGCCGAAATCTGGCAGCGCAGCCGCGCATGCCCCTCCGCCACCACCGGATACCCAAACCCGATCACAAACACGCCGAGTTCGAGCAGCCGCTTGCTCATCGCAATCGCCCTTGCCGTCTCACCCACGATGATCGGGCAGATCGCCGTCGGGCTCTCGAGCACATCGAATCCCGCCTCCTTGATCTTCTTCCGCGCGTACGCCGTGTTGTCCTTCAGCTTCTGCACCCGCTGCGGCTCACGCAGCATGATCTCGATCGCCTTCTTCGCGCTGCACGCCACCGTCACCGGCAGCGCATTGCTGAACAAAGTCGGCCGCCCGCGCTGAATCAGCAATTTCGTCACCCGCTCGCTCGCCGCGACAAACCCCCCGGCCCCACCACCCAGCGCCTTCCCCAGCGTGCCGGTAAAGATGTCCACTTCTCCCCTTTGCGGCTTTGCCGCTTTGCCGCTTTGCTTTCCTGTTCCGATCTGCTGCTCTGCTGCTCTGCCGCTCTGTAAATCTGCAACCATCCCCCAGTACTCGTGCGTCCCCCTCCCCAGCTTCCCCATCACCCCGTGCCCATGTGAATCATCCACCACCAGCAGCGCCCCAAACTCATCGCACAATTTCCGCATCGCCGGAAGATCCGCGATCGACCCTTCCATGCTGAACACACCATCCGTAACAACCCAGATCTGCCCGGTCACCTCGGGGTTCTTTTTCGCGCCCTCCAGCACCGCCCGCAGGCTCTTCTCGCCTTCAAGCCGGTTGTTCGCATACACCGCCTTCTGAACACCCTTCTTGATGACCGTCGTCAGCCGAATCGCATCGATGATGCACGCGTGATTCAGTTCATCGCTGATGATGCAGTCGCCCGGCTCCGTGCACGTCGGAAAGAGCGCCTCCGCCGCCGTCCATGCGCTCACAAACGTGTACGCGCTCTCCGTCCCCATCATCCGCGCGATCTCGGCCTCCACCTCATGGTGCGGCGAAAACGTCCCACAAATAAACCGCACGCTCGCCGTCCCCGCGCCGTAGTCCTTTAGCCCCCTTACACCCGCCTCAACCACCTCCGGGTGATTCGCCAGCCCCAGGTAGTTGTTCGAGCAGAAGCACAGGACATCCCCATATCCCTTCAGCCGGATCTTCGCATCCATCGGCCCTTCGATGGTCTGCAACTCCTTCCAGACCTTCTGGTCACGGAGCTGCGTGAAGAGCGTGTCGGTGCGGCTGTCAAAGATCGAGGCAGAACTCATGCGTTGCTCCAGCGCCGAAATGGTCGAGAAGGGGTCGAGAATGGTGCGAATCGGCCAGTTTACGCTGCGATCTGGCGACCCAAACGCTTCCCTTCCTCAATCCGCCCAATCGCCCGAAACCGGCCCGACTCGGGCGCATCCAAACCCGAATACCATCCCCCCGAGGAATCAGGGGTTCGCGTTCACCACCCGGAGATCATCATGAAAGTTTGCCCGATGTGCGTCGCTTCGATCGCCCTTCTCACCGGCGCGGCAGGCGTCGCCCTGCTGACCACGACGTCGACCACCGCCGTCGCCGAACTCGCCGCCGACGGCGCGTACAAAATCGACCCGGTGCACAGTTCGGTCATCTTCGGCGTCAAGCACAACGGAGTCGCCAACTTCTACGGCCGCTTCAACAAGGCCACCGGCACCTTCAACATCGACGCGGCCGACCCGTCCAAGAGCGTGATCGACATCACCGTCGAAACCGATTCGATCGACACCGCCAACGACGCCCGCAACAAGCATCTCAAGAGCGGGGATTTCTTCTCCGCCGCCGAATTCCCCTCTATCACCTTCAAGAGCAAGTCCTTCAAGAAGTCCTCCGAGGGCGTCTACGACGTCACCGGCGATCTCACGATCCGCGGCAAGACCAAGGAAGTCACCGCCTCTGTGACCGACACCGGCCGCGGCAAGGGCATGCGGGGCGGCGAGGTCGCCGGCTTCGAGACGAAGTTCAACATTAAACGCTCCGACTACGGCGTCTCTTTCATGGTCGGACCCGCCCTCGCCGACGACGTCTCCATCCTCGTCAGCGCCGAAGGCGGCAAGGGCGCCTGATTTCTCAGAAACCCCCTCCCCGAGGGAGGGGGCAGGGGGTGGGCTTCCTTCGCTCCCATCGTTCTACAAACGCACCGCCCACCCGCGGTGCGTTTTCTTTTCTTGCAGGAGCCCCCTCCCCAGAGGAAGGAGGTTGGGGGCGGACTGTCTCTGCTCATTCCAATCTTGGCATCGTCGGAATTCGCGATGCTACCTTGAGAGAACACATGGCCCTCAGCCCCGATCAGATCAAGCTCATCCTCCTCGGAGTGATCCCGCCCTTTGTGGTCGCGGCCATCATCTACTTCTTCCTCGCCCCAAAGACCCTGCCCCCGCCAGACCCAGCCACCGGCACACTCCCCCGCCTGCGCTTCGCGTGGGTCCTCCCTCTGCTCCTCTGCGTGCTCTTCTTCGCGCTCCAACCCAGGATCGCGGGCAAGTTCGTCCTCTACCCGCAATCGGCCTCGGAATGGCCTCTTCTCGCGTGCCTGATCGCCACAATCCTCTCCCTGGTCGCGCTCGCACTTCCCCGCCCCGGCCCCTGGCGCCTCCTCGCCCGCTTCGGCCTGATCGTCACACTCGGCGCTTTCGTCGCCCTGAAATTCCTTCCCCGCTGGAGCGCCACCGAGATCGGACTCTGGATCGGCCTGCTCGGCGTCTTCGCAAGCGTCGCCTGGTTCTCACTCTCGCACGCGGTCGTCCTCAACAAGGGCATCAGCGGCATCGGCATCCTCGCGCTCTTCACCCTCGCCGGAGCCGTGGCCTGCGAACCAGGCCTCAGTTCACTCCCGAGCGCTCAGTTCATCGGCATCATCGCCTGGGCGCTCCTCGGCATCAGCGCCATCGCACTCTTCCGCCCCAACCTCCGCCTCGCCGAGAACGCGTCCCACGTCCCGCTCCTCCTCACCAGCCTCATCACCTTCGCCGCCATGCTCGGCGCGAGCGACGACCCGGCCTGGGTCAAAGTCCTCTTCGGCGCGATGATGATGCTGGTCCCGACGCTGCCATTCCTCGTGGATGCGATCTGGAAGCCCGCAGCACCAAGCCGGCGCCGAACTCTCCTGCGGCTGACCCTCGCGATGATCCCCCTCCTCGTGCTCGCCGCTGTCGCAGGCCAGCGTGCGATGCAAATCATGAACGCAAGCGAATATTGACCCGACGGCACCCTTGCAGGCCCTGCATCGCGGTGGATTCGGCTACTCTTTGAATGCAAGGCCGCCGCAGACCTGTGGCCGGATTACAGACAGCCTCTCTAATGCGAACCACCGTCATCATCGGAACCTACGAGCGGCCGCACTACCTGGTGCGGACCTTGGCGAGCATGGCCGGCCAGGACCTGCGCCCGCACGAGGTGATGGTCGCCGACGACGGCTCGGGCGAGGAAACCCGGGACGTCATCCGCAAGTTCCGCGAAACCGCGCCGTTTCCGGTCGTGCACGTCCGTCAGGAGCACAACGGCTGGCGAAAGTGCAGCATCCTGAACAAGTGCCTGCGCGAGACGACCGGCGACTATCTTGTCTTTACCGACGGAGATTGCATCCACCGCTGGGACTGGCTCCGGATGCACGCCCGATTCGCCAAGCCCAACCGCTTTCTGGGCGGCGGCGATCTGCGCCTGAACACCGCCGTCTCGGAACGCATCACGGCCGATGACGTCCTCGCCCGCCGCCCGTTCTCGGCCCGATGGCTCGTGGCCAACGGCATGAAGTGGCGGCGCTCGATGGTCAAGGTCTATCTTCCGCGGGCCCTTGCACCGCTCACCGACTTCGTAAACTTCACGCCCGCCCGCTTCAGCGCACCCAACGCGTCGTGCTGGAAGTCCGATGCTCTCAAGATCGACGGTTTCGATGAGCGATTCGGCTGGGGCAAGGAGGACGTTGAGTTCGGCGAGCGTCTGCGCAACGCGGGCCTGAGCACCCGCCATGTGCGCTACGTGGCGACCTGCCTGCACCTGGATCATCCCCGCGACGGGACGATCACACGCGAAGCGATCGAGTACAACTTCCGGATGCTCGAAGGCGTCAAGCGTGAGAAGCGCGTGCGCGCCGAACGCGGCTATTCGCAGTCCGGCACCGACTACACCGTGGAGCGCCAGAACCCGGCCCGCTCAGTTCAAACCGGTCCAATTCCGACCGGCGTGCTGATCGCCTGAAACGGCGGCCGCGCATCGTATTGTCCGCCTCCACCGCGCACGATCAATTCTTTATACTGAGCACGACGCTTGCGTATCTCTCTCTTCATCAGCACCTTCGACAAGCCCGGCTATCTCGTGCGCACCTTCGCCGGGATCCGTCGCCAGACCCGCCCTCCCGATGAAATCCTCATCGCCGATGACGGCTCCGCCGAACCGACCCGCGACCTGATCCGGCGTTTTCGCGCGTTGGTTCCGTACCCGGTCATTCACGTCCGTCAGGAGCACAAAGGCTGGCGCAAGTGCCGCATGCTCAACAAGTGCGTCGCCGAGTCCACCGGCGAGTACCTCGTCTTCACCGACGGCGATTGCATTCATCGAAAGGACTGGCTTGCGACACACGCCCGATTCGCGAAGGCCGGCCGATTCCTGGCCGGGGGCGACCTGCGGATAAACAGGGCCGCGACGGAGCGAATCACCGTCGAGGATGTCGAATCGGGCCGCGCCTTCTCCGCCATTTGGCTGCTGGCAAACGGCATGAAGTGGCGACGGTCGATGGTCAAGATCCTGACTCCCCGGGCGATCGCGCCCGTCGTCGATTGGGTCAACTTCACCCCGGCCCGCTTCAGCGGCTCGAACGCTTCGTGCTGGCGAAAGGATGTCGAGAAGGTCAACGGGTTCGATGAGCGGTTCTCCTGGGGCAAGGACGATGTGGAATTCGGCCAGCGATTGCGAAACGCCGGCGTCGGCACGATGCACGTCCGCTACAACGCGATCTGCCTGCATCTCGATCATGTCCGCGACCACGTGCCGCCGGGCTCGCAGGAACGCAACTTTGCCATGCTGGCCGAGATCAATCGCGATCGTCTGGTCCATGCCGGGATCGGGCTCGGGCAGGTGAGTCAGGATTTCGAGGTCGAGCGAGAGACGCCGTCGGCGGACGTCGTCGTCGCCCCTCAGCGAACTCCGGCTCACGCCCACTGATCGTTTTTCCACCACGGCGCGATCTTGGGCTCGAAGAGCGCATCGGCCTGCCACATCAGTCCGTCGGACGGCCGGTTGATGACATGAAAGATGTCGGCGAGTCGGAAACCGCGCCCGTCCATGTGAAAGCACATCTCCGGGAAGACCGGCACGCCCTTGCGTATGCGGAAGTTGTAGACCTCGAGTTGCATGAGCGTGGTGTGGCGGAGCGTTTCCTTGGCGCCTTCGATGATCTCCAGTTCGTAGCCGTGCGTGTCGAGCTTGATGAAGTACGGCGGCGGAAGCTTGAACTCGGCGACAAGCGAATCGATGGTCACCTGATCGACGTCGTACTCGCCGGGCATGCCCAGCGAGACCGTGCCGCCGAATTTGTCGCCCGGGACAAAGAACTTGACCTTGCCGCCCGCCGGACCCGCGGCGGCGATCCTGTAGTGCGCCGGCGGGTTGGTCTCGGCGAAGGCCTTGAGATCCGGTTCGTGCACGGCATTGCCGTCGAGCATCATCAGCGTCGCCTTGGGCCAGTAGGGCCGGACGATCTTCGACCACTGCGAGTCGGAAGCGCCGATGTCGATGATCGAGCCGATCGGAACGCCGCGCCGGACAACACGGAGGTAGTGCGGAAAGTCCTGCGGCGCGTGGTCGGGCATGCCCAAGGGTATGAACCGCTCCACGCGGGCCCGGACTACTTCCTCTTGCGGAAATAGAGCCACCACGGCTCGCGATCGAGATCGATCGTGGCGATACGGGCGGCCCGTACGGCGGCGTCGCGGAGTACCTCGCTTGCGGGCCGGCGCGGGCCGATCGGCTGGGCGGGCTTGCGGATCGTGCGCGGGGCGGAAACGGGGGCGAAGGCGGACCGCAGACGCTCGATGGCGGCGGCGGCGGGGTTGCGGGCGGTTGAGGAGAAGCGGGTGGACTGGGACATGGCTGAACTCCTGTGAAAGCGCGTGAACGCGCGGGCAATCTGGGACAGGGTCGGGGAAAAACGGGTCGATCAAGGTTGTCCGGGGCCTCGTGCGAGAACGTTCAGTTCTGCGAGCAGAGGTGTTGGCCGCGACAAATCGCGTGGCCTGAAAGTCGTGATTGGACGGCCGTGTTCATGTGACTTCCGGTCAGAAGATAGAGGCGGGAGTTTGTCGGGTCAACGGTGCAGGGCGGAGTTGAATGCAGAATTCATAGAACGTGCGTCGGCAAAAGTGGAGCCGGACCATGACGAAAAACTCCCTGAAAATAGGGATGAAACACGCTCGCTGTTTCGGTAACAGCGCGAGCGTTTCACGCCGTCGCTGGCAACGGCGCGAAGCGGCCCGACTTGAATGGCATCGCGGCCCACGGCGCCGATCGGAACGCTCTGAAACAACGCGCCGAGGTCAATCCGCCGCAAGCGATTCGAAGGCGGGTGCGCGGACATTGGAGAGCAGAGATCGCGATCCGTTCGGCGGTGCAAATTTCCTGAATCTTGGGGCCACCGGGGCGCGTCGGGTCGGTAGAACTTCGGGAAATGCCGCGGAGTCGGACAAAGACGCGGCAAAGGAGATCTCGCATGATTCTGGCCGCATTGACGGGATTGGCATTGAGCGTGACGCAGACACAGATGGCGACGGCGGACGGGCCGCGGGTTGCGAGGCTGACGCATGTCGTCCAGGCGTACGGGTGCTTCCACCCGAACGGTAAGACAATCCTGTACCAGTCCGACGCGACGGGGCGCTGGCAGTTGTTCACGATCGGCGTCGATGGCTCCGAACCGCGCCCGCTGTTTCAGTCCAAGGGCAACGACATCACGCCCGTCTACTCGCCGGACGGGAAGAAGATCCTGTTCGTCTCCGAACGCGACGGAAACCGCGAGGTTTACGTCTGCAACGCGGACGGGAGCGATCAGAAGAACATCTCGAACAACCATTCGCAGGACATCCATCCTTCCTGGTCCGCCGACGGGACCAAGCTGCTGTTCAGTTCCAACCGGGGCAACACGGACTCGGACGACTACGACATCTACGAGATGAAGATCGACGGGACGGGCGTTCGCCAGATCACCAAGGGGCCGGAGGTCGATACCTATGCCTCGTGGTCGCCGGATGGGACGCGGATCGTGACGCGGCGGGTGATCGACGACAAGAAGAACAACGAGGTCTTTGTCCTGAATGCCGACGGCTCGAACGCGATCAACCTCACGAACGCGCCCGAGCATTACGACGGCTGGCCGGTCTGGGCGCCGGACGGCAAGCGGATCTGCTACGCCGGAGGCGGGCCGGACAACGGGAACCACTATCTCTTCCTCATCAACCCGGACGGAACCGGCAAGAAGCAGCTGACGTTCGCGTGGCTGGCGGGGAGCCCGTTCTGCTACGACACCCAGCCGAGTTTCAACCGCGACGGGAAGCGGATCGTGTTCACGCGTTACCGGCCGCCGAGCCAGTACGAGAGCACGGAACTGTCGATCGTGGACGTGCCGGAATAGCGGCACGGCGATTCTGAGACAGAGACGAACGGCGATGGATGTGTTTACTTCTCTGGAGTGATCACGGCGGTGATGATCGAATGCGCGAGGGCTGCGGCTTTCACGGAGCGCCCGCGCAAGCAGAGATTGACCTCGAGCGGCTTGTCGGTCGGGTTCATGACGACGACGGCGATCGTGCCGTCGATGTTCTCGAAGGCGGTCGTGAGGAGATCGTCGGAGGTGGACGAGGCGATGATGCGCCGGGCACGGGGGCGGATGAACTTGGAGAAGTGGCCAAGGTAATAGAACGAGTTCATGAACGTCAGTTCGCCGGACTTGCTCCCCGGTTGGTTGCCGGGTTGGGTGTTGGCGTGCACGGGGGCGAAGCAGAAATTGCCGACGTGGTTGGGGCCGCCGCGCTCGTCCAGGAGGATGTTCCAGTCGGTCCAGCCGTCGGCGCCGTTGTTCAGATCATTGATGATGGAGCGGCCGTAGGTCTCCCCCCACTTCCACTCGTTTATCTTCGAGGCGTCAAACCGCTCGACGCAGCCTTCGGTGAAGAGGAGGTGGGTTTCCGGGAAGCGTTCCTTGACGAGGCGAACGTTCTCGAAGTGATCTCCGACGTACCAGTGAAAGCCGACGCCCCAGACGTACTTGGCGGCGGCGGAGTCCTCAAGCACAGCGCGGGCGCGGTCGTACATGAGGTCGCGGTTGTGATCCCAGATGATGATCTTCTTGCCGCCGGAGCCGGCGTTGCGATCGACGTCCATCATGCCGGCGTTGACCATCGCTGGGCCGAGATGGTCCTTAATGAAGTCGCGCTCCTGCTCGCCGGAGTAGATGCAGGATTCCCAGGTCTGGCTTGCGGCGGGCTCGTTCTGGACGGTGACGCCCCAGATGGAGATGCCCTGCTTTTCGTAGGCCTGGATGAACTTCACGAAGTACTCGGCCCAGACGGGTGCGGACTCGGGCTTGAGGCTGCCGCCTTTGAGCATGGAGGCGTTGGTCTTCATCCACGCGGGCGGCGACCAGGGGCTGGCGTAGATCGTGAGGTCGCGGCCGGCGAGGGCCTGGGCCTGCTTGATCATGGGGATGCGGAACTTGAGATCGGGCGCGATGTTGAAGGAGGCAAGAGAGGTGTCGTTGTCGTTGGTGTAGGTGTAACTCGCGCTCGAAAAGTCGCAGGAGTGAATCGTGGTGCGGATGAGCGAGTAGCCGATGCCGGCCTTGGGGTCGAAGTAGGCGGTCATGAGTTCGCGCTGCTTGGCGGGCGGGAGTTTGGCGAGGGTCTCTGCGGCGGCGTCCGTAACGGCGCCGCCGATGCCGAGGAGGGTCTGGAAGTGCACGGCATCATCGATGAAGATTGAGCAGTTCGCAGTCGCCGGGGCGGCGGATGTGAGCGTGCCGGCGAGCTTGAGGCGGGCGTCGGTGTCCTTGGCGGTGAGATGGATGGAGGCTTGCCAGTCGGAAGCTGCGTGTGCGGACATGGAGAGGATTCCAGCGAGGAGTCGCGCGGGCATGGGGTGAAGATAGGGGACGGTTTGAAACACGGTGGGCCACGGGGAGCCACGGAGAAAGACACGGAGGAAAGCAAAGGGAAAGGCAGGGGTGCACATGCCGAGAAGCGTCTCGACACCGGGGGCGACGGTAGCGCTTGGGATGCGGTGCAGGGGGCTTTGAATTGTGCGATGCGAGAAGGAAGGGGGAACCGCCCTTGCCACGCAGGTTGTATTCGTCGCGGCTCAGCCGCAGAGAAGGGCGTTGTAGGCCTGGACGAACATGGAGAAATCGGCGTCGTCGACGACGGAATCGCCGTTGAGATCGGCGGAGCATCCGGGTGGCATGGCCGGATCGTCGCAGACGAGGAGGTTGTAGGCGAAGCCGAAAATCACGAAGTCGTCGTCGGTGACGAAGCCGTCGCAATCAAGATCGGAGCGGCAGAGCGAGAAGGTAGCCGCGCTGCTTGTCTTGCTGTCGCAGGCGTTGGAGATGACGCAGTCGTACGAGGCTTCATCGCCGGGTCCGGTGTTGGAGAGGATGAGCGTGGGGGTAGCGGCGGAGGGATTGAGAGCGGTATCGATCGGGATGGTGTTGCGGCGCCAGTGGTAGGAGAGGGTGCCGACGCCAACGGCGTGGACCATGAACGAAGCCTGACCGCCCGGGCAGACGCCGGCGGCGGAAGGCTGGTGTACGAAGCCGAGCGGAGACTGGAGGACCCAGGTGTCGTTGCGGTTGGCGGTGTCGAAGCCGCCGAAGAGAACGAGCTCGCCGCGGGCTTCGTCGTACGCCATCGCGGCATCTCGGCGCGCGGAGGGGCCGTTGACGGCGAGCTGTGTCCAGTTGGTGCCGTCCCAGGACCAGGTGTCGCTGAGGAAGACGCCGTTGGCGCCGTCGCCGCCGAAAAGGATCATGGCATCGCGTGCGGGGTCGAAGACCATCGGAGCAAATCGGCGGACGGGCGGCTTGGCGGCGGGCGCCTGCAACGTCCATGCAAGCCCGTCCCAATTCCATGTGTCGTTATAGCGGACGACGTTTCCGAAATAGGTTGTGCCGCCGAAGAAGACACCGGTCTTTCGGGTGCGGTCGTAGTCGAAGCTGACGCCGTAGCCGTTGACGGGGCCGGTGGTGGATTCACGGAGCCACGCCGAGCCGTCCCAAGCCCAGGCTTCGCGGTAGGCCTGGTTGAGGTCGGTCTGGCCCCCCACCATCATGATGACGTTGCGGGTGGTATCGAAGGCGAGACCGGGCGCGTATCGCTTGGCCGGGACGGCGTCGGCGACCTTTGTCCAACTCGTGCCGTCGTATTCCCAGGTGTCGGCGTAGTTGGTGACGTTGTTGGGCAGGTTGCCGCCGAAGAGGACGATGCGCGAACGGGAGGTGTCGTAGGTCATGCCTTGGCCGCTGCGCTGCGGCGGGAGCGTGCCGGCCGGGAAGCGTTGAGTCCAGGCCGTGCCGTTCCATTCCCAGGTGTCGTTGTAGCGGACGCCATTCGAGTAGTTGGCGCCGCCGAAGAGGATGACTTTTTGGCTCACCGGGTCAAAGACCATGCGGGCGTCTTCGCGTGCGACGGGACCGGTGCTGCTGCGCAGGACCCAGTTGGTGACGCACTGGGCGAAGGCGGGCGTGCAGGTTGCGATGGCGATGATCGCGACGGCGCGAAATCGCATCGGGCGGATGAAGCGTGTTGTGGGCGACCCGGATTGAGATGAGAATTTTGCTCTGTTGCGGCATCATCCTGGCCTCCGAGGTTTAGCATCGTCCGAGAATACGGGCACGGCGGACACGGCCACGCGTTACCGCTTTGTGGTGCCGGTTCAAGATACCACCAGACCGCCGGGGTACAAGGGGAACTTTTGAGGCGGATTCTGAATCCGATTGTCAATTCGTACGCCCCTCCGGGCAATGTCTTGAGCTGAGCGTTCCAGCGCGTGGCTAAAGCCCCATCCCTCAGAAGTCCGTTGAAACGGGTTGATGCAACAATGCAGACGAGAGGCTTTCATTTCGGCCTCGAACCGCCGCTCAAGCGGCGGCCTAACAGCGAGCAAGGCCGATGAATCGGCCTGAAAAACTCAGAATTGCGCGTCGGTTTGCGGCGATGCTCTCTGGGGCGGGAAGAGTCCGTGCATTTCACCGGCGGAATGGAGATCGATCAACAGCACGCAGTCGAAGGGCGGCGCGCTCGTTGCGTTGAACTCAATTTCGTCATCGGGTTCGGTGTTCGGAATTCATGATGAGATTCAGTGATCGGGCGGAGGGTTTTTGCGGGCGAGTTGCTGGTTGAAATCTGCCGCGGCGGTGTAGGCCTCGTGGGATTGCTGGTCGGGAGAAAAGTTGCGGTGATCGATGAGGGCTGATTCGATGGCGGATGGTCGCCGCGGCGACTCTTCGATGGGATGGCGGATGTCGGATGTGTCGGAAAGGTGTCGAGGTGTCAAGGTGTCGGGGTGTCGAGGGGAAGAATCAGAGTGAGGAGCCACATCGCAGTTTGCGAGGTGGAGTTGGGGGATGGGGTGATCGGTTGGTGTGTTTGATGGGACTAATGGGTCCGATGGGGCGGATGGGTTGTTGGTGGGCTCGCGGCTTACAGGAGTTTCGAATTCTGTGTCTTCCGATTGCTGCGTGCGCGAACGAACCCACCCCCTACCCCCTCCCACGGGGAGGGGGTTCCGGAAGTGCGGGCAAGGATCGCTCGGTCTATCGGGAGCGGTTCTTCCTGCTGAAGGATTGTGCGAGGGAGATTCGGAAGGCACGCGCGCGGGCGCATCGGAATTACGCGGGCGGCGGGTGGCGAGGTAGTCGCGGAATTTGAAGGCGCGGAGGAGATCGGAGGCGGCGCGGCGGCATTCGGATTCGGATGTGCCGCGGGTTGCGATGGCGCAGAGGGTGAGGATGATCTCGGGCTCTTTGTCGGCTTGGACGTGGCGGGCTTGTTCGGCGGCGAACTCTTTGTGTTCCTTGAGGAGTTCCTGCGTTTCGGGGGAACGGCGCCAGGCGAAGAGCTGTGGGAGCGTGATGTTGTAGCTGGCGCAGAGGCGCGCGGCGGTGTAGCCGGCGAGGTAGTCGATGAGGAGGGTTGCGGAGAGGGAGGGATCGGTGATTGGGGCGGCTTTGGCGAGCGGAGCGGCAGGGTGGGGCTTGATGTCGGATGTTTCAGAAAGGTGTCGAGGTGTCAAGGTGTCGAGGTTTCGAGGGGAAGAGGCGGTGTCGGAAGTGGAAGGCGAGTCATCTTCGATTCTCTTGGCGGAGACGCTGCGGTGGTGCGGGGGATTTGGGTCGGGATCGGGGCGCTTGGATTCGAAGGGGGCGAAGGAGTCGTCTTCGTGGGCGTCCTCGTGGGCGCGAGGGACGAGCGTGGTGGTCATCGGGGAATGGGTGTGGTTCAGGAGGAGCATGTGGGCATGCTACCATGAACCGTGTGTAATTATTGGGTTTTGTTTGGTTTTTTTGGGAAATTGTTGTAAGTGGTTGTAGCCGCCAGGTTTTGGATCGTTACGAGGCGGGGATGTTCTTCGCACAGTCAAGGGTTGCCACGGCTGTGCGGCTATTTGACGCTGTTGGGTCCGTTCTGCCGCGAGTTTGCGATCTGCGGTGTCGCCCGTCGATGCAGCTCTACTCAACGAAATCGTGTTCGGGCAACGTCGACATAGCTAAGCGTTTTCCAGCAGGTCATTGAATAATGCTCGCCACCAGTCAGTGGTACGTGAAGCGGCATTAGCGAACCTAAGTAGACTGCGGATAATGCCTCAACCGCAAAATGACGAGGACGACGAACCGTGGCTTGACCGCAGCCCGTACAGACCACCTCCCAAGGCTGCCAGGGCTGAGGAGCTTTGGGTGGTGCATATGGCTCAGGCGGTCGGCGCCAGGCGCGGGCGCGCGGGGGGGTTCATCTGCGTCGGTTGGGTGGAGGCGGGTGACCTGTCGTTGCTCTGAACCAGAGAGAAACTCAAGCGGGCGTTTGACCAGCACTATCCCGGGGAGGCGGCCGGACGCATCTCGCATTGGGCCGGCGATGCGTTGCGGTTTCTCGAGATGCGGAAGGGAGAGTTGTTTGTGTACCCGGTCACGGGCGGGGATGAGGTGCTGATCGGTGAGGTTATCGGTGAGTATCGGTTCGCGCCGGAGGATCCGGAATTGCGGGCGAACGATTCGGCCAACATCCGTTCGGTGAAGTGGTTGGCGACGTTGCCGCGGTCGGCGTTTTCGACGGCGGCGCTTGTGTGTTTCAATTCGGAGCACACGGTTCATTCGGGCGCGGAGCATCGGGAGGAAGTGCTGAGGTTGCTTGCGGGCGTGCAAACCGGCGCGAAGGGGTAACCCGGTTTCCGGTTAGCAAAGGTGCGGAAGCACCCACCCCCAACCCTCGCTCCCATCGGGGAGGGGGCTCCGGAATTGTTCGCCGGCCGTAATTCATATTGACCTGCCCCCCAAGTCCTGATCCATGTCTTTGAGAGTCCCAACTGCTGCGGGTCCGCAGGTGGGCGGGTGGGGGTGGGCACGATCGATCTGGCGATCCGGAGCGTGGGGGTTGAGGTGGTGAGACGGAACGGCGACATCGACGAGCGCTTGGTCGGGGCGATTGGCTCAGCCTCAGAACCGCGATTGCCTGTCCGACGCCGCGGGGGCTGGTGCCATAGCAGTGATGGCAAGGGGTTTCTAGTTGATATTGAACTGGATCATGGTCGCCCCATTGGTTCCGGGGGCGCCGCCGCGGCAGTGACTCTTGAGCGTGTAGCGCCCGGGCCAGAGCAGCCCGTCGGAAAGCCCGGGCGAAGAAAGATCGATGTTGGCCGTCGGACCGACGAGGCTTCCGGTGACCTGCGGCGCGGAAATGGTGCGCTGGAGGGAAAAATTGGAAATGTTGTCGATGTCAAAGACGTAGGTGAATTCGGAGTCGGCCTCGGGATTGCCGCTTCCGGAGGCCGCGGCCTCGTGATCGATGGTAATTGCGAACTCGCCCAGGGATGAATTCTGGCGTGCGCTCGCGTTGGCGAAGAGAGCGTTGATGCTGACCGACCCCGAAAATGGGCCAAAGTCGGGGGCGAACGCCTGATCGGAATCGGCCGTCACAAGCGCGGAAACGGAACGGGATTGAGAGACCGGAAGGATGTGACCGTCCCTGGAAGGGCAGTCCAGGTTGTCATAGCCGACGAGGAAGATGACGAAGTCGGCGTCATCGACGAGTCCGTCGAAGTTCAGGTCGGCGCTGCACTGGAATGGGAACGAGTAATAATCGGGCCCTGAATCGCAGATGAGGGCGTTGTATTGCACGACAAAGCCCTGGAAGTCCAGGTCGTTCACGAGGCCGTCGCGGTTGATGTCGCATTGGCACGGCTGCAGTTGCTCGGCGAGAAGTTGAACGTCGTCGAAATCGGTCTGCGCAAATCCGTTCGCGACGGGCGTGCCGACGAGGCGGACGGAGAGCTTTTCTCCCACGTGATTCCAGGGCGGAAGCGACTTGAACGTGACGAAATCGCGGACGAACTGCCCCTTGACGAGCTTGACATTTTTGGAGGCGAGCAGCGTGCCGCCGGAGACGGCCCCGTCCGAGACCGTGCCGCCGCACCAGATCTCGAGGCGTCCGATCGATTCGGCATTGTCGTTGCGCCAGCCGAAGGAAGCGGAGAGGACATAGGCGGCACTGGGCTGGAGAGTGTCGGTCAGTTGCTGGGCGATGGCGTTGCTGGTGGGGCTGCCGCCGCCGGTGCCGAAGTTGTTGACGAAAGCGGCCTGGTTGCCGCTGGGGACAGGCGGCAGCGAGGCGATCTGAGCGGTCACACCGAAGTAGAAGGACTGCGCGGTTGGACCGGACCAACCCGGGATCGCGCCGTTCTGAAACCCGCCGGATGAGAGGACGGGATTTTCAAAGCTCGGGTTGATGATGCCGGCGCCTTGCGCGGATGTGAGGAGCATGAAGAACGTGAACAGATGCGAGCAAACAGAACGGGACATGGATCCCTCCGGACTTGAACGGGGTTCCCCAGCCGTCGAGACGGTGACGACGCCGAACCTTCAATTTAGCACAGAGTCCCCGGATTCCAAAGGGAATCGACGGCTCGTGGGACGTGATTGCCCGGGTCGCCGAGGGCGCTTTCCGGACTAGGGCCACGCGGATCGGGGCGGCTCGCGATGCTGCCGATGTGCAAGGACCACCGGGCTGGAGCCTGGCTATGGGCAGAGCAGCGCGTTGTACCGTTTGACGAAGACGACGCGCTCGAAGGCGGCGAGGCGCCACGGAGTATGAAAGCAAGCCCTTCCCTCAGCCGCTCCCCTCCCCCACCCACGGGGAGGGGCTTCGGAGGGAGCTTGTGTGCGCGAAGAAAGTTCGTGCGCGAATTGAACCCACCCCCAACCCCCTCCCTCAGGGAGGGGGCTTCGGAAAATGCGCCCCTACTTCTTTCTCTTTGCGGGGATCTGGCCGTTCTGGTAGAGAATAAAGGAGTCGGCGCTTCCGTCGGTGAAGATGAACTTGACGTTGGTGTCGAAGGTTGGGCGGAACTCGCCGTTGCCCTGGTAGAGGAGGCGGGTTTCCTTCTGGTTGGTGGCCTGGGCGTACATCTTGCCTTCGCGCTCGAAGAGCTTGATTTCGAGGGGGATGCCTTCGAAGGCGAAGTCGCCGCTGAAGCGGGTGATGTCGGCGGCGGAGAGGGGGAGGTCCTTGGGCTGGAAGACTTCGAGGCCCAGGGCGTACATCGCGATGGCGTCGGCGAGTTTGCCTGAGTTGGCGGCCTCGCTGTTTGAGAGGACGGCGACGGTGAGGGCGTCGGGGTTTTTGTCGTCGGGCGGGAGCGTGAAGAGCATGGAGTTGAAGCCGAAGATGCCGCCGCCGTGGGAGATGCGTTTATGGCCTTGCCACTCGGCGATCTGGAGGCCGAAGCCGTAGCGGGTGTCCTTGCCGCCGGGGAGGACGACGCTGGTGGTCATTTCTTTGAAGGAGTCGGGCTTGACGACTTTGCCCTCTGAGAGCGCGATTTCCCAGCGGACGAGATCGGCCGCGGTCGAGAGGAGCGAGCCGGCGGCGCCGGGGACGTCGGCGCCGATGGACTTGTCGTTGATCAGTTTGCCTTGTTTGACGGAGTAGCCCTGGGCGCGGCCGGGGATTATTTCGGAGTTGGATTCGTAGCGGGTGTGCGTGAGGCCGAGGGGGGTGAAGAACTCTTCCTGCACGTAGGTTGCGTAGGGCTTGCCGGAGGCTTTCTCGATGACTTCGCCGAGGAGGTAATAGGCGGAGTTGCTGTAGCGCCACTGGGTGCCGGGCTCGAAATCGAGGGGCTTGTCGGCGAAGGTGGCGATGAGCTCTGCGGGCGTGAGCTCGAGGGAGGCGTCGCGCTCCATGAACTTCGGGTTGCTGGTGTAGCTCCAGATGCCGCTGGTGTGGGTGAGGATCTGGCGGATGGTGACGGGCCACTGTTTCTTGGGGAAGTCGGGGAGGTAGGTCTGGACCTCGGCATCGAGGGAGATCTTGCCCTGCTCGACGAGGCGCATGATCGCGGCGGCGGTGAACTGCTTGGTGACCGAGCCGATGCGGAAGATGGAATCGGGCGAGGCGGGGACGGCGAGTTCGACATCGGCCTGGCCGTAGGCCTTGGAGAAGATGATGTCGTTGTTGCGTGCGACGGCGATGGAGAGGCCGGCGGCGCCGGGCTCGGCGAGGAACTTGGCGGCTTCGGCGTCGATCTTCTGGGAGAGGTCGGGGGGAGGGGCGGCGGCGAGGGAGAGGGAGGAGAGGAGAGAGAGAACGGCCGCGGCGGTACGGAGCGGAGTGGGCATATCGCCTCCTTCGTGGAAGCGTACTTGGGAAAGTGCGGGCGGCGTTTTTGGGAGGTGGCGTTGGGGCCGCGGTGGTTTCGAGAGAACGCGGAGGGGCGGAGTTTCGCGGAGGGGAGCGGGAGAGGAGTACTTAACTCAAAGAGCTCAAAGAGCTCGAAGGAATGCGGGCGGCGAGGACCAGCGGATTGCTTACCTCGGCGGCGAGATGCGCAGGGGCCGGTTGTCTGCGAAAGGAAACCCACACCTGCCCTCGCTCTCATCGGGGAGGGGGTTTCGGAGAAAGCCATGCCCGCGCAGGCCCGTTCAAAAATGAAAAGGGCTCCTCAAGGTT
>JBGAPK010000034.1:0-42781 GCA_044221315.1 Phycisphaerales bacterium | reverse complement strand
GGCCGCTCCGAGGATTCTCCGTTTGTTTTGCCGGCACGGACGCCGCGGACAAGCGGTTGAAAGTCTGCGAGGCCACGGACGGCGAGAATGCAGCTCAAGACTTTCCGCGGCAATTCCATGGCCGATGCCCTCGCCGAGGTCAAACGCGACCTCGGCAACGAGGCCGTCATCCTCCATGCACGAACCATTCGTGTTGGTGGCGTGATCGGTATCGGCGCCAAGAACCAGTACGAGATCACCGCCTCCGCCGGGGCTCCGGCACCGGACTTCAAGCAACCCCGCATCGCCCAGTCCAAGCCCGCAGAGCCCCCCGCCAAAGTCGCGCCCAACTCCACTTTCGAGGCCTCCACATTCAGCAACGCAACTGCCGCCGCGATTGCGCGACCTCAAGCGGAAGCTCCGCCCAAGTCTGTGCCCGAGACGCCGGTTGTGGAGATCGCCGGTCCCAGGGCAGCGGTTCGCGCCGCTTCCGTGAAGCTGGCGACGCGTGCGGAGTTGCGTCCTGCTTCTGAATGGGCTTCCCGGTCAATTGATGAAGAGCTCTCCTCGATCAAGCGTCTTGTCGCTCAGTTGCTTCAGGAACAACGGATCACAGCGGCGCGGGGTGGATTGTCCGGATTGGCGGATACGGTCGGTCTGAGCGACCCCCTCGCTTCGGCATTCCTGCGTTTGACCGATCGCCAGGTTTCGCCCACCCTCGCACAGGCTCTCGTCGGGGAGGTTCGCGACGCTCTTGAGCCATCAGAACTTGCGAACGAGGCCATCGTTCAGAACACGCTCTTGGCACGCTTGGCGGCCCGAATCAAGACGACGGGCGGTTTGACGCCTCCAAAGTCGAATGGGAGCCCCTTTGTGATCGCGTTGGTCGGTCCGACGGGCGTCGGCAAGACAACCTCCATCGCCAAGATCGCGGCCACCTACAAACTCCGGCACGGCAAGCGGGTGGGTCTGATCACCTGCGACACCTATCGGATCGCCGCGGTCGATCAACTCCGCACCTACGCCAACATCATCGGGCTTCCCCTCAAGGTCGCCCTGACGCCGATGGAAGTGACCTCCGCCCGCTCGCAGCTGGGCGATTGCGAGGTCATCCTCGTCGATACTCCGGGGCGAGCTCCCTCCGACCAGCGCCGGCTCGAGGAACTCCGCCGCTTCGCCGAAGCCGCCGGGGCGTCGGAGACGCACCTGGCAATGGCGGCCTGCGCTGCCGAGAGTGTGATGCGGTCGTCTGCCCGGGCGTTTGGGCAGCTCAATCCCGACCGAGTGCTGCTCACCAAGATCGATGAGACCGATACGCTCGGCCCCGCGCTGAACATCTTGTCCGAACTGAACTTGCCACTGGCGTGCGTCACCACCGGCCAGGAGGTGCCCGACGACATTGAGGGCGCCACACCCGAGCGCTTCGCCAGATGGGTCCTTGAGCACCCCTCACTCGTTGCGGTCGGTCAGAGCCGAGCATGACGGCATTGGACATTTCCATCCCGGCCCCGGCACCAACCGCCGACCAGGCCTCACGGCTGCGGGATCTCTTTCGCGCCGTCCAGCCGGGCACTTCGTCGAATCTGCCGGAACAGACCTCGTCTTCCACACCCATCATCGCGATCACTTCCGGTAAGGGGGGAGTCGGAAAGACCAACATCGCCGTAAATCTTGCGACGCTGCTGGCCGCGTCCCGTCGAATCACGCTCGTCGATGCCGACCTGGGGATGGCCAACGCCGACATCCTTTGTGGCGTCTCACCAAACCGTCGTTTGCAGCACGCCCTGCCCACGAGCGACGGATCGGTCCACGGCCGGATGGGGACCCATCCCTGCGGCGGGGTCGATCTTGCCGCGATCGGGATCGAAACGCCACTGGGGTTCACCCTGGTTCCCGGGAGCGTGGGTGTTGCACGAATGGCTGATCTCGCGGGGCCGGAACAGCGCCAGTTGGTGCGGGGCTTGGAGGCACTCGAGGCGCGCAGCGATGCCCTGATTCTCGACACCGGCGCGGGGATCTCCGCCGGGGTCATGGCATTTCTCGCCGCGGCAGACCTGGTGCTGGTTGTTGCAACGCCCGAACCGACCTCGATCGCCGACGCGTACGCGCTCATTAAGTGTTTGTCGCACCGGGGGATCGCGCACACACCGGCCGGAGGCATCGGCTGGAGGGTTCACTCTCGGATCTCACTGGTCGTGAACCAGTGCCGGGATATCGAAGAGGCCGAGCGGGTCCACGCCCGGATTGCCAAGGTCGCGTCCGAATTCCTCGGGCTGTTCATTCCGTTTGTCGGGTGGGTGGCCAAGGACCCGCTCCTGCCGGAGGCGGTCATGGCGCGTTCGCCGATCGTGCGGCACTCACCCCGCTCACCCGCGGTAGCCGGTCTTCGCGAGATTGCCGCGGTTCTGGAGAAAGACTGGATCGCGCAAGCCGTTCGTTCACAAAGCGTTAGCGAGCCATCTGAAATTCGTCACTCGCCTTTGGGCTCCCTCCGTCGCCTTTTCGCGCTCCGGCGAAAGGCGCATTGATCGGTTGTGGGTGATTCTGCCGATTCTTCCGCCCGCGTTCGTAACACGCTTTCCGCGCTGATCTTGCGCGTGCTTGGTGTTCGCGCGTTGGAGTCTTCCGTTGGGACGCGCCCCAAAGGTCATCGCTGCGACGCTTGGTCTCTCGGCGTTTTCAATCGCTTGTATGTCGGGCGTGCTCGCCCACAATCCATCGAACCTGATCCTCGTGCGCTCTCTGGTCGCGCTCTTCGGGTGCTACTTCGTCGGCCTCGTGCTGGGTGTGATCGGTGAGTTCGTGATTCGCCAGCATTTGCTGATATACACGAAGTCCAACCCGGTGCCGGATGTGAAGCCGCTCTCGCAGGAGCCGGTGATCGTCGCGGAGATCGCGGAGGATCAGAGCGCTCCGCTCCCGCCTGCTCCCCCGGTGCAGGTGTCACAACCGGCACAAACGGCACAGCCCGCGCCTCCGGAGCGCAAAGCGGCGTGATTTTTCCTTTGCCCCCCTTGCGGCCGGCGCTGCGGTCTGTATACTCCGCGTCGCCGGGCAAGGATCGCCCGGCGCGGGTGAGTTTCCGAGGCGTTCGCTTCGGGGCTCGGGCGAGATTGGCGCAAGCCTCTCTCGTCACGACAATTTGTCGATGGTCAAGGAGCGACCATGTCAGCATTGAAATCCACCATGCGGGGCGGGCCACGCGGGCGTTTCCAGGTACGCCACGCCGAGCCATCTCATCTTCCGACGCCGTTTGACAAGATGGCGATGACCGACGTCTGGAAGAAGTACAAGAAGGACCCGAGCGAGCCCATGAGGAATTTCCTCATGGAGAAGTTCCTCCATCTCGTCCGCTTCAACGCCGAGCGCATCCATGCGCGCCTTCCCGACGAGGTTGACATCGAAGATCTGATGTCGGCCGGCCTCTTTGGCCTGATGGACGCGATCGACTCGTTCGATCTCGAGCGCAAGGTCAAGTTCGAGACCTTCAGCGCTAACCGCATCCGCGGCGCGATCCTCGACGAGCTCCGTTCGATGGACTGGGTGCCGCGCCTCGTGCGCCATCGCACCGCCAAGTTCGAGCAGGCCCGCCAGATGATCGAGATGGAACTCGGGCGCCCGGCCACCGATCACGAGGTGAGCGCCCGTCTGGGCGTGCAGGGTGAAGAGTTTGACAAGGTCAAGCGGGACAGCTCGGCCGTGGGCACACGCTCGCTCAACCAGCGGGCCTTCCAGTCCGACGGCGGGCGAGACGTTCGCGAGATTGACGTCGTGAAGGACGACTCGCAGGTCAACCCCTTGGGCGACCTGCAGCGCCGCGACCTGAAGGAACTCATCACCAAGGGCCTGAGTCGCGCCGAGCGCCTCATCGTGATCCTGTACTACTACGAAGGCATGACAATGAAGGAGATCGGCGCCACGCTCGACCTCTCCGAATCCCGAGTCAGCCAGATGCACAGCTCGATCCTCGCCCGGCTGAAGGCGCAGCTCCAGCACCGCCTGAAGGAAATCGAAGAGGATTGACCTCCGCCTCCAATCCGGTCACCACCAGCACGCCCGGCTTTCGGGCGTGCTTTCATTGGTGCTTGGTTTCTCCGCAAGACAGCCCCGCTTGTATCGCCTTGGGCTCGAATATCGAGCCGCGGTCGGAGCACCTTGATGCCGCGGTGGTTTCGTTGCGAGCAACACCCGGCATCCGCGTGCTCGCCGTCAGCACACGGCACGAAACGGACGCGGTCGGCCCGCCGGGCGGACCGAAGCAGGGGAAGTACCTCAACGCGGCGTGCCTCGTTGAGACGTCGCTCACTCCTCGTGAGTTACTTTCGGTTTGCCTAGAGATCGAACGCACTCGCGGCCGCGATCGAGCGAGCCAGGAACGTTGGGGGCCTCGGACGCTCGATCTGGATCTGCTTCTTTACCGCGACCTCCGGATTGACGAGCCCGGATTAACCGTTCCGCACCCTCGGCTGCACGAGCGGCTTTTTGTGCTTGCTCCGCTCGTGGAGATCGCGCCCGATTGGGAAGTGCCGGGGCTGAAGAAGACGGTCGCCGCGCTATTGTCGATTCTCCGCGATCAGACCCGCTAGGTCGCGGCGATCTGCACGCCGGCCCTGTCCAGTTCCCGCTTGGCTGACTCGAGAATCTGCGTTCGGACCTGACCCAACTTCTCCCGAGGCGCCCAGACTCGGACGGCCCACTGCACGCTCGCCTTGCCAAAGTCGGTCATGGCAACTTCCGCGGGTGGCAGGACGAGACCTCCGGCCTTCTCGACCGCGTCCCGGGCTGCTGTTTCCAAGGCTCGGCGTGTCGCCTCCACGTTCGCGTTCGAGGCGATATTGACCAGCACCTCCGCCCGACGTCGGGGGTGGTGGCTCTGGTTGTCGATAACGGCCCCGGCTATCTGGCCGTTGGGGACGATGACCCGGCGACCGTCGACGGTGTCGAGGGCGGTTGTGAAGAGGTCGATCTCGTTCACCGTCCCTGCCTGACCTCCGATGACCACGGTGTCGCCGACCTTGAACGGACGGAAGATGAGAATCAGGACGCCCGAGGCGATGTTGCCCAAGGCTCCCTGGAAGGCCAAGGCAATCGCCAGGCCGAGGGCGGCGATGACCGCCGCAAAGCTGGCGGGCTGGACGTTAAAGACGTCCAGGCACGTGATAATCGCAACGGTGAGGATGGCCCATTTGGCGGTGTTGGCCAGGAAGGAACTCAGGGTCGGGTCGATGTGGGCCCGCTTGGTGCCGCGCTTGAGCGCTCCCCGGATCCAGCCGGAAAGAACCCACGCCCCGGCGAGAATGGCGAGGACCGCTGCGATCTTCAGGCCCCAGAGCGCAACCAGATCCCAGTCCAACTTGAACGCCGAGAGTTTCCAGGCCGCGGCCGGGCTCGCCCCCGATGAAGCAGGGGCGGGGGTTGTTTGCAGGAGGGGCGACATCGGTGACCGAAGGGGTAGGCGCGCCCCACCGGCGACGCCGGAGGGAGCGGGCCGGCGGGGGGAATGCGAGGCCGGTTCTCGGCACTTTTCGCCGGAATATGCGGCCGCCGGTATCCATAAACCGAAACAGGAGTGTTACCATCCGCGAAGACTCTGCCGATCCCGGAGAGGGGCCTGTCATGAATCACGATTCCGGTCCGCACAATCCCAGCCGAGGGCTGATACTGAATCGGCGCGAGGTGCTTGCCGGAGGCGTCATGGCGGGTGCGGCGCTCGTGCTTGCGGCATGCCAGAGCGGCCCGGCGCCGGTGGAATCGAGTGAGCTTCCAAGCCCGGTCTGGCCGGACCATCGCAACCCGTCGCTTTCGGTTTTGCCGCCGGCGAACGGTGGCCCGTCGTCGTCGAGTGCGAGTTCGGCGAGCTACGGCCTTCCTCCCAATGTCATTCCGCGGTCGGCCTGGACCAATCAGGGCGTGATCCGTTCGCTGGCGAATCCAATGAACGGGGTCAGCCGCATTACGGTGCACCACGACGCGATTCCTTCCCAGAACATCCGCACGCAGAGCGACGCCGTCGTGCGTCTGAACTCGGTCCGGCAGAGCCACCTCAAGGAGCACTGGGCGGACATCGGCTACCACTACGTGATCGACCCGCAGGGGCGCGTGTGGGAGGCGCGGCCGCTGGGCTTCCAGGGCGCGCACGTGAAGGACCACAACGAGCACAACATCGGTGTGATGTGCATGGGGAACTTCGAGCAGCAGAGGCCGACGCCTCAGCAGCTTGCCGCGCTCGATGCGTTTGTTGCCTCTCTCATGCAGCGCCATCGCATCCCGAATTCCCAGGTCAAGACGCATCGGGAACTGATGCAGACGCTCTGTCCGGGCCGCAATCTCCAGACGTACATGATCGCCACCCGCTCGCAGGGCGGCCGGCTCGCGACGGTCAACGTCTAATTACGAGACCGCCCCTTGGCGTGAAAGCCCGCGCAGCCAATCCGCCCAGATCGCCAGCACCAGCAGCATGTAAAGCCGCTGGGAGTGGTCGCGTCTGCGATCCATGTGGTCGGCGACCATCTTGGCAACGAACGGCCGGTTGATCTTGATGCCGAGCAGGTCTTCGGGGAACGGGTCGGCGCTGTTGAGCGTGTCGAGGAGCAGTTGCTTCATGCCGCCGTAGTCGGTGCGGAACCATTCGCCGATGGGGATGGAGAAACCCATCTTGGGCCGATCGACGATGGAATCGGGGAGGTACTTGCGGGCGACTTGCTTGAGGAGGCCTTTGCGTTCGCCGTTGGGCATAAGCACGTCGAGCGGTACGCCGAGCGCGGCCTTGCAAAGCGAGCGGGAGAGCATCGGGCAGCGCACTTCCAGCGCGACCGACATAGAAGCGCTGTCCGTCTTACGAAGCAGGTCGTAGGGCAGATAGCTGGAGAAGTCGGCGGTGGGCGCGTCCTGCGTTTTTCTGAATTCGAACACAGGCGCTGGGTCGTACGACGAGCTGAGTTGCGAGAGCAGTGCCATCGGGAAGATCGCGAGCAAGTCTGCATATCCCCCGTCCGACGCGGCGCGGCTCAGGCGGGCGAGCCTGCTTCCCATGGATGTCGCCGATCCATTTTCAAAGAGTCGAAGCAGGGGCATGCCCAAGAAAGACTTCCACCGATCAATCCATCGGTTGGCTCGATAGCGCTCGTAGCCTGCAAAGAGCTCGTCGCCGCCGTCGCCTGCAAGAGCGACGGTGCAGGTACGCCTTGCCGCGCGGCAAAGCCATGTTGTCGGCAGAAGCGAACTATCACCAAAGGGAAGCCCGATCTGGTGGATGAGGGCCACCAAATCCTCCGCGGGCGAAGCCTCCACTTCCAACACGTGGTGCTCAACCCCGAGATGGCGCGCCGTGGCGCGGGCGGCCTCAGATTCGTCGAACGACTGCTCGGGCATCTGCATCGTGAACGCGCGAAGGTCGGGCCGTTTTTCTTTCGCAAACGCCGTGATGAGGCCGGAATCGATGCCCCCCGACAGGAAGCACCCCAGTGGCACATCGGCCTCGAGTCGACTGTGAACGCTTTCGCGGATCAATGCCTCAAACTGGTCCGGGCGGAGTTCGGCGTCTTTCTGTCGTGTGGGCAAATCGTCCCACATGACGCGTGAGAGTGGAGGGCCCCCGCCGGACTGCGTGCGCACCGGATGCGTGAAGTAGCGGGGCCAGAGCTCGTGAATGGACCCCTTGCCACCAAATTGCCGATCCACGCCGGAGAAACCGAAGGCAAGCCATGTTGTGCTTCGGTTGGCACGAACTTTCTGATCCGCTGGGCCCAGGCGGAAGGTGCTGGCGAACTTCTCAAGCCCAGCGCAAGACGTTGAGACTGCATTGATGGTCGACGCACGGAATTCGTAGAGCGGTTTTTCGCCCGCGAAGTCCCGCGCCGAGCAGAGGACGCCGAGGGACGCATCCCAGATGGCGATTGCGAACATCCCTTCCAGCCGTTGAAAGACGTTGTGTCCCCATTCCCTCCAGCCGTGAACGAGCGCTTCCGTATCGCTGTGATCGGTGACGAACGTGTGCCCGGCATTCTGAAGCTCGCGTCGAAGTTCGCGATGGTTGTAGATGCAGCCGTTGAAAATCACCGCGATCCGGTGCGAGCGCTCGCGTTCCGGAAAGCCCGGGCCGCGCTCGGAAACCATTGGTTGTTCGCCTCCGGACAGATCGATGATCGCGAGCCGGCGGTGGACGAGCGCAACATCGACGACCGATCCGTCCGGGCGCGTCGCGCGATCTCGGAAGCGGCCCTGGCCGTCGGGGCCGCGGTGCTTGATCGATTCGTCGAGGATGTCGAGCCAGGCTTCGGGGATCGCCACATCGGGCGCCGGGGGCGGCGTGCCGGGCGGATGGACCTTCAGAATGCCGGCGATGCCGCACATGGGGGAGAGGGTAAACCGGCAAAGCGGCAAAGCGGCAAAGAGGAAGGGGATCAAACGCGTGCGGTTGGCTTTGCTGCGAGCCTGGCGTGGCGGCGGCGCTCTTCGAGGAGCATCCAGATCGTGTGCACGATGCGGGATGAACCGATGCCGATGACGCCGCCGATGGCGGTGGCCCAGCCGGCGCCAAGGGAGGTTTCGTTGATCAGGTAGTTCTGAGCCCACAGCCAGATGATGTAGAGCATCGGGCTCAGGATGGCTCGCTGCATCTGCACCAGCCCGGCGTCGTGAAGGAAGCTCATGCCCCGGTATGCCGGGTTGTGGCTGACCAGCTTCTGGAGCGGGCCGTGATTGGCGAGATAGTGCAGGCAGAAGTAGATCGTGAAATCAAAGATGACGTCGAGGAAAAACGTAATCGCGGCGATTGCCTTGCCGTTGATGATGAAGCCGGTCGCGTGGATGAAGTGCACACAGATCGAGACCGGAACGAGCGCCAGCAGTCCTGCCGCCACGATATTGATGTTGACGTTGACGATCCGGCGGGCGTACCAGTGCGCGATGGCGCGAAGAACCGGGTTCTTGATGGGGTGGTGGTTGTCGGACGACGGATCGGGCATGCGATGGAGGGGATCGTACCCGAGGGGGGAGAGCAGAAGAGCAGCAGAGTGGCAAAGCGGCAGAGCGGCAAATAGGACTGAAAGGCGGTCAGGACTACTCACCAGTTTGCGACACGCCTCGGAGAGGCGTGCCACCAAAGGCATGCGATGCCAGGCGTTGGCTTGCGGTTCGGACGGCGGCTTGGGAAATATCGCATCCGATCGCGTGCCTTCCCAGATTCGCGGCGGCGACGAGGGTGGTGCCGCTGCCGCAGCAGGGGTCGAGGACTGTGCCGCCGGGCGGGCAGCAGGCGTTGATCAGGAGTTCGAGCAGCGCGAGCGGCTTCTGCGTCGGGTAGCCGGTGCGCTCCTGCGCCATGTTGTTGAGGGAGGGGATATCAAGAACGTCGGTGGCCTTTTTCGTTTGCCCCTGCATCCGCCGGCTGGTCGCGGGCACGCGGGGCGGCTTGAAGTAGTACTTCTTTGGGTCAATGCAGTAGAAGAGAACGTCGTCGTGCTTGCGCGCGAAGGAGCGGGGGGAGGAGCCGCCGAGGCCGTAGGACCAGATGAGATGATTGACGAAGCGATCGGGGCCGAGGAGATCATCGAGCAGCAGGCGGACGTGGTGTGACGTGCGGTAATCGACGTGCAGGAGGATGTTGGCGGTCGGCTTGAGGGCCGGAAGAGTCGCGGCGAGTCGCTCGCGGAGCCATTCGATGTATTTGGCGGTGGTGGGCCAGGAGTCCTGGTACTTGGCGGCGTGGCCGCGGGTGCCGCGTTTGGATTTGCCGGTGTTGAAGGGAGGGTCGGCGTAGAGGAGGTCGATCGTCGCGGGAGCGAGGGCTGTCGCGACGAGAAACCAATCTGAATGCTGAACCGAATAGGCTCTGGTTGGACTGGTGCTCAAGTCGCGCTGCTCCCGGCGGTCGTTCTTGAGAGCCGAACAAGAACAATCAATGCGCTCGCGGCCACCAGGAATCCGCCGGCGAAGACGAAACCCAAAGAACTGTTTTCGGAGACGCTCTCTTTGAGCGAGCCCGCGTAGGTGCGACTTTGCTGCGAAACGGTTGGATCGCCTGCGATGTCCTGGGCGATCAGGTTGGCCCGTGCCACATTCGTGATGTGACCGTAAGACGCAAACAGGCAAATTACGGGTAGTGCGATCCCGAGAAACACGATCAGAACAAGTAGGAATCGGTTCAGCCGCATGGCGGCCAGCATACCTTCTCCGCCACATGCCCCGCACCAGACTCCCCATCCTCACCCGCGCGAACTCTGACAAGCACGATCTCTACGAACGCGCCGTCCAGTGCTCCGAGGCCGAGATCGAGTTCGTCGACACGACCTACAAGAAAATCCGGGGCAAGCCCGCGACTCATCTGCGCGAGGATTTCTGCGGCACGGCCGCGACAGCCTGCGAATGGGTCCGCCTCCGCAAAACGAATCGCGCAGTGGGGGTTGATCTCCACGGCCCGACGCTCGCGAACGGCCGGAAGCGTCACGTCTCGAAGCTGACCGCGGAACAACAGAAGCGGCTGACGCTCCAGCAGCGCAACGTGCTCAACCCCGCCGGGCCGGGGCTCGGCGTTGATGCGGTACTCGCGATGAATTTCAGTTACTGGATTTTCAAGACACGGGAAGCGCTTCTCGACTATTTCAAGACGGTCCATCGCTCCCTCGGGCCCAAGGGCGTCTTCTTCCTCGATCACTACGGCGGCGCCGATTCGTACCTGGAGATCAAGGAACGCCGCCGGATCGGTGGTCCGCGCCGGGGCTTCACCTACGTCTGGGATCAGGCGTCGTACAACCCGGTGACCGGCGAGAAGACCAACTACATCCACTTCGAGTTCAAGAAAGGACCGGCCTGGAAGAGGGCTTTCACCTACAACTGGCGGCTCTGGTCGCTGGTGGAACTTCGGGAACTCCTGAACGAGGCGGGCTTCCGGAACGTAACGGTTTTCTGGGAAGGCGACGACGGCAAGGGCGGCGGCAACGGCATCTTCCGAAAGACCACGCGGGGAGAGGCCTGCCGCTGCTACATCTGTTATCTGTCGGCGGAGAAGTGACCTTCTAGAGTTGGCCCCTCATGCAGGATGTGACGCGGACAATCGGCGCCGGGAGTGAGTTGACCGAGTCGATCGGTGCCTTTCTGCTGCGCGTGAGTGACGTGTTCGATGCTCAGCTCGAGTCGGATCTCGCTCCGGTCGCGGCGCTCGTCAAGCACGTCGAGAACTATCGCGGCAAGATGCTCCGGCCGACGCTCGTCGGCCTCTGCGGCATCGCCGTCAAGCCCGGTGCGGCCCTGACTCGCGAACACGCCGTCGTTGGCGCGGTCTGTGAGATGGTGCACATGGCCACGCTGGTGCACGATGATGTGCTGGACGAGGCCGAGACCCGTCGTAAGGGGCTTACGGTCAACCGGTTGCGCGGCAACGAGGCGGCGGTGATCCTTGGCGATTACCTGATTGCCGCGGCGTATCACCTGTGTTCGCAGCTACAGGATCAACGAGCGGCACTCGCCGTCGGGCACGCCAGCATGGTCATGTGTGCCGGCGAACTGATGCAACTGCATCACCGCGAGGACTACGAGCTCGACGAAAAGACGTACTTTGAAATCGTGGATCGCAAGACCGCGGCTTTGATCGCGACGGCCTGCGAACTCGGCTCGGCGCAGAGCGGCGCCCCGAAGGAGGAGAGCGACAGACTCGCCACGTTCGGCCGCAAGCTCGGTGTGGCGTTCCAGATCCAGGACGATCTGCTTGACCTCACGGGTGATGAATCGGTCGTCGGCAAGACGCTCGGAAAAGACCTCGAAAAGGGCAAGCTCACGCTGCCGCTGATTCATCACTTGGCGACGGCCGGCAAGGCCCGCGGCACATCGATGTTGCTGCTCGAAGAGGCGAGCGAGGGGCACGCTCACTCCGAGAATGCTGCGGTGACGCTGCGGCGGGCGGTCGCCGAATCGGGCTCGCTTGATTACGCGCGGTCGGTTGCACTCCGCCTCGTCAGCGAGGCCAAGGCGGAGATTGCGGGCTTGGCGCAGTCCGAGGCGAAGGCGGGATTGCTTGCCGCGGCGGATGCGGTTGTCAATCGGTCGCTCTGATCACGCGAATCAAGCCACTTGCCGGAAGAGCCCAAACGGGCGAGGCCTGAACACGGTGTGATCAGGCCTCGCATTCCGCAAAGGGGAGGAGTCGGCCTAGTCGCAGAGCAGCGCGTCGTATGCCGCGGCGAACATGGAGAAATCCGCGTCGTCGGTGACAAAATCGCCGTTGAGGTCGCAACGGGCGTCGAGCAGTGCGTCGTACGCACCGACGAAGATCGAGAAGTCGGAATCGTCGACCACGTTATCGCCGTTGAAGTCGGCGGCACAGGTGATGGCGACGTCCAATATGAGTTGAGGAGCGACGCCCAATGCCGCGGCGGCATTCTCCCGGGTGTAGATGCGCGGATAGGTGACGCCGCCCGTGCCGCCGCCCGGGCCACCGGAGGTTGGCTCCAGCGTCGTCACGAGCAACCGCACCCGCCCGGTGTTCAGGCAGTTCTGGAGGTAGACGTAGTTGTTGCTGGAGACGCCCGCGAGTTCAAAGCGGATTTCCGTTGCCTGCGGCACGAAGACTCCGGGCGGGAGTTCGGCGCCATTGTCGAAGTCGTAGAGCCTCGCGAGGCCCATCGGGATTCCGGGGAGTTTCAAGCGGACCTGGCGGGCCATGTCGGTCGCGGACTGGTCGTAGTCGAGCAGGGCGGGGAAGACGTTGCGGGCGCCCTCGGCCGGGGCGACCAAGGGTGTGCCGCCGAAGGGCGAGTCTTCGTGGAAGGTCGCGGCGGTGTAGCCGTTGCGATAGCCGACTGGCCAGACTTCGGTGGGCTTGCCGAGGTCGATGTCGGCGAGGTACCGAGGGTCGTTGGGGGCGAAACTTGAGGCCAGAGGGTCGGGCGTGGGGTCGTAGTGGAACTCCTGGTCGTTCTCGACATAGACCTTCAGCGTGGCCTTAAGGATCTTGTAGCTCTGGCGTCCCTTGCCGGTGGCGATGTCCCCGTCTGTGTCAAAGCCGACAAGCAGTTCGCCGTCCCGGTCGTCGAAGCCGGGCTGGAGTAGAGCGGCAAAGAGAGGGGCACGGCCTTCCGTGCCGGCGGAGAAGTTGAAGGGGTATTCCCAGCGGTCGAGGGAGGGCTGGGAGTAGGAGACGGTCACATTTGCGCCAAGGGCCGCGGCGACGGGCAGGGAGGCGAGCAGCGCGGCATGAAGATTGCACTTGAACATGTGGACTCCTTGGCTGATCGGGAAACGGACGGGAAGCATTTTATTCGGGTCGGACAGCAAATCCTACAGTCCCACAGCAACTGAAGGGCCGTACGACGCAGGCGAGAGAAAGGTCATCCGGACTCAATAAACGAGACTCAGTCTCAACCAGGGCAAAATGACGTACAACACTTTCCCAACTTTGAGAACCACCGAATCAACCACGAGACGCTGCTGCCCCCTGCGGCGCTGGTTCGGAAATCGGGCTTTCACGCTGATCGAACTGATGGTCGTGATCGGTGTTATCGCGGTTTTGATTTCGTTCATCGGGCCGACGCTGGGGCGGACGCGGATGATGGCCAAGCAGACGCGTGAGATGTCGATGTCGCGCCAGGTGATGATCGCGTTCACCTGCTACGGCGGCGACAACAAGAGCGCGGTGATGGTGGGCTATCCATCGGCCGACATGGTGAATGGTCCGATGGTGGTCGTGGACGATCGCGGGAATCGGCTGACCGGCGAGCCGGCGCAGCGGTATCCGTGGCGGATCGCCAGCTATTTCACAAGCAACTTCACCGGGCTCTACGACAACGCCAAGCTGCTGAGCGACCTGCGCGGTTCAGAGGCTCAGTACGCCAAGATGGGCGTGAATTACCCCTACGTGATCAGCCTCTTCCCGTCGCTGGGCATGAATATCGCATTCATCGGCGGCAGCGACAAGCACGGAGCGAATGACAAGCTCTTCCAGAAGATGTACGGGCGTCAGTACATCTCGAAGTTGGAGGAGCCCCTGCGTCCGAGCCGGCTGCTGACGTTCGTCTCCGCTCGCTGCGAAGAGCAGGCGGCGCTTCCGGGTTTGGGCAAGCTGGACGGGTTCTTCCGGGTTGACGCTCCATATTGGACTTCCCGCAAGTGGGCAGAGTCGTACGACTCGAATGCGGCGGCACCCGAAACAAATTCGGGGTACGTCTCGCTGCGGTACGCGAACAAGGCAGTCTGTGCCGCGTTCGACGGGCATGCGGAGATGCTCGGTTGGAACGACCTGAACGACATGACGCGATGGAGCGACAAGGCGACGAGCGCGACGTGGACGTTGGCGAAGTAATCGGCGAGATTGCAGGCCCGCGAACCGGCAACGCGGAAATTGCCGGTTCGCGGATGGACGGCGAACGACACATTGAATCTTCAGCATGACGCGCCCGCGCGCGGGCATATTCTCTGCCCGCATGAGCGGGACGAAGACACAGTCTTTTCTGGACGAAATGCGCTGGCGCGGGCAGTTGCACCAGTGCACGGACGAAGCCGGGCTCGAGAAGCACCTTTCGGGCGGGGTGCGTCGCGCGTATGCGGGCTTTGACCCGACGGCCGACTCACTCACCATCGGCAATCTGGTCACGATCATGGCTCTGGCCCACTTCCAGCGGGCCGGGCATGCGCCGGTTGCGGTGATGGGGGGAGGAACGGGGCTCATCGGCGATCCTTCGGGCAAGAGCGCCGAGCGCCAGTTGATGACGGCGGAGACGGTCGCGTCGAACGTGAAGAAGATCGCGACGATTTTCGACCGCATCCTGGATTTCACGCCCGGCGCGGGCGCATGCCGCGCGACGATCGTGGACAACCTCGAATGGCTGAGCAAGCTGAGCTACCTCGACGCCCTGCGCGATATCGGTAAGCACTTCTCGGTCAACATGATGATCCAGAAGGACTCGGTCCGCGACCGCCTGCACAACCGCGACCAGGGCATCAGCTACACCGAGTTCAGCTACATGATCCTCCAGAGCTACGACTTCCTGCACCTCTTCCGCGAGAGCGGCGTGACGATGCAGCTCGGCGGGAGCGACCAGTGGGGGAACATTGTCGGCGGGTGCGATCTGATCCGGCGCATTGCCCCGGCGCCGGCGAACGAGAGCTGGGGCGTGACTTGGCCCCTCGTGACCAAGGCCGACGGCGGCAAGTTTGGCAAGACCGAAACGGGCGCGGTCTGGTTGACGCGGGAGCGGACGAGCCCGTACGCGTACTACCAGTTCTGGCTGAATGCCGCGGACGCGGATGTGGTGCGATTCCTGAAGACTTTTACGTTTCTGCCGCGGGAGGAGATTGAGACGCTCGAGGAGAAGGTGAAGACGCAGCCGGGCGCCCGAGAGGCCCAGCGGGCGCTGGCGCGCGAGGCGACCAAGATCGTCCACGGCGAGACGGAGATGCAGCACGCGGAGAGCGCGGCGAAGGCTCTGTTTTCGGGCGAGATCGCGGGTTTGTCGGCATCACTTCTCGAAGAGGTGTTTGCGAGTGCGCCGACGGTCACGCTGCCGAAAACCCGCCTTGCGGGGGATGGCGTGGTGCTGCTCGACCTCCTGGTCGAGATCCAGGCGGTTGCCTCCAAGCGGGAAGCCAAGGAGTTCCTGGCGAACGGATCGGTCAGCGTGAACGGGCAGAAAGCAGGCGCGGATCAGAAATTGACCAGCGCCAACTTGCTGCACGGCTCGATCATCGCGATCCGGCGCGGCAAGAAGAATTGGCACGTGACTCGCTGGGCCTGAAGTACGGTCGCATCAATCGCGGCTGACCATTCGCCGGATCGTCTCCGGGCTTTCCGGCTGGCCCGTGCGCGTGCTGAGCAGCGCCGCTTGGGCCGTGGAGAGAATTGACAACGCATCGAGCGGAGTGGGGGCGGGGATGTGCGGGTTGAGCAGTCGATCGATCGCATCCGCGATTTCTTCGACCGCGTGCGTGGGGCTCTTGGCAGTGCGCCGGTGGCGGGCTTCATCGACTTTGACGCCGGTCGGACCCAGGAACTCAAAGCCGTCGTCGAAGATTCGGAGGCGTCCGGCCGGGCCGAGCATGGTGACAACGCGGTTCCAGCGACCTGCGTTGTCGCTGGCGACGATCGTCGCCGAGCGGCCGTCGGGGAAGCGCATGAGCGCGGTCAGATCGCCCGAAAGCCCGCGCAGCGTGTCGCCGGGAATGGTGTGGAGGCCTTGGCCGTGCGCGGGCGAGACGAACGAGGCATCGATCGTCTCGGGCGTGCCGAACTGACCGATCACCGCGTCGAGCGCCGAGAAGAGCTGCGAGCCGAGCGAGCCCTCGCCGGCGGCGTTGTACATCTCAACCGAGAGCGTGCGAACGCGACCGAACTGCTCGATCGTCTCGGTCGCTTCGCGATAGCGGAGCGAGTGCCGCAGCAGGGGCAGAATGCGGATGCTCTCGGGCGTGCCGGCGCTGTCCTCGGTCTCCGTCGAACCGGGGCGTTGGAGCGAGAGGGCGCTCGCCGGGATGGGTTCGAGAGATGCAATCCTGACACCTTTCGCACGAGCCGCAGAAAGGGCTCGGTCGTCCGCCGCGAGATATTCCCGCCCAAACTCGCCGGGGTCGAGCAGCAGGACGAGCGAGGCGGAGCTTTCGGCCAGCGTCGAACGCAGGTCGTCGGCGGGTTCGGTGGAGAGTTGCTTCGCGAGCGAGCCAGATTCACCCCGCACTGGGGATCCGACGAACTCGAGCTTCAGGTCGGCGGCCGCGGCAACGTCGTGCGCGAGCGAAACCTGATCGGGCCTGAGCCAGAAGACCGCGGATCGTTTCGGCGATTCCTTTCGCGTGGTGGACACCGAGCGTCATCGTAACCGAATCTGGAAGCCCGGGTTGCGCCGGGGGCGCGAACCCGAGGGCGAGGTGGGCCGATAGAATTGTCCAGACGACGCGGCAAGGCGGCCGCGGGGGTCGGATGGTCCGGCCTCTGAGGAAAGTCCGAGCACGGCAGGACACGCTGGTGGGTAACGCCCACCCGATCGGCAACGGAGCGAAAGCGTCGGAGCCCGGTCGAGGGAAAGTGCCACAGAGAATGAACCGCCGATGGCCGTTGAAAGACGGATCAGGCAAGGGTGAAAAGGTGCGGTAAGAGCGCACCGGCCGGTCCGTGAGGGCTGGCGCATGGCAAACCCCAGCGCGTGCAAGGTCACGCAGCTTTCGCTCCCGAAAGGGAGGCGCCCGGTTCGGGTGCGGGGAAACCCCGGGAGCGGGTGGACCGCTCGAGCCCCGCGGCAACGCGTGGCCCAGAGAAATGGTCGCCCTCGTCGGAAGGTGCGCGAGCTCCCGTCAAGGTTCGAGCGCAAACCGCCGGCGGGACAGAACTCGGCTTAGAGCCGCGTCGAGCCGATCGCGGGCCCTCGGGATGACCGGGGGCCCGCGTCCTTTTTTATGTGGGATGGCGGATGTCGGATGTGAAAAGGCCTACGCGATCCGGCGCGTCTGATGGAGCCTCGCCCGCAAGGGCGAGGTCGGTGTTGCGATCGATCTCGTCTTGGTGGTCGCGCCGTCGGCTACATGCGCGCCACGACGTACACGACCCAATTCTCATCGACCGGATTGTCGGGCCCGACGGCGCGAAGGTGGAGCTTGCCGTCTAAGTCGATCGCGTCGCCCAACCGGTCGTGGATTTCGACGGATCGGAATCCCGCCTCTTTCATCGCATCCGACAATTCGGGGAGCGACCAGAGCCGCCAGTGATAGACGAAGGCGTCCTTGAAGACGAAGTCTGGAGTCTTGCTCTTCGAGTGCTTCTTCCACACGCGGAAATGCAGGCAATCGAGCACGAGCCCGGAGACAGGGTCGGCGGCACGCTGCTCGAAGGTGTACTCGACGAGTTCGCCGCGCCACGGAGCGGTGGTGGGGGCGCGGAGCATCTGGATGATCTTGCCGGGTGTGAAGGCGTCGCGACCGCCGTAGAGATCGCAGATAAAGATGCCTCTGGGATTCAGGGATTTCCGGACGGCCCGCAGGTACTTCAGGAGCGAGGCTCGGGAGTGCTGATATCCGATCGGGAAATTGATCGCGGCGATGATGTCCGCGCGGGCTTTCGCCTGCTTGGCATCGGAGACGAGCGGGGAGACACGCGGATGGACGGCGGCGTGGGACAACACGCCTGGGTCGATGTCCACGGCGATCGCGCGCCGCGAACGATGGGATGCAGCCCAGGCGCGGGAGAGCGCCCCAGAGCCTGAGAAATCCTCACGCAGGGTGACCGGCTTACGACCGTGAGCCGCCTGCAAGAACCGGATCAGCCGCTCGGGCTCGGTCACGCACAATTCGTATAGATCGATTGGCGAAATTCCGACCCGGTTCTTCCGTGTCCGGCCGATCGCTGAAGGCTGACGGTGAACAGATCGCCTCACGCCATCCGCACCCATTTGACCAACGTCGCAAAGTTCGGCGGCTTGCCGTACATGAGGACGCCGATGCGGAAGATCTTCGCCGCGGCCCAGCACATGAAGGCGACGGTGAGAAGACCGACGACGATGCTGGCAGGGATCTGCCAGACCGGTATCGGCTCGCTGCCGCTGATGCGGAGCACCATGATGAACGGGTTGATCAGGGGCACGAACGAGCAGACCTGGGCAAACATCGAGTTGGGGTTGCGGAGGATGGGCATCCAGAGCATCATCGGGATGATCAGGACCATCATGACCGGCCCCATCAGCGACTGCGCCTCGTTAATGTCGTTGACCGCCGAGCCGATCGAGGCCATCAGGCAGGCGATGATCATGTACGCGATGCCGAAGAACACGAGCAGGTAGATCAGGTTTTGCCAGGCCAGGAGGTGCGCCATCGCGAAAAAGATCATCGCGCTGATGCCTGCGCTCGAATAGAGCGAGAGGATCAGCAGCCCGACGACTCCCTTTCCGATGATCTTGCCCATCATGAGCTGCATCGGGCTGACCGCCGAGAGGACAACCTCCATCACACGGCTGGACTTCTCCTCGATCGTGCTCGTGAGCAGGTACTGCCCGGCGGTGAACGTGCTGATCCACAGGAGGAACATGAACGCTCCGGGAATGATCAGCTTGGCCGCCTCGTTCGACGAGCGATCTCCTTCCTTCGTAACGGCCTTTTCCTCAACCTTTGGCCACTCGGTGAGGCCGTTGATCTTTACCGGGTCCTCACCGGCGTCGGCGAGTCGTGCATCAACGATCGCCCGATTCGTCTGATTACGAATGTCGCTCTGAACCTCGATGTCGAGCCGAGGGGCCGTGAGCAACTGGTAGGATTTGAAGGCGGGCTTGCCTTCGGCGTCTAGTGCGGTCGTATGCACTGTGTCGGCGGGAATGACGAGCAGCGCCAATCTCGCATTGACTCCCTCGCCCGCCTGTTCACGGCCGGTTGCCTTGAGTATCTCTTTCTTCGCTTCATCTACCGACACAGTCGTCGGCAGGACCGTCACCGTGAGGTTCGTTTCAGGGATCAGCGAGTTTGCCGCCGCCATCGGGTTCGAATCGGCCTGCTTCTTGAGGTCGGTGGCGGTCTTCTCGTCGAGGCCGATTGCCTTGGTCCCCTCCTCCATGGCCTTGCGCATCTTCTTGTCTTTGCGCTCTTTGATCTTCTCGGCGCTGAAGGCGTCCTTGAGGCGCGGTGCGACACTGCCGCTCTGATCGATGATCGCGATGTGCCCGTAAACGGTGGGGGCCTTCTTGTTCATCAGGAGGGGCATCGCGACGATGGCGATGGTCATGATGAACGGAGGGAAGAGCATCCCGAAGATGAAACCCTTGGTCGCGACGGTCGCCAGGAATTCCTTCCACGCGACGATGAAGACCTTACCCACGGCTCACCTCCTGAAGCGCAGGGTGCGCGTTGCTCCGCAGTTCCTGACGCAACTTCGCCGCGTCGCCCCCGACCAGTTCGATGAACACGTCTTCCAGGCTGGGCCGTTTCAGTTCCAGCCTCCGGACGCGTGCCATCGACGCCGCCTGCTGCATCAGGGAGCCGATATCCGCGTCGTCCATCAGGCGAAGGTCGATCACGCCGTCGGTCTCGATCATTTCTTTGACCCCGGGCAGTGTCCGCCACGGCTTTGCAACGTCCGCCGCATCGATCGGCTCGACCACGACTGTCTTGGGGTCGTAGGTCCGCCAGATCTCCTCCATCGGCATGTCGAGGACCTTGACACCGCCGCGGATCATGAAGATGCTGTCGCAGAGCAATTCGGCTTCGATCATGGCGTGGGTCGAGAAGATGATGGTGCGCCCTGCCTCGTTCTGCTCGCGGATGAGATCGCGCATGAGGCGCCGGTTTTCGGGGTCCAAGCCGCTGAAGACTTCGTCCAAAATGAGCAATTCCGGCTCGTGGATCACCGCCGCGATGAACTGGACTTTCTGCTGCATCCCCTTGGAGAGTTCTTCGCACTTCTTGCGGTACGTCTCGGCGAGGCCGACCCGCGCCAGCCATTCCTTCACCCGTCGCTCCGATTCGCCCGCATCCAGCCCCTTCAGTCTGGCCATGTACGTGAGGAATCGGCCGACTTTCATCTTTCGGTACAGCCCGCGCTCTTCGGGCAGGTAGCCGATGCGGTCTTTGCTTTCGAGTGCGCTCGCCTTTCCCAGCACGCGCAAGTCGCCCGAATCCGGGAAGATGATCGACATGATCATCCGGATAGTCGTGGATTTGCCCGCTCCGTTGGGTCCGATGAACCCGTAGAGCGAGCCCGCGGGAACGTCGAGGTCGAGGTTCTGCACCGCCTTCACAGGCCCGAACCGCTTGTTCAGACCGCGGATCTCGATCGCGTTGGTCACTGATGCCCTCCTGTCGGCGGCTTTCCGCCTTCCGCTGACAATCTTTGGCAGTCCGAACTCCCCTCTTTCAGAATCATCCAATTCCCGTTGCAGGAACGGATTGCACAGCCCCGATTCGGGCGGGTATGGTTGCCCATGGCTCAGGCCACCGACAAACTCGCAGGGATCGCGGGCGTTCCGCCCGCGGTGCTCGAAAAGCTCGCTGCGATCGGGCGCGAACATGAAGAAATCGAGAAGTCGCTCCAGGACGAGGCAATTCTGGCCGACCACCGCAAGGTCCGCACGCTTTCGATGAAGAAGTCGGCGATCGCCCCCGTTGCCGAGGCCTATTCGACAGTCCGCAAGCTCACACGCGAGATCGAAGAACTTGAGGCCGCTGCCACAGGGACCGATCGCGAACTCGCGGCTTTGGCGGCGGAGGAACTCCCCGGCCTCCGCGAACAGGCCCGAAAGGTTGTCCGCGATGCCATCAAGAGCCTCGTGACCGCCGAGGATGCGAAGGTCGGCTCGGTCATCCTCGAAGTTCGCGGCGGCACGGGCGGCGACGAGGCCGCCCTCTGGTGCCGCGATCTGCTCGAGATGTACACCAAGTACGCCGCGAAGAAGGGATGGAAGTTCGAGATCATGGACTTCGTCCCCGAAACCGACGCCGGCGGCATCCGCTCAGCCGTGGCGAATGTGCGGGGCGACGGTGCATGGAGCGAACTTGCGTTCGAGGCGGGCGTGCACAGCGTCAAACGCGTGCCGGCAACCGAAGCCGCGGGACGCATTCACACCAGCACCGCGACCGTCGCCGTCCTCCCCGAACCCGAAGAGGTCGATATCAAGATCGACTGGGCCAACGAAGTCGAGGAATTTGCGACCCGCGCCCAGGGCCCCGGCGGGCAGAACGTCAACAAGGTTGAGACAGCCTGGCAGATCCACCACAAGCCCAGCGGCATCATCATCAAAATGATGGAGGCCAAGAGTCAGCAGCAAAACCGCGAGCGGGCCCGTCGCCTCCTCATGACCCGCCTCCACGAACTCGAACGCCAGAAGCAGCACAACGAGCGCTCCCAGGCCCGCAAAGTCCAGATCCGCGGCGGCGACCGCAGCGAAAAGATCCGCACCTACCGCTGGAAGGAGGGCATCGTCGCGGACGAGCGACTGCCCGGCGAGTACCAACTCCGTGACATCATGGCTGGCGATTTGAGCAAGCTCATGGTGGACCTGAGTGAGCAGGAAACAGCCAGGCGCGTGGCGGAGCTCTGATCAAGAATGAACGCCCGCGCGGACATTGCCGTCATCGGTGCCGGCGCCGCCGGACTGTTCGCCTCCATCTGGGCCGGACGAACGCTTCAGGGCCTTCAGAGCCGCGGGCTTCAGCCCGCGCGGTCTTCGGGTCAAGTCCTCGCCCTCGACGGCGCCACCAAACTCGGCGCCAAGATTCTCGTCGCCGGAGGTGGTCGTTGCAACGTCACGCACCACGCCGTGGATGAATCCGCCTACGCCGGGAGCAGCCGAAATGCGATCCGCAAGGTGCTCGGCCGGTTCAGTGTTCCCCAAACCATCGAGTTCTTCCGCGAGCGTGGCGTCGAAATGAAGCAGGAAGAAACCGGCAAGCTCTTCCCCGTGAGCGACGACGCCCACACCGTCCTCGATGCCCTGCTCGGTGCCGCTGCACAGGCGGGCGTGCGCGTCGTGAATCCCTGGCGTGTGAACGCGATTGAGAAGGCCGCTGCCGGGTTTCTGATCCATCGGGAATCGGCCGGAACGGGACCGAAATCATCGCTGAACGAGTCGAGCATTCACGTCCATCGTGTCATTCTCGCGACCGGCGGCCGCAGCCTGCCAAAGACCGGGTCGGACGGACTGGGATATGAGTTCGCCAGGTCGCTCGGTCACACCATCACTCCGCACGTCTTTCCCGGGCTGGTGCCGCTCACGATCCCACGCGATCACTGGCTGACGTCGTTGAGCGGGGTGACGTTGCCGGCGATGATGGAACTCCGCAGCGCCGGCGGCAAGAAGCTCGTGAGTTTCACCAATTCAACCCTGATAACCCATTTCGGTCTCTCCGGTCCGGGCGTGCTGGACATCAGCCGGTACTACACGGACGCAAAGCTGGCGGCCCCACAGGGCTCGACCCCGGTTCTGATCATGAACTGGCTCCCGGGCGAGACGCTCGAATCCATCGATGCCGCTCTCTCTGCCGCCGGAAGAACCCGTGGCACAACTGTGCTCCGTGCGCTCGAAGCGAAACTCGCCGATCGCATCGTCCGAGCCCTTTGCGCCAGCGTCGGAATCGATCCCGGCGCTTCGATGGGTGAACTACCCAAGGAAAAGCGTCGGGCTCTTGCTTCCGCGCTGACCGAAATGCCGCTTCCGATCACAGGCGACCGCGGCTATCTCTTCGCCGAGGTCACGGCCGGGGGCGTGCCGCTCTCGGAACTCAAGCTCGACACGATGGAGAGCCGCGTTTGCCCCGGCCTGCACCTCTGCGGCGAGATCTGCGACGTCGACGGCCGCATCGGCGGATTCAATTTTCAATGGGCATGGGCGAGCGGGTTTGTGGCGGGGACAGGCGCGGCGGGGGCACTCAACGGGAGCTGAGCGACAACCCCACACATGCGCTTCGTTCGATTGCTTGCTTCCGATGCGGGTGTCCCGCTGTACACTCGCACCGTGACTCTCCTGTGCGTTCCAATCATGGTCCGCGATCCCGATGCCGCGCTCGCGCTCGCTCACGAGGCCAAGGCCGCCGGCGCCGGTATGGTTGAATACCGAGTCGACGAGTTCTTCAATCCAGGCGCGCCCGAAGCCGATCCGTCGCGCCAGCAACGTGAAATCACTCGGCTTGTCAGCCAGAGCCCGCTCCCCTGCATCCTCACCTGCCGCTCCGCAACCGAGGGCGGCGGCTACGAGGGCGACGAAGGCGAGCGCGCCTCGCTCTACGAAAAAACATCCTCTCCCGGGGCCAAAGACCAACTCCCGCCGCGATACCTCGACATCGAACTCGCTTCTTACGCCGGAGACGCCGACATTCGCGACTCTCTGAACCGCGCGATCGACCACCCCGCCCGCAAGCGCGCCGACGCCCCCGGCCTCATCCTTTCCGCGCATGATTTCCAATCCCGCCCCGCCGACCTGACCCGCAAACTCCTCGCCATGCAGGCCGAGCCTGCCGCAAACGTGCTCAAGATCGCCTATCGCGCCCGCTCTCTCCGCGACAACCTCGAACTCTTTGAAATTCTGTCGCACGCCGACCGCCCCATGATCGCCCTGGCGATGGGCGAATTCGGGCTCATGAGCCGGGTACTCGCGCCAAAGTTCAGCGCGTTTCTTACCTTTGCCAGCCTCCGCCCCGAGAGCGTGACCGCGCCCGGTCAGCCCACGGTAAGCGAATTGCGCGACCTCTACCGCTTCCGGTCGATCGGGTCAAAGACCAAGGTCTACGGCGTGATCGGCTGGCCGGTCGGGCACTCGATGTCGCCTCTCGTCCACAACGCGGTTTTCAACGCGCATGAATTCGACGGCGTCTATCTGCCGCTCCCTGTTCACGCTTCGGACGACGCCGAAGCGAACTACGCCAGTTTCAAGGCAACGGTGGGGGCGCTGGTTGACGACCCCCGCCTCGATTTCTCCGGCGCCAGCGTCACTATCCCGCACAAGGAGAATCTGTTTCGCTACGCCCGCGAGCGCGGGTGGACGGTCGATTCTCTCTGCGAAGCCGTCGGCGCGGCGAACACGCTCTCGATCGAACGCACGGCGAGCGGGTCCCCCAAGAAGATCCGCATCACGAACACCGACGTCGAAGCCTGCGTCGCCCCGCTCCGTGCCGCGCTCGGAACTCTTGAAGGGCGCACCATCGCAATCGTCGGCGCGGGAGGCGCCGCTCGTGCCGCGGCGTTCGGCTTCGCCAATTCCGGAGCGGAAGTAATCGTTTTCAACCGAAACCTCGATCGTGCTGAACGCCTTGCCGCCGAAGTTTCGGAGTGGGGAAAGGGAGGCAGCGTCGCCGCTTCGTCCCACGACAAACTGCCTTCCGAGCCCGCCGACGCGTATGTAAACGCCACTCCTGTCGGAATGGCGGGCGGGCCCGACCCGCAGGGGTTCGCAATTCCGATCGACCGGATCGTTTCTCCGGGAAACACGCGGCCGTCTCCCGTCGTATTGGACACCGTGTACAACCCCATCGAAACACCGCTTGTTCTTGCCGCGAAGGCGAAGGGCTGGACGGTGATCGACGGGGTGACGATGTTCGTCGGCCAGGCCGCGGCTCAATCCGAGGGATGGATCGGCCGGCCCGCGCCGAGGGATCTGATGGACCGACTTGTTCGCGAAAGGCTGGACTCAGCAAACCGAACGAGTTGACATCGGATGTTCGAGGAAGAGCCGGGAGGAGACATGCTTCAAGCTCCGATCCTGTACCCCAAGACCTACACCGCGTTCGTTCTGCTGGCGGCACTCGATGTAATCTGCACGTGGTTCGTGCTCGCCCTGGGCGGGCGAGAAGTCAACGCCCTGGCCAACATGGTTCTTCAGCATTGGGATGTCCACGGGCTGCTTGTCCTGAAGTTCTGCGTTGTGGCGATGGTGCTCATGATCTGCGAATTCGTCGGACGGAAGCGTCCGGTCGCGGCGGTCCGACTCGCCTTCGCGGCGATTGCGATGAATTTCTTCCCGGTCGCTGTGGGGGCCGGTCAGTTGATCGGCTTCGCGGCCGGCGCGCCCTGAAGACGCATGGACGATTGCCGGGTCACCACGCCCCGGCGATACCGCTCGACCGCAGCAGCGTCTTGAACGACTCGCCGAACACGAAGTTGTGCTCCGGGAATCGCTCCCCCGCCATGTTGTTGTCGAGGTGACTGAACATCAGCTCGATGCGCCCGGCCGATATGGCACGGAACGCTCCGGCTCCCGCGGTCGGTTCGATCAATTCGATCGCGACCGTTGCTGCCGCCCCGACCTTGTCGAATTGCTGCAACTGCGCCGTGTAGCGGAGCGTGTGCCCGGGGAACGCGTCACGCTCCAGTTCAAACTTTCCGATCTTCGCGAGGATCACCTTCTCGCGAAACTCCTCCGCATGGCCGACGAGAATCCCCGCCGTCTGGGCGCACCCCTCCACGATCAGGCTCGCCGGCATGACCGGGAGCGCCGCCCGTCCGTCACCCGCCGGAAAGTGATCGTGCAGATGCTCTTCCGCGAGGCTCACATGTTTGACCGCGACCAGCCTCTGGCGGGGGACGAGTTCGACGATGCGATCGATCCACATCCAGCGCATGGCAGTCCCGGGTGGGGCGTGGGGGTGGGGGGCTTACGCCGGCGCGAGCTTCCGCTCGACAAAGGTCACCAGAGCGTCCACCGTGAACACCTCCGCGACCTTGGAGATCTGCGGGTCGGTGGAGAACTTCGAGAAATCCGCGTGAGGGAGACGCGCCTTGAGCGCCTCCAGACCCTTCGGCGTGACCTTGCCGTCCTTCACATAGTCCGGGTCCTGCGCCACGTTCTCGGGGAACAGCTCGCCCTGCGCGATCTTGAACCCGAAGGCCTGTTCCAACTTGAAAACAATGTCCAGAAAGTCGATCGACTCCGCGCCCAGGTCGGTCGTGAGCCTCGCCTGCGGCGTCACCTCGTCCTCGTCCACCGCCAGAGCATCGACAAGCACATCCCGTACCTTGGCAAAGATTTCGTCTCGTGTCATCTCGTTCTTCCGAATACGACCGGGCGCTGTCCGTTTCGCCCTGCTGAAAGTCGGCGATAGTAGCAGCGGAACCGGCGTCACCGACGCAGAGGCCGCAGCGTGAACCGCCCGGACACCGCTGCCCGCGGCGTTTCCGCACGCTGAGCGCCCGGCGGCTCGACCAGAATCGCCTCACCCTTGAATTCCACGGAGCCGTCCGGCTGACGTTTGTGCAGGTCAACCTCGACCCTCAAACTGTGCCCCGGCCGCACAAACGCGCCGTACTTGAGCGCCCGCACCTGCCCCAGAACGAGCGGCACCTCGGCCGGCCCGGCAAGCTTGCGCGCCGCCTGCACCATCGCCTCCAGCATGAGCACTCCCGGAAGCACCGGATACCCCGGGAAGTGGTCTTGGAGATACTCCTCCGCGTTCGAGACGTGCTTGAGCGCCACGATCCGTTCGGCGGTTTGCTCTAGAACCTTGTCCACTAGATCAAAGTGCATCGGCAGAGGATACTCCGGCCGGCGGCGCGCCCCGCGTTTCGCCGACGCCCCTATTTTTCCTCGTTGCCAATCGTCCTTGACGACGCCGTCTGCATCCGTGTTTGGGACTGGTCCGAGACCAGCCAGACGGTGTCGCTTTTCGCACGACAACTGGGAGTGGTTCGCGGCCTTGCCAAGGGCGCCAAGCGCGACGACGCACGCTTCTCCGGGGGCTTCGAGCTCTTTACGCTCGGCCGTGCGGGCGTGATCCAGAAGCACTCCGACGCCATGGCGACGCTCACATCTTGGGATCTCACGGAAGTCTTCCCCTCCGTCCGCGCCGGTCTGCCGGCCTTCTATGTGTCCATGGCAATGCTCGATCTCGTCCATCACATGGTGCGAGACCACGACCCGCATCCCACACTTTTCGATTCTCTCGTGCTTTCTGCGCGGGCCCTGGGAGATCGCGGCGCGAGCGCCTCAGCCCTCACCCGTTTCCTCTGGAGTCTGCTGAGCGAATCTGGCTATCGCCCCGACCTGTCCCGTGACATCCGCACCGGAGGGGCGCTCCAGCCGGGAGATGCGGTCATGTTCGACGCGCGCCTGGGAGGGTTCACCCGCTGGTCCGGTCTCTCCGCCGACGAGCCGTGGCGCACGCGCCCTCAAACGCTTGAAACGCTCCGACGGATCGCGATCTCTTCCGACGCCGCTGATTCGTCAGAAACCGTCACGCGTGCCGGCAAACTACTCGCCGCGTACGTCCGAGAAATCGCGGGGAGCCCCATCCGTTCGCTCCAACAGGCCTTCGAAGTCCTGTCCGGGTAATCCCTTTGGACTTGCGTCCTTCAGTCCGGGCCCGGGCGGGCCGATGCGTGGTGGGGCAGAAGAGTTGCGGCAGAAGGGCACGAGGCCCACCGCCCGGCTACAGGGTTCATTCGGATCGCATCCCAGAACAGCCATGGATCACGAACTCATCGAGGAAATCCTGAGCTGCTCGTCGCTGCCGTCGCTGCCGGCGGTGGCGCTCCGCGTCGTGGAACTGACCTCCGACGCCGACGTAAGCCTCCCTGAGCTCGCCAAGACCATTCAGAATGATCAGGGGCTTGCATCCAAGGTGCTCCGAACCGTCAACTCTTCGTTCTATGGGTTGCCCACCCGCTGCGCCAACATCAACAAGGCCCTTGTGCTCCTGGGCCTCGGGCCCGTCAAGTCGCTGGCCCTCAGCTTTTCGCTGATCGGCTCGATCGGTTCGCAGGACGACGGTTTCGACTACCAGTCCTACTGGCGTCGCGGACTCTGCACGGCCGTCGCCGCCAAGTTGATCGCCGATCATCTGAAGCTCGTCGTCGCGGACGAGGCCTTCCTCGCCGGTTTGCTCCAGGACATCGGCGTCGTTGCGATGCACCGGGCGCTTGGATTCCGCTATGCCGAAGTGCTCGAATCAACCGCCGGAGATCACCGAAACCTCGTTAAGGCCGAACTCTCCGCGCTCGAGGTTCAGCATCCCGAGATCGGGGCCATGCTCGCGCAACGCTGGAAGTTCCCGGATGAACTGATCATGTCGGTCCGCTACCACGAGCGTCCGACCGCAGCGCCGCAGGGCCACCACGAGATCGTTCGTCTGGTCGGTCTCGGCAATATCGCCCACGACGCCATGAACGATGCCGATCCGGGTCCGGCGATCCGCAAGCTCTACCAGCGGGCCGACCACTGGTTCGGAATCAAGTCCGATGACATGCAGGTCCTTGTCCGCAAGATCGCGGAGGGCGCGAAGGACATGTCCTCGCTCCTCCACCTCGACACCGGCGCGCACGCCGACCCGGAGGAAATCGTCCGCGCTGCCGAACAGCAGATGCTGGGCATGACCAAGGCCGGGTCGACCGATTCGCAGGCGCAGACGCTCGACAATCTTCTGGTCGATTCCAACCAGTTTGACCCGCTGACCGGCGCCGTCGGACGCATCGGTTTCGACCTCGCCCTCCGCAAAGGCTTCGAGCTGGCCAACAAGAATTCCGAGCCGCTCACGCTCGTCCAGGTCGGCATCGAAGGCCTGCAGCGTACCGCCAGCCAGATGGGCCAGACCGCCGGCGACGAGACCATCAACGCTTGCATCGTTCTGCTCCGCAAGCACTTCTCCGCTCTGGGCGGCGTCGTGTGCACGCTCGGGGGTGACCTGTTCGCCGTGGTGCTCTACGGAGCCAACGCCCGTGCCGCACAGACTGCCGCGGAGGAATTCCGATTCTCGTTCGACAAAGCAGCACTCACCTGGCCACTCGGCGGCGCGGGGATGAAGGCCACGTTGGGCATCGCCGGCCACGAGCCGCCGAACGGGTTCGCCGACATGCAGCAGCTTGTCGTCGCGTCTGTCAATGCCCTCAAGCTCGCCCGCACCGGGCAGAAGCACGTCATCGTCGCCGGACCAGAGCGCGCGGCCGCGTGAGTTCCCGGTTCAGACTTTGTCCGCTGGTGTCAGCGTGCCGATGGTTGCCGGCACCATCGGGAACGCTTGCGCCACCGATCGCAGCTCGTCGAGCGTGACCTTCCCGATCCGGTCGACTTCTTCCTCGAGCGAGTAGTACCGGCCCAGAGCGCTCCACAGGCGCCCGAGGCGCTGCATCCGATCTCCGGGGCGTTCACCCCCGACTGTTGCCGCCGTCCGTATGCGGTCTCGGAGCCGCTCCAAGTCATCTCCCGTGAGGCTGCCCGCCAGGGAGCCGATTTCCTTGTCGATCGCCTGGTGGATTTCCGTGAGCCGCGCGGGCTCTCCCGACGCGAATATGTAATAGTCGCCCGCCCCATCGTGTGCATCAAACCCCGCCTGCGCGTCCTCCGCCAGCCCGGATTCCACCAGCGCCCAGTGCAGGCGACTGTTGTCCGGTGCGCCCAGAACCTGCGCCAGCATCGCCGCGGCATACCTGCGGTCGTCGTCAATCGCCGGGGCCGGCGCCATCCCGAGCAGGTAACCGCGTGCGACTTTCGCGTCGGTCAGGCGCACCTCGACAGGAGCCTGTCCATAGCGCGCCACCGGCGCCTTCCGCCCCGCGGGATTCGTCGGCGACCACGAGGAGCACAACGCCGTGAGTTCATCGCAAGTTTTTTCGAAATCCAGCCGCCCCGCCAACGCGACGGTCGTGTTGTCCGCCGAATACCGCCTCCCGAAATACTCGCGCATCTGTTCGCTCGTCAGTTCTTCAATCGTCTCCTTCGTCCCCAGCACGCGATGCCCGAGCGGATGGGGCGAATAGTGCCGATCGGTCACCGCCTCGAACAGGACCCAGAACGGATTGTCCTTGTACATGGCGATCTCTTCGAGAATCACCGACTTCTCGGTGTCGAAGTCGGCCTGGCGGAGCGCCGGCCTCATCATCCGCGCGAGCAGTTCAATCGATCGGCCCGAATACTCGGGCAGCGCCGTGGCGTAGAAGCACGTCACCTCGCTCGACGTATATGCATTGTTCTTGGCTCCGATTTCGTCGAACGCCCGGTTCAACTGCTCCGCCGAGATCGCCTCGGTCCCCTTGAACATCATGTGCTCGAGGAAGTGGCTCACCCCCATGACCTTTGCTTCCTCGTCCCGGGCGCCGGTCTTGACAAAGAAACCCGCCGCGGCAGACGCCGCGCCCGGATCAATCTCCGCCACAATCGTCAGCCCGTTGGGAAGCGTCCGCTGCTTGAACTCGATCGACATAGGGACGAGTCTAATCAACCCGGCGGCCGCGCGCCGGCAAGCCGGGCGCTGCTCAACCGACGTCGTCCAGGCCCTTGATCGCCCGGACAAGTCCCCGGCACACATCTTCCGGTCGCTCCGCCCCGCACACCGTTGCGCTCACCGCGATGCCTTTGCAGCCCACATCGACGAGTTTCGACACGTTGGCCTGCGTGATGCCGCTGATTGCCAGGTGGGGAACTCGGTTCGTGATCTCGTCGGCCATGTACGAACTCACCAGCTCCGGGCCGCTCAACTTCGGTTTGGACTTTGTGGTGGATGAGAACATCGGCCCGAGCCCGCACACATCGGCGCCCTGGCGCACCGCCTCGCGGGCTTCGTCGAGCGTCGAGCAGGAAACCCCGATCCGCAGGCTCGAGCCCGCGATCTTTCGGATCTCGTTGATCGAAAGATCGGACTGGCCGATATGAACGCCCTCCGCTCCGGCGAGCAGAGCGATATCCGGTCGATCGTTGACGATGACCGCCACCGCGTTCTTGCGGGCAAACTCGACCAAGGTCTTCGCCCGGCCGAGCAACTCCCGGTCCGAAAGCCCCTTTTCGCGCAATTGCACGCAGTCCGCCCCGCCCTCCATGGCGCGCCGCGCGACTTCCGTCCACCGGTGGTGCTTGCACAATGACTCGCTGAGCAGCACGCAAAGCGTCCATTGCGGACCACGCCCGCCCATCAGCGCCAGCTCGAGACCCCGACTCGCCTCATATGCGCGATACCGCAAACTTTCGATTATCATCGCGACCGAACCCGCCCCGTTCAGCGTCTTGGCCGCCTCCTCGAGCACCCGAAGCGACTCACCCAGGCGTGACGACGCGGCCGCCGCGACCGCACCCTCGGACTCACGCTTTCCCGGCGCCGCCCGGGAGGACTGGGCGCCCACATCGCCCGCGCTGTCCCGCCATGCGAGCAGCTGAGCCCGGTCAACGGGCAACTGGCCGATGGCCGTCGTCAGCTCGTGGCGGAGCAGCTTCAGCGATTTGGTCAATTCAGTGTTGTCCAATCGCAGCCGTGCCAGATCCTCGAGCACTCGAAGCGCCTCGCGGGCGCGGTTGGAGTTCGCGTCGATGACCCTCAAGAGCCCGCTCATGCGCCACAGCCTAGCCGATGCGGACGCCGCCCGATTCGCCGGGGTTCGTGCCGGCGCAGCGGCCCTCGTGTCGCCGGTCTGCTACGGTTTTGCCGAGCGAATGCGAAACATCGAGCCACGCGATTCAACGGACCAGCCGTCCTCAATTCGGGGCAAGCGCCGTCCCTCACTGCCCGGCGGCCCGGTCATCGTCCGTCCCGGCACCGACGAACTTCTGGACTCCGTCGCGACCGATCTCTTTCTCCATGCCAACGCGTGCGCCCGGGAATTCGGCGATTTTCACCTCGCGCTTTCGGTCTGGCCGGAGGCCGAACCGCTCTTCCTCCGTTTGCTCTACGACCCGCGCTACCGCGATCTTCCCTGGCGCCGCACGCACCTCTGGATCGTCGAGGAAAACGGCACCGACAACACCGATCGCTTCGCGATTCTCCGGGATTCCATCGTCGCCCAATCCGACATTCCCGCCGAGCAGGTCCACAGGCCCGCCCCGGGTATCGAATACGAGACCGTCCTTAAGGAACATCTCGGCTGGCGCGAAAAGGGCCAGGATCGGCTCGATTACGCGCTGCTCCCGCTGCTCGCCGGCGGCTTCTCGCACGGATCGCCCGCCGTCGGCCCGGGAGCACCGCTCGTGGAGTCTGCCGGATCTCAGGTTCGTATGAGCCGACGCCTTCTCGAGGCGACTCGTTTCATCGCCGTTGTGGCCCTGGGCGAGCACATGGACGCCGCGATCCGCGCAGTCAACTCTCCCGCCCGTGATCCTTCCCGGCTCTTCGCGGGTGACCTTTCGCCGATCGGCGGCGAACTCCGCTGGTACGTCGAGGAAGGCGTGTGCGAGGACAGCCCGGCGCTCCCCCCGATCCCGCTCGAATAACCTCGTCCCTTGGCCCACTTTTCCGTCGAACCCAACGAGCGCGTCACATACTCCCTCAAGTTCGAGGACGAGCACCTGCTCATCGTCGAGAAGCCCACAAGGCTCGTCTCGACGCCCGGACTGGGTCACGATCGTTCCTCGCTGCTCAACGGGCTCTTTTGCGTCTACGGGAAGCAACTACAGAACCTCGGCAAGGATCGCGATTTCGGCATGCTGCACCGCCTCGACCGTGCCACCAGCGGCATGCTGATCGTCGCGCTCCGTGCATCGGCCTACGACCGCCTTCGCGAGATGTTCGAACGCAGGGAGATCCGCAAGTTCTACTTCGCCATCGCCGCCGGAGCTCCCCGTCACACGTCCGGCGTGATCCGGCGCCCCATCCTCGAGGAAAAGAGAGAATCCAATCGGCGAGAGATGAAACTCGCCCGCATCGGCTCCGCCGGGAAACCGGCCGTAACGGCCTACCGCGTTCTCGACGCTTCTCCGAGCGCGAGCCTGCTCGAGTGCCGCGCTGTGACCGGCCGGCTGCATCAGGTCCGTGTCCATCTCGAGTCCATCGGCTGCCCGATCTTCGGAGACGATCTCTACGCTCCGCCCGCGATCGGCGAGGGCGCACCGCGGCTCGCGCTGCACGCCCACCGCCTGGCCTTCAAGCACCCGATCACGGGCGAGGCGATCGACGCCCGATCCCCGCTCCCCAAGGACCTTCGAAAGGTCGCCCAGCGATTGGGCCTCGATCCAACGCGATGCGAACAGATCGAAGCCGACGAGCCCGACTCCGCCGACTAACCCTCGATCGCCCGCATGAAGTCGACCGCGATCCCGTCGGCCTGCAGCATCCCCGCGTCGGTCAGAGTCCATCGGTTTCCCGCAACCTGAAGCAGGCCGCTCGTCCTCAGCCTGTCGATCAATTGCTCGATTCGGTCGCTTGCGCCCGGGTGCAGCCGCTCCGCCTGCAGGAAGGTCCTCTCCCGTTCAATCCCCTCCGCCAAGCGCAAACCCGTCCATGTGACTTCGTTCAGAAGTCGCGATTCATCCGGCGCCTCGACATCCACAGCCTCCGGCAGGTCGTCACTACCGCTCAAGTAGTCGTCAAGCCGCGGCACGTTCTTCCAGCGCCATCCCGAAACGTGCCCGGACGCAGACGGACCAGCCGCGAGCCATTGCTGCTGCCGCCAATAGACGAGGTTGTGTCTTGCCTCGCCGCCGGCCATCGCGTAATTGCTCACTTCGTACCGGCGCAGGCCCGCGCTCGCAAGTCGCGCCCGCGTGATCTCGTACATCTCAACCTCAAGGTCCTCATCCGCCGGCGCAAACTCGCCCCGCTTCATCCGCGCCGTCATCGCCGTGTTCGGCTCGTATGTCAGGTTGTAGCAGGAGATGTGTTCCGTTCCCAGGCCGATGGCCCGGTCGAGATCTCTGATCCAGTCCTCGAGCGATTGTCCCGGCACTCCGAATATCAGGTCGATCGACTGCCGCTCGATCCCCGCTCGCCTCGCTTCGTCCAGCGCCCGTCCCACGTTTTCGGGGTTGTGAAGTCGCTCCAGGGTCTTTAAGTGTCTGGCCTCGAAGGACTGCGCCCCCATGCTGACCCGGCCCACCCCGCCTTGCCTGAGAATCTCCATCAACTCCCCGGTAACCGACTCCGGGTTGCATTCCACCGTAAACTCGCCCGCCCCCTCCCGAATCCGGGACAGGTCAAATGAAGCCTCAAGAGCGTCAAGCAGCCGTTTCCAGAGTGCCGGGCGAAGCAGGGAGGGTGTTCCACCCCCGACAAAGATCGTCTCCAGGGGCCCTGCGGAAGCCCACGGCGAGATTCGGTGTAACTCCCGAATCAGACGTTTGGCAAAGGCCTCCTGCCGGTCCTGCTGATCTACGAGGCTGTAGAAGTCGCAATAGTGGCATTTGTGGGCGCAGAACGGAACATGCACGTAGAGCGACCGAACAGACTTATGAGAGGCAGCCGCGCCCCCGGTGCGCAACGGATGCGCCCCCCGGACGGAAGCCCGTTGCTGTTGGAGCGGAATTCGGGTATCGTGAGGCTGTCGAGAGTTGACTGGTCGATCGTTCTTCACGGGCATGGAACGCTCAAAGCCGGAACGGGGTGGACTTGCTGAGCGAAACCGGTGAAAGGATAGCGAGCTTGGAAACGTCACTTGTTCTGGTGAATCGAGATGGCTCGCAGCGGGAGATTCCGCTCAAGAAGGCCCGCTTCGTCGTTGGCCGACAGGCCGATTGCCAGATTCGCCTGCCCGATCCCGGCGTGTCACGCCAGCATTGCGAAATCCAACTCGACGCCGCCCGACCCTCGATCAAAGACCTCGGTTCAAGCAACGGCACCTACGTCAACCGCCGGCGCGTAAGCCAGACGGAACTCTCCGCCGGCGACACGCTGAGCATCGGACCCTTCCTGTTTGTTTTCCGCATTGACGGCGAGCCCGCCCAGATCGACGCCGAAGAAGTCCTTGAAGACGCCGTGGAAGTTGCCGCCCCCGCCAAAGCGCCGTCGGTCGCGACCACGGGTCACCCGGCCCCGGCGGTCGGTCACGAACCGCCCACGCGGGTCCCGGATCCGGACGACAGCGACGAATTCAATTTTGATTTCCTCGACGAGAAGGACTCGCCCAAGCTCTAGATTTTCTTTTGTGAGCGGTCGTTTCAAGCCGCCGACGCGCCCGGTTTCGCCTGCGCCGATGCCCCGGACGAGCCGTTCGCCGCTGCTCCCGGAACTCGGATGTTCGTCCCGCAGTTCTTGCAGCGAACCGTCTTTCCGCGAGCGTTTCCGGGCACGGCCAGTACCTTGCGGCAGGTCAAGTTCGGACACATGATGCGCACCGTTGATTCGCCTGCCATGAGCTTGGCTCCCTGATCTCGAGGCCTCTGACCGCACCCACGATCGGCTCGTCGCTGACCGCTCTTAACGGACGCTTGCGCGTTCCGGAGCGATTGAGCCGCTTGCGCCGTCTGCGCCGCATGCCGCGCCGCCTACCGTCCCGGGAAACCCCCGCATTGAGCGACGGAGGCCGCCGATGTCCGAGAACTCATCATCGACCCTGCCCGCCGCCCCGTGCAGCGCCGTTGTCGGATTGCAGTGGGGGGACGAGGGCAAGGGCAAGATCGTGGACTTGCTCGCCGCCGATCACGACGCGGTGGTGCGGTACAACGGGGGAGCCAACGCCGGTCACAGCGTTGTCGTCAAGGGCCAGCGTTTCTCTCTGCACCTCATCCCCTCCGGCATTCTCTATCCGAGCAAGGTTGCGGTCATCGGCAACGGCGTCGTGCTCGACCCGGACAAGCTCATCGAAGAGTTGGACGGCCTGCGCTCCCGTGGCGTCGATCCCTCCGGCCTCGTGATTTCCGATCGCGCCCACGTCGTCATGCCCTACCACAAGCTCGAAGATTCTGTTCGCGAGGAGTCGCTCAAGAACGAGCGACTCGCCGGCGACGGGGCCGAAACTTCCGAGATCGGCACTACCCGCCGCGGGATCGGACCGGCCTACGCCGAAAAAGTCCAGCGGGCCGGGGCCGTTCGCGTCGCCGATCTGGCTCGCCCCGAGAGCCTTCGCGGGCGCATCGCCACGGCCATCGCTACCAAGCGTGCATCGCTCGTTCAGCAACCCGGCTCCGCCGAAATGCTCGACGCAGCCCGCATCACCGAATGGGCCATCGAAGCCGGGCGCACCCTCGCCCCAATGGTGCAGGACACAACCTACCTCCTGAACAACCTGCTTCGCGCCGGCAGGAAGATCCTCTTCGAATCCGCAAACGGCACGCTGCTCGATGTCGATCACGGCACCTACCCATTCGTCACAGGTTCCTCCTGCTCGATCGCTGGCATTGGCACCGGTACCGGCGTGCCGGTGCAAAGGGTCGGACGGGTCATCGGTGTCATGAAGGCTTATTCCACACGAGTCGGCGCCGGACCCCTCCCGACCGAACTTGCCGGCCCCGGCGAAGAAGGAAAGACCGGCGACCGGATCCGCACCCGCGGCCGCGAATTTGGAACCACCACCGGACGCCCTCGTCGGGTCGGCTGGCTCGACCTGGTCGCCGTGAAATACGCCGCGATGATCAACGGCACCACCGAAATCGCCCTGACCATGCTCGACGTCCTCGCCGGGTTCGACACCGTGCGCGTCTGCACCCAGTACGCCGACGGGCCCAAGACCACAGACCGATTCCTGCCTGATGCCGTCTCGCTCTCCCGCGTCCGCCCGATCTTCACCGATCTGCCGGGTTTTTCTGAGGAATTGGGCCTTGCCCGCGCTCGGACCGAACTTCCGGTCCGGGCCCGCGCGTACATCGAGTTCATCGAGCAGCACGTTGGGGTCCCGGTCCGGACCGTGAGCGTGGGGCCCGACCGTGAGCAGACCATCGCCTTCTGATCGCATCGTCCTGCTATCTTCCTCACCTCGTGACCCCTCCCCAAGCCTCCACCGCCGAGCCATCGCCCGCCGCGCAGTCGGCCTCGGTCTTCGCGACCGATCCGGCCGTGCAGCGCCGAATCGCCGAAATGCGCCGGCGCTACGCCAAGGCCGATCCTCTGACGCAACTGCCGGATGTCGATCCGCGCCGCATTCCACGCCACATCGCGGTCATCATGGACGGTAACGGTCGCTGGGCCAAGCAAAGAGGCTTTCCCCGCATCTTCGGCCACCGAAACGGCGCTCGGGCCTTAAGGGAAACCGTTGAGGAAGCCGGGCGGCTGGGCGTCGAGGCCATGACCTTTTATTCCTTCAGCCTCGAAAACTGGCGCCGACCCCCGGACGAAATCCAGGCTCTCATGCTCCTTTGCGTCGCTTACTGCGAAGGCGAACGCGAGGCGCTCCTGCGCGACAACATCCGCTTCCGCTGGATCGGCAGGCGTGAAGGTCTGCCCGAGGAAGTGCTCGGCGCCCTGGACCTGATCACAAGCACCACCGAAAAGTGCACCGGCCCGACGCTCTGCGTCGCCATCAACTACGGCTCACGCGCGGAGATCGCCGACGCCGCACGCGCCCTCGCTGGCGATGTTGCCGCGGGCAGGCTGAACCCCGATCAGATAGACGAGGCCGCCGTCGCATCCCGCCTCTACGCCCCCGACATCCCCGACCCCGATCTGCTCATCCGCTCCGCCGGCGAGATGCGCGTGAGCAACTATCTCCTCTGGCAGATCAGTTACGCCGAGATGTACGTGACCGACACTCTCTGGCCCGATTTTGACGCCGCCGCGCTCCACTCAGCGATCCGTGAATTCGCCGGCCGGGCCCGTCGCTTCGGTGGCCTGAGCGATGCCGGCCAGCCCGTGATGGAGGAGAGCGGTCATGCGTGACCGCATGATCCTCGGCCCGCTCCTCATCGCTCTGCTTCTCGCCCTGCTCTGGCTCGACGGCTACATCGACACCATTCCGACGCCTTCCTGGCTCTCGGGCATGGGCTACCACCAGCCCACCATGCCCCCGGGCGTCATCCTCTTTATCGTCATGGTCGGTCTCAGCGTCCTCGCCGCACGCGAGCTGGCCGACATGCTCCACGACAAGGCAATCGACGCCTCCAAACGAATTACCACCCTCGCCGCGATCTTCGGCCTCTGCGTCTCGTGCTTCATCCCCCGCAATCTCGGACCCGGGTCCGTAAAGGTGATCAGCGAAACCTGGGATTCGGCGACTGGCGGCCTCATCGTCAGTTCCTCCGCCGTTCTGGTCTTCATCGTCGCGCTGCGTTTCTACTCCCGCCACAAGAACACCGAGGGCGTCATCGCCGCCGCCGGCGGGGCCATGCTCGCCTTCGTCTATTTGGGCCTCATGTTCGGCTTCGTGCTCGCGATCCGCCGCGAGCACCCCGTCTGGACCCTCGCATGGGTTTTGCTCATGGTCAAGGCCTGCGACACCGGCGCCTACTTCACAGGACGCGCGTTCGGTAAGCACAAACTCATTCTCTGGCTCAGCCCCGGCAAGACCTGGGAAGGGCTGGCAGGAGGAGTCGTGTTCTCCACCATCGTCGGAGCGGTGGGGGCCATCTGGAACGCCCCGCAGGAAAAGCACTCGACGCTCATCCTGCTCGGGGCCGCCACGGGGTTTCTGTTCGGGCTGCTCGGCCAAGCCGGCGACCTAATGATGAGCCTCTTCAAGCGGGACGCGGGCATCAAGGACTCCGGGCACACGCTCCCCGGCTTCGGCGGCATCCTCGACATCCTCGATTCCCCCTTACTGGTGGCCCCTTTCGCGTACTGGTGGCTTCGTTTGGTGCTTCCAAGCCACGGCTAGGCCCGGTCTTCGCGGCTTCCGCGCCTCACCTCCGGACTCGGCGACTACACTCTGTCAGTTGGCGGAGTGCCCATGAACGTCACGTCGAAGCTGCTCAGTGTCTTCAAGGTCGATAAACAGTTCCGGGGTCTTCGCTCACGCCTGAGCGCGGCCGAGAAGTTCCTCGCCGAACAGACCCGCCAGATCGAGCAGATCGACGCCAAGAAAACTTCACTCGATGCCCAGCTCCGCCAGCTCACCGGCGCCGGCGCAAACTTCGAAGGCGAGATGAAGCGCCTCGATGCCCGGATGGCCACCATCCGCGAGCAGATGAACTCGGCGCAGACCAACAAGGAATACAAGGCCTTCCTGACCGAGGTCAACACGCTCAAGGCCGAGCGCGACCGACAGGAGACCTCCGCCCTCGAGCAGATGTCCAAGGCCGAGGAAATCCGCCGCCAGATCGATGAACTCATCAAGAGCCGCGCCGAACGCGAGCGAGTCCAATCCGTCGCGACCGGCGAACGCGACGCTCGCGCCGCCGAGATCAAGGACCGCCTCGCCGATCTCGAGCGCCAGCGGGAGTCGCTCGCGCGAGAGATCCCCAAGGAAACGCTCGTCGTCTTCGAGCGACTGGTCCAGACCCGCGGCGACGAGGCCATGGCCCACATCGAAGAGGTCGACCGCCGCCGCCACGAATATCACTGCGGCGCCTGCATGATGGCCCTGCCGATCGAGTCCGTCAACGGCCTGCTCGTCTCCGGAAAGCTCACCCGCTGCGCCTCGTGCCAGTGCATCCTCTACATCGAAGAGGAACTCTCAAAGTCCATGCGCGAGCCCGCAGGCAAGCGTTGATTGAGCCTCCCGCGTGAGCGGTAGGTCGCCCGTGCGATCATCGCCGATCAGGTCCGAGGGTGGGCTCTACCCCTCAAACAACCCGTCGCCCCCGCGCCATTGCACTCCCAGGTGCTCACACGCAACCTTCGTTAGTTGACGCCCGCGCCGTGTCCGCGCCAGAAATCCGATCTGCAGCAGAAACGGCTCGACAACATCCTCGAGCGTGCCCGAATCCTCGTTCATCGTCGCCGCCACCGCTTCCAGCCCCACCGGTCCGCCCCCGTACGTCGTCGCGATGATCCGCAGATACCCGCGATCGAGTTCGTCGAGCCCGAGATCGTCCACTCCCTCCAATTTGAGCGCGTCGGTCACCGTCACCCCGCGCACCACCCCGTCCCCCTTCACGCTCGCGTAATCGCGTATCCGCCTCAGCAGCCGATTCGCAATCCGCGGCGTCCCTCTCGACCGCTCCGCGATCCGCACCAGGCACTGCTCGTTGTCCACCCCCACGTTCAAGAGCGTGCAACTCCGCTTCAGGATCCGCACAAGCTCCGGCGCGGAGTAATACCGCAGGTGATGCGTGATACCAAACCGCGAACGCAGCGGCCCGGAGATCAGCCCCGCCCGCGTCGTCGCCGCGATCAGCGTGAACGGCTTGCACCGGATCTGCACCGTCCGGGCCGACAGCCCGCTATCGACCGGCACGTCAATCCGGTAATCCTCCATCGCCGGATAGACAAATTCCTCCACGCTCGCCGGCAGCCGGTGCACCTCGTCGATGAACAGAACGTCCCGCTCGCGCAGGCTCGTCAGCGCCGCGACCAGATCCGTCCCCTTGCTCAGGACCGGCCCGCTGGTGACGTGGATCCCGCTCCCCATCTCGCTCGCGATCAGGTGCGCCAGCGTCGTCTTTCCCAGCCCCGGCGGCCCGTGAAAGAGCGCGTGCTCGCACGGCTCATTCCGGCCACGCGCCGCCGTGATCGCGATCCGCAACCGCTCGATTAGCTCTTCCTGCCCGACGTACTCGTCGATCGTCGTCGGCCGCAGCGCCCAGTTCCGCTGCTCATCCCGGGCATCCTCGCCCGCCCGCGCTGAAATAAGACGATCCGTCGCCATGACAACAAAGTAGCACGCCGCGCCCGCAGCCCTCGGGCAGTGCCAGTCACTCCGGAATTCGGTTCGGCCGACCGGCGAGAGCCGAGAGCTGCCAGCCTTACCCGCTCAATCCAGCGGCAGATTCTTCAACTTCCACAGCCGCACCAGCTGCTCCAGCGACGTCGGCTCCACCCGCACGCCCCCGACCAGGTCCGCAAAGAGCAATTCCCCGCTGTCCTTGTACGTCGCCACCTGCGATGTCGGCGAGTCCCCTGTGCGCGTCGTGATTCTGTAAATGTGCGGCTTGTCCGCAGGCTGTTCCACCGACTCCCGCCGCGTCTCGATCAGATTGCTCTCCGACGAGTACGTGTTGAACCCAAACTCTGTTGTAAGCCTCGACGCAACAAGCAGCTTCTGCACCAGGAAGGACTCCACCCTCGACAGATACGCCGTCTCCGGAACAATCAACTTGTTCGGTGGCTGCGATTCCTTCTTGATCAGGAGTTCGTTGCCGGCGCGGCTGCCGTACTCCGTGCTCGTCACGTCCTTCTTGCCCTGGCGCACCCGCGTGCTCAGCGTCCACACCTCTTCCTTGCGATCCAGCGTCTGGAAGAAAATCCCCTTCGAATCGGTCAGCGAATCGCCGCCCTCGCCCAGGATCCCCCTGAAATCCACCTGCACCAGGATCCCCTCGTCCAGATCCGGCCCTTTGAACATCTTGGGATCACGGGATGGATCAAGCTGCCCGCGCTTGCCGATCGTTGTGCGGATCTTGCGATAGCCAATCTCCCGCGCATCCGCGTCCGCGCCGGTCTTTGCCGGGACGTACAGCCGCCACCATTGCTCCTTCGATTCTTCCGCCGCCGACCGGATCGCCGTCGCATCAAGCCCCTTCAGGAACCGATCTCCCGCGTCCAGAAGCGCCCGCTTGGAACTCTCCACGCTCGCCGCGTCCGCGAACTGCACGGTCGCGATCATCGCCTCCATCTCCGGCTTGGCGCGGTCAAAGTCCGCCTCGCCGCAACTCGACTCGAACGACGCGAACCGACCCGGCCCGATCTTGATGAACGTCACCCCGTACACCAGCCGCGGCTTGTTCGCGTTCTTCGGATCCGGATCCTTCGGGCCGAGCACATAGAACCTCTCCGCCGGCATCGTTCCAATGACCAGATTCTGCGAACGCTCGATCAACTGCGCCCCGTTCGGCCCGACGCCCCCGACCATCACGGAATCCGCGCCGAGTTGCGTCTTGAGATTGACATCCGCCACCTGCTGAATGGTCAGTTTCAGGTCGCTGCTGTCGAGCACCCGCGCCGCCGCAAGCCACTTGCTCTCGGGACCGATCACCTGCACCGCCGCCTGATTCGCGATGGCCGTCGAGCTCGCGCTCGATCCGACCGGCAGGCTCATCGTCAGTCCGATGCTCTCCACCCGCAGGGGCTTCTCCGTGAATCTCACCGTTCCCGCTGTCGGCGCCCGCACGGCGGTGGGGGCGTCCACCGGCTTGGAACCGGCCGGCAGTTTGCCCGAGTTCTGGGCCATCGCGTTGCCGGCCGCCATGACGCCGAAAAGCCCGGCAACCGCCAACACATTCCGTCCGCGCACTATGAACATCCGTGGCTCCTTCCACAAACCGACCCCGACAAGGCCCCCGCCCTCGACAGCAACCCGAGTTTCATCGGCAATTCTCGCCGATCCGGCCCCAACATGACCCACGGCCCGGTTGCCCCACGATCCTTGTCCATCCGCCCGAAGGCCAGCCCGGGTTTCACACCCTTCTGCGTCCCGCACCCCAATCCGGCGGCCACGGGCGTTGACCCCACCCCGGCACGGCCTATCCTTCGCCGCTACGCACCAGCCGAGATCCTGCTGCGGGAGCGCGACCGCTCGCACTCCTCAGGGGTCCCTGCCCGCGTGGTTCGGCCAAGCTACCCCCAACTGTCTTTGAAACGGAGCGATTCCTCGATGACCGGCGGCAAGATTCGAATTCGGATGGAGGCCTACGACCATATCGCCCTCGACGCTTCCGCCAAGGAAATCGTCGAACACGCCAAGCGCACCAACGCGAAGGTCGCC
>JBGAPK010000033.1:0-43927 GCA_044221315.1 Phycisphaerales bacterium | reverse complement strand
CCCCCCCGCGACTGGCTTGTATCCGGGCCGTCGGAGGTCAATTCCGTTGTCGATCGCTCGCTCGCGTTCTGCACGCGGCTGCTCACCGTCCGGGGGCGCCGGGCGCTGGCCGAAATGCGGGCCGGGAGCAGGCACTACGACCGGTTCCTCTGGCGCGCGGTGTGCGCGGGGGTCTGGATCGAGCGGTTCGGCGTTCGGCTCTGACCGATCAGGCGGGGACGCCCAGTTCGCGCACGGTGAAGAGCGCCTCGAAAAGCACGCCGGCCTTTTCGATGTTCTCGCGCGCACCTTCCAGCCGGTCGATCGTGGCGATCACGGCCAGGACCTTCGCCCCGGTTTCGCGGAGCACCTCCACCGCTTCGAGGGCCTGGCCGCCTGTGGTGGCAACATCCTCGAGCAGCACGACAACATCGCCCTTTTCGATCGCGCCCTCGAGCTGCTTTGATGTGCCGTAGTCCTTCTTCTTGCTCCGAACGAAGACGCAGGGAAGTCCCGTGGCAAGACTCGCGGCGGTCACAAGCGGAATGCCGCCCAATTCGGCGCCGGCGAGGCGGTCGACATCGACGTCGAGGCGTGATTCGAGCGCGTCGAGGCGCTCGGCGAACATCGGCGCGAGCTGGCCGAGCAGGTCGGGCCGGGTGGAAAACAGATACTTGTCGAGGTAGAAGGAACTGGTCTTGCCCGAGCGCAGAGTGAACGTGCCGCGGAGCAGCGCGACGTCGGCGATGGACCTGGCAAGCGTCTCCCGCGACATGGGCGGAAGGGTAGCGGCCGGACGTCCCGCGGGAGCGCGCGATGCCTCATAAACTTGTGCCGTGAAAAGCCCGCCGGCCACACTGCGGAACATGATGACGGCCTTCGCGCTGACGGCTCTGGTCCACGCCGGATTCGCCGGCACGAAGGCAGAACCGGAGCCGCCGGAGACCTCGACACCGCTGCCCCCGGCCGAGCCGGACCCGTGGCTGGGCGAGGACGAACCTTTGCTCGCGGGCCCACGCCTCGAAGACGAAGGCGTCGAGCGCACCATTGTCAAATTCGAGTTCAATGGCGGGCTGCGCCGCCTCGACCGCTCGCCCGAGGAGGCAGCTCTCGACGCGCTCACGATCGACGGGCCCACGCGTGATGCCGCCGACGCGCTCCTGCGGGAGCGGTTCACCGCCCTCGACGAGATCGTCCGCGACAATCTGGAACTCCTGGTGCAGTTGAACAACGCCCGCCAGGCGGGCAACAAGGCCGAGGCGGTGCCGCTCCTCGGAAAACTGTCCGATGCGATGGAGCCACTTCGGCAGGAGGCCAGAGGGCGCGGCAGGCTGCGCGACGAGATCGCGACGCTGCTCGGAGACGACGATCGGCGCGACTTTCAGCGCATGATCGACGAGTACTGGCGCGCTCTGGTGAAGGACGAGTTGCAGCAGGCCGAGTCCCGCAAGGAGAAACTCAGCCTCGCCCAAGCTCGCGTGCGGGTCACCCTCGGCGCGCTGGGCAATGAACTTCGCAGGTCGTTTGAGCGGCAGTTCAAGCTGCGCGAAAAGCAGTTCGAGGATTTCCTGGCAGCTCTGGACTTGACCCCCGAACAGGACGCCAAGATCCGCAAACAGGTGCAGGAGTTCGTCGAACGAACCCGCGGGAAACCCTCGCCGCGCGAGAGCTACGACCTGACCATGAAAATCCTGCCCCTGCTCACGCCGGAACAGCGACGCGCACTGGCCCGGATCATGCTCGGCGTCTCCCCCATGGTCGATCAACCAGCGGGACAAGCGTCCGGGACGGGTTCGGATGCCGGTTCCGTGGCCCGGTGAACCTTTTGCGCCGGGTCGGCGCTTTCCTTCAGCCGGAGGACCGGGAAGGTCCGTATATCCAGCCGGCGCCCGGCTTCCCGGGCTGAGCAAACGAAGAATCAGATGATTTGTTGGGTGTTCTGCGGCGAGTTTGACGCCCGGACTGGGAATGGCCGGAAAGATCGTCGATAGCGAGCCTCTGCCGCCGGGCGCATCACCGCCCCTTCGCGCGGCCCTGGGAGTACTTACCGATGAAGAGCAGCAAACTGAATTATCGGATCGGCATGCTGGCGGGTGTGGCGGGGCTTGCGCTGTGCGCATCGGCCCAGATGACGACTCCTCCGGCGGAAAAGCCGGCGGGCTGGCCGAAAGAAACGCCCAGGGAGCCGGTGGTTACGAAGACCGAAACGATCTCGATGGAAGAGGCGATCAAGCGCGGACTGATCAACCCCAACGGCGGGACTCCAGCGGGATCGCAGCCGAATCAGACTCAGCCGACTCAGGCTCAGCCCGCTCAGGCGGCTCCCGCGGGCACGCCGGGGCAACCGACGATGACCAAGGACCAGATGCACAGTTCCTACGACGCGTGGGAGCGTGACGGCTCGGGGAATGTGGTCAAGCTGGATCGTCCGCTGCAATGGGCGGCATTGGACAAGAACAAGTCCATAACGCCGGCGATGCGCAAGAAGATTGACGTCTTCCTCGAGCAGCGCCGGACAAAGGTCGAGCAGGCGGTTCTGAACAACATGGACAAGGTGATCGAGCTCGACAGCGGCCAGCTCGAGACGTTCTCGATGAGCGACCGCACGAACCTGAACAAGGTGCTTGCCGAAACCAAGCCCTTCACCGAGATCGGGGCGTTCGCGTCCGAACTCAAGAAGGCCGATCTGCTCACGCAGAACAGCGTGCAGCAGCACCAGATCATCGTGGACGACTACCGGCGCCTGATGCTCGACGACATGAAGCGCGCCGCCGGCGCCAAGGGCGCCGAGAAGAACGGCAACGCCGACTTTGTCGCCCGGGCCATGTTCCTCACGATTGCCGACGAGGCACGCCAGATTTACTACTGGATGCTCTCGGATAGCGCCGAGACGGCGGCCGATCGGGTTTCGACGCTCGGCCTGGCCCCGGACGTGGAGCCCAAGGTTCGTCAGGCATTCGAGGACGCCAAGGCCGCCAAGGACGAGTCCGTCCGTCTCGCCAAGATGCGCGAGGGCGTGGCTCTTCTGACGCCCCAGCAGGCCCGCACGCTGGTCGAACCGGTCGTCAAGCACGCCGCCGGCTCGAGCGCCGCTCCCGCGTCGGCCCCGTCGAACGCGACGAGCGACGCCAGCAAAGCGGCGGATCGGTGAGCCGTTGATCCCCGAGCGGGTGAACAATCCGCCCGGATGAAGAACCCGGACCAGATCTACAACCAGGCCGTTCACGCGGCCACCCAGGGACAATACGAGCTCGCGCTGGTTTACCTGCGCGAGCTCTTTGTTTCATTCCCGAACCTCGGGAAAGCCCATCACCTTGCGGCCGCATCGATGATGCGCATGGGAAAGTTTGCGGACGCGCTCCCCCACGCCCGGTCGGCCGTCGCCGCGGCGCCGGGACACGCGCCCTCGCGCCTGATCTACGGCGTCTGCCTCGCCCAGACCGGGCGATTGGAGGAGGCGATCCCGGAATTCCGGGTGGGGTGCGAATTAACGCCCCAGGACGCTCAGAGCTGGAACAACCTCGGCCACGCTCTGCTCGACACCCGGCGCTTCGAGCACGCCGAGATCGCCTTCCGCAAGGGCCTGGCGATCTCGAACCAGGTTCCCCAGATGTCGCTCGGGCTCGCGTGGTGCCTGCTGCACACCGGCCGGGCCGATGAAGCGGTCGAAGTGCTCAAGAAGCAACTCGCCCACTCCCCTCAGGACGCGGGGGTTCTGCACGCGCTTGCGCTGATGCCGCTGTACAGTGCCCGATCGACGAACGAGAGTCTGCGGGAGTCCCACGCGGCCTACGCCCGCCGGATTGAAGGTTTCGCTCCCCCCAATCCCACCCGCCAGCCCGACCCGACTCCCGCGGACGCGGACAGACCACTCCGTGTGGGATTCCTCTCGCCAGACCTCTACGGACACTCGGTCAGCCGCTTTCTTGAACCGCTGCTCCGCCACGCCGATCCGTCGCGGATGGTCTTTGGGCTCTACTCAGCGTACGTCATCCGGGACGAAATCACCGGGCGGCTCGAGCAGATGGCCAGCCTGTGGTGCGACATGTTCAAGCTTTCGGATCAGGCCGGAGCTGCGGAGATCCGTGCCCACGGACTCGACATTCTCATCGATCTCGCGGGCCACATGCCCAAGAGCCGCTCGGCCCTGCTCTGCCACCGGCCCGCCCCGGTCTCCATGACGTACATCGGATACCCGCATTCCACCGGTTTCTCCCGCGTCGACTACCGCATCGTCGATTCGATCACCGATCCGCCCGGGGAGAGCGAGGCATTCTGCACCGAGAAGCTCCTGCGCCTTGATCCGTGCTTCCTTTGCTTTTCACCCGCGATCATCCCGCCGGACGTCGGTCCTCCCATCGAACCCGGGCGCCCGGTCTGTTTCGGCAGCTTCAACAACATCGCCAAGGTCACCCCTGAGCTGCTCGACCTGTGGGCCCGGATCCTGGTCGCGGAACCCGGCTCGCGTCTGCTCGTCAAGAGCTATACCCTCTCCGAAGCCGGAACCAAGGCCCGGATCACCAAGGCGCTCTCGGACCGGGGTGTGGACCCGGCTCGGATCGAAATGGCCGGGCTCATCCCCAGCACACGCGAGCACCTCCTGTCGTATCAGAAGGTGGACATCGCGCTCGATACGTTCCCGTATCACGGAGTGACCACGACCTGCGAGGCGTTGCTGATGGGCGTCCCCGTCATCACACTATTGGGCGACAGCCACCGGTCGCGGGTCGGCGGCTCGATCCTCTCCGCCGCGGGCGTGCCCGAATTGATCACGCGCACCCCGGACGAGTACGTGCAATCGGCGCTTGCGCTCGCGCGTGACCGCTCCCGCCTCACGCAGTACCGCACCACGCTCCGGGAGCGGACGCTCGCCAGCACCCTGATGGACGGCCCCGGGTTCTTCGACCGCTTCGAGAAACTGCTGCGAGCCGTTTGGCGCGAGAAGTGCTCCTCGGGCGGTTGACACGGACTCCCGCTCGCGTTTGCGGCGTGCCGGACACCGAGCACGCCGCGCTACGATTGCCTCGAATGTCCTCCTCGACTTTTTCCGACCCCCCCGCGCCCGCGGACGAGCGGGGCGGCGATCACCCCAAGCCCTCGATCGCACGGGGCGCCATGCCGGCGCGCCTCTCCATCACCGACTTTCTATCCGATGGTTCGCTGGTGCGGCTTTGCGTTGAACTGACGGTCCTGACGGGTGTCCGCGTCGATCTTCTCGACGTGGAGGGACGGGCCGTTCGGGTGAGCAACCCGGGATGGGCCGTCGATGCTTCTCCGCTTGCGGACGACAGCACGGAGGGCGCCGCCAGCATCCCCCTCCTGGTCGAATCCCGGCGGATCGGTTCGCTTCGCGTTTCACCCGGCGAGCCATTGACCGGCGGCGCGGCGGCCCGCAAGTCGCTCGAACGGGTCGTGACACTTCTGGCCGCGACCACCGCCGAACTCTGCGAGCACGAGTTGGATCTGCGCCACCGGGTGAAAGAGACCGGCGCCCTTTACAAACTGAGCACGATGCTCCCCCGGGCCACGAGCGTTGACCGAGTGCTGCATGTGGCCCTCGAACTGGCCCTCGACGTTCTCGAACTCGATTGCGGTGCCGTGATGCTCGTGCCCGAAGAGACCGAGGAGATCGCACAGCTTCGGGGACCGACCGAGGAAGATCTGGTCATGAAAGCCAGCAAGGGCTTGAGCCAGCAATGGCTCGAAGACCCTCGCCCACTCAGCAAAGACCGGCTCTTCGACCGCCTCGCCATCGGGGGCGAACTCGTCATCAGCGAGAACCTGGCCCAAGACCCTCGCATTCTCGAGCCGCAGAGGCTGGCAACCGAGCGGCTCGGAGCGGCTATCCATGCCGGGATGGCCTTCCAGGAGCGGCCCATCGGCGTGCTGCGTCTGTATTCGCGCACGCCGCGGGTCTTCGAGGAATCCGACAAGCGGGTGCTCCGCTCCATCGCCTCGCAGGCTGCTATTGCCGTCAATCAAGCTCGCCTGCTCAAGGTTCAGGACGAGGATCAGCGCCTGCAGCGGCAACTCCAGCTGGCGGCGGACGTGCAGCGCCGGATGCTTCCCCGCTTCGTCCCCTCAGCCACCAAGGACTTCAAGAACCTCGACATCGCGGCCAAGTACATCCCCAGCTTCGAACTCGGCGGCGACTTCTACGACTTCATCGGCCTCACCGGGCACATGGGAATCGTCGTCGGGGACGTTGTCGGAAAGGGTGTCGCCGCGGCACTCCTGATGTCGGCCGTGCGGGCGAGCCTGCGTGCCCACGCCCAGGGCGTCTACGACCTCGACGAGGTGATCAGCCGCGTGAACATCGCGCTCTGCCGCGACACGCTCGACAACGAGTTCGCCACGCTCTGGTACGGCGTGCTTGACCCGGTGAAACTCCGCCTCACCTACTGCTCGGCGGGCCACGAGCCCCCGCTCATCTTCCGCGTGCCCGCGCACCGGGCCCCCGGCCCGGCCGACATCGACGAACTATCGATCGGCGGGATGGTCGTCGGCATTGATCGCAGCCAGCGCTACCAGCGGGCCGTATACGACATGCACTCGGGCGACGTACTCGTCGCGTACACCGACGGCGTGGTCGATACCGTCAACTTCGAGCGCCAGAAGTTCGGCAAGAAACGCCTGCGGGCCTGCATCCTCGAGATCCTGGGGCAGGAGCCCAAGGCCTCGGCCTCGCGCATCGCCGAGCACATCCACTGGAGCCTGCGCCAGTTTGCGGGGCTCGCGCCGCGACCGGACGACGAGACGATCGTTGTGCTTCGGCCGTGGGCGAAGGCGTAGGAGGCCCGTTCACGGGTCACGACTTGCGTACAAGCGACTTCTGGATCGCGCCAGAGGTTCTTTCAGCATCAATCCAGCGTGGTGGCCGCCTCGAATTTCGGCGATGGATTCGTCATCGCCAGCATCCGGTCGAGCGCCTTGAGCGCATCGCGCCGGGCCTCCGGGTGCACCGACACTTTGTTCACCACCTTGGGCTTCTCGTCCTTGCTGTAGACGCCAGCGAGATTGTCGAGCACCCAGAGCAGGTGCGGCTGATCGATCCGGTACATCGTCGTGCACAGACACTGGCAGTCGCTCAGGATCCGCACATGCACGCCCCGCTCGCGGGCCTCGCGTGCCAGGCGGCTGACCAGATGCACCTCGGTCCCGATCGCCCAATAAGAACCGATCGGCGCCTCACGGATCGTCTTGAGTATGAACTCGGTCGATCCGCTCATGTCGCTCTTATCAACCACTTCCTTGCAGCACTCGGGATGAACGAGAATGGTGGTCTTGCGGTGCTCGGGATGTGCCTTGTCTTCCGCGCGAATCTGAGCGCAGTGCTCCGGGCGGAAGAGCTTGTGCACCGAGCAGTGCCCGGCCCAGAGCACGGCCCTGGCGCGGAGCAATTGCGCGGGCGTTGCGCCGCCGAGTTCCTCGCCCCGGGAGGCCAAGCGCGGGTCATAGACGCACGTCTCCCGGGCGACATCGAGACCGAACTTGGCCGCGGTGTTACGTCCGAGATGCTGGTCGGGCAGGAAAAGAACCTTAACGTCGTGGGCCTGGCCCATCGCCCACTTGAAGACCGCGTCGGCATTCGAGCTGGTACAGCACGCGCCCCCGTGGGCTCCAACGAAGGCCTTGATCGCTGCGCTGCTGTTCACATACGTGATCGGGACGATCGTGCCGCGCCAGCCCTGGCTCTTGAGCTCCGCACGAATTGCATCCCACGCCTGCACCGTGTCGTCGTACTGGGCCATGTCGGCCATCGAGCAGCCGGCCGAAAGATCCGGCAGAATCACGTCCACCGAATCGGGCGTGAGCATGTCCGCGGTCTCGGCCATGAAGTGCACGCCGCAGAAGACCACCCATTTCACCGGCCGCCCCTTGGGTGCGCTCGAGGCGAGCCTGGCGGCAACCTGGCTGAGCTTGAGCGAATCACCGATGTGGTCGGCGTGGGCGATGATCTCGTCCACCTGGTAGTGGTGCCCGAGGATGACCAGGGCCGACCCAAGTTCCCGCCGGCGCGCGTTGATTGCCGTCGCCAGGTCTTCGGGCGATGCCTTCAGGTATTTCTCGGGTAGCGAGGGTTGCCAGAGCACGACAGTTTCCACCATCCCACGGGGACGGCGAAACTCTAGGGTTTTGCGACGCGCGGGGCTTAGGCCGCCATCCGGAGCTGCTGCGGCACCTTGAACCGCACCGCGACTGCCTGCCTGCCACCGTCCATCGGAAGCGACCGCAGGACCGACGCGGGCATCGACGAGTCCTTGTGTACCACGGCCGAAGAATTCCAGCCCACGATCACCTGGATCTCATCTCCCACGTTCAGCGGCCGCCCCGGCTCGAGCCAGATCATCGCACCGCCCACGGAAAAGTCGTGCGTGCTCGCGGCAAGGTACTGCCGGCTCTGCTCGTGGAAGATCTTGCAGGGCTTGCGGACGTACAGGCGGGTGTGCTTGCGGCGCTCATCATGGGCCGGAGCGTCCAGCGGCTTGGGCTCGATCGTGCCGATGACCGGTGAGTGGCGAGGGTCGGTAGGCATGCCGCGGCTCCTGATCGGCGCGAACGCCCACGGCCAGAGCCCGTGGCTTCCCGGCACCGGGAGGGCCGGGAAAGTGCGGACGCGCGGACCTGTTCCAATCGGAGCGCGGCCGGACCGACTTTCGCGGACCTTCCGAAAACACCACGGGAATCCACCGGTCTCCGGGCGATCCCCCGCCGCCAATGCAAAATGGAGCAGCGGGCCGATACAAGCGAGCGTGAAACTGAGCGTGCTCATCCCGACTTCGAGCCGCCCCGAGAAGCTCCGCCGCTGCCTCGAGGCCCTCGCGCTGCAATCCCTGCCCCGCCATGACTTTGAGGTGCTGATCGGCATCGACGGCCGGGGCATCCGTCACCCCCAGGCGACTGCCGTCTGCGGCGAAGCGCTCACCGGCTCGAAGCCGATCGTCTCCTCGCGGGCCGGCATCGCCGCGATCCGCAACGCGTTGCTCTCGCACGCCCGGGGCGAACGAATCCTCTTCCTGAGCGACGACACCATCGCCCACGACCAGTGCCTGCTCTCCCACGTCACGGCGCACGAAGAACTGGAGCAGAGCGGGAAGTCAGCCCTCATCATCGGCGCCACCCCCTGGTGCGTCCGCCTGCCCGATCGTTTGCTCGACCGGCTCGTCCGCGAAACGTCGATGATCGACCCCGGCGATCAGTGGCGCCTGCACCAGCAAAGCCGCGAGCGCAACTGGGGCTTCCGGCATGCACGCACGCGTCACCTCTCCTTCCGGGCCGACGACGCCCGCGGCATCCTGTTCGATGAATCCCTTTCCGAGGCCGCCTACGCCGACGTCGAGTGGACCTGGCGTCTGACGACCGCTCGGTCGCTCCCGGTACTTCACCGCCACGGAGCGATCGCGCGCCACGACCATCGCATCGAGCCCGAAGACTACCTCGCTCGCGAACTGGCGCTGGGTGAACAGGCTTTCTGCTTTGCCACCAGCGCCCCGCGCTGCGCCAAGGCGCTCTTCGGGCGCGACGTCAGCCTCGCCGACGAGATCCGCTACAGCCGTGCGTTTGTCGATCGGGAACGCTCGCTGGCCGAGCGTCTCCGCCAGGAGTTCTTCCGCCTTGCCGAACTTCCCGCCGAAGCGGCACACCCAGACGCCATCGACACGCTCTACCAGCAGCACCTCATCCTGAAGCGCTGGACATGGCGGCTGGGGCTCGTGGCCGGTGCGGATCGCGCACGTTCGCTCCGTCAATCGCGACCCCTCGAATTGGCCGCGTAGCCTCCCCGCTGTGGACTACGCAGTCGTCTGCCTTGTTGCGCTCCTCGCCAGCGCCCTCACGCTCGTCTCCGGCTTTGGCCTGGGCACGCTGCTGCTGCCCGCGTTCGCGCTCTTCTTCTCGCTCCCCGCGGCCATCGCCGCGACCGCCATTGTCCACCTCGCCAACAACCTCTTCTCGCTCGGGCTCGTCGGCAAGTACGCCGACCGGCGACTGCTGCTCGCGTTCGGAGTCCCGGCCGTCCTCGGTGCGCTGCTCGGCGCCCTGGCCCTGCGCTCGCTCGATACCATTCCCGCCGTCACATCCTGGTCGCTCGCCGGGCATCGGTTCGAGATCACCCCGGTAAAGCTCGTCGTCGCCGTTCTCATCCTCGGCTTTGCCCTCCTCGACCTCACGCCAGGACTCTCGCGGCTCAAATTCGGCGCGCGCATGCTCCCCCTCGGCGGCGGGCTCTCCGGCTTCTTCGGCGGACTCTCAGGGCATCAAGGCACGCTGCGTTCGGCCTTTCTGATGCGGGCCGGGATCTCGAAGGAGACCTACGTCGGCATGAACTGCGTCTGCGGCGTCATGGTCGATGTCGCCCGCCTCTGCGTCTACGGCATCGGTTTCTACGGGGCCCACCTGGCGAGCGCCAAAGAAGGCGGTGCTCGTTTCGGCCTGATCGCCGCAGCGTGCGTCGCGGCCTTTCTGGGGTCGTTCGTCGGGTCGCGGGTCATGAAGAAAATGACCCTGGAAACAGTCCGAAGGCTCGTGGGCGTTCTGCTTGTTGTATCGGCCCTGGCGCTGGGCACGGGGCTGATCTAACCGATACTCTGTGGACGGTCGCCAGACCCGGAGATTTCACCATGCAACTTGTCGGCCAGGGCGGGCCCGCACCACGTCACTTGTTCGTCATCTTCGGCGCGACCGGCGATCTGTCGTACCGCAAGCTGCTCCCCTCGCTCTTCCACATCGATCAGGACAAGACAAGCCACGAAGGACACGCCATCCTCGGTGTGGCCCGCGCCCCCCTCACCGATGATGCCTTCCGCAAGGCCGCGATCGGCGCACTGGTCGAGCACGGCGTTCACAAGGACGAGGCGACCGCCTGGGCGAACAAGACGCTCTACTACCAGTCGCTGGGCGAGAGCGGCCCGGCCCAGTACAAATCGCTGCGTGAACGCATCGACGCGATCGAGCGCCAGCTCGGACTCCCGGGCAATCGCGTCTTCAACCTCGCCCTGCCTCTGCCGGCCTTCCGCCCCACCATCGAGCGCCTCGGCGAAGCCGGGCTCAACAAGTCGCCCGGATGGACGCGCATTGTCGTCGAGAAGCCCTTCGGGCAGGACCTATCGAGCGCCAAGGAATTGAACGCCCTGATTCACAAGTGGTACGCGGAAGATCACGTCTACCGCCTTGACCACTATCTAGGCAAGGACACGGTCCAGAACATCCTGGTCTTCCGCTTCGCCAATTCGCTCTTCGAGCCGATCTGGAATCGCGACCGCATCGAGCGCGTCGAGATCACGGTCGCCGAGCAGTTGGGCGTCGAGGGCCGCGGCGCGTTCTATGAAAACGCCGGCGCCCTGCGCGACATCGTCCAGAACCACATCATGCAGCTCCTGGCCCTGGTGGCGATGGAGCCCCCCGCCCTGATCGAGGCCGACAGCGTCGCGAACGAAAAAGTAAAAGTGCTCAAATCGATCCTGCCGCTCGACAAAGAGCACGTCGTCTTCGGGCAGTACGGCAAGGGGACCATGGGCAACGAGGTCGTGCCCGGCTATCTCTCCGAGACCGGAGTCTCTCAAAATTCCAACACCGAGACGTTCGTCGCCCTGAAGCTCTCGATCAACAACTGGCGCTGGCAGGGCGTTCCCTTCTTCATCCGCACCGGGAAGCGCCTCGCAAAGAAGGTCACCCGCATCGTCGTGACCTTCAAGCGCCCGCCCGTCGCCATGTTCGACACCTACGGAGCCTGCCTGTTTACGCAGAATCGTCTCGAACTGCTCCTCCAGCCCGACGAGGGCTTCAATGTCACCGTCGAGGTGAAGACCCCCGGCTCGGGCCTTCGCCTCCAGACCCAACGCATGCGCTTCCGCTACGGCGAAGTCTTCGGAAAACTGCCGGAGGCCTACCAGACTCTCCTGCTCGACGTCGCCCGGGGCGACCGCACCCTCTTCGTCCGCGCCGACGAAATCGAAGCCTCATGGGAACTCTTCGATCCCGTGCTGGCCAACCGTCCGGCGATGCAGACCTACGCATCCGGCTCCTGGGGCCCGCCCGGCGCCGAAAACCTCGTCACCTCCCGCGGCCAATGCTGGACCGATCTCTAATCCGCTCCCAACCGAATCGCACGCCATGCCTCACGTTGTCCATTCCTTCCCCGATCTCGCCGCCGCGTCTCATGCCGCGGCAGATCGCATCGCCCATCTCCTCCGCGAAATGATCAGTACCCGCGACGCGGCGCACCTCTGCCTCGCCGGCGGGAATACCCCGCGCGGCATGTACGCCTCCCTCGCCGCGATGCCCGACATCGACTGGTCCCACGTCCACTTCTGGTGGGGCGACGAGCGCTGCGTGCCCCCCGGCGATAAGGACAGCAACTACCGCATGGCCCGCGAGGCACTGCTCTATCGCCTGCGCGTTCCCGATGCCAACATCCATCGCGTCCCGACCGAGCTGCCGCCACCTCAGTGTGCCGCGGGCTACGAAAAGGAGCTCAGGGGCAAGTGCGAGCCAGACCCGCGCACGAAGATCCCGATGCTCGACGTCCTGCTGATGGGCATCGGCCCCGACGGCCACACCCTCAGCCTCTTCCCCGGCTCGCCGACGCTCCTTGAACAGACGCTCCTGGTCGCCGCGACGCACGCTCCACCCACTTCTCCGGTCCGCGACCGAATCACCCTCACGCTCCCAACCGCACGTGCCGCCCGATATCGCATTTTCCTCGCCTCGGGCGCAGACAAGAAGGCCCCGATCAGCGGCTGCCTCGCCACGCCACCGGCTCCGCACCCCGCTGGCATGGTCGGTGAGTCGGAATGGTTTCTCGACGCCGCGGCAACGCCGTAAGTGCTTTTTCCCCCGGCGCTTTCCTATCATTCTCTCTTCTACACGGAGCCTTCCATGCGAGCGATCGTCACCGGCCAGGTCGGGATGGAAAAGAAGCCTTATCTCGATCAGGTTGCCAAGTTTGCGGGGCAGCAGGGAGAGAACCTTCAGGTCTATCACGTCGGCGACATGATGTACAAGGAAACGACCGACGTCCGCCCCGGCAAGATCCTCGATCTCCCGCTCAGCCGCCTCAACTCGCTCCGGCGCGCCGCGTTCAAGGACATCATCGCCGATTCGCGCGACCAGAAGAACGTCATCGTCAACACCCACGCCACCTTCCGCTGGCGCCACGGCCTCTTCAGCGCCTTCGACTTTGATCAGATCGCCAAGTTCCAGCCCGACCTCTTCATCTGCCTCGTCGACAACATCGAGGTCGTCCACGAGCGCCTGCATAAAGAGCACGAGGTGGACGCCACGCTCAAGGACTGCATGGTCTGGCGCGAGGAGGAAATCCTCGCCACCGAACTCATGAGCAAGGCCATCCCCGGCTCGCAGTTCGCCATCATGGCCCGCGGCCGTCACGCCAGCACCACCCGCACGCTCTTCCGCCTGATCTGCCGCCCGCAGATGAAGAAGGTCTACCCCTCGTTCCCGATGAGCCACGTCGTGGACATGCCCGACGTGCTCGCCGAGATCGATGCCTTCCGTGCCGCCCTCGCCGAGCACTTCATCACCTTTGACCCCGGCGACGTGGATGAAAAACTGCTCCTCGAGCGTTCCCTTGTCGCCGCACGCGACGGCAAGGAGTTCCTCGACGTCACCCCCCACTCCTACGGAGGCTCCAAGGCCGCGGAAGGACCGCCCCTCCGCGTCCGCATCCGCGAAGTTCTCGACATCGCTGGCGACATCGACGGCCAGATCTACATGCGCGACTTCAAGCTCATCGATCAGTCCGACATGATCGTCAGCCTCATCCCCGAGATCCCCACCGCCAAGGGCACCGAGTTCCCCGGCCTCTCCAGCGGCGTCGAGCGCGAACTGCACCACGCCTTCGAGCACACCAAAGAAGTGTTCGTCGTGTGGAAGCCCAAGAAAGCCCCCAGCCCGTTCATCACCGAGACCGCCACCAAGATCTTCACCAGCGTGCCCGAGGCGCTGAAGTACTTCGAGCAGAACGGCTACTTCGGGGAGAAGAATCTGTTCGGGAACTGAATGCCGCCTCGCAAGAAGCCGTAAACGGTCTCGAAACGAGCTTTGCGCTCAATCTGTTTGTTTTGCCTTGAACTCCTCCCCCCGGATTCGGTAGCCTGACCAGCCGGAGGAATCATGCGAATCACGTACGTCGTCGCCCGAACCATGGCGCTCTGCGGCCTTGCCGCGATCAGCACCGCCGCCGACCCGATCTGGCAGAACTCCAACTACTTTGCGACGACACAGGTCTCCGCGATGGCCGAGAGTCCGTTCGACTACCTGATTGACTCGCAGGGCGGTTTCTTCTCCGGCCTTTTTCCGCCGCGCGACGACGTTTACACCGTTGATCCCACGCTCCCCGGCGGCGACGGCGATTCGTTCGCCGGCTCACGCCTCACGTACAGCTTCGATGGAAACATCCTCACCGTCTCCGGCAGCGTGGCGGCCGACGTCACCCCCGGCGACTTCATGATCGGCGGCAGCGCCGATTCGACCTCCGGCCTGACCGTCCAATTCGATCTTCCCGCCGGCGGCAGCTACCGCGTGATCGACGGCTCCTTCAACGGCACGCACGCGAGCAGTTCGGGCACGCTCCTGTGGACCGGCGGCGACGCCGTCTTCTCGTACGGCTCTCTTGGCAATCAGCCCAATGGCGAATCGGGAACGCTCTCGCCCGGCGGATATTCGCTCGAGCTGAGCGCCGGCGCCAACAGCAACTATTTCTATTTCAACGGCCTCTTCGCGGACGCCTCATTCTCTCTTGAGATCGAGATCATCGCCGCGTCGGCCTGTCCCGGCGATCTCAACAACGACGGCCTTGTTGACGACGCCGATTTCTCCATCTTCGTCGTCGCGTACGACCTTCTCGACTGCGCCGATCCCGCAATGCCCGCGGGCTGCCCCGCCGACCTGAACGGGGACGGTGTCGTGGACGACGCCGACTTTGTGATCTTCGTCGCCGCGTACAACGAATTGCTCTGTCCGTAAGGGCGGAGTTCGGGAAAGTGGATAGCCGAGGCACCCGAAACCATCGTTTTTCGTTGAGCAGCCGTGTGTGCCTGCGCTGTGGGGTCCGGTTCCCGCTTGGTATCAAGGTGCTTCTGTGTTAGTTTGACCCATTGACGGGTGGGTCCGGGTGAGGGGCGATGCCGCCCTCGGGGAGAGTTCATGAACCGAGCTTTGGTTGTCGTAGCAAACGTGCTGTGCGCGCTGCCCTGTTTGGCGCAGCGATCGACACCCGTTCAACTCATCCATCCCGCCGGCGGGGCCGTCGATCAGTTCGGCAGCGTCGTCGCGGTCTCGGGCGACACCATGGTCGTCGGCGCGCCGCAGGACGACGTTGCCGGCTTCTCCGACCAGGGCTCGGTGCACGTCTACCGCTGGACGGGCACGGGCTGGGTCTTCGAAGCCACGCTGATCGGATCCGACAGCACCGGCCTTGATCGCTTCGGATGGTCGGTCGGCATCTCCGGCGACACCGCCGTCGTCGGCGCGTATCAGGACGATGGCCTTTCCGCCGACTCGGGGTCCGCGTTCGTCTTCATCCGCACACCCGGCACCAGCACCTGGACCCAACAAGCAAAGCTCATCGCCTCCGATGCCGCGGCCGCCGATCAGTTCGGCTTCTCCGTGGCCATATCCGGCAACACCGTGGTCGTCGGCGCCAACCGGGACGATGTGGGCGCCAGTACCGATCAGGGCTCGGCGTACGTCTTTGTACGCGCCGGCGCCATCTGGACCCAACAGCAGAAACTGACCGCGTCGGACGGCCTGGGGTCCGACGCGATGGGCAACGCCGTCGCGATCGATGGCGACACCATCGTCGCCGCCGCATCGAACGACGCTTTCGGCGCCAACGGCGCCCAAGGCTCGGCCTATGTCTTTACCCGCACCGGAGCAACGTGGTCACAGCAGCAGAAGCTCTTCGCCTCCGACGGCGCGGCACTGGATCAGTTCGGTTTCTCGGTGGCTCTTTCGGTCACGCCCTCGGGCGACATCGTGCTCGTCGGCGCGTATCAGGACGATGTCGGCGTCAACAGCAACCAGGGTTCTGCCTATGTCTTTGTCCGTTCCCCCGGTACCGCAACCTGGACCCAGCAGACCAAATTGACCGCGAGCGACGGCCTCGCCGACGACTACTTCGGCTCGGCCGTCGCGCTCTCAACCGGCCCGGGCGGCGACACCGCCCTCATCGGCGCGTACCAGGACGATACCGGCGCCAACGCCAACCAGGGCGCGGCATACGCGTTCTTGCGCGCTCCCGGGGCGACGGTCTGGACTCAACAATCCAAGCTCACCGCCCCCGACGGGGCGGCCGCTGACAACTTCGGCTGCGCCGTCGCACTCTGCGGGGATACGGCGCTGGTCGGCGCCAACAACGACGACCTCGGCCCCAACATCAATCAGGGTTCGGCGTGGGTCTTCTCACGCGTCGGAAGCACCTGGATCGGCCCGGACACGTTCCTGTCGGGCTCCACTGCTTCGGCCAATGACTTCTGCGGCCGCTCCGTGGCGATCTCGGGAGACACCGCCGTGGTCGGCGCGGAACGGCCGGATTTTCAAGGCGCCGTCGCGCAGCCCGGGTCCGCCTACGTGTTTGTTCGCACCGGAAGCACATGGACCCAGCAGGCAGAGTTGTTTCCGTCCGACAGCTTCACCCAGGACATCTTCGGGCATTCGGTTGATATCTCCGGGGACACCGTGATCGTCGGAAACGGAAACTTTGGCGGGGGTGGGGCGTACATCTTCGTGCGCTCCGGAACCACATGGAGCCAGCAGGCGCGCCTCATCGGAACGGACACCGTCGGGTTTGACGCGTTTGGCTACGCTGTCGCGATCTCCGGTGACACGGCCATTGTCGGGGCGTTCGCCGACGATGTCGGAGCAAACGGCAACCAGGGCTCCGCTTATGTCTTTGTTCGTTCGGGCGCGACATGGACGCAGCAGACCCGGCTCAACGCCTCGGACGGAGCCGCGGACGACGCATTCGGAACATCCGTCGCCATCTCGGGCGATTCGATCGTCATCGGCTCCGACTTCGACGATGTAGGTGCAAATCCCAGCCAAGGCTCGGCGTACTGCTTCGTCCGGAGCGGCACGACCTGGACCCAGCAGCAAAAACTCACCGACCCCGACGGCGCGGCGAGCGACTTGTTTGGACAAGACGTTGCCATCGCCGGAGACACAATCGTCGTCGGTTCTCCCAACGACGATGTTGGTGGCCGGATCAATCAGGGGTCGGCCCATGTCTTCGTGCGTGCCGGCGGCAGCTGGACGCGCCAGGCCGTCCTGACCGCCTCAGACGGGATGGGCGACGGGTTCTTCGGCGAATCGGTGGCGATTTCCGGCAGCACCATTCTCGCGGGATCGAGCGCCCGTCCGGGTGGAGGGGCCGTCTATGTTTTTTCAAGGTCCGGCACCGCCTGGAATCAGAGCGCGATTCTTACCGAGCCCACGCCGGGCAGTTGGAACGGCGATGGATCCGAGTTCAGCGATGCATTCGGGAGCGGCGTCGCGATCTCCGGCGACGTCGCGATCGTTGGCGCGCCGGGCGCCAACTCGGGCCCCGTCATCGATCGCGGCGCCGCGTACACGTTTGATGCGCCGGCAAGCGGCTATTCGCTCGTCCGCAACGACTCGGCTGGCCAATCCTTTTCGTCGCTCGCCGGCGCGTTGCTCGTCGCGGGAAATGGCGATCAACTGGCCGCGACTTCCGCGGCGTTCTCCGGCATCGCGATCCTCGACACCCTGGGACGCTCATTCTCGATTTCCTCTTCCGGCCCGATCCGCACACCTTCCACCTCCGTGCTTGCCCTTGGCGGCGGCTCGGCGCTCGTCGCGCCGTCCGGCAGCCCCATTGAACTCTTCGGGCAGCTACGCGCCTCGGCCGGTGCCTCGGCTGATATCTACGGCGACAGTCTTCTCCTGGGCTCACGCGGCACGCTGACCGTCCGCAGCGGCGCATCGCTCACCTGTAACGTGCCGCAAGCCCACCTCGACGGCCAGACCCGCACCGAGGCCAACGGCTATCTCACGTTCAGCGGCTCGGTGGAAGTCAACGGCCCCGTCAACGCCGCGACCGGCACAACGCTGACCGCAACGGGCACCCTCACCAACTTCGACACCCTCTCCATCACCAGCGGCACCATCAACGCCCCGCTGTTCTTCAACCGCAGCATCGCCAATTTCTTCGGCTCCACGGCCGTGTTCGGATCCTTCACCAACAACCACGGCGCCACCGCCACTATCCGCTCCGGCACCCTCTTTGTCTTCGGATCGCTTGCCAACAACGGCACCATACTCGGCACCGTCTGCGCCGGCTGTCTTTCGGCAGAGGCCGCCACGCCGCCGGGCCTTGATGTCGGAGGCAACCTGGTCCTCGGCACCGACGGAAACCTCAACCTGCCCTTCTCCGGCGCTATCGTCCGCGTCGGCGCCAACTTCGACTGCGCCATCAACAGCAACGCCCACTACGACATGGAGTCCGCCACGCTCCAGCTCGAAGGCACCGGATCCGAACAAACCCTCGAAGCCATGTCCGAGGACATCGGCGCGAGCGCGACGGGCCTCGACCGGACCCTCCCCGGCCACTTCCCCATCGGCGCGCTCGAGATCGGTCCCTCCCCCACCACCGTGCGCTTCGTCGACAACCGCGACAACGACGGGATGGGACAGGCCGCATGCGAGGCGATCTACGTGGGCACCCTCCGCATCGACTCGGGCTCACACCTCATCAACACCGGCTGCGCCAAGATCTACTACACCACTCTGATCAACAGCGGCACGGTGGACGTGCCCGCCAACCTCGTCCGCCTCGGCGCTCCCTGCCCCTCCGACCTCAACTACGACGGCCAGGTCGATGATGCCGATTTCGTGGTCTTCCTCTTCGCCTACAACACCCTCGACTGCGCCGACGCGTCCATGCCGGCCGGGTGTCCGTCGGATCTCAATCAGGACGGCATCGTCGAAGATTCCGACTTCGTCATCTTCCTCGCCGCGTACAACGAGCTGCTCTGCCCATAGAATCGAGCAATTCTTCCGGGGTTTCCGTGGTGTGTCCGGAATCTGGAGTGGCCCATGAAATCCGTCATCCGTTTCCTCGCCGTCTCGCCCGTCGTGTGCGCCCCCGCCCTCGCGCAGCAGTACTTCGACGGCACCTTCCTTGATTCCACATGGTCGCTCACCAAGGTGCTCGACACCACACCCGGCGCCGACGCGCTGTACAGCGGCATCCGCGGCTCCGGCGGCAACCCCGGCGACTGCCGCCTCGTCGCCCACAACTGGCAGGTTGTGCCGCAGGGAGTCCAGATTGCCATGGCCCACGCGAAGAAATCGATCGAGCACGATCCCGGCGTTCTCGGCTCGCTCCTTTCGCTCGAAGTTTCCTTCGACGCGCGCTGCGACACGGCCCCGTACGTCAGTGCCATGGGTTTCGGCCCTCTTCTTGTTCAGGAAGGCAAGTACTACTCCGTCCCGGGCGACGCCGCCGTCGCGGGAGGCGGCTGGATTCATTTTGCCCGCTCACTCCACGCAACCGACTGGACCGAGATCGGCGGCAACGCCAAGCCCGACCTCACCGACGGCGCCCCTCCCGTGCTCCTCGGCTTCATTTCCTCCAACGGCGGCAGCGGCACAACCGCACGCCTGCAGGCGACCGGAAAGGTGGATAACTTCCTTGTCCGCTTCGTCCGATCCTGCCCCGCCGACCTGAACTTCGACGGACTCGTCGAAGACGCCGATTTCTCCATATTCGTCGTCGCCTACGACACCCTCGACTGCGCCGATCCCGCAATGCCCGCGGGCTGCCCCGCCGATCTCAACGCCGACGCCCTTGTCGACGATGCCGACTTCAGCATCTTCGTCGTGGCCTACGACGCGTTGGTTTGCCCTTGACCCGGCGGGGCCACGGCCCCGCTCTCGGCGCAGGATTGCAGATGTTCTCGGTCCCTCCGCCGCTTGCAGCTGCCCTCCCGGCACTTTGGGATTCAACTCTGGCCAGCACCCGTATTCGCAGGTATTCTGGATGGCGGCCCATCGTGCCGCGTTCTCGGAGTGCGACGTGCAGGGGCCGGCAGGGGTATGGGCATGGAGCACGTTCATTTCAGTTCATTACGATCGTTCTGGCTGCTCGCACTGACGCTTGCGGCTTCCTCCGCGCGCGCGGTCGAGCCTCAGTGGTCCGGCGAGTTTGCCTTCGGCACGATTGGCAACTCCGCCAGCGCCACCGCCGCCGTCGCCTGGGACGACGATCACGACGGCACGCCTTCGATCTTTATCGGGGGCAAGTTCACGACCGTCGGGGGCGTCGCGTGCAACGCAATCGCCCGCTGGGACGGCACGCAGTGGACCCCGCTGGGCTCGGGCATCACCACATCGGCCGGCACGCTCAGCATCCGCGCCATGACAGTTTTCAACGACGGCAGCGGTGAAGCCCTTTACGTCGGAGGCGTCTTCAACACCGCGGGCGGAATCCCCGCCGTCGGCGTCGCACGCTGGCGCAACGGGGCATGGCAGGCACTCGGCGACGGCCTGGGCACGCCTTCCGCCAACTGGGGCGTGAAGTGCTTCACGGTCTTCAACGGCAGCCTCTACGCCGGAGGAAATTTCGATTCTTCCGGCGCCGTTTTCACCATCGGCGTGGCCCAATGGACCGGCAGCGCCTGGGTTGTCGTCAATAACAGCCTGGGACAGAACGTCGAATGCCTCGCGTCGTACGACGATCAACTCGGAGGCGGGCCAAAGCTTTATGCCGGGGGCAGTTTCAGCGGACGCGTCCGGCGGCTTGATGCGGGCGCGTGGACATCCCTGGGCATCAGCGGAAATTCCTCGTCCCGCGTGACCCAGCTGGCCGTCTACAACCCCACGGCGCCGGCCGGCAAGCCGCTGCTCTACGCCGCGGGAAGGTTCACGACCGCCGGCGGCAATCCCCGCAACAACATCGCTTCGTGGGACGGCGTGACCTGGGGGGATGTCGCCGGCGGACTCAATGTTCTCAGCGACTTCCCTTCCATCACCGGCCTGTGCGTGGCGAAAGGCTCTGCAGTCCATCGGGGAGGCAACGGAGACGGCGACGTACTCGTGGTCGGGGGAGTCATCGACCAGGCCGGCGGGGCGCCCGCGAACGAGATCGCAACCTTTGACGGCACCGCGTGGGCCAACCCGATCGACCCCGGCACCTTCCCGCAGTTCCTCTACGTCCCGCCCGAGGGCAGCCCCACCGGCCTCCTCGCCGGCGGCATCGGCAGCAACGGGATCTCCCAGCTCGGCACGCAGGCCTGGTACCCCATCGGCAACGGCGGCGCCACCGGCTTCAGCCCCAGCATCAACCGCGTGTGCGCGGGGTTCGAGAAGACCCTCCTCAATGGCAATCTCTCTGTCGGGCTTTCCGGCGTTTTCCACCTGCCGGGCACTGGCCTGCCTCAGGACACGGCTGTCTCCATTTCGAAGGACGGCGGCGGCCACTTCGTCCCCGTCGAACTCACTCCCAATCTCTCCGGAACAGGAACCTGGATCACCGGCGCGGTCGGCGATCTCGGCGTCGTCACGAAGTACCTGCTCGGGCAATTCAGCTCGCCCTGCACCGGTGGCACGGTCATTCAGGTTCCCCCGACCGGTCCACCCAATTGCCTTGGCCCGCTTTTCGGAGCCGCCGACCCGCGCTGCGCCGAAGTTCTTCGCAGGCCGGGCGACCCTTCCCTCATCATCCATGTCGGAGGGAATTTCCTCGACGCCGGCGGCATTCCCGGCAACAGCTACGGTGCTTATTACGATCCGGTCACAGAGAGTTGGCTGGCGAACGATCCGTTCCTCCCCTCTCCCAACGGCCCCGAATTCGTGGCGGCGGTCGGCGACATCGACGGCGACTCCGTCGACGATATTTTCGCCGGCGGTTCCTTCAGCCAGGTCGCGGGTCAGGGCACCGACAATTGGTTCGGCGTTACGTCCAACCATCGCGACGGCCCCCACATTGTCCTGGGCACCGGCCCCGCGGGCTTTAGTTCAGCCCCGCTCGCTTTCGCCATCGGCGGCAGCGTGCCGAGAGGACCTCGTGGCAATAGCGCGGCCGCCGACGTGTCCTTCGGCCTCTACGCCGGCGGCACATTCACCAACGCCGGACCCACCGTCCTCAACTACATTGCGCGCTGGGACGGCACCAACTGGCAGCCCCTGGGCACCGGCATGAACGGCAATGTTCGCGCTCTGGAATTCTGGGATGCACGCGACGGCAACGGACTCATGCTCTACGCCGCGGGAGACTTCACGCAGGCCGGAGGCGTTCCCGCCGACCGCATCGCCAAGTGGGATGGCACCCAGTGGCACGCCGTCAACTCCGATGTGCTTAATGGCCTCAACAACCGCGTAAACACCCTCGCCGTCTGGGACGCCGGCGACGGCAAGGGCGAGTCTCTCGTCGCCGGCGGCACGTTCACACTCGCCGGGGGCAAGTCCGCCGGTCGCATAGCCCGACTGCTCGGCGCCGCCACTTCCTGCCCGTGCGATCTCAATCACGACGGACTGGTCGAGGATGCAGACTTCTCGATTTTCGTCCTCGCGTACAACCTGCTCGACTGCGCCGACCCGTCCATGCCCGCCGGCTGCCCGGCGGACTTCAATCACGACGGCATCGTCGAAGACGCCGACTTCGTCATCTTCCTCGCGGCGTACAACGAACTGCTCTGCCCGTAGCCCGCTTAATCCTCGAGCTTGACCGGCTCGCCCAGCTTGGTGCCCAGGTCGATGAGAAAGCCATCGATCGTCTTGCGCATGTCCATAAACTGCGAAACGACCCGGAAAAGCGGGTTGTACACCTCGCCCCGCTCGGTGATGCGCAGTCGCGTGCCGCCGTCTTCCTCGATGAGTTCCCACGTCCATGTGCCACCAAAGGGAAGCGACGGGTCCGCGATCTTCCGAACGAGCTTCGCCGGAGCTGCGGCGTCGAGTGTTTCGTAAGGCATGCGCTCGCCGCGGCTGTTCACATCCACCCAAACTTCGTGACCGTTCTGGTCGGATGCCCGCTCCACGCTCTTGAGGCTCTTCCGCCACGCAGGCTGGCCCGCGAAATCGGTCAGCAATTCCCAGACTCGCTCGCGCGGCACCTTGAACCCCGCTGATCGCGTCGCCACATGCCCTTTGGGCAGAAGCATTCCAATCACCCACACGAGAACGATCGCCGCCACCAGCACACCCAAACCGATCAAGGCCAATCTCATGAATCACCCCTTTCGTCTCCCATTCCCCGCGATCCTGCCGCCCCCACCACACGGCTCGACGCCCGCTCGCTGATAAGTTGCTGTGCCGCGCCCGCCAGAAGTTCCAGCCCGCGCACCGCCAACGCCCGATCCGGTTCATCCAGGCGCGACATCATCGCCTCGACGAGTTCTTCGTCGAGCACGCTCGCCGCCTCCTTCATCCTCGCCCCCGCGGGCGTGAGGAGCAACCGAACCTTCCGCCCATCGGCCGGGTCTTCGCGTCGTCGGACGTAGCCCCGGCGAACCAGCCGCTCGACCGAGAGCGACATGGTCCCCAGAGTGACGCCCAGATGCTCCGCGAGCCGGGTCAGGCTGGTGGGCTCAAACTGGTCCAAATGATCGAGAACGCGTGCCTGCGATTCGCTGAGCAGTTTCTCCGTACGCGGATCGCGCCGGTGCCGCCGGTGGCAGGCAAAGAAGATCTTGGGATAAGCGTCGAGGACGGCCCGGACGCCCTTGGCCTGTGGCATATTCAAAGCCTAACGCATATAATTTGATTTGTCAAACAAAATAAGATGGCCCGGGCACCGAATCCGTGCACCGATGAGCTCTTCGCGGCGCGAAACCCAAGCCCCGAGACTCCCAACCATTCACCGGAGACCGCCTTGGACCAGACCGTGAACAACCCCGCCATGCACGCCGCCGCCGGGCCCTCCGCCCACGCGAGCCAGGCCGACGAACGCACCTACGCCACGTTCAATCACATCGTCCCGCTCATCGCCCATATCGGCGGGCCGTTCCTGACTCCCCTGATCGCCGCGATCATCATGTGGCAGATCAAGAAGGACCAAAGCCCGTTTCTCGACGACCACGGGCGCGAATCGGTCAACTTCCAGCTCTCGTTGCTGATCTACGCCGCGATTATCATCGTCGCCGCGATCATCACCTGCGGCATCGGGGCGTTCCTCACGATCCCGCTCCTGATTCTCAATATCGTCGGCTGCATTCTCGCGGCCCGCGCCGCCCACCGGGGCGACTATTACCGCTATCCGATGAGCATCCGCATCGTGTAATTCCACGGCCCCGCGCCCGCCGGCGACGGCCATAATGCGGTAATGCCCAATCACATCTCATGGATCCGGCGCCCCTCCGCGCAGCCGTTCCGCGTCTTCGCCATCGTCCTCGCGCTCGTTTCGTTTCTCGAGTGCATGATCATGCTGCTATTCGGGGCGCTCCTGAGCGCCAGTAGGTACCCGATCGCCGAGGCCGCGATCGATACATTTCTTCTCACCACCATGCTCGCCCCGGCGCTCTGGTTCGCCGTCGTCCGGCCGATCCAGCGGCTCTCCGCTTCGCGCGGCCTTCTGCTCGGCCAACTCTTCGATGCGCAGGAGCAGGAGCGCGCCCGCATCGCGCGGGACCTGCACGATGAACTCGGCCAGCAGCTCACCGCCGTTCTCATCGCCCTTCGGATGGTCGAGCAATCAGACACGCTCGAAGCGGCACGCGAGAGGGCCCGGGCGGCCGCGGAGTCGGCCTCCGCCGGTCTGAGTGAAGTCCGCCGTATCTCACGGGGCCTCCGCCCCACCGTGCTGGCCGATCTGGGCCTCATTCCCGCGGTCGAGCGCGTCTGCGAGGAGTTCCAAACGCCCAAGGGACCCCGCGTCGAACTCGCGATTAGTCTCAAGCCGGGCGAACGCTTCCCTGCCGCCGTGGAAATGTGCGCATTTCGGGTCCTTCAGGAATCGCTCACCAACTGCGCCCGGCACGCACAGGCGAAAACCGTTCGTGTAGCTCTCTCGGCCGAAGGCGACGCTCTCTCCCTCGAAATCCGCGACGACGGCAGGGGATTTGATGCTTCCAAACCCGCCCGAAGCTCCCTCGGCCTGTACGGCATGCGTGAGCGTGTCGAGCTGCTGGACGGGCGATACGATATGACTTCGGCACCCGGCCAGGGCACTGTGGTGCGCATCCTTCTTCCTCTACCGGGGAACCTCCCATGAGCCCGATCCGAGTACTTGTTGTCGACGATCATTCACTGCTCCGTAGCGGCCTCCGCCTCCTTATTGAGGGGCAGGAGGACATGAAAGTTGTCGGCGAGGCCGGCACCCTCCAGCAGGCAATCGAGACCGCCTCGGAGGCAAAGCCCGACGTCATCACCCTGGATCTCTCCATGCCCGGCGGCTCAGGAATTGCCGGTGTTCAGCGTCTTCTGGACGCGGCGCCGGACGCCAAAATTCTTGTCCTGACGATGCACGACGATCCGGCCTACGTCCGCAGCGCCATCGCGATGGGTGCCGCCGGATACCTTGTAAAAAGCGCTGCCGATTCTGAACTGATCAGCGCGATCCGAGCCGTCGCGAAGGGCGGCGTCTTCGTCGATATTCAGAGCGTGGGCTCGCTCAAGAACGTGCTCACCGATGCCAAGCCGGGTGAACATCGCGCCGCCCCGATCGAGACCCTCAGCGAGCGCGAACGCGAGGTTCTCACCGAAGTTGCCAAGGGCTACACCTCGCAGCAGATCGCCGATCGCGCAGGCCTCAGCGTCAAGACCATCGAGTCCTACCGCGCCCGCCTCATGCAGAAACTGGGCCTGAAAGACCGCGCCGATCTCATGCGCCTCGCTGTTTCCGCCGGGTTCCTCAAGGAATCGGACGGGTGTTAGCGGACCTGACGGCTGTCTCAAGCGGCGTCAGGGCCCACTCCACCGCGTCGCCGACACCACCGTTCAGGGATTTTCCCGGCAAGATCGTGTTTGTGCAGGGAAAAACCTCGCTTGATTTCTGACGAAATCGCGGCAAAGCCCGGCAGCAAACAGGGCCTCGGCATGCGATGATCTCCGCCACGACACTCCAGCGAATCTGGAGGGTTGGATTTCGCGGACTGACAAGTAAAGCGGATTCGTGCCTTGGCGAACACCGGCAGCTTGAATCAACCGGCGTCGCTTTCTCCCACGGCCGATATCCGGCGCCCCTGCCGGTAGCCGCCTTCAACACCGCCCCCACCCCATACCGCGGCCTGTTCGGATCTATCCGAGCAGGCCGCGGCTTTTTTTGGCCCTGATCGCACGTTCTGATCCATGGTTTTCGCACGGAATTGGCCGAATCGGCCCCCGCGTACAATCGCCCCACGTGCCCCTTCTCCAGTGCGTCAAGCTCCACAAGACCTATTCCGGGCGCGTCGTCGTTGACGACGTTTCTTTCCACATCGAGCGCGGCGAGGTCGTCGGCCTGCTCGGGCGCAACGGGGCGGGCAAGACCACCAGTTTCCGAATGACCATCGGCATGATCGACGCCGACCCGGCCATCGGTGGAGGCAGCACCGACGGACGCGTCTACTTCGACGGAAGGGATATCACGACCCTCCCGATGTACAAGCGGGCACGCCTGGGGATGGGCTACCTCAGCCAGGAACCCTCCATCTTCCAGCGACTCACCTGCGAGCAGAACCTCCTGGCGATCATCGAGACCACCGGCACCCCCCGGGCCCTCCGGCGCAAGAAGGCCGCCGAACTTCTCGAACGCTTCGGCCTCTCCCACAAGGCCAATCAGCCCGCCCGCACCTGCTCCGGCGGCGAACGCCGCAAGCTCGAGATCGCCCGGGCGCTCGTCACCAACCCCAAGCTGATCCTCCTCGATGAGCCATTCAGCGGCGTGGACCCGATCGCCGTCGAGGATCTGCAGAAAGAAATCCGGCACCTCGCCCACGGCCACGGCCCGACTTCCGAGGGCATCGCCTTTCTCATCACCGACCACAACGTCCAGCAGACTCTGCGTGTCTGCGACCGGGCGTACATCCTCGACAGCGGCAGAGAACTCGCCGTGGGCACGCCGCGTGATCTCATCAATGATGATCTCGTCCGCCGCGCCTATCTCGGATCGCTCTTCCGAGGCGACGAGTTCGATCACATCCCCGAACGCCGGCTCTGGCGAGATCCCGCCGAGACCCATCCCGCCGCCGCAGCCAACGGCGACTCTCATGACTAACCCCGCTCCAGCCCGATTTCCCGAATTCGGCGCGCACGCGATTCGAATCGCGTGCGCTGTCGGCTGTGCCGGGATGTGTTCGCTCTTCGCCGGCTGCTCGCAGCGCGTCATTCAGATCACCAGCGAACCCAACGGCGCAATCGTCACGCTCAACGATGTCGAACTCGGCCGCACGCCCCTCGAGACCGAGTTCACGTACTACGGCGACTACGACGTGCGCCTCCGCAAGGCAGGCTACGAACCGCTCCGGACCAAGCAGACGGCCTGGACGCCCCTTTACGAGCGAGTCCCGCTGGACCTGGCCAGCTCGGCCATTCCCTACGAGCACGTCGTGAAGTGGCACTTCAAGCTCGAGCCGACGCGCGAATCGACGGAGCAGAAAGACCAGTTCGAGACCGGGCTGATCACGCGGGCCAAGGACCTGCGTGGCCAGGTCGATGAGCCCGCGCCGGCCAAGCCCGCATCACAATCGCCGCCCGCGCCCGAAAACGCCGAGCCCGCCACGCCGCCCGGCAACCCGGTCGAGACCACGCCGCCGCCCCCGCCCCCGGCGTAGGCCGGCCCCGCTAATTGAGACCTCTCTTCGTCCCGACATCGCTGGCTCGCGGCGCCAACCTGCGCTTGTGCATTCGCTACTCTGCACCCGCCCGCGACGGCACGACACCGGGAACTCATGCCCAACACCTCCGCCCAATCCATCGCTCTTGCGCTCGGCGCCAGCGCCATCGTCAGCGTCTTCTGCCGCAGGATTCAGGTTCCGGCGCTCCTGCCCCTGCTCCTGACCGGCCTTGCGCTCGGAACCTCAGGCCTTGGGATCGTCGACGGGACCTCGCTCGGGCGAGCGCTCACCGGGTTCATCACGGTTGCGATCGGCCTGCTCATCTTCGAAGGGGCGCTCCATCTCAACCGGGAAGAACTGGCCCGTGCGCCGCGGGCGGTCTGGGGGCTGCTCACAATCGGCGCGGCGATCACATGGGCCGGCGCCGCCGCCGCCGCCCACCTCCTGCTCGGGATTTCGATCCCGATCGCGATCCTCTTCGGCGCCGCGGTCATCGTGACCGGACCGACGGTGGTGCAGCCGATCCTGCGCCTGGTGCGGGTGACCCCGAGGCTCCATGCGGTGCTCGCCGCGGAGGCCGTGCTGGTCGATCCGCTCGGCGTGGTCGTGACCATCACGGCTCTGGACGTGCTGCGGCTCTATTTTCTGCACGGCGCCGAATCCCAAATCGCCGGCGAGGGTGCGTGGATCTTCTTCCGGCCCCTGATCGGCGGAACTGGGATCGGGATCGTGATGGGGTTCGTCGGGCGCGGCCTGCTCGCGGCCATCAGTCACTCTGCAAGGCCCGAGCCTCAACTGGTCAACCTGACGGCGGTCGGCATCTGCATGACGTGCGTGGGCATCGGCGAAGCCGTCGCTCCCGAGGGCGGCCTGGCCGCGGTGACGATCTGCGGCGTCATCATGGCGCGGGCTCGGATCCTGGGCGGGACGGAATTACGTGCGTTCAAGGAACTGCTCGCGGTGATGCTTGTCGGAACGCTCTTCGTCCTGCTGTCGTCGAAGTTCGACGTGACGCGCCTGCACGCCGTGACCTGGCGTGAAGGCGCCTTCGTGCTCGCGCTGATCTTCCTGGTCCGGCCGATGGCGGTGCTCGTCTCGACATGGCGCTCCCGGATGGATATCGGAGAGCGGATGTTCGCGGCAACATTCGCCCCGCGCGGGATCGTGGCGCTCTCGGTAATCGCGGTCGCCTCGGACGAACTGGCCCGGACGCTCCAGGAGGGAAAAAGCAACCTGAGCGCCGCGGCACTGCACTCAACGCTCGCGGATATCGACCGGCTGGACCTCGTCATGTTCGTGGTGATCGCCGGATCGGTGCTCCTGGCAAGCGTCGTCTCCCCGGTCCTGGCGTGGCTCTTCCGCGTTCGGGCGGGCGAAGGCGGCACGGTGATGCTGGTGGGCGCCCACCCGATCAGCGTGGCGCTCGCCAAGCAGCTGGCCAGGCGCCGGATCCCCGTTCGGATCGTGGACAGCAGCGAGGAGAGCATCGACATCGCCGCGACCGAGGGCGTTGACGGCGTGATCGGCGACGCGACGGATTCGCGCTGGCTCGACGACTTCGGAAGCCCCCACGACATCGGCTGGGTCGTCGCCTGGACGGGAAACCACGACGTCGATCAGCTCGTGGCACGCTGGGCGGAAAACCGGCTGGGTAAAGGGCACACGGCGGTGTGGTCGGCCAAGCGTGCCCGCGGCACGCTCGAGGCCGCGGATATCAGCACGGGCGAGCCGCTGGCGGAAGCGATCGCGAAGTTTGATCGCGAACATCTCGCGTGCGGAGAATCAACCGACGCAAAGTCGCTGATACGGATCGTCGGCTGGGTGATCGGGGAGAAATTCACGCTGAACGTGCCCACTTCGCGGGCGCTCGCGGCGCCGGAGGGAGCGGTGTTCGTGGGAGTCTGCGAGGCCGCCTCGTCGGACGCACGCGCAGTCCCTTCCGCTCCTGTCCATGAAGGTCAAGGCACTCCCGTGCGGCCGGGATGACAGTCGCCGCTCTGATTCCCCCGATCGGCCGCGACTACCTCGCGTCCAGCTTCTCCTCAATCTTCCGCAGCCGCGCCTCGAGCTCGGCGATCTTCGCGTCGCGCTCCGTGATCTGCTTCTGCTGCTGCTTGATCGCCTGCACGGCGACGGCGGTCAGACGCGAATAGTCCATCCCCGTCACGTTCCCCCGCGCGTCACGGAAGACAACCTCCGGGAAGATCTTCGCGACGTCCTCTGCGACGAACCCGATGTCGTGCTCGCGCCCCGGACGCTGCTTCGCCCACTCGGGCTTCCAATCAAACCGCACGCCCTCGAGCCGGAGCAGCGAGTCGAGCGCATCGTCCATCGGCGCGACGTGATCTTTGAACCGGATGCTCGAAGGCACCGCCACGTTGTTGGCCAGTACGTTGCCAATCACGTGGAGCTGTTCCGTCGGTGCGGCCGTGCCGATCCCGACGCGACCCTCCGTATCGATCACCATCTGCGGATCGGGCTCGTTATTCACGTAGAAATACAGCGGGTGATTGCTCATCGTTCCGAACCAGCCGGCGCTCGGGTTGGCGTACGTCCCCAGCTCGACCCCGCTCTCCGGTGCCGTATGCACAAATCCAAACCCGTCGGCCGCCTTGACGTGCAGGGGAAAGCTCGGCTCCGCAGTTCCCGCCGAGCCGATTCCGACATTCCCGCCATAGTGAATTCCCGTGTCGGTCGCCTCCCACGGCGGCAGCACCGCCGGCACACCCGCCACGTCCTCCCACTCCACGCTCCCCGCGCTCAAGGCGTAATCCGCGTACGGCACGAGCTGGATCTTCGTCCGCCCCGCGATCGTCGTGTACGAGCCCGACCCCGCCGGATTCCGCAGCGCGATCTCAAGCCAACGCTCGCCCCCGTCGTACACATTTCCGAAGTTCAGCGTCGCGGTGAATGTCCCGTTCGAAACCGGAAGGGCCGCCAGGTCCTCCGTCGCGCCGATCTGGTCCCCGCCGCTCGCCGCCGAATACAGCGAAAAACGGAAATCCGTCGGCGTGCCGATCGCCTGCCCGCCCGCGTCCTTCACAACGCCCTGGTAGGGGAACGAATGGTCGACCGCCGTCGCGCCAAACCCCGTAATGGCCAGCGTCGAGTTATAACTCCCCGTCGTCGGCGACCCGAGCACGTTCGCCCCGCTTGTCGTGCAGGTGTACACATACGTCTGCCCGGCCAGGAACTTCCCCGTGTCGTACGTCGCCGTGCCGTTTCCCGTCCGCGAAACGCTCACGCCGGGCCCCATCAAGGTAATCGTGGCGCTCCCGAAGTTCGATGTCATCGTGAATGAACACGTGCTCACCACCGTAAACGTCAGCGAGCAGGTCGATGTCGCCGTTCCGAATTGCCCCGCGCCGTTCTTTCCCGGATTGGCACTCCCCGACGTCGTGATGATCAGTCCGCCCGGCGACGACGCTTGCGCCGCCGCGGCAGGAGTCCCGCCAACCCCGGGCACGCTCACGCTCTGGTTGAAACTGAAGTAGTTGGGAGCCGTGATCGTCTGCGGCACCCCGCCCCCCGGCGCCGTTGCCGTCACGAACCGGTTCTGTGCCGTAAACGTCATCTGCGCGAGCGACTGCGCCGCGAAACAGACGCACAACGCCGCCGCCGCCAACACACTTCGGATGCCCATGTTTCGAAGCTCCTCGGAACCCACAGCCTACCACCCGATCGCGCTTTTTCGAAACAAAAACCGACCGGTCGTTTGCCGGTGCGGACCCACCAGGGCACCGCCGGAGGGCCTTTCCCTCGATACAGGCGGGATTCCGCACGCACTCCACGCGCTACGCCGCCCGGTCAGGACTTTTCTATGGCACGCCGATCCCGCGCGCGGCGCTCCCCGAACGGTCCGTCCTTCTGCGCCCGATGCTCCGTCCGCAACCCGACGTCAGCGGATCACCCGGAAGCTGAAGCCGGTCAGCGGCGGATCAACGGCGGCCGTTCCGTTGTTGCGAAGCACAAACTTGATCTGCGTCGCGCTCACGACCCTCGCGTACATGATCCCGATGTCCGAGGGCAGGTCGGAGGTGGGGCACACAACCACCACATCGGTCGCCAGAAAAGTACCCGGCGCGAAATTCACGTTCGCTACACCTTCAGCTCCGGCGGCGATCGACCCGAAGTTGATCGACGAGGTCGTCCCGCCAACGACCGAGGTCGTCGCCGCCGTCGTCTGCACCGTGTCGTCGGGAAACTTGATGCCGCCGGACGTTGATTCGATCGTGCCGTTGACCGTGAGCTTTGATGTGCCCGTCGTCGTCCCCACGAGCACGTTGCCGAGGGAGTAGCTGATCGCACTGCCCGGCTGGCTGAGCCACGGGCTGAACGCGTTCTCCACATTCGGAGGCACGGAGGTCACGTTGTTCCAGTCCACCGACAAGGCGTTCTGCGCGAAGTCCGCCGATTCCGCGAATTGCGCGTACGTCGCGAACGGCGTCGCCGACAGCGGCTGCCGATCCGCCAGCGTCACAAACCCCGCGTCCGTCGGGCCCTTGACGGCGATCTCCACCCACGTCGCGCGCCCCGCCGTCAGAATACTCGTCGGCGGCGCAAACCGTGTCGTGAACACGCCCTTCTCGATCGGCACACCAAAGGACGTCACCGACGCAACCTTGTCGCCGGCGAACACGCTCGTCGGGCTCCGCCACAGATCGGCGCGGACGTCGTACGTGCCGTTGAGCGGCCCGCCCGCATCCTTCAGAATGCCCTGATAGACAAATTCGCTCGAGACCGGAGAGATCACCCCTCCGTTGATGCTCAGGCTCCAGCCGCCGGACACAACTCCCGCCTCGCCCGATACGTTGTCTCGGATGTACAGCGACCACGTCCCGGATGCATCGTCACCGATCAAAGACGCCATCGACGTCTCGTACGGCAATCCCGGCGCGGGCGTTGGCATCAGCATCGTCGTGGGCACCACCGTCGGGCGATACGGGATCTTCACCAGCGGATCGCCGTTCAGAGGTGATCCCGCGTCGGAGATCGCGAGCGGAAACGGCGACGGCGCACTCCCCGGTGCATTCGCCAGAAGCTGGATCTTCTTGCCCGCCGGCGACACGAGCAGCATCGTCAGATCGGTCATCTTCGCATGTGTGAACCCGGTCAGTGTCACGCCGACGCTCTGGATCGGCAGACTCCCGCCCACGCTGATGTTGCTCGGATACAGCGACGCGTTCGCGTTGTCGTTGATCGTGATCGAGGCGCCGTTCGAAAACGTCGCCGCCCCGGCATCACGCCCGCCCAACGCCGCGGCCAAGACAACGGTCAGACCAACAACAAGCGCATTCTGGTGCATGAGAAGACCTCCCGCGTTCAATGTCGCACAGAAGGCCGTTTCATGCAAGAAGATCTTCTGTTCACGATCGTCGGGGTCGGAGATCCGCAATGGAACTCCGAACACGCCCCGACCGGGTCACTTCGCCGTGCCGCCCGCCGCCCTCTCCATCGCGGCCTCCAAGCGTTTCAGCCGCTCTTCCAGCGCCTCGATCCGCGCATCCCGCTGCCGGATCTGTTCGTCCTTCTCCGCCCGCAGATCCCGCAGCGCCTCCACCATGAGGGCCGTTGTGCTCCGCTCGGTCACCATCCGCATCCCGTCGCGGTCGCGCGTGACCCAATCCGGGAACACCCGCTCCACCTCGTCGGCCATCAGTCCGATCTGCACGCCGGGCAACGCACGCCCATTCCGGATCTCGTCTTCGTTGTAGAAGTACTGATACCCCCGCAGCGCCAGCAACCGATCCAGCGTTCCCTTCAGCGGCGATACATCGTGCTTCGTTCGTGGATCGGAGATATTCGCCCACGATCCGCCGCCGGGCTTGGCCGCCACTCCGTCCGATCGGAAGCTGATTGTCGGATTCCACGCCCCGCCCGGGATCGTCCCGATCGTGAAGTAATCCTGGCTCGGCCCGGCGGTGTTGTCGTCGCCAATGACAAGGCGCAACTCGGTGGAATTGCTCCCCCCTGTGGAGAGATTGGTCCGGTAGAAGGCAATCAGGTCGGTATTCTCGGCGGTGCCGGTGAGGTTTCCCACCGTTCCGAACGCCAGGAAATTCCCTGTCGGGAGCTGGATGCCCCCCGCCACGCTCAGCTTCAACTCGGGCGACAGGTTCCCGATCCCCACATTCCCGCTCGACAACACGCGAATCCGGGATGCCAACCCGGTGTTGTCAAACAGCTCCCACTGGTCGTTGTTGTTGTTGCCAAAGAAGTACTCCCGCCCCGCAGTCTTGGACCTGATGCCCGCGTACCCCGTGCCGGTCGATTGAATCGTTATCCGATTCGAAGTCGCCGACATCAGATGCAATTGATCTGCCGGCGCGAACGCCGGAGTTCCGATCGAAACGCTGTTGACGTAGTTGATCCCCCCGCTCACGCTCGTCCACGGTGAAAACGCACCGGACACATTCGCCGGCACACCCGTGATGCCAGACCACGGCGCCGACTTTGCCCCAAGCGCGAACGACGCGTACGGGGTCGAATCCAGCCGCGTCCGCGGCAAGACCGGAACAAAGTTCCCCGATCCCGCCGGGTTGCGCACTCCCACCTCGAGCCACCGTTCCGTCCCGTCAAACACGCTGCCGAAATCAAGCGCCGTCGTGAAGACCCCGCCCTTGACCTCCACGTTGTTCTTGGTCAGGGTTGGTCCGATCGGGGCGCCGCCCGCCGCCGCGGGGTAAAGCGCAAACATCAGATCGCTCGGGGTATTGATGAACTGCCCCGACGTCTGACGCAGTGTGCCCTGATAGGTGAATTCGCCCCCCTGTGTCTGCGGCTGAATGTCCAGGATGTCGATGTGCGCCGTGAAACTCTGATCCGACGCCGGGTCCCCCGTCGTCGTCAGGCTCAGCGTGTAGTCCTGTCCCGCGAGGAACGTTCCCGTGTGACTCCATCCCGGGTTGACCCCCGAATGTTGAATGTTCACACCGGGCCCGACCAGACTGAAAACGCCGAAGAGATTGTTTCCGGTCAGGCCGAACGCGCAGTTCGTCGGAGTGTGAAAGGTCACGTTGTGGACCGTGTTCGCCGTTCCGTATTTCGACTGCGCGTTGGCCCGCAGCCCCGCCGAAGCCTGCACGCTCAAGTACAGGCCGTCCAACGTTGAATACAACCCGGCGAACGACAATCCGCCCGTCGCCCCGGGCGATTGGACGTTGAACGAAATAGGGTCGAAGTTCGGCGCCGACGACTGCTGCGTCACGCCCCCCGGCCCGGTCGCCGTTGCCGTCCGCGTCTGCGCCGTAAACACCATCTGCGCCGACGCCATCCCCGTAATCCACGCGGCCACAGCGCCCCCACAAGCGATCGTCCGGAATTGCATCGGAGAACTCCTTTCGTGAACAGACTAACACGCAACCGGACAGAGCCAAAACCAAAAATCGCCGTTTCTCGCCACCCCCGCATCCGCTCCGCAGGCCGGTCCACCCCGCTCCCGGCCCGTACGATTCGCCGATGCCGCTCCGCCTGTATAACACGCTGACCAAACGAGTCGAGGAATTCGCCCCCCCCGACCCCTCCCGCATCACCTTTTACACCTGCGGCCCGACGGTCTACGACGACGCCCACATCGGAAATTTCCGCTCCTTTCTCGCCGCCGATCTCCTCCGACGCTGGATCGAATCCCCCCTCTGCGAACTCGCCGACGGCAAGGGCGGCACGCACAAGGGCCCACGCACCGTCACCCACGTCATGAACATCACCGACGTCGGCCACATGACCGACGACGACTCCGCCGACGGCGCCGGCGAAGACAAGATGGAACAGGCCGCCAAGAGACTCGCCGAGGCCAAGAAATCCGGCAAGATCCCCGCCGGTGTTTCCGTTGATCCAAACGACCCGTACCAGGTTGCCCGCTTCTACGAATCACGCTTCCGCGAAGATGCGAAAGCCCTCGGTCTCAAGCTCGCCATCGACGCCGACAAGGACCCGACGCTCATGCCCCGCGCCACCGACAACGTGCAGGGCATGATCGCGCTCGTCCAGCGCCTTATCGAGAAAAAACACGCCTACGCCGTCGGCCCGCCCGGCTCGCGCGTCGTCTACTTCCGTGTCCGGAGTTTCCCCGGCTACGGCCGCCTCAGCGGCAACACCCTCGACAAACTCAAAGAGGGCGAGGGCGGCCGAATCGCCGCGGCACACCAGAGCCAGAAAGAGCACCCGGCCGACTTCCTCCTCTGGAAGGAAGACCCTCGCCACATCATGAAGTGGGAAAGCCCCTGGGGATGGGGCTACCCCGGCTGGCACATCGAGTGCAGCGTCATGAGCGCCGCGCGACTGGGCGCCAACACGAACCTCTCTCCCGCGAATCTCGCCACCCTCGCGATCGAAAACGCCAAACCCATCATCGATCTCCATTCCGGCGGCGAAGACAACATCTTCCCCCACCACGAGTGCGAACTCGCCCAATCCTGCTGCGCCTTCAACGCCGACCCTGCGAGCGCGCCCTACGCCGCGATGTGGTTCCACCCGCGCTTTCTCATGGTCGAAGGGACCAAGATGAGCAAGAGCAAGGGCAACTTCTACACGCCGCGCGATCTCTTCGCCAAGGGCATCGAGCCCGCCGCCCTGCGCCTTGAACTCATCAAGACCCACTACCGCTCCAACGCCAACTTCACTACGCAGGGCCTCACCGACAGCCAGCGCATGATCGAGCGGTGGCGCAGAGCGCGCTATGAAATTGCGCGTCGCTCCACTGCGCTTAAAGATGCCAGGCCGGCCGCCCAGCTAGAAGTGCTTGAATCGGATTTTGCGAGCGAGTTGTCCCAAGACTTGAACATCTCGGGCGCAATTGCTGACGTCAACCGCTCGATTACTGAATATCTCGACAAATACCCTTTCGATGCTGAAGCGGCATCACAATGGACTGATGCCAGGATTGAGGCAGCGTGGAATTCCATGTCGTCGGAACAACTCCGCCAGCGCGGTCCGATCGACATCTTCGAACACATTGAACCCATCTTGGGGCTTCTGTCTCTCTCGCGTCCGACCTCGACTTCTTCCGACATCGGAATCTTCACCGGCGGCCTGTCCCCCGACCCCGCCGTCATCGCCAAACTCGAGGACCGCCGCGCCGCCCGGGCCGCCAAAGACTTCAAGAAGTCCGACCAGATCCGCGATGAACTGCTCGCCATGGGCTTCGCCATCAAGGACGCACCCGGCGGCAAGGTCGAAGTGAGCCGCGCCCGCTAGGACGGCTAAGCCGCAAGCCCGCGTCCGTGAAACGGTCTACTTGGCCGGCGTTTCGGCCTTCGGTTCGCCGCCCGGCGAAATCCCCAGCCAGACGCCGCGCAGGAAGATCGCCAGCGCCTGCTCGTTCAGCGTCGGCTCGTCCCGGCCGTCAAAGCTCGTCAGCATCGTGTTGATGCCGCGATCGACCGCCGCCTTGTCCCCGAGCTGATACCCCAGGTACGCCCGCAGGAAGCCCGCGTCGCGGGTCGCCTTCAGGCCCGTCGCGCCGAGCATCTTCGGGTTTGTTGCGATGCGATCGTCCAGGTCCTTCGCAAGAATCTGGTTCCGCTCGTCCGACGGAAGCAGATCCCGCGCATACCGCATCGCCGCGACTTCGGGATGGTCGGTGAACAGCTGCCGGAGGTTGTTCGCCGCCGACTGGTACATGCCCCCAGCAAGCTGCGCGTGCGCCCGCGCCGTCATCGCGCTCGTATCCCCGGGGCGCAACGAGAGCGCCCGCGCAAACTTCTCCTCCGCGAGGAAGAACTGGCTCTTGGCGAACAATTTCTCGCCCGCCTGCATCTCGGTCACGAACGGGTCGCGATCGTCCTTGATCGGCTTGATGAACCGAGCGCCGGACGTGCCGGCATCGCGGATCAGCGCCGTGGTGCTGTCGTCCATCAGGGGCACGAGCTTGCCCGAAGAATCAAACCGCATCCCCGGAGGCGCCGCGGGCGCTCCGGGCACGGCCGGCTGGCCCTGCGTCGAAGGCCTCTTTTCCGCCGGTTCCTTGTCGTCGGGGCCGTTCAACTTCTTCTTCAGGCTCTCGATGTCGCGCATCCACTTGGGCTTGGCGCTGACCTTGCCATTCTCGTCCACAAGGCTGTCGTCCTCGCCCGCCTTGGCGTCCTTCTTGTCCTTGTCGGCGCCGGCCTCGTCCCGCGCCGCCCCCTTCGTAGTGAGCCGCTGCACCAGTTCGTCGTACGATGTCTTCGAGGTCTCGCGCGCCTTGCGCTCCGCCTCGGTCTCGGGGCCACCCGCCGCGGCGGACCGCGGATCGGCCGTCTCGGCCGGCTTGGCCTGGGCCGACGTATCCATTCGTGCGGTCGCGTTGAGAGGCGAACTCACGTCCCGGTCCATGAGCTGCAGCCCCAGCATCGGCGACGCCGACACCGAGCGGCTCACGCCGTTCGCGTCCATCCGCTCGCCCACGATCGCCGGCTTGAGCATGCTCGACGTCACGAACGACGATGTCGCCCGCAGCGCCCCGCCGGTCTGAAGGTCGTCCGTCTTCCACTTCGACGCCGAGACCGGCACGATCGGCCGGATCGACGCCGCGCCGTTCGCCACCGCCCCGCCGCTCGAGTTCCCGTACCGGTCCAGATAGAGCGTGCCCGACAGGTCGCTGCGCGGCGCCCCGCCGTTGGTCAGCGCGAACTGGTACTGCAGCGCGTCCGTCCCCCGGATTCCCTGACCGGCCAGACCCGAGTTGTACGAGTCGCGCCGGAAGTCGTACAGCGTGTTGCTCGGCAGCACGCCCATGAACTGGCTCGAGTCCTGCAGCGTCCGCGTCTGCAGCGCGTACCCGTTTGGTATCGCGCCAAACACGATCGCGTCGCGCATCTTCGCCGCCCGATAGTCAAACCCCTTGTTCGTCGGCCCCAGGCTCGAGTCGTACTTGTTGGTGTTCTTCTGCATCCCCCGCCCGTCGCCCAGCGCGTTCTGCGCGCTCGCCGACGCCGCAAATCCCGACACGCCCGCCAGCATGATGATCGCAATCCTGTTCATAAAACGCTCCTGACATCCAGCGTACCCCCACGGGCAAGCGCCGGTTCACTTCTGTTCGGCTTCTCTTCGCCCCTCCCCCGCTCTTTCCCTATCCTCGAACCCATGCCCACCTACATCACAACCCCCATCTATTACGTCAACGACAGGCCTCATATCGGCCATTGCTATACGACGCTGCTGGCCGATGTGACCGCACGATTTTATCGGCTCCTGGCCGGCGCCCCCCCTGCCACGGCCCCGCAGGGCTCTCCCGATGTCTTTTTCCTCACCGGCACCGACGAGCACGCCGACAAGGTCGTCACCTCCGCCGCGGCAAACAACGTCTCGCCCATCCGGTGGGCCGACCAGAACGCCGCAGAGTTCAAGAAGGCCTTCGCTTTCATGAACTGCTCGAACGACGATTTCATCCGCACCACCGAAGACCGCCACAAGTCCAAGGTCCTCGAATACATCCGCGCCCTCCAGAAACGCGGCGACATCTACCTCGGCGACTACGTCGGCTGGTTCGATGAATCGCAGGAGGAGTACCTCACCGAGACCGCCGCCAAGGAAGCCAACTTCGTCAGCCCCGTCACCGGCAAGCCGTTGGTCAAGAAAACCGAGAAGAACTACTTCTTCAAACTGAGCGCGTACGAGGCCCGCCTCAAGGCCCACTACGAGAAGCGCCCCGAGTTCGTCCTCCCCGAGGCACGACGCAACGAAGTGCTCGGACGCCTCCGCACCGGCCTTCAGGACATCCCGATCTCCCGCGCGGTCACCGCCGACCCGACAAGCGCCTGGGGCATCAGGATGCCCGACGATCCGACCCACCGCATCTACGTCTGGATCGATGCGCTCTTCAACTATCTCACCGTCGTTGATGCTCCCGATCGCAGGAAGTTCTGGCCCCCCACCGTCCAGTTCATCGCCAAGGACATCCTCTGGTTCCACGCCGTCATCTGGCCCGCCCTCCTCATGGCGCTGCACGATTCCGATGCCGCCCGCTACTCCTTCGTCGATCTCCCCACGACCATCTACTCCCACGCCTACTGGGTTCGCGACGGTCGCAAGATGAGCAAGAGCCTCGGCAACTTCGTCACCATCGAAGTGCTCGAGGCGTACGCCCGGAAGTTCAGCCTCGATGCGCTCCGCTGGTATCTCATCACCCAGGGCCCCCAGGGCGCCACCGACGCCGACTTTTCCCACGCCAAGTTCGTCGAGGTTTACAACGCCGATCTCGCCAACGGCATCGGCAACTGCACCAGCCGCGTCGGCAACATGATCGACAAGTACTTCGCCGGCGCCCTCCCCGAATCCGACCCTGTCTGGCTCGACCGGCGCTGGGATTCAACCTGCGCCGACGTCGTGCCCCAGTTCATCCAGGCCGTCGAACGCCAGGACCTCGCTATGGCATTCGAAGCCGGCTCCTCGCTCGTCAAGGAAGTTGACGACCTCATCAGCGAGACCAAGCCCTTCACCCTCGCCAAGGACATGAACGCAAACGGGCCCGAAGTCGCCAACATCCTGTGCTGGTGCGCCGAAGTCCTCCGCATCGCTTCGGTCCTTCTTTCCCCCGCTATGCCGCAGAAAATGTCCGGCCTCTGGCAAACGTGGAATTGCTCGCCCGAGCCCGGAGTCGGCCTCAGGGAGCTTTGCATTTTCCGCGGCCCCCACGGCCTCAAGGCGGGTCAGCGGGTCTCCAAGGGCGAACCGCTGTTCATGCGGGCCGATCCGGCAGAGGCCGCCCCGGCCTGATCGGCGCTCATCGCTCCCCGTCCGCCACAGACGTCCGAGAATCAGTGATCGATTCGAACCAAACGTCTTTCCATTCCATGACTTGCGCGGTATGCTGGGTCGATCAACCTTATTGAGGTGGCGCCATGCATCGACGATTTGCCGCGATCTGTCTTCTGCCCGCCGCCGTCGCCCTGGGCGACCTCAACTACACCGCCGACAACCGCGTCGTCCGCGTGCAGAATTCCTTCGGACAGAACGTCATCCACCAGCCCAACCCCCCGTTCTCGCCTTTCCACGACGTGGCCCAGGCCGGCTCAACCCTCGACAGCGGCTCCTGCTCCGCGTTCGCCACCCACGATTCCGAACTCCAGCCCGTAAACATGTCCGGCTCGGGCTTCATGAATTCCGCGGCATCCGCCACATCGTCCTCCGGGCTGCTGTTCGGCGCGTCCGGCACGTCCACCTTCAGCGTTGACTTCACGCTCACCGCGGCCTCCAACCTCAGCCTGTCCGGCGGATTCTCCGGAACCGCCGGCAAGTCGACGTTCAACGCCACACTCGCGCACGGCGCCACCACGCTCTTCTCGACATCGTCCGCCGGGTCGTTCATTCATGACGAGCACCTCGTCACCGGCACGACCTACACGCTCACCGTCACCGCCTCCTGCAACTCCTTCGCCAAGTACGTCAGCGCACCCGTCTCCGACGCCGCAACCGCCAACTTCTTCTTTGTCGCGAACCTTGTCGGCGAATCGTGCACCGGCGACCTGAATAACGACAACGTCGTGGACGATTCCGATTTCGTCATCTTCGTCAACGCCTACAACATCCTCGACTGCGCCGACCCCGCCATGCCCGCGGGATGCCCGGCCGACTTCAATCACGATCACGTCGTGGACGACGCGGATTTCGTCATCTTCGTCCCCGCCTACGACGCGCTCGAATGCCCGAAGTAGCTCCTCGCTAACTCCGCTTGCCGATGACCATGCCGATCACGCCGGCGATCACCGTCAGCACGCCCAGCCCGCCGACCACATACCAGATGTTCTCGCCCAGCTTCTCGAGGAACTCGGCCCCCGAGCCGCTCAGCACCAGCACAACGGAGAAGACGCTCACCAAAAGCGTCACGATCGCGCCGAACGCCACGCCTCCCAGCACGCCCGACCACACCCCGTCGTACGGCTCCGCCGCAACCATCGCCGCCAGCGGCATCGCCCCCATCCCCACGGCCGCTTCCGCGCCGCCGCCGCCTTCAAACAGCGCCCCGCCCTCGCCGGCTCCGACGCCCGCGTTGCTCCCCTCCGCATCGACCGATCCCGAGCCCGCGTTCGCCGTCACGCCGAAGGCGTCCTCCGCCAGCCCCTGGCCAAACCCTGTCCCCTCGCGGGTCAGGTCCATGATGCCCGACCCGGCCGACGAATCGCCCGCCGGAGCCCCGATGCCCTGAAGAGGCGCATTGGTCACGCGCGTGACAGCCGACGGATCCGAATCATCCGTGGCGTCGGCGTCGAAGATGCTGATGCCGGTCTGTTCCTTGGGGCTTTCCCCGGCCGGGGCGCCGGAGCCCCCCAGGCTGAGGCCGCTCCCCATCGAGGCGCCCGACCCGCTGCTCGCCAGGCCGATGGGCTCAAGCTCCGAGCTGCTGTCGGCCAGAGGAATGATCTCGTCGTCGCCGCCGGACTTGCCGCCGGCCAAAAGGTCCACCTGCTCAACCTTGAACATCAGCCGGTCGCGGTCGCGGAAGACCTCGAGCTGGCGCTTGTCGGCCATGGCCTTGACCTCGTCCGCCGACAGCTTGAGCTTCTGGGCGGCTTCTTCGAGTGAGTAGAACATCTTGGCCATGACAGACTCCTGAAATGCCCCGACGCTGAAAAAGCGGCCGACGGCCGGCGGGCCGGGCCCAGATGATACTTCACCCATGCCGACCACGCAGCCACCCTCAGCCAGCCCCCCCGGCCCATGCGTCCGGCTGCCCGACCGCCCGCGCTGGCATTGCCGCACTCCCGAGCCTCCAGCACCGATCGAGCGGTTCGATATCAACCACCCCGCGGTTCCGGAGGCCCTGGACGGCCTGCAGATTCTGCACCTCTCGGATTCGCACATCGGACGGGTCGGCCGCCGCCCCGCGCACCACAATCGCATGCTCCTGGCCCTCGAGTCCGTGGAGCCCGACCTCATCGTCCAGACCGGCGACTTCATGACCCACCCCGGCGATGAAGAGGCGGCCCTGGCCGCGCTCCGCGAACTGGCCGGGCGCTGGCGCTGCAGGTCCGGCGCCTTCGCCGTTCCGGGCAATCACGACTCCCCCGCCTTCATCCGCGCCGCCCGCCGGATCCCCGCACTCCGATGGCTCGATCACGAATCCGTGGAAATCCCGATCGACCTCGGCCGCGGCACTTCATCCCTCCTGCTCGTCGGGAGCGGCTTCCCGGAGAACCTCCTGGCCTCGGTGCGCCGAGGCTCTTCGCCGAGCGTTGCGCCCGCGCCGTTCTGCATCGCGCTCGTCCACTATCCGACCGAGATCTACGTCGCGGCGCAGCTCGGTCTGCACATTGTTCTGTCCGGGCACACCCACGGCGGACAGATGCGTGTGCACACGTCGCACGCCCCGCACACAAGCTGCGATTTGCCCGCAAATCGTGCATCCGGCATCTTCCGCCTGCGGGACACGCTGCTGTGCATCTCGCGCGGCCTGGGCAGCGCCGTTCTACCGCTGCGCATCAACTGCCCGGAGCAGGCGCCGCTCTACACGCTGCGCCGACGCGCCTGGAATTCGCCCGCACCCACGCGCCTCGAGCCTCTGCGGCGCTGGTAGAGCCGATCAAGCCCATCGCAATCCATTGCAGTAACCTGCGAAGATTCGGCGACGATGCTCAATTTTTCTGCACGTCCCGAAACGGCCTGAAAACGACCCGCACGCCCGCCCCTCCCACGATTTTTCGGAACCGCCGCCGACCGCCTCCGAAATGTAGAGTGTCTCGGGCGTTCTTCCCCAACGCCCCTGGGCCTGTTCAGGATTGTGCTCTACAACCGCATCCGTTCCTACACAGTCTTCGAAATCGCCAGACAACCAACACGCTCTTTCGTGCTCGGGTGCTCGTGGGTGAACTCACCAGACAACACGGGCCTGCCAATTCGAGAGAGTTCCAAGCGACCTGCTCGGTCTGTGTGCTTGGAGGACCGCGTTCACACGCGCCCTCCAGGGTTCCTATGCGCAATCCCGTCCGCCATGCAAGAAACGTCCGCCGGTGGAGAGAGTTGATGACGCGGCGGATGAGATCGCGCCAGGGATGGATCGGTCCGATCGGACCCGCCGGACAAACCGCCCCGGCTGGCCCCGACCGGGCTTCTCGTGATGCGTTGCTCTGGGGTATTCGTGGGGGTGCTTTGGGTCCGTCTTGGGGGTGTGGAGTGGGTTGGGGGGGGCTGGGGGTCGTGGAGGATTCGTTCTTGGGGTCAGGGGCGATGGGTTTGCGTTGGAGGAGAGAGGTTTGAGGAGGGGTGGCCCGCCGCGTGTGTAATTCCCGGCGGGCCCTTGAAAT
>JBGAPK010000059.1:0-6765 GCA_044221315.1 Phycisphaerales bacterium | reverse complement strand
CGCTTGAACAGTGAACGCCGCGGACGCCATCGAGCACGCCGTCGCCATTCCTGCAAGCACTGCCAACTGAATCTTCATATCCCCTCCTGCTGACCCAACGAGTCAACCTCTCTCTTCCGGTCACCGGTCGTCACGCACTGCGCGTGACCTGTTCCTCCCGGGCAGTTCTGCCGCATCCGTGCGAGGTGCACGGCTTCGGCAGCCAACGGCGGGCTTCTTTTCGGAAGCCCTACCTCGTCGAGAAAAACACCTATATTGAACTCTCTCAGCGCGGAATTGTGCGCCCGGTGCCTCTCTCGACTCAACCCTACATCCGCATCCTATGCGTTTTCAGATGTCGCGCCAAGCAGAATTTCTTCATGGAACACCCATTTTTGTTGGCATTTTCAAAAACACGATGTTCGGCCCCCAATACGTCCACGCAGATTATGAGCATAAACCGCTGTAAATTCAGGCACTAACGCACTCCAGTTCTCCGTGCTATTGCGGATGGTCCGCAAACGCAGTTTGTGCGCGAAATTCCGCGACGACCGTCTAAAATACGAACGTAGGGCAGGGTTCCGGATGGGTATTGAACGGAACTCGGAGGATGTGGAGCCTCGCGGCGACGGCGGCCAGGCCCCGCGATCGCGCTCATCTCACGGCACCTCGAGCCCCTCCCGCATGCAGCCCGGTGTTCCCGCCACGAGCCCGGCCTGATTCTGCCCGATCAGTGCACCCGCTCGCTACCATCGCTCGCGCATGCCGAGCATCACCATCAACGGGAAGAAGTGCGACTTCACCCCCGGCCAGACAATCCTGCAGGTCGCCAACGCCAACGGCGTGAACATCCCGCAGTACTGCTACCACGACGGCCTTTCCATCGTGGCGAGTTGCCGCATCTGCCTGGGTGAGATCTGGTCGCCCGACGCCAAATCCGGCCAGCTTGCCCCCCAGATGGGCGGCAAGCTCCAGCCCACCTGCCAGACGCCCGCCTCCGACGGCGCCGTGGTCTACACCGACAGCCCCAAATCCGTCGCCAATCAAAAAGCGGTGATGGAATACCTGCTCATCAACCACCCGCTCGATTGCCCGGTCTGCGATCAGGCCGGCGAGTGTTTCCTGCAGGACTACTCCTACGAGTACGGGCGCGGCGTCTCCCGCTTCGAAGAACAAAAAGTCAAGCAGCCCAAGAAGGACCTCGGCCCGCACGTCTACCTGTACAGCGACCGCTGCATCATGTGCACCCGCTGCGTGCGCTTCACACGCGAGGTGACCGGCACCGCCGAACTCAGCGTGCAAGGCCGCGGCAACAAGGAAGAGATCGACCTCTTCCCCGGCGTCGCCCTCGAGAACGAACTCGCCAGCAACGTCATCGACCTCTGCCCGGTGGGCGCCCTGCTCGACAAGGACTTCCTCTTCGCCCAGCGCGTCTGGTTCCTCCATGCGACGCCCGGCATCGACGGAATCACCGCCAGCGGCGACAACATCAACATCGAGCACAACGAGGGCAAGATCTACCGCATCAAGCCCCGCGAGAACATGGCCATCAACAAGTGGTGGATCACCGACGAGGTCCGCTACGGCTGGAAGTTTGTCCACAGCGAGAACCGCCTTCGAACTCCTCTCCGCCGCCAGTTCGGGGAACTGATCGAGAGCGATTACCAGCGGGCGTACGAAGTGCTGGTCGAGGGCGTGCAGGAGGTCGTGCGAGCCGGAAAGCGACTGGCACTTCTGGTCAGCCCGATGCTCACGTGCGAAGACGCGTACCTCCTGGCCCGCGTCGCCCGGAAAGTGGATCCGAAAGCCGTGCTCGGCGTCGGACCCGTGCCGCGCAGGGGCGAGGACAAGATCTATCCGATCGGAGCGAAGGCCGAAGATAAGAACGCGTTCGTCGTCTCCGCCGAGAAGGCCCCCAACGCGCGTGGCGTCCGCCGGGTGCTCGAAGCGTTCGCTCCCGGCCAGGTGCTCGACTTCGCCGGCTTCCTCCGCGCCCTCGGGCATGGCAGCGGCAGAAGCGATGTCGGCGCCGTCGTGCTCACCGGCAACTACCCGAGTGACTGGGCGACGGACGAACTGAAGTCATCCCTCGCCGACAAGTTCATCGTCCTGATCGACACGCTCTATTCCACTCTTGTGAATGAGTGCGACGTGCTGATCCCCGGCGCAACGTGGGCCGAGAAGGCCGGCACGTTCGAGAATCACCGCAACGTGCTCCAGGCGTTCGAGCAGGCCATCCCCGTGATCGAATTGGCCAAGACCGAAGCCCAGATCGCGCTCGATCTCGAATCCGAACTCCGGAAAGACCCGGTGCGAGTGCAGGATCTGGAAGTCCAGATCGTCAACACAACGCCCGGTCAGGTTGCGGCAGGCGTGACGGTCGTGCCCGCGCGGGCGAAAGTGTTCAACGCCGCCGACACCCGGGCGGAGATGGCCAAGGCCTTTGTACCGCTGTCCGTCTTTGCCGAACGAGTGAAACCCCCCGCCGCGGTCGCGACCCGCGCGCCGGACATGCCGCTGGTCGAGTTGTAGAGCATGACCGCCTTCTGGATCATCGCCATCGGCATCGTCGTCATCGGCCCGCCCTTCACGCTGTGGTGGTGGAAGATGGGCGACAAATGGGCCGATGCGGAGCACAAACGCTTCAAGCCAAAGGCCGCGGAGCCGGTTGAAAAGGTTGTTGTGCGCAAGCAGAACTGAACGCCCTTTGTGAGCACCCGCGAACCACAACCTGTGGTGGTTCGCGCAGAATTCACAATTGAAAAGGCGCGAACACGCCCGTTCGCGAAAGGTGGCACGCCGATCAACCAACAATAAGTTGTTGGAGGCGACCTTCTTGGAACCGACGCGAAAGGGGAATCCATGAACGTCATCGTCCTTGGAATCGCGGCCGCCCTCGCCCTGCTGGTTTTCTGCTTCTTTCTCGGCTGGGTCGTCACGTCCTCGACCCATCGCGGAAAAGTTCGCAGGCACTCCGTCGCCGGCGAAGACGTCTTCCTTCCCACAAGCGCGATGTTCCTCGCCGACTCGAGCGCCCACGAATCGCACGGACGCGATGGGCACCATCATCACGGCCACCACGGACACCACTCTCACAATCACTCCGGCGCCCACTCGCACAGCCACCACGATTCCGGGCATCACGGCCACGCCGACCATTCCGGCGGTTTCGATGCCGGGTCGCACGCGGGCCATGGCGGCGGATTCGATGGCGGGGGCAGCTTTGATGCGGGTGGGGGCGGCGGTCATCACTGACACTCTCCCGAGGCGATAGCCTTCGCCCGTGCCCCGCTACAAACTCACCATCGCCTACGACGGCACCGACTTCTGCGGCTGGCAGAAGCAGGAGCCCACCGCCGATCATTCCGAAAAGACCGGCTCGGGCAAGTACATCGACCCGACGCTGACCGCCGGGCAGGAAGGCCGCGTCGCGCTGCGGACCGTGCAGGGCGTGGTCGAGCGGGCAGTGCGCGAGATTGTCCGCGAAATGGTGGAAGTGCGCGGCGCTAGCCGCACCGACAGCGGCGTCCACGCCCGCGGCCAGGTCGCCGCGTTCACCTGCAATGGCGACGAGAACGGCCCCACCGGCTGGCCCGTCACCCGCGGCCCCGAGGCTCTGGTCCGCGCCCTCAACGGCAAACTGCCCGACGACGTCGTCATCACCGGCGCGGAACTCGTCGACAACGAGTTCGACCCGATCAGCGATTGCATCAGCAAGGCCTACTCGTACACCATCCACAACGCCCGCACACGCGAGCTCTTCGACCGCAACTACGTCCACCACGTCTGGGACGCACTCGATCTCGAAGCGATGCAGAAAGCCGCGTCGGTCCTCGTCGGCGAGCACGATTTCGCCGGCTTCGCCGCGGCAGGCCACGGAAGGCAGACAACGGTCCGCTCGGTCTTCCGCCTCGATGTCTCCAAACCCCGCGAAGATCGCGTCCGCATCGACATCGAGGGCAGCGGCTTCCTCTGGAACATGGTCCGCATCATCGCGGGCACGCTGGTGGAAGTGGGGCGGGGACTCAAGGCGGCGGACGAGATGCCGGCGATTCTGGAGTCGAAGGACCGGACCAAGGCCGGACCGACGCTGCCGCCGACGGGGTTGTGCTTGGAGTGGATCAGGTACGAGAGGTGAACCGTGCGCGGGCTTCGGATTCGAAAGGCCGTGATCGCCGTCGCCGGATTGACCTTGGCGCTCTCGTTACTCGCGTATCCGATCTCGTGGCAATGGTGGATTGGATACCACGCGGGCACCAACACCCATTGGTATGCAGTGCAGCTTGTTCCTGGTGCAATCGTCTTCCATCGAGCCGAAGCTTTCCCGCCGAAGGATCCGATGGCCGGATCGGCTCTTGAATGGCGAATGGCGCTAGTGGTCTTTGGTGGAATTGTCGACACTTGTGTCGTTCCGCGAATTACAACGATGCCCGGATTGACAGAAGTTACCGTGCCCCTTTGGGTCTTCTCCGGCATCGCCGCAATCATCCTGCTGTATGCAGCTTCCCCCTGGCTCGCAATTCCCAAGGACCACTGTCAATCATGCGGTTACAACCTGCGCGGCCTGCAGCCCACGACCTGCCCGGAATGCGGCAAGCTGGTCATGTCACGCTCGGGCCAGTCGGCGACTCCGCCGTCTGAAACCGATTCCTCGCCGCCCACCTGATACGATTCAGGCATGTCCGTGACAGAAGCCGACATCCAGGCGATGACCGACACGATTGTCCGGAAGTTCAGCCCGGAAATGATCGTGCTGTTCGGTTCACGAGCTCGGGGATCGGCCCGTAACGATTCGGACGTCGATCTTCTGGTCGTCATGCCTCACGGCGATTCCGCGGCGAGGCTGGCCGGAGCGGTTCGTGTGGCGCTCCCGCACACGATTTCGATCGATGTCGTGGTCCGAGACCGGATCGAGGTCGAGAGACTCTATCGAGCGGGCGACTCGTTCTTCCGCGACGTGCTCGATTCGGGCCGAAGGCTCTATGAGCGAGCTGCATGAGCCCCGACGCGCAAGGGCCATTTCCGCGGCCGCTTTCCGCCAGTGCGGAAGTCGATGCTTGGATAGAGAAAGCGTGGGACGACGTCGGAGTTGCCTGGCGCGAGTACGCGCTCGGCCCAGGCGGCAGCGCCAATGCGGTTTGCTATCACGCGCAGCAGGCGATCGAAAAAATGCTGAAGGGCAACCTGCAGGCGAGAGGAGTTCAGTTCCCATTCTCGCATGATTTTGTTCTGCTCAGCACGATGCTCGAAAAGCACGAAATTCGCTGGAAATGGCCTTCAGAAGAGCTTGCCATCCTGACGGCGTACGCCACCAACTACAGATATCCGCATTTGAGCGCAAAAAGGGTCGATGCCGACCACGCCATCGAAGTACTCAAGCGGGCGGGCATCGCGCTCGGGGCGATCTTCTAGTCGATGCCCCTCCGCATCCTCCACATCTCCACCCGCCTGATCCTCGGTGGCTCGCAGGAGAACACAGTCCTCTCCTGCGAGGGCCAATCTCGCCTCGGCCACGATGTCCACCTCGCCTTCGGCCCGATCTTCGGCCCCGAAGGCTCCCTCTTCGAGCGCGCCAGCAACTTCCGCCACGCCGACGCGCACAGCGGCGAACAGCGCCGCATCACCATGCACGAAATCCCCAGCATGGTCCGCGAGATCAACCCGCTCAAGGACCTCCGCTGCTATTACGCGCTCCGCAAACTCATCCGCGATCTCAAGCCCGACATCGTCCACACCCACAGCAGCAAGGCCGGCGTCCTCGGCCGTGCCGCGGCATGGAAAGAAGCGGCGCTCGCCAAACGCGCGGGTCGCAAAATCGGCGTCATCCACACCATCCACGGCCCGCCCTTCCATCAGTTCCTGCCCGCCCGCACCAACGCCATCTACATCGCCAGCGAGCGCTTCGCCGCCCGCCGCTGCCACCTCATCGTCTCCGTCGCCAACGCCATGACCGAGCAGTTCCTCGCCGCGGGCATCGGCAAGCCCGAGCAATACTCCACCGTCTACAGCGGCATGGAGGTCGATCGCTACCTGCACGCGGAGGCTCCCGACGGCACGCCCCACACCCAGCAATCCGTCCGCGAATCCCTCGGCCTCGGCCCCCTCGATTTCGTCATCGGAACCGTCGCCCGCCTCGCCGAGCTCAAAGGCCACGACGACCTGCTCGATGCCCTTGGCGACGATCTCAAGAAGAACGAAAACTGGAAACTCCTCTGGGTCGGCGACGGCTGGTGGCGCGATCGCCTGCTGCAGCGAGTCGCCGATATGGGCCTCGCCGATCGCGTGATCACAACCGGCCTGGTCCCCAGCGAGCGCGTCCCCGAGATGATGCAGGCCATGGACGTTCTCGTCCATCCCTCGTACCGCGAAGGCCTCCCCCGCACCGTGCCCCAGGCCCTCCTCTGCGGCGTCCCCGTCATCGCCTACGACGTCGACGGCACCAAGGAAGTCTGTATCAGCCGCGAAACCGGCTGGCTGATCGAGCCCCGCGACTTGGAAGCCCTGCGCGAGGCCGTGCGCGCGATGTACGATGCCCCCGATGAACGCCGCGCCATGGCAGACCGGGGAAGAGAACTGTGCCGCGTCCGCTTCAGCGCCGACACGATGGTGGCGGAGCTGGAAAAGGTCTACGCGAAGGCTCTGTCTCTCGCGTGAGCGGATGGTTTGGCATTTCACCACAAAGTCACCGAGGGCACAAAGGGCACAGAGAAGAGAAGATAGTGCGGAACCCGATTCGGTTGCGAAAGCGCAATCCGGAGCCCCCTCCCCGAGGGAGGGGGTTGGGGG
>JBGAPK010000032.1:0-45346 GCA_044221315.1 Phycisphaerales bacterium | reverse complement strand
GTGGGGGGGCTGGTGGGTGAGCGATGAGGCCTTCACCCGATTCGTCCACGCCGCGGAAAATGCTCTGCCCGATCTGATCGCCTCCGTCACCATCACCGACACCAAGGCGATGGAAACTCTTGCCGCGGCCGAGAAGAAGACTCGCGAGCACTCCCTCGTCTCCCTCGCTGCGATGCTCTCTCGGGAATTGCGCATGCGCCAGCCCGCCGTCGCGATGGTCTCCGTTCCCGCGGCCGACGGCGCGTCCCCGTCAACCACGCATGTCCCGCCGCCCGTTCCACTGCCGCACCTCGCCGCCGTCGCCACCGGCACGCCCGATCCGCGCGCCGTTCTCTTCGCCGAATGGCGCGAGCCGATCGCCGTCATCTGCCGCTACGCGAACGAAGGAGCAGCCGGAAACGACGAGTCCGCCGCGTTCGCAGAGAAGCGTGCCGCCGACCTTGTGAACACATTGCAACGATTGCAGAAGGAGCAACGATGAGCCAGACACCCAATCTTTCCCCCAAGTTCGTTCCCGCCGGAGCGGGAGAGTCCCGCGGCGCACCCGGCGGCGGGCGCTCGGTCATGAAACTCCTGGCCTCCGAGAGCGGGACGATTCAGGTGAGCGAATTCGAGGCCATCCCCGGCAGCGGCCCGCCCCTGCACGTCCACTCCCACGAGGACGAAGCCTTCTTCATCCTCGAAGGCGAGATCACGTTCTTCGTCAGCGAACCCGGCGACCGAACCGGCAAGACAGGGAAGCGTGTCGTCGCCCCGGCGGGCGCCCTTGTCTTCGGCGCGCGAAACTCCGCCCACACATTCAAGAACTGCTCGAATAAGACGGCGAAGATGGTGCTGATTGTCAGCCCCGGGAGCAACTTCGAAGCGTTCTTCGCACAAGTCAGCGCGCCCGGCGCCGGCGGCGCCAAGCCCACCGAGCAGGAAGTCATCGCCCGCGTCGGCAAGTTCGCCCCGGAGCACGGCATCGTCATCCTCGGCCCAAACCCGCTCTAATGCGTGAATTCGCGCTCTGGAGCCCCCTCCCCGAGGGAGGGGGTTGGGGGTGGGTGCGTTCGTTTCGCAACGAGACGGCGTCCTTCCATTCACAGCGCGCCGAGGTATTTCTCGTCCCCCGTTGCCCAACCGGGGAGGTGTCATCGCGGAGCGCTTGCAGAGCGCTGACGGAAGGGGTTCCGCAACTTTCCGCACCTGGGGCACCGCCGCATTCCTCCTCCCGCATTGCCAATGGGGGAGGTGTCAGAGCGCGGGCTTTGCGGAGCGATAACGGAGGGGGCTTCGGAACTTCCCGCATCTCAGTCGCCGCCGCGCTCCGTCGCTTTTCTCCTCCCCCATTGCCAATGGGGGAGGTGTCAGAGCGCAGGCTTTGCGGAGCGATGACGGAGGGGGCTCCGGAAATCCGGCGGCTCGATTGCAACACCAGGTACGTTCGTTGGATGCCGCATCACCCCCGCGCCGCCACCAGCCCCTCCCCCGCCCGCGCCAAAATCACCTTCGTGTACGCCGTCGCAAACCCCATCCTCCGCACATTCCGCTCCGTCCCCGCCCCCGGGCGCGACCCGATCGTCGCCACCCGCACCCCCCGCTCCGCCGCAACATTCAGTCTCGCCGCGATGAGCGTCTGCTGAATCCCCATCCGCCGGAACCGCGGCAGCGTCGTCAGCCCGAACAGACACGCGATCTCCTCGTGAATCTCAAGCGACCCCGCCCCCGCGTCGTGCATCCCCGCCGCATCACGCACCGAGGCAATGAAGCTCAGCGTGCGAGGATGTTTCACGATGCGGGCGGAAAGCTCATAGTCCGTCTCGGGCAGAGCAACATCCGGCGATTGCGACCCCGTCATCGCGATCCGCGTGTATCGCCGAATCTCCGCATCATCGCCCTTGCTCACAACCCGCACCGAGATTCCCGGCGCCGCAGGCTGCGCCGTGGTCACGCCTTCTCCCCGCGAAAGCTCGCGGAAGAGCACATTGTCAAAGCTCCGCACGCGGAAGTTCAGCGCCTCACAGTGCTGGATGAGCGAAACATCCGCAAGCGGACAAACCTCAATCCGCGGCTCGATCCCCGCCCCTTCGTACCACGCCGCGAGCTGCTCGATCTCTTCGCGCGCCACCGGCCCGCTCATTCCCAGCCCAACCGCCATGTTGTTCCAAGACCCCGCCACGCCGCGGCAGGCGACTCCGCCCGACTTGATGGGCAGAACGTGATCGGAGATCTCGGCGCAGCCAATCGCGAGGCGGGATTCTTCGAGTTGGGCGATTTCGAATGGGTCCATCTGAGACCCACGATAAGCCACAAAAACAAGCCCTCTTGACAGTTCGGCTTTTGTTCACTAGGCTGTTCGCATGGCGCAAGGAAGCGGCATCGAGTGGACGGAGGCGACTTGGAATCCGGTTGCCGGCTGCACGCCGGTTTCGCCGGGTTGCCTGAACTGCTATGCCGCGCGCATGGCGCTGCGCCTTGAACGCATCAGCGATTCCGGCTGCGCGAAATACAAAGGCACCGCGAAGCGATCGAAGAACGGCCGCCCCGTCTTCACAGGCCGCATCAATCTCGACTACGACGCGCTCGAACTTCCCCGCCGCTGGCGCAAAGGCCGACGCATCTTCGTCAACTCGATGAGTGACCTGTTTCACGACAACATTCCGGCTTCGTTCATTCGCGACGTGTTTGCGGTCATGAATGACTGTCCGCAGCATCAGTTTCAGGTACTGACCAAGCGACCGGAGCGAGCGCTCGCACTTTCAGGCTCAGTTGAGTGGGGGCCCAACATTTGGATGGGCACTTCGGTGGAGAACGCTCTCTACACACATCGCATTGACACGCTCCGAGAGATTCCTTCGCAAATTCGATTTCTGTCTTGCGAGCCGCTGATCGGGCCGATTCCAAAATTGCAACTTGCAGGTATTCACTGGGTGATTGTGGGTGGCGAGAGCGGGCCAGGTTCGCGACCGATGGACTCGCGATGGGCGGAACAAATACGTGACCGGTGCATCGCAAATGATGTTGCGTTCTTCTTCAAACAATGGGGTGGCACCCGCAAACACAAGACAGGGCGAAGGCTCAAGGGCCGGCTGTGGAATCAGATGCCGACAGGGGTGACTCGCGATGGAACAGATTCGTTGGGAAGACTTGTGCGAGGGAGTGAGCAAGTCCGACGGGCTGCCGGTTAGAGAGGTGGGGCAGTGGTCAATAGACAAATTGCGATTTTGGCATCGGTATATCCAAACAACTACGTCCGCGATGGTGGGGAAGCCTACTTGGCCAGCGGGGCTCGCATACGTGGACTTGTTTGCGGGTCCCGGAATTTGCAAAGTGCGCGAGTCGGGAAAGCTACTTCCGGGTTCGCCACTGATTGCGGCTAACGTCGCGAAGCAGTTTCGAAAAATTATCTGCATCGAATTCGATCGAGCGCTCGCAGATGCCTGTCGCAAGCGGCTGGCACGGTCTCCTGCCGCCGGCGTTTGCGAGGTGCTTCACGGGGATTCGAATGAACTGGTTGAGGAAGTAGCGAAGCGACTACCAGACCGAGCTCTTACGCTCGCGTTCATTGACCCAGAGGCACTCGACGCCAAATTTGAAACGCTGCGGATTCTTACAACGAATCGTCGTGTTGACCTGCTTATTTTGCTCGCCGACGCCTTCGACATCGTCCGCAACGTCGACGAGTACGAGCGCAATCCTGGCAATAAGCTTGACCTGACGCTTGGTGCGCAGTGCGATTGGCGAACGTCGTGGAAGAAGCTGTCTAATCGGTCAGGGCCAAACGTCCGTCAGTTCTTTTTCGATCTTTATTGTGATCAACTCAAGCGCCTGGATTATGTGGAGTTTGGATCCAAGGTCATCGAATCGCCGCGGGGACCAATTTACAAACTGGTATATGCCTCAAAGCACTCCCGTGGACTCGATTTCTGGACCAAAGCGCTCGCTCGCGAAAAGGACGGCCAATCCAGTTTGTTTGATCGCTAGCCGATGGTGCGTTTCCCAAAATCCAACCCCATCACCTTCTTCGCCAGATACAGCGTCTCCTCCGCCACCATATTCGCCCGCTTCGTCCCGTCCTTAATGATGTCCACGATCACATCATCGCCCCCCGGCTTCTCGTACTCGGCTCGCCTCGCCCGCATCGGCTCAAGCAGCTTATTGATCGCCTCCGCGAGTTCCTGCTTCACATGCCCGTCACCGAGATTGTCGCCGCGCTGATAGCGGTCCTTCAGTTCCGCCACCCTCGCCTCGTCGGTGATGAACGCCTCGACGAACTGGAACAGAACGTTCGTCGGGTCGCCCGGCTCGGTCGGGCTCTGCCGCCCGGTCGTGATCTTGTTGATCTTCTTCTGCACGTCCTTCGCCGGGTCGCTCAGAAAAATCGCGTTGTTCAAGCTCTTGCTCATCTTCTGCTTGCCGTCGCCCACGCCCGGCAATCGCCCCACGCGCCCAATCAGCGCCTCCGGAATCGGGAAGACGCCGCCGGCGCTTACATAGTCCCTGTCCTCCGTCCGGTTCGGCACGCCGCAGTAGAGCTGGTCAAACTTCCGCGCCGCCTTCCTGCACATCTCGATATGCGGCGCCTGATCCTCGCCCACCGGCACGTACACCGGCCGGAACGCCAGAATGTCCGCGCACTGCCCGACCGTGTACATCGGAAACCCGAACGAGTGCGAATCGCCCAGCCCCTTGGTCTCCAGTTCGTGGATCAGCGTCGGGTTCCCCATCACGTCGTTGAAACTCAGCAGCATCGCGAAGAACCACGTCAGTTCCGCGATCGCCGGGATCTCCGTCTGCAGCACGATCGTGGACTTCTTCGGGTCGATCCCCGCCGCCAGCCAGTCCTTCACGATCTCGATCGTGTCCTGCCGGATGTCCGCAGGCTTGTCAAACCGCGTCGTGAACGCGTGCATGTTCGCGAGCAGGAAGTAACAGTCGTACTTGTCCTGGAGCGCGACCCGCCGCTCGACGCTCCCGACCCAGTGGCCAAGGTGCAGCCGCCCGGTGGGCGTGTCGCCGGTGAGGATGCGTGGTTTCTGCGTTGCCGCGGCTGTCATGGGAGGCAAGCGTAGCAAGCGCCGCCCCGCGTTCCCGCCTCTCCAATCGCCCGCAAACTCACGGACAAACCAATTCGTTGTAGGCCACAATGAAGATCGAGAAGTCCGCATCATCCACCAGCCGGTCGGCATTCAAGTCGGCCGGGCAATCCGGGCTCGGGTCAATGGGGCTGACGCTGCGGTCGCCTCCGCCGCCGTCGTCCTCATCGCAGAGAAGCGTGTTGTACGCCACGACGAAGAACGAGAAGTCCGCGTCTTCGACCAGCCCGTCGCCGTTGAAGTCGGCGTCGCAGGGCGGATTGATATTGGCGTCGAGGAACGCGACCGATTCGCTGTTCGGGCAGCCGCCGGACAGCGTGATGTCGTGGGCATGCTCTTTCTCGTCGGTGATGACCCTGTACTGCAGATTCGACCAGTCGTCGAAGCCCCTCATCCGATCTCCCGGCGACGGAGACTGCGTACCGGCGATCGGCGAGTTGGCCCCGAGGAAGTTGAGGTCAACCGCCGGGCTTCCGGAGATGGCTCCGCTCGCGTTGAAGTCCGTCTTGCGCCCGTCGAGGCGGACGAGGCGATAGGAACGGTTGAGATCCGAGCCGACGCCGTAGGGCATGAAGTAGCCCTTGTATTTGGTCGAGAAGATACCCGCGGCCTCCGAAACGCCCGATTCGTTCAGGTCCGCGAGCTTCTCGCGGCTGTAATCCAGAGTCCAGAACTTGTTGCTGAACCGCATCGGGTGCGCGAGCGCGTAGTTCATAATGCTCGGGTAGTTCGGCTTGCCGTTGTGGCTGGCGAACTGCGAGGCCAGATTCGGCTCGTCGAGCGTGCCGCTGTGATAGAGGCCGAGCGTGTGCCCGAATTCGTGCATGAAGGTGGCCGCCCGATCGTCATCGTCCCGGAAGCCATCTTTGAAAATGAATGCCGCAAAGTCGACAACAAAGTCGTTGCCGCCGATTTCCGCCACTCCGTTGTACGGTTTCGAGTTTCCGAGAAACTCCAGGCCGTCGTAGAGAACGCAGTACCGATAGACCATCGACTTGGCCCTGAGCAGGTTGACCGAATTGTCATCGGTTTGCTCTTCGAATGTTCCGAAGTGCTGGGCCTTTGTCGCCTTGAAGCCGGCCGGGAATTCCGCGCCCACCACCGTCGCGTTCGGCAGGGCGAGGCCGCTCTCGTCGCGATCGATGTGCAGATGAATGCCGGTCGAGCCATCCGGATTGTTCACCGGCGCGTTCTCGAACGCGAACAGCACCTTTGATACGGCAGTGTCCGCCAGCGGGATCGTTCCCGCATCCACCTCGATGAAAAGATCCTTGTGATCCGGCCGCGCCCCGTGGTCCCACGGCTTGAAGTCGATCACGTTGTCGTGATTGAAATCAATTCCCCCGTTCTCCGACTCCCAGAAATCGAGCAGCCCGTCGCCGTCGCTATCCAGATCCACCTGGATCTTCATGCGGAACAAGTGGAACGAGTTGTCGCGCGGATCGGTCGCCTGCCCGATGATCCAGCCCGTCTCACTCGCCGCCGAAGCACTCCAGAGCGTCGGAAAGAAACCGAGAAAAGCACTGATCTCGTCGTCAAGGTTGTGGCGCACCCCGTCCTTCACAACCCAGACCAGCCCGTCGCACGCCGGCGTGCACATGCCGCGGTCGGTCCCGATGATCTGGCCGTCCACCGTGACCGCCAGAGTGAACGCGTCGTTTCCGGTCTGCGTGGGGATGTGGTGCTCGACGTCGCCGATGACCGCGAGGGCGACAGTGGGGGGGAAGGTATCGGAGTTGCTGTAGGTGGAGCCGCCGAAATCACCATGTCGGTTGACGCACCGCACCTTCGCGCCGTCCCCGCCGAACGACCCGAGGTCTTCCTGCGGCTTGAAACGCGTCTTCATCACGATGGTCTCGTTCTCGCCGGAAAAAGTCGTGCCCCAGATTCGACCCTCGTCGTCGATCACGGTCCAGTAGTTGACGCCGGGGATGTCGGTCTCGCCCAAGTCGTCGATCCGGACGCGCGGCTCGGACCCGAACGCCGCGAACCGCTTTCCGATGGTCCAGCCCTTGTTGTTGATGGCGTCGAAGCCGAGCCCGCTGAAGAAGCTGATGGAGTTGAGCCCGTTCGCCTTGATGCCGAACGGGGGAAACACCTGGAACGAGTTGCCGACGCAGTCCCCCTCGTCGTTCATCGCCTTGAACGTGACGTCGAAGCTCCCGACGACGGGGCCATTGCTGAAGCAACGGAATTCCCGCGGCGGCAGTCCGCTGACGTAGCCGCAGAAATCGCCCTTGTTATTGGCCGCGACAACCTGCACGCTGCCGGCCTGGGCAAAGGTGGGCACAAACTCAAAGGCCTCGATCACGATGTTCGGAACAGGCTCGGCGAGAGCACGCCCGCAGCCAAAGACCAACACAACCGCGGCGAAATGTGCCCGTGCCATGCAATTCTCTCCACCCGTTCGGGTGGCCAATCCTACCGAAAACGCGTGGAATCGTGCAATGATTTCAACGAAATTCCCTCCAATTCACCCACAACGGCCGGCTCTCGAGCCCCAAGGTATGAGCCGTCGCGGGTCACTTGTTGCCCGGCACCGCCAGATTCACCAACTCCGCCCACCGCTCCCGCTGCGCCGCCGTCCCCCAATCGCTCTGCCGCACCGATCCATCGATATACGCCGCGTTCCCGTACGCCGTCCTCGATTTGTAGTTGTGCCATTGCCAGAGTTCATCAAGCACCGGCGTCCACGGCGCCTGATCCCAGATGCCCGTTACCGTCCGACGCACCACCTCCCGGTCCATGCCGCGCCGATCGAGCTTGGTCATCTGCGCCCCGGGCACATAATCCGCGCTCATGAACACCTGCTTCGCGAACGGGAACGCCGCGTCGTATCCCATGTCGGCAACCGTTTTCGCATCGACCGTGTAACCAAGATCCCGGGGGCACTGAAAGATCGGCGCAACGTCGTAGATCCACCATCCTTTGCTCGTCATCGTCTTTGTCTTCACCGGCCGCGGCACGCCCGCCGCGTCGCTCAGCGCAAACATCATGTCTTGGAACGGCTTCGCCGGCCCATCCGCCTGGAACGGGATGAACGACGCAAATGGCAGGAGGCCGTCCTTGCCTCCCATCAGAGCGATCCCTGTCTGTGTCTGTCGCATGTTCGCCATGCACTTGGTCTGCGACGCCCGGTCGCGCGCCGAGTTGAGCGCGAGCATGCTCAGCCCGATCAGCACCCCGACGACCGAGATTGCGACCACCAGCTCAACCAGTGTGAACGCGGCACGATCTCTTCGCACGGCTCTGCCTTCCCGAATCCCCGCACGAGCCGCGACCCATCCGACGCGGGTCACCCCGCGCCCCACACCGCCAATGCCACGTTGAGGGCATTGAACAGGGCGTGCATGATGATTGGTACGGACAACTTTCCCGTCCGTTGCATCGCAATCCCGAGTGCCAGTCCCAAAACAAACAGCGTCGGAAGCACCACCCCCAGCGTCTCCCGCGGCACGGCCCCGATATGCGCCGCCGCGAACACCCCCGACGTCAGCACGATCCCAAGCCACGCCCGCCCGACGGCCCGCACGATCGCGGTTTGGAGCAGGAACCGGTACATCGTTTCTTCGATGATCGGCGTGAGCAAGATTGCGCACGCCCCCTGCACCCATGCCCACGGGTCGCGCGTCGAGTGGGCGATCGTCTCCAGTGTGTTGTGCCCGATCGTCGGCGGCGTCGCGTGGGTGAATGCCTTGTAGATTTCGAGCGCCACCAGGCTCGTCGCGTTTACCACCGGGATCGCGATCACAATTGCCAGCACGCCAGTGAGCAAATCTCTCCACGTCGGACGCCTCAGCCCACCGCTCGCCAGCGCGATCATCGCTCCGGATGCAATCAGCCCTGCCCCGCACGCCGCCAGAAGCACGATCGCGTCGCCCTTGATCGTGCTGAGGGCGATCTCCCCCGTCAGCGGCAGTGCCCGATCCCTGACCATCGATCGTGCCAATTCGCTCCCGAGCCCCATGGAGAGATAGATGACAATCGCCGCGAACATGAGCGCCCACCACGGTTGCTTGCCCGCGCTCCCGGCGCTCTCTGCTCCCTTGCCCGCGCCCTTCGCGCCTCCCCCGAGCGACGACGGCCGGATCACATTCCCGAACCACAGCACCACAACCACGGCAAGTCCAAGCCCGATCTGCAACCCGACCCACTGGCGCGACGAAATCTGCGGCGGGCTCAGGCTCGGCTGCAGAACCGGCTGGGGTGACGTCTTGGGAGTCGGCACCGCTTGCGCGTTTGCCGCGCCAACCATCAGCATCGAGTCGCGGCCCGTCGGCGAACCGGCCTTCCCCCCCTCCGGCCCAAGACCGGCAAGAATCACGCCGAAGAACAGACCGGCGAAAAGCAGGAACAGCGGCCAGCGCCGCCCGGAGCCAGGCGTGCCCAGCGTCCTTTCTGAAATCGTCCTCCACAAGCGCGCCGAGATCGCAGAGTCCAAGTCGCGCCTGCCCCAGTCCGAGCTCGAACTCATGGTCGCGCAGGAAGAGGCCCCGCGGAACTTCTTTGCCGCCGTCACCCGGAGGCAGCGCAATCCGTTCGATACCGCCGTGATCGCCGAGGTGAAGCGGCGCAGCCCGAGCGCCGGGCTCATCCGGCCCGAGTACGACGGCGACTCCTTTCGCCCTGAAGACATCGCAGGAAAGTATCACAGCGCCGGGGCCGCCGCGATTTCGTGCCTCACCGACCGCAAGTACTTTGGGGGCGACCTCTCTTTCATCCAGCGCATCAAGGCCCGCGTGCCTCTGCCTGTTCTCCGTAAGGACTTCATCGTCGATCCGTACCAACTGTGGGAAGCACGCGCCCACGGGGCCGACGCCGTCCTGCTCATTGCCGAGTGCCTCCCGGAGGGGGAGATGCTCGACCTGATGATCCTCGCCCAGCAGCTCCAACTGACCGTGCTTCTCGAGGTGCACGACATGGAGAACCTCCTTCGGGTTCGCCCGCATGTGGGGTTTCCGCACCGGGGGTACGGGCTTTTGGGCATCAATAACCGCAATCTGGCCACCATGGAGGTGGACCTCAACCACACCCTCCGTTTGGCCGATCTGGTCGAGGACAAGGAGATCCTGGTCAGCGAGTCGGGTATCCGAACCTCGGCCGATCTTGCGCGCTTAAGGGGCCAGGGAATCCGCATCGTTCTGGCGGGGGAGCACCTGATGCGACAACCGGACCCCGGAGAGGCCCTTTCGGCTATGCTCAACCCCGAATCCGGCCCCCGCGACAGCCAGAAATCTTCCCCCGCGTAGCCGGCCAACGATTGAACCCACCAAACGTGTACCTGCCGCCCGTGGCGGCTCGGAGAGTCCCGACGATGAACAGCAACCGTTCCAAAAACTGGTCCCGACTCGGCGTCACCATGGCCGTCTTTGCCGCCGGCACCTGCATGGCTCAGAGCGAGCAGCAGGCGACCCAGCCCAAGCCGGTGGATGCCACGGTGCGGGTGGGTGCGCCGGCCCACGCTCCCGCGGGCGCCGCGCAGGCCCCCGTTGCCGGCAACCAGCAGCCCGAGGCCAAGGCGCTGCTCGAGAAATCGCGCGATCTTCTCGCCGCGGCCAAGAGCCTCGAGTTCGACGTCTTCGCCCCGCAGATCGGCCTGATGGGTGGCGACCGGAGCCCCAAGAACGTCAAGGCCCACATGGTCCTCGTCCGGAACGACAACGGCGGCTGGACCATGCGCATGACCGGCAACGGCATGGTCGCCAAGGAAACCACGCCGTCCGAGTTCGACGTCCTCTGGGACAAGCAGTCGATCACCTGGGTGGACAACCAGGCTAAGACCGTTTACACCCGCCCCTTCGGCCAGGCCCGCGGGCTCAAGTCGCTCCAGATGATCAACGGCCTGCGGATGCCATCGATCACCGGCGATCGGCCCCTGGGTGAGGAACTCTCGCAGACCTTCATCCAGTTGGACGGGACCGATGACGTCGCCGGAGAGAAGTGCGACGTGGTCATCACCGGCACGGCGCTCGAGGGCAACGGCAACCGCAAGAAGGTCTGGATCGCCAAGAGCGATTCGCTCCCCCGCAAGCTCGAGAACATCATCGACAGCAAACTCATCAACGCGAGCACCTCGCTCGAGATCTCGAACCTCAAGATCAACCAGACCATCCCGCCCGAGAAGATCGCCGTTGCGACCCCGGACGGCTACGCGGTGGACAAGGCCGAGCCGCCGGCGCCCAAGGTCGCCAAGCTCGACAAGCTCTCCGTGCCCGACTTTGAGATCGCCACCATCGAAGGGACCAAGGTCAGCAAGGCCTCCCTTGTCGGCACGGTCGCCGTCATCCAGTTCTGGGGCACCTGGTCGAACCCCTCCAAGCGCAGCCACGCGGAATTGCAGCAACTCGCGGACTCCTATAAGGACAAGGGCGTGAAGTTCTTCCTCGCCTCGGTGCGCGAGAAGGACCCCGAGGCCGTCAAGGGGTACATCAAGGAGGCCAGCATCGGCCTGCCGGTGCTGGTCGAGGCCGATTCGCTGGCGGAGCGCCTCGACGTCCAGAGCGTGCCCACCGTGATCGTCATGGGTGCGGACGGGGCCAACGTCAAGATGGTCTCGAACTACCTGAAGGACGCGACCATGAAGGAGATCGGCGAGGGCATCGAAACGGCGCTGAAGGAAGCCGCCGACAAGAAGGCCGCGGCGGACGCGCCCAAGCCCGCCCCCAACGGCGACAGCGCCACCACTCCCAAGCCGGCGGACAAGTAGACCGCTTCGATCACGCTTGATGCACACGGCCCCGTTGCGGGGCCGTTTTCATTGCGCGGGTGGGCCCGATCCGGTGCGGATCGATGTCTGGCGCGCGTTGCGCTGGGGGCGGTCGCGGCCGGTGCGACCCGGCGGATGCAGAATCGGTGCGGGCTGTGATGGAGTTTTCGTTTGAGCCTTGAGTGATCGGGGCGGCGACGCGCGAACTTCCGAAACCCCCTCCGTCATCGCTCCGCAAAGCCTGCGCTCTGACACCTCCCCCGTTGGCAACGGGGGAGGAGCAAGGCGGGGACTCGCAGCAAACGAGTCGACTCCGCGTGAGGAAGCGTCGGCCCGAACGGTGTGGGGCGCGGGTGCGACGGGCTCGAGAGATTTGGTCGGATCGCTGGCGTCCGCCTGGGATGTCGGATGTGCGATGTGGGATGGCGGATGTGGAGAGAACGCCCGCCCGGGCGGGTGAACTACGTGGGCGGAGGGTGCGGAGTTGCGCGGAGGGGAAGCTGAGGATTGAGTTTTTGGTGAGGGGTTGTGTGGGGTTGACTTTGTTTCGTCTGTGGCTGGGTGACGGTCGCGCGTTTTGGAGGCTGGTTCGTCCGCGGTTCGTTGACGGTCGCGGGCTTCGGAGGCAGTTTCGCCTGTGGCTGGGTGAGGATTGCGTGTTTCGGAGGCTGGTTCGTCTGCGCTTGGGTGATTTTCGCGCGTTTGAGAGTCCTCTTCACCCACTTCGACTCCCACCCCCTGCCCTCGCTCCCCTCGGGGAGGGGGTTTCGGAGTTGCGTCATCGGTGAGGGCGGCGAAGCGCATGAGGGTGCGGACGGCTTTGAGGGCGGTTTCGTCGTGGAGGCGGGTGCCGCAGTCGAAGGCGGCGTCGATGGTGGCCTTGCGCGGGCGATTTTGGTGGGATTTGACGATGTCTGCCGCGAACTTGGCGCAGCCGGGGAGGTTGAGGCGGCCGATGAAGCGGGCGCGCTGCATGGCGGCGGTCTGCATGACCTCGAGGCGCCGGGCGACGTCGGGTCGCATCATCCAGGTGGAGAGGGCCTCGCGGGTGATCTCGTGATCGATGCAGATCTCGTCGAAGGAGAGAGATGAGTCGGAAAGATCGCAGATGAGGTCGGTCTCGCCCAGGGGGTAGACCGTGTCGGCGAGCGGCCGCGCGTTGCCGGGCTTCTTGGGGAGAGGGGCGGTTTTGAGATGGTTGGAGTTGGATCGCATGGTTCTGGGATGTATACCATACAATTCCCGAACTTTAGGGGGAAAGGGCTGATTTTGTGGTAGATTTTTGTAAGTGCTTGGGGGTGGGGGGGTTGGGCACGGGGCGGCACGAATCCGACGATCCGTGCGCGGTTCTTCCGTGAGTAATGCGGTAGGGGGAGGCGCATCCGGAACCAGCCGCCGTTCAACTGCAAATTGGAAGTTGATGCCTTCTGAATTGAGAGCGAGCTGTCAACGGTCGCACAAGGACGTTTGCACCACTCGCGGAGGAACCGCGAGTGCGTGGCACGCATGTTTCGTTTTCTGCTCGAATGGGTGGACGCGAGCGGTGCCACCCGCCACCCCCTTCGCGTCGTGATAACACGGCTCGGTTGCCCAGCGAGAATCACTAAACCTGCTTCGCTACGTAACGATTGATCGGAACTCGTGCGAACGCTTCGAAAGTGCGCGACTGCTTTCCGAATGCGCTCTCGCAGTCATTCGAACTGCCGTGTAAACGATTTCCGCACTATCCCTACAACTCAGCGAGTCGTGACCTGCACAGGCGAGTCCAAAGCGCTCCCGCTGTATCAAATCCGGACTGCATCAATCCGCCGGCGAAAAGCCCGATTCCCCAGGCCCCGCCCTCAATGAGCAAACGAACTGATTGTGCGTAAAACCCTCCCGCAACAAGACCGGTTAACGCAGAGTATGCTACAAGTCCAATCAAAACGCTCGCCGTACCGCCAAACGAGATCAGCATTCGACCGATTGGGTGAGGAATCCATGGCTTGGTGAGGGAAACCAATGCCGAAATTGCGGCAATGATCCCAACCAACACGAAATAAGGTTGTGTTGATAGATGCGAGTTCATGAATGCTAAGGCGACCACGGCAAATGCGTACACCAAGACCGGCAACACGATCAACCGCACAAACCAATGTTGAAGGGGATGGGGTCCTGATCGCGAGCCAATTGTCCAAAATGCCGCGACGATCCCCGGGGCTAAACTGCCAGAACTTCCCGACCACAAATTCCACGAAACCGCGACGGCAAGCGCAATGACGCCGGAGATCGTTGCGCAGCCGAACCATTCTGACCAATTCGTTTTCGGAGATTCTCTGACGAGACTAAATGTTGGCGATTTATTCACTTGTTTTCGCCCGGCGCCGTCCCCTCTGCGGCCTGCTCGAAGTCATGTATTCTAAAGTCAATCCGTTTATAATCGATTGGAAAGAGTTCTTGAAAATCGGCTGGCAAATCGGATTTGTCGGCGATCGATTCGACATAAATTTTTCTCGTCCGTTCTATTTTTGAATTTTCATTAATTACAAACCCGCACACATATTTCGATGGATCGAGCTCTACGCTTGTTCCGTCCACAATTGATTCGCCCGTTCTCAAGTCGTAGAGCGAAAAGCTTATCAAACGCGGTTCCGGATCAAGAGTATAGTGAATTGTGGCCAAGGTTTTCCCGGACTCTGTTCTTGATAACGTAGCACTGGCTGCGGTTGGTTGGCTGCCCGGCGGCGCTGAAACTGATGAGCATTGCAGTACATAGATATCAGATTTTCCGGTTTGCAGTTGGGCCAGTTTTGACTCGATGTCGTTGACCGAGTCGCTTGGTGTGATTAGGGCCGACTTGTCAATGGTTAGAAGAGCGGCCTGAAATAAGGCAAGAAATGCCTTGGGAAGCCCACGCCACAAATCGACGTTTGGGACAGCTTGTTTGCGCTCCTTTGGATAAAAACATATTGATTTGGAGAGATAGTCAATTTGAATGGCGTGTGTAAATCCGTCGGCGCCCAAATACTGTATAATACCTTGATCCCATTCTGCATTCGGATCGGCTGCGTCATCGGAATAGTTCTTCGTTTGCCAAAATGTGTAAGAATCAGTCTTCCGAACTCGGCACGAGTATTGCAGAGACTTGTCGCGAGCGGCCACGATTCGTTCAGCGTTCTCTCTAGCGTTTTGTTCCAACTGTTGCCGTTCCTCGGGCGGCAGGTGCAGCTGGTCGATTCGGAAAGCACTTCGCATCGTCTCTATGGCCTTGTTGAGCTCCATAGGACGTGCGCTTTCCTCTATTGTTGCCGTGATCATGAGGGGAGTAAATGTCTCCGAATTGCGCAGAAATGATGCCAAGGCCGCATTCGGATTCACGGGTTCTCCAGATGCGCTCGCCAAAGTAACCGTGATGGCAAAGATATTACAGTATCGCAAGTCCTAGCCCCTTTTATTCTGGCTGTGGAGGAAGTTCTGAATGCACTGGTTTGTCGTTATCGCCGTTATTGGGATTGTTTGGGTTAAATGGATTTCGCACTCCGCCGCCGCCGCCACCGCCACCGCCGCCGGAACTCGTTGGACCGGTGCAGCTCGATCCCGCGAAGCCTTGGAACACCCAGGCAGTAATGGAAAAGCTCGGACCCGTAGCCAAACAAACTTCCAGATCGCAGGTATCGCATCCCCAAAGACCGACGGCCGCCACGCAAGGCATGCAGAGTTTACAGGAAAGTGGAGTTGGAAGGTATATGCACGCGGCGCAGGCAGCAAGACAGGTTCCGTCGAGAGCTACGCAGGCAAATATTTGCCCGTAGTCGGGCTCGGGGTCACATACAGTCGTTGTTCCTACCCACATCAGAGTTTGGTTACAAGTAGTCCACCCACTCTGGCCGGGCTTGGCGCCGGAGCACTTCAGGTATCCGATTTGGCTGACGTCGAGCGAGCCACCACAAGGATCAAAGATGTTGCCAAAGCATTTGCATGATGACGAGTATGTTGGGATCATGATCCGACTTGTACAGACCGCATCGGCCATCTTGGCTGGCACGATCGTCAGCGCACTCATCACGGCCAATCCACCTGCTCTGCCGAAGCGAGAAGACAGTCCCGGCGCAAGTCTTTCGACCTTCGGCCCAAACCTCGATCGATAAATCATGCATGGCTCCTTGCAAATCAATTGGTGAGGAGGCACTGTTGAAGGCATTGACCAATCACAACGTAATGTTACCAAAAAGCGGGCACGCCAAACCTGATTGTTGGGGAGAAATTTGCGGCGGGTGGCACGACTCGCGCCCACCCAATCGAAATCGTTCGACACAAATCGTGCCACCATCCGCTGCTCTGAGCGGGTGGTGGTTTGTCCGTTCCGGCTCCGGTCGCACCACCCGTGCAAAGCCACGGATGGTGGCACGGAATCGTTTCAGAATCGGTATTCTGCCCGCCGTGTCGGACGATGCTCCCCAAACTCTTCGCAAGAAGCTTCGGCGGCGTGAGGGCGGAGTCCGATTCATTACGTTTTCCTGTCAGCGGCGCCTGCCGCTGCTTGGGAAGCCGGGTGCGCGCAATGTCTTCGTTGAATCTCTTTACGCGGCACGTGCACGGTTTGGGTTTCCGCTTTACGCGTGGGTCGTGATGCCCGAGCATGTGCATCTCATGCTGGGAGCAACAGAGCAAGCCCCGATGCCGCGGATTCTGCAGTTCATTAAGCAGTCGGTCGCTCAGCAGGTGCTTGCACGCTGGAAGGAGATGAACGCGCCGATCCTGCCGAGGCTGATTTCGCATACCGGTGGGCCGCGATTCTGGCAAGCCGGGGGCGGCTTCGATCGCAACGTGCGGGATCTGGATGAGTTGCTACGGGAAATCCGCTACATCCATCGCAACCCGGTGGAGCGTGAGCTTTGTTTTCTGCCCGAGGCCTGGCAATGGTCGAGCGTGCACTGGTGGATGAAGAAGCCGGAGGCGCTTCCGTGCGAGTATCCGCCCGGAAATGAAGTCGCGTGGGAGAATTGGAAGGGGTTTATGTGATGAGCGCCGGTGGTGATTTGGGTGGTCAGTCTCCGATCGCACTTCCGGTCGCGTGCCACCATCCGCTGCTCTGAGCGGGTGGTGCTTCTCCTGTTCCGGCTCCGATCGCACCACCCGTGCAAAGCCACGGATGGTGGCACGGTGTTGAAATCCGCTCGGCATGAAGAACACTTCTGAGTCGTGCCAACCGCCGGTCTGGCTCCGATCGCACCACCCGTGCAAAGCCACGGATGGTGGCAGGGTTTTGAGGTTGGTTCGGGCTGAGGAGGCCGGGAAGCGGAGACAACTGCCGCACCTGTCACCATCTCCAACCTCTCCCCGCCTCTTCTACTCTTTCCCATGCCCCCCTCCGACCACCAAGCCCCCAAGGGCACTCGCGACTTCTATCCCGCCGATGCCGCGCGGCGGCGGTTTATTACTGAGGCTTGGCGATCGGCCTCGATCCGGCACGGCTTTGAGGAGATCGACGGGCCGATCTTTGAGCACCTGGACCTCTACACCGTCAAGAGCGGCGAGGGGATCATCAGCGAATTGTTTTCTTTTCAGCGGGCGGGGGGCGAGAAGGACTACGCGCTGCGGCCGGAGTTCACGCCGACGCTGGCGCGGCTGTTCGCGGCACGGGCGGGGAGTTTGCCCAAGCCGACGCGATGGTTCACGACGGGGCCGTTCTTCCGGGCGGAGAAGCCGCAGCGGGGGAGGCTGCGGGAGTTTCTGCAGTGGAACGCGGATATTTTGGGGGATGCGTCGCCTGCCGCGGACGCGGAGATCATCGCGACGTGTGTTTCGCTGCTGTCGTCTTTGGGGCTGACGAATAAGGACGTGCGCGTGAAGGTGAATCACCGGGCGGCGCTGTCGGCGTGGCTGGCGAGTCGCGGCGTGGAGGCGGCGGCGCAGGGGGAACTGTTCAAACTACTCGATGCCAAGGGGAAGATGCCGGCGGAGGAGTTTTCGCAGAAGGTGAGCGCGTTCGGGTTCAATGCGCAGCAGGCGGAGGTTTTTCACAAGGGGCTGGTGCGGATTACGGTGCCGGCGGATGTGGATCCGGCGCGAGATGCGGTCGATCCGTTCCGGCCGCCGGCGGTGGATCCGGGCGCGAAGGACGTGCTGGATCTGACGTATTTCTCGGATGCGGTGATCCCGCTGGCGAAGGAGTTGGTGAGCGCGGGGATCATTGATTGGATTGATTTTGATCTGAGCGTGGTGCGGGGCCTGGCGTATTACACGGGGATGGTGTTTGAGGTGCACGAGGCGAGCGGGGCGGAGCGGGCGATCGCGGGGGGCGGGCGGTACGACAACCTTGTGGAGTTGTTTGGCGGGCCGGCGACGCCGGCGGTGGGGTTTGGCATGGGGGATGTGGTGCTTGGGCTGGTGCTCGAAGACCGGGGGAAGATGCCGCGGGATGCGGAGCTGCTTCGGAAGATTGGTGCGAACCCGGATGTGTTTGTGATTCCGGGTCCGGCGCCGGAGGCGGAGTTGCTTGTGAAGCCCTTGGTCGCGCGTTTGCGTGCGGCGGGGTTGCATACGCGGTATTCGTCGAAGACGACGCGGAATGTGGGGAAGCTGCTCAAGGATGCGAGCGATAGCGCGGCGCGGTTTGCGTTGATCGTGGAGTCGAAGGAGACGGCGGCGCTGAAGGATCTGGCGACTGGGGCGCAGTCGGCGGTGATGCCGATTGCGGAGGCACTTGCTCGATTGACGGGGAAGAGTTAAAGGCATTCACCACGGAGAACATGGAGAGCACAGAGGGAAATGCTTCTGGCAGAGATTCCGTTTGTTCGATCCGCCGCGATAGCCGAAGCCCCCTCCGTCATCGCTCCGCAAAGCCTGCGCGATGACACCTCCCCCGTTGGGCAACGGGGGAGGACAGGTGCAAAGGCACGAATTAAGCAACTGGAGCCAGAATGAGAGAAGGGCGCGAGCAAGCGTCGGGGCGCCGGGCAGAATCCGGCTGCTCTGCTGCTCTGCTGCTCTGCTGCTCTGCTGATTTGCGGCTTTGCCGCTCTCACCAGATCCAGCGCACGTGACCGAAGTCGGGGACCGGGATCAGGCCCCACTTGCGGCCGAGGGCGGGGAAGAAGACGCTGAAGGCTTTGCCGACGATGAGGTCGCGCGGGACGAGGCCGGCGCGCTTGTCGATCAGGGTTTGCACCCACGGGTCGGGATCGCCCCAGAAACGGGCGTCGAGGCTGGCGGGGCTGTTGTCGCCCATCATGAAGAATTCGTTGGCGTGCTGGATGGCGAGGTTGGAGGGGTGCGAGCCGCGGCAGGGGCCGCCGGCGCCCTGCATGCCCGGGGGCATCGGCGAGGGCTGGTAGAAGAGATCGCGCTCGAGCGTGACGCGTTCGAGTTCGCAGGCGCCGGGAAGATCGATGCGTACTTGCGAGCGGGTGTAGTTGCTCGGCTTGGAGAGGGGCGGGGGCAATTCGCGGAGCGAGAGCATGGCGTCGAGCGGCTGGCCGGTTGAGTATTCCACGCGCTGCGCCGGCGACCAGTCGTAGCCGCCCTCGCAGGCGAGTTCGCGGTTGATGAAGAGCTGGACGGATTGATCGACGTGGCGGAAATCAAAATCGGTGACCGCGGCCTGTGTCAGGGCCGACACGCCGTCCTTTTCTCCCAGAACCTTCCAAGGCGCGTTCGATTCGCCGAGCGGGCGCATCTCGACATACGCCTTCGTTCCTTCCAGGCGGCCCCGGAATTCGTGGGAATTGGCCTGCAGAAGGACCGACACCTCGCCCCCGGCCCTTACAGGCTTGATGCCGAAGGCGACGCGCACGTCGGCCATTGGGTATTTGGGCATCGGCTCGCCGCGGCGGTAGTTGAGTTGGGTCGTGTCGTTGTAGTGGTTGAGGTCGTCGATCGGGCGGTTCTTGGAATCCCACGCGAGCGAGGTCGGGCCGCTGCCGGAGTAGGAATAGACCGTGGTGTCGTCGACTTTCCAGCCCTTTGTGCCGGGCAGCCAGGGCGAGGTGAAGTGGCGCTTGCCGTCGTGGGCGACGCTGATTGGTTCGTAGGTGCTGTCGAAGATCAGTTGCCAGACGGCATCCTGCGCCCGCAGGCCTTTGCGTGCGATCTTCCATTCGGGGCTTTTCCAGCACTCGGCGGGGGTTTCCTTGCGGCCTTCCTTGTATGGACGGACGAAGACATCGCCATCGACGATGGAGAGTTCTTCGTTCTCGAGGCCGACGAGGCGTTTGATGTAGTAGACCTGCGGGTTGGTCGGGTTGCGGAAGACGACGACGTCCCAGCGTTCTGGATTGCCGTAGGGGTATGCGTACTTGAGCACGAAGATGCGGTCGCCGCTGCTGACGTCTTTTTTGAACGGCGAGAGCTGGCGTTCGGTGTTGGGCTCGCGGGCGGTCGTGATCTGCTGGACGGGCTGCGGGTTTTCCGGGTTGCCGTTGATGAAGTCGGTCGGGCTCATCGGCCAGTCGTACCCCGAGTCCTTGTCCCGCAGGCGCACGTGAGCTCCGAGCAGCGTCGGGGCCATCGATCCGGTCGGGATCTGGAACGGCTCGAGCACGATGCCGCGGAAGATCAGGGCGATCGTGAACGCGATCAGGAGGGAGATCACTGTCTCTTTGATTGAGGTCGCTTGTGCGGGTTGGGGAGCGGCCGTGGAGGTTGCTGTCATGATCGACCCTGTATCGGCTCGGAGGGCGAATGGCCCGGCCGGGAACCGTGGAACATTGCCCGCTATCCCTGCCCGCTTCCCGGAGTGCTCGGCCCGTGAGGACCACCGGGACCGCCGCGACCACGTCGGCGTCGGCGCCGACCGCGGCGTGCGCCGTCGTTCGGCCCGTTGCCCGTGGGCGGACGCGGGTCGTCGTGCATCGTGCCGTCGTCGGTGGGGATGTCGTCCGGATCGAAGTGGTGCGGATCGGGAGATGCGGGCCTCGGGGGCGGTGCGGAAGGTGGCCGGGGCGGACGAGCCTGCTGCGGCATGGGCGGACGACTCTGCTGCTGCGGACGTTGGCCGCCTTGACCTGAGGGTCCACCCCCTCCCGGCCCGCGACCGGGGCCTCCGGGTCGACCCGGACCGTCGCGTCCATGACGCGGGGGCATTTCGCCCGGGGCGGGCCTCGTCGGGGCGACCGTGTTGACTGGGGGCGTGAGATTTTCGACGGGGATCGCGACCTGCTTGGGGCGGCCCATCTCGTCGAGCTGATCGAGCTCCACGAGGACCAATTGGGTGAGGATCTGGCCGTCGAGGACAAGGCCGTCGCCCTCGGGAGTGCCGACGCGGGTCTTTTTGTGGGGGAGGCGCTTGCGGAGTTCTTCGTAGGTCTGGTCTTCGTAGCGGAGGCAGCACATGAGGCGGCCGCAGCGGCCGGAGATCTTGAGGGGGTCGAGCGTGGCCTTCTGGACCTTGGCGCTCTTCATGCTGACTTCGTCGCGGGCGCCGACGGGGTGGAAATCGACGCGGCTGTGGAGTTCGCGGGCGAGGATGGGGCCCAGGTCGCGGAATTCGACGCGTTCCTCGCTCAGGAAATGGACGATCAGGCGTTCGCTGCCAAGGAGAGCCTCGACCTCGACGATCTTGATGTGGCCGAAGCCGGCGGCCTCGGCGCTCGCCCGGGCCCGCATGCGGAGTTTGTGCTTGCCCTGCTCGATGCGTGACTGGCGATCGAGGTCCTCGGCGGTCGCCACCCGCAGCACGCGGCCGTCGGTCACGAAGGGGTAGTCACGCCCGCCCGAGTTTTCGATGAACTCGAGCATCTCCTTGCGGCTGACGCTCTTGGAGCAGCCGGAGTTGGTGCAGGTGCTTGTCAGCATCTCGCCCAATTCCGTGCCGCGGTGTGTGCGGACGACGAGTTTGCTGCCGCAGCCGGGCTTGGCGGAACCGTCGTAAGGGAATTCGCCGACCAGTTTCATCGAGCCGAAGCGGACGACGATGGTCTTGGGAGGGGCGAGCGCTCCGTAGGCCTCGCGGTCGGATTGCTCCTTCAGGTGGAGGTCGGCCTCGAATTGTGGGAGCGGGACGATCGGCATGTGGGTGTACGCTGGCTGGTTTCCCGTCGTTCGCGGGGGCTTTTGGCACCCGTGCACGGGGCGGAAGCGTAGCGGAGCGGGTTTCGGGCCGGTCGGGGGCGTCGGAGCTGGTTAGGGATGAGGGCCGAAACGGGCCTTGCCTTCGACGAAGGCGTTCTGAAGGCGGATCCGCTGGGCGAGTTGAAGGACGCCCTGGCTGTCGGAGCGGTAGATCACAAGTTCCTCGCCCCGCGCATCATGGACGATGACGTTGGCCTCGCCGCCGGTGGTGGTTGAAAGGATGCTGTAACCGTTCCCGCTGGCGACCATGGCGCCCTGCTGCGCGTTGGCGACCGACTCGAGCGGGAGCCCGGCGAAGGAAGGAGCGTGATCGAAGAGTGCCGCGGCACGGAGCAGCACGAGCGCGCCGAGGATGCCGGCGGACAAGCAGAGAGCGGCGCGGAGGGTGGTACGGGTGGTTGTGCCGGGGGCCATCAGCGTCCCCCCTGCGCGTTGCGGTCAACGCCCATGCTGCGGAAGCCGCCGACGAGGTACGCCCGGCGGCCCTGGTCGTACTTGAGGGTGAGCAGTTCCTGGTTCGATACATCGAGCACCTGGACGGTGCTGGCGTTCGAGCCGGGGATGGCGCTTGAGATGATGAGATATTCCCCGCGTCCGCGCCCGGAAATGAAGTTTGCGGGCTGAGCGCCGGCGGGGGTGAACAGCCAGAGGACCGCCAGCGCGCCAGCGAGGGCGAGGTTCAGTCCGATGAGTTGCTGAATCCGCGGCTTGCGCATGGGATGGCGGGTATCAGTCCTGATGGCCGCGCTTGGGCGGGATAAGCGTGGCGCCGACCACGAGTCCGAGCAGTACGACGCCGAGGATGATCATGAAGACGCCGTACGCGGCGCCGAGGTCTTCCGGCGATTTGGGGACCGGCGGGGTGAGGCGGGGCGTGGTATCGGTGACATTGACCTGGGCGAGCGCGGGCGACGGGAGTGCCGTCACGGCGCCGAACGCCAGGATGAAGGATGCGAGAGGGGCAAGGAAACGGGGGGCGCGTTTCATGCCGTAACTGTACCGCGCCGGTGGCGGCACGGTTCTGTTCCGATCCAGAGGACCGCGGGCTTTGTGCCGATTGTTACCGTCGCAGAGCCAGCGATGGGCCGGAATATGAGGCGGCGTGGGGGTCGAGGGCCGACGCCTGAGGATCGAGCGGTCCGGCGTCCGGCGGCGCGAAGGGGCGGCTGATCCGCTCGAAGTGACCGGCGGGCACGTGCACGGTTCGCCATCGGATGCTGCGGGGCTTCATGGCCCGCGCGTAGTCGTTGACCGGCACGGTGCGGAGCGCGTACCAGCGCCCGCGATTCTCGAAGACCTCCTGAAACAGCGCATCGGGGGGTTGATCGTCGCACCAGTAGACGAAGACGAACGCGGCCTCGAAGCCCTCGCCGAAGAGACCGGCCCATGTCCGCAGGCCTTCGACGTCGTCGGTGGTCACCCAGTTCTGGAGGCTTGACCGGGGCGGAGGTCGGCAGAAAACGAGTTGCGACGAGATCGGTCGGCGTTGCGTTGAGCGGGATGCGCGTCGGGGAATCCGACGGCCCTTCACCTCGACGAGGAGGTTCAGGCCCTGCCCGTAGATGACAAAGTCGAATGACTTGACCGAAGGGGTCGAGGCCTCCGGGCCGGTGAAGCGGAGCGGATCGCGTCCGGGGAGAAGCGACTTCTTGGCTTCGTCAACGGCGACATAGGGGATTCGGCGCTGACGGAGATAGTCTTCGAACGCAACTTCGTAGTGATGACGGCGCTGGGTCATCGGTCGGTCCCCCTCCCCCCACACAAGTCCCGCGAGGATTCACGGTTACTTCGGCGTCGGCTTGCCGCCCCCGCCCGTCGCGGGAGCGGCCGGGGTCTTGACCTGCTCGGACGCGCCCGCGGCACGCTGCTTGAGCACGTCGAGCAGGTCCTGCTCGGCACGCTTGAGGTTCTCGGTGGACTGCTGGAGGAGGCGGAGCTGGGCTGCGACCAGTTCCGGATTCGGGGCGGTGCCGGGCGGCGCGTTCTTTGAGAGATCGATCACGTTTTGCATTCCGTCGGTGGCGGAACGAAGGTCGCTCACGGCGTCGGCGTAAGCGTTGGCCGCCCAGTACATGACGTCGGTCTCGAGTTCCTTCTTGGAGGGGGCGAAGAAGACGCGCCAGGGCTGGGCCCGGATCTCGGAGATGGCCCGTTTGGCCTGATCGCTGGCGACGCGGATGTTGCCCACCGTGCGGTGCAGGTCCGGGAAAGCGGTCGCGGCCCAGGTGCTCGCGGTGCCGGTGAAGGACTTGGCGTTGACCAGGGCGTCGTTGAGGGTGGGCATGGTGACCGTGCGGAAATCCGACACGATCGCGCGGACGTCGGCGCGGTTGTCGTCCACCACGCCGTTGAGGTTGGAGATGAAGGCCCGGGCGTCTTTCACGCCCTCGCGTGCGTCGGCTCCGATGGGTCCGAGGTCGTCGCTGAACTTCCGGGCGTTGGCGAGGGTGACCCCCAGGTCGTCGGACCACTTGGGCCAGCTCTCGTGCGCCGAATGGACCATGCCGGCCAGGTCGTCGACGAGCTGGTTGACCTTGTCCTTGTTCTTTTCGACGAGATCGCGGACTTCGTTGATGGCTTTGCGGGCGTCGGTCAGTGCGCCCTTGACCTCTTCGGGAGTGATTCCGAACTGGGCCAGGAGGCCCGCGCCCTGGCGGGCGTTGATGGGCTCGCTGGATTCCGAGAGCGGATCGACAACGCCTTTGTTCGAGCCGCCGGAGCCGTCCTTTGCGCCCTTGGATCCGGGCTCGCCCGCGTAGGCAATGTTGATGGTGCTCTGGCTGCCAAGGAGCGGCTTCTCGAGGTTGATGATCGCGCCTGGGTAGATGGGAGTTGTCTTGGAGACGCGCACCCAGACGAGGACGTTGTTGGCGTGATCGTCAAAGGCGACCCGAACGACCTTGCCGACCTGCTGCCCGCCGAGCGTGACGGAGCTGCCCTTCTTGACTCCCGGAGCACCTTCGCTCATGGGGAAGCGGATCGCGAAGGTCTGGGCCGGGGAGAGCATTTCGAGCCCGCCCGAGAGCGAGAAGGCGATGGCGATGGCGAGCGCGACGCTTCCCAGCAGGAAGAGCCCGGCGAGGACGGAATAACGGGATGGGCTCCGCAGTGACATGTGTCAGAGAGTAGCGAAAAGAAGGGGCCGACGCAGCCTATCCCTTCGATTTGCGGAAGACAGAGAACATCCCGGAGGGAGGGCCGGTCGGGCGGGTGGCTTCAACGCTGGGTGTGGGAAGGAGTTGCTCGACCGAAACTCCGAGCAGATCGGCCTCGAACGCGGCCTCCGAGCGCCGCTCGGTGATTGGCCCCTCGGCATCGCCCCGCAGAAACTGCCTGATGAGGCGTTCTTCGGGCGGGAGGTGGCGTGACTCGGCTTCGGGGAGTTTGCGGAGGTTGTCGTACCACTCGCGGGTCTCGACCTTAAGCATCTTGCCCCGGTCGAGCATGGCCATGCGGTCGGCGATGACGAAGGCCGAGTCCATCTCGTGAGTGACCACGACGCTGGTGACGCCCAACTGACGGGAGAGGTCGATGATCAGCCGGTCGATCTGTGCGCTGGTGACGGGGTCGAGACCGGCGGAGGGTTCGTCGTAGAAGAGGATTTCGGGATCGAGGGCGAGCGCGCGGGCCAGGCCGGCGCGCTTCTTCATGCCCCCGGAGATCTGCGATGGGTACTTGTTGGCGTGTTCCCGGAGCCCGACAAGCTCGAGTTTGATCTTCACCTGGATGTCGATGATCTCGGGCGAGACGTCGGTGTGCTCGCGCATGGGCAGGGCGACGTTTTCGGCGATGGTCATCGAATTGAAAAGTGCGCCCGACTGAAACAGGATTCCGAACCGCTTTCGCACTTCGGCGAGCTGCTCTTCATCGCCGCCGCCCTCGGGAGTCCCGACGAGCGGGGTCATGTCCTGGCCGAAGAGCGTGACGGACCCGCGATCGGCGGGGAAGCTGCCGATGATGACGCGGAGCAGCGTGGACTTGCCGGAGCCAGAGCCGCCCATGATGACCATGGTCTCGCCGGGGTAGACGTCGAGGTCGATGGACTCGAGCACGGCCCGCCCGTCGAAGAGCTTGGCTACCTGCTTGCAGGAGATGACCGGGGGTTTGTTGTTCGGCGGCGCCACGACCGATCAGATTAGCCGGGATTGTCGGGCTTCGCCGGGACCTCTGGTTTTTCGCCGGCGGGCGGTCGCGCGGGGGTTTCCGGTTCTGAAGCCGGCTTGCCGCCCTTGACCTTGTCGGGTCCGACCTTGATTTCGACGGGCGCCTTCCACTTGATCGCGGGCAGGAGCTTCGGATCGATGAGGACGATGCGCTCCCGGGCGGGCGTCACGATCGTGAGATTGCGGAGCAGCAGCTCCTTGGCATCCGGGGTGTCCTGTTTCTGATCGTTCGGGTCCACCTCGAGCAGGACCACGGCGAGACCCTTCTCGAAATGAATCGGGATGGGGATCTGCGGCGTCTGGTTGTCCGCGGGCGGTTTGATCTGCTGGGACCGTCCGAGCGCCATGTAGTCCTTCAACATCGCGATCAGGCCGTCCGGCGGCCCGACGACCAGCCCGAGTTTTTCTTTCATTTCCGTCCGGAAATTCTCGAGAGAGTCCTGCGTCACAAGGTCCGCGGAGGCCGGCAGCAGGTGGGGCTTGAGGCCGGCGAGGTTGTTGTCCTCGATCGCCTCGAGCGTGCGGACGGCGGGAGCGGCGGCGGCCGTGTCAAACTGGCGCCAGACCCAATACGAGCCGTAGCCGGCGGCGGCCCAGAGCCCCGTCGAGAGCAGACCCAGCACGAGGGCCGTGACGGCGAGCCCGGTGCCGCCAACCCTTCCCTGGCTCCGGGCGATGCCCGCCAGGGCAAAGACCGCGAGCAGCAAAGCGACGAGGCCCGCGCCCGGAACAAAGCAGGGGAGAGAAAAGACCAGGGCGACAATCGCGACAATGCTGGTGCGCTGCGGGCCCCAATCGAGAACGCGTTCGCCCGGAGAATCGCTGAAGGTGGTCATGAGGGCGAGCGTATGGACCCGCCCGGCCGCGGGGACGCTTTGGGAGGCTGGGGCGAAGCGGGTGCGGGAGCCTGAGGATCCTCCTGCCCGGAATCCTCGGCCGGGGCGTCCGGCTTGGACTTGGGCGCCGCGCCCGGCTTGGTGCCGGCGGTGCCCTTGGGCTCGATCAGTTCCTGCGGATCGATCAGAAAGACCGTGGTTCGATCGGGAAAGACGATCGCGACATTCCGCAGCGGCAGGTGGATCGTCGAGCCCCCCTTGCCTCGCGAGCGGCTGTTTGAATCGAGATACATCACGACGAGCGCGATCCCCTTCTCAAAGTGCAGAGGAACGGGGACCATGTTCTGCTGATTCTGCTGCAGTTCCTGCAGCTGTTGCTCGCTGGCCTTGTAGTCGTTCATGAGTCCCATCACGCCCTCGGAGAGATTCTGGAATGCTCCGAGATTTTCGTGGACGGCGGTGCGGAACGCGGCAACGGCCTCCGGCGTGATCTTCTCGGCGGAGGCGGCCGTGAACCGGCTCCGCAGTTTGGCGACGTCGTCCTGCTCGACCGTCTGGACGATCTCGGCCGCCGGATTGATCATTTCCCGGATCACCCACTTGTATGTCTGCACCCCGCCGTAGCCGACGGCCGTCCAGATCGCGGTGGAAAAGAGCCCGAGGATGAGTGCCGCCGCCGCAAGTCCGCTCCCGCCGACCCGGCCCTTGCTCGAGTTGATGCCGACCAGGGCGAAGACGGCGAGGAGGGATGCGATGATCCCGGTCCCGGGGATGAAGCAGGGCAGGGCGAACACCAGGGCGATGATCGCGAGGATGCTGGTCCGCTCGGGTCCCCAGCGCATTTCTGCCTCGGGGCCCGACGCTTGAAGGCTGGTCATAGCGACGAGGATATGGTGGCCGCTTGCATCTGTTGCTATCTTGCATGATCCAAACTCGCCCGCAATGAATCCCAACCTCGACTTCCATCACCTTCGATATTTCTGGGCCGTCGCCACGGAAGGGAGCATGTCCGCCGCTGCGGGCCGGCTCGGCGTGACGCAGCCGACGGTGAGCGCGCAGATCCAGTCGCTGGAGCAGGACTTGGGGCACCAGTTGATCGATCGCCGCGGCCGGCGGATCGAACTGACGGCGACCGGGCGTGTGGTGTTCCAGTACGCAGAGGAAATCTTCAAGGCGGGCGAGGATCTTCTGGCCGCGGTGGAAGGAAAGGGCGAAACCGGCCCGTTGGTTCTGGAGGTCGGGGTGGGCGATTCGGTGCCCAAGCCCGTGGCGTTGGCGGTGCTTCGGCCGGTGTTCCAGCTTTCGCGGCCGGTTCGGATCATTTGCCGCGAGTGGCGGATGGACCAGTTGCTGGCGGAGTTGGCGAGAGAGCGGATGGACCTTGTCTTGGCCGACGCGGTGGCGCCTCCCAATGCGCCGGGGCACCCTGTGAGTCATTCGGTTGCTCAATCGCGGATCGGGATGTTTGCCCGGCCCGAAATGGCGGCGAAGTACCGGGAGGGGTTCCCTCGTTCGCTGGACGGCGCCCCGGTTGTGCTGCCGACGCCGGGCATCTCGCTTCGGGCGAACCTTGACGGCTGGTTCACGCTGCGCGGGATTTCGCCGCGGATCGTCGTCGAGACCGAGGACCGGGCGATGATGCATCACTTTGCGATGGAGGGAGTGGGCATGGGACCGGTGCCCGGGATCATCGCGTCGGATGTCGCCCGGCAGTTCCGATTGGAATTGGTCGGATGGCTGCCGGGGGTGCGAGAGCATTACTTCGCAGTTTCGGTGGCGCGGAAGCAGCATCATCCGGCGATCGTGGAAATACGCGAGCAGAGCCGCAAGGGGCTGCTCTTCCAGGGCCTGGACCCCGGCGATCGGGGCGAAGAATCGGAATCGACGTAGAGGTCTTACACAACGGCGGCGGTCGTCTGCCGGAGCGAGCGGACGCACTGCGCGATGATTCCCGCCGCGTCGTTGAGTTCGCGCTCGGTGGTATGGCGCGAGAGGCTGAAGCGGAGCGTGCCGTGGGCGACGTCGGGAGGGACGCCCATCGCCAAGAGAACGGGCGATGGATCGAGCGATCCCGACGCGCACGCGGCGCCGGCGCTGGCGCAGACACCCCGCTCGGAGAGCGCGAGGAGTATGGCCTCGGCCTGGAGTTTGGGAAAGCCGATGCTGGTTGTGTTCCAGATGCGTTCGTGACCGGGGAGCACGCCGTTGACGATGGCGCCGGGGCAGGACTCGAGTATCTGACGTTCGAATCGGTCGCGGAGCGTTGCGAGGGCGTTGCGTGGGCGGGGGTCGGCGAGCCAGCGGCGTGATTCGTCGGCCGCGGCGCCGGCGGCGAGGATTCCCGGGACGTTTTCGGTGCCGGCGCGTTTGCCGAGTTCCTGACTGCCGGGGGTCTGCGGGCGCAGTCGCGTGCCCATCCGGGAGAAGAGACAGCCGACTCCTTTGAGGCCGTGGAATTTGTGAGCGGAGAGCGTGATGAAGGAGGCGTTGAGCGGGCGGGGGTCATCGGGCTTACCGGCGGACGGCGTCGCTTGCAACGGCTCCTTGCCGACCCATTGGACTGCGTCGCAGTGGAACGGCACGCCGGAGGCGTTGCAAAGGTCGGCGATCTCAAAGACAGGCTGGACGGCGCCGGTCTCGTTGTTGATCCACTGCACGCTGACGATGGCGGGCCTCTCCTCGAGTGCGGTGTGGAGTGAATCGAGTTCGATCGCGCCGGCGCGATCGACGGCGAGCCAGCGGACCCGCGCTTCGCCCCGGGCTTCCATCTCGGGCAGGAGATCGCGGACGGCGGAGTGTTCGACCTTGCTGGAGACGACCAGCGGCGGCACGTCCTTTCTGGCGTGGGCCGCGACAGCTCCCCGGATGGCGAGGTGGATGGACTCGGTGCCGCTGGACGTGAAGGTGATTTCGCGCGGCTTGCAGCCGATGAGTTCGGCGATGGACTTGCGGGCGAGTTCGACTTTGGCGCGGGCGTTCTGACCGGCACGATGGACGCTCGACGGATTTTCCCAAGCCTCGCGCATGCCGATCTCGGCCGCGGCGATCGCAGCGTCGGAGGGTTTGGTGGTGGCGTTATTGTCGAGATAGATCATGGGAAGAGCAGCAGATCGGCAAAGGGGCAAAGGGGCAAAGCGGCAAAGGAATAGATACACAGCGCGGCGGGGCCGTCACTTGTTCGCGGAAGACTGTACGATTGTTCGCTTTGCGGCTTTGCGGCTTTGCGGCTTTGCGGCTTTGCGGCTTCTTGCGCGCGTCAGGCCTTTTCGGCGGCCTTGCCGACCAGCACGCGGGCCACCACGTCCTGCGGGTGGACGCCGGTCGCGTCGGCGCCGTGGTCGCCGTAGCCCATGGCTGCGACGACGCCGTAGCCCATACCAATGTGGATCAGGAGCCAGGCGATCACGTCGGCGCTGAAGCGTCCGGTGACCTTGTGTTCGTCCTGCGCCAGTTTGATTTCCTTGGCGATGAAATCGTGCAGGTTGTCCATGTGGCGTTTGACGGCGGCGGCTATCCCCTCGTCGTCCACCTCCGTGATGGCCTGGAGCAGCACGCGATAATCGTCGCGTCCGGTGCGGGTCACCATCGGGTTGTCGCCGAGCAGGCGGAGCAGGCGTTCTGCCGGGTCTTTGGCGCCGGCGAGGTGCTTTTCCCAGGTGGAGATCGTGCGTTCGCTGGAGCGGTCGATGAGCGCGATGAAGAGATCACGTTTGGAATCGAAGTGGCGGTAGATGATGGGCTCGGTGACGCCGGCGGCCTTGGCGAGTTCGGCGGTTGTGGTCCGGGCGTAGCCGACCTTGGCGAACAGGACTGCCGCGTGATCGAGCAGCTGCGATCGACGTTGTAGAGCTGGCAACCGGCTCATGCTTCGCTCAAACCCTCCGCGGGCTTCCGCCCGACATCCGATGGGATCACTCTGCCGCTCATCGGCATCCCAGCGGCAATAGGTTAGTAAGGGTTCACAAGGGAGTCGATTCCGGGGGTGGTGGAACCGGGTCATACCCGCCCTTGGCGAATGGGTGACAGCGGAGAAGCCGGCGGGCGGCCATCCAAGAACCCCGGAAACCGCCATGAGTTTGGAGGGCTTCGGCCGCGTAGTGGGAGCAGGTAGGCCAATAGCGGCATTGGCCTCCCATGAGAGGAGACAAGGTCCATTGGTAGAGGCGGACCAGCGCAAGTGCCGGCAGTGCGGCAGCTCGCGCAAGGGGGCCGGGGGTGCGAGGGGAGCGGGTCACTGAGCTTTGGTCTCCCGATCGCGCCAGGCGCGGTCGAGCTTTCGGACGGCTTCGGAAAGCCACGCGGCGTACTGCTCGAGACCGGCATCATCGTGACGGCGGCTCGTGATGATGAGGTCGAAACTGCCCCGCTCCCGGATTGGTTCGGCGACGGGCATCTCGAACTGCATCAGGCGGAAGGCCTCGCGAAGGCAGCGTTTGAGGCGATTTCGCTGGACGGCGCCGCCGAAGGCGGTGCCGATGGACATTCCGAGGCGCGGGTGAGGCAGTCCGTTCCGCCTTGAGTGGACGGTAAGAGGGCCCGCGTGGGTCTTCATCCGGGCCTCATGCACGGCCTCGAACTGACGCCGGTGCGTCAGGCGGTGCTTTGGACGGAAGAGGAGTTTTGCCGGCATGTCCGAATGCTATTGGCGGGCAAATGTCGGCGCTTTCAGCGCCGTCGCTTGCTCGCCGGCAGCAGGCCGACCAGGACGAGCACAGCTCCGACCACGAGAATCCACGGGCGCGTTTTCTCGCTGGTGACCATGCGGCTGAGGGTGCTCTCGAACTTCTGGTATTCGGGGAGTTCAAGAGGGTCGGGCTCGAGGTTGGGGAAGACGCTGGCGCTGCCGGCGTTGATGTCGGTGTAGCCTCCCGTGGTGGTGCCGACGCCGATGGGGATGCGGTCGGCCGGGATTTCGTTGAGTTGGCTGGCGGCAAGCGAGAGGACGAGGGACTTTTCTCCGGTTTCGAGGGCGCTGGAGAACTCTTCGTAGCGCTTGATGCGATCCTGCCGGTGCTGTTCGACGAGCAGGGCGCGGTCGCGCTGCCAGAGGGCCTCGCGGACCTGTTCGGCGGCGGGGATGAGGACGCTGGAGAGAAGGAGCGTCAGTCCGGCGATGACGAAGAGCCAGCCGGGGTCCAGCAGGACCGGAACGGCTTCTCGTGTGTTCTGATCGCCAGTGGGGGCGTCCGCCGACATGAGCATGGGAACGGTATCGGGCGGGCGGGGTTGGCGCGCCGACAAATCTGTGGCTCCTGCAGCCCTCTGCCCTCATCTACCATCAGTCTCACATGGCGCGAAGCGTCGTCATTACTGGCTTGGGGGTCGTCAGCCCCTTCGGCGTCGGCGTGCAGGCCTTCTGGGACGGGCTCTGCGCCGGGCGGTGCGCCATCGCCAAGCCCGGCCTCTTTGATCCCTCGGGCTTCCCGACAAGGCTCGCGGCACAGATCCCGGGCGAGTTTTCGGCCAAGGACTTCGTTCCCAAGAGCTACCGCAAGGCCGTCAAGGTGATGGCCCGGGACAGCGAGCAGGCTGTTGCCGCCGCCAGGCTCGCGGTGGAAGACGCCCGTCTGGTGACACGAGGCACGCTCGACGGCGCCCCCGGCGACTGCACGTATCCCGGCGATCGCATGGGCTGCCAGATCGGCGCGGGCCTCATCAACGCCGAGACCGACGAACTCTCCGCGGCGTTCGCGACCTCGACCAACGAGGAGGGCGAGTTTGATTACCAGCGCTGGGGCACGATCGCCGGCGCGAAGGGCGAGGCGGCGGCGGGAGGAATGAACAACCTGCCTCCCCTGTGGATGCTCAAGTACCTGCCGAACATGCTCGCCTGCCACGTGACGATCATCCACGGGTGCGAGGGGCCGAGCAACACGATCACGTGTGCGGAGGCGAGCGGACTTTTGTGTGTCGGGGAGGGCATGCGCGTCATTCAGCGCGATGCGGCGGACGTGTGTTTCTCGGGGGGATGCGAGAGCAAGGTCAACCTCATGGGGGCGCTGCGATGGTCGTTGCTGGGGCGATTGGCCCCGTGCGGGGAAACCGTCGATGCGGCGGCGGTGGTACGGCCGTTCGATGCGGGAGCAAAGGGGACGATTCTGGGTGAGGGCGGGGGGCTGCTCATTCTGGAAGAGGGATCGAAGGCAAAGGCGCGCGGAGCGACTGTGTATGCGGAGCTTGTGGGGTTTGGCGCGGCGCACTCGCCGCCCCCGGCGTATGAGGCGATCCGGGCTCAGCAGAGGAAATCGAGCGAGGACTTGCCGGGGGATGGGGTGCGGTTTGCGGTGGAGGCCGCGCTCGCGGACGCCGGACTGAAACCGGACTCGATGGATGCGATCGTGCCGACGGGACTGGGCATTGCGGGCGACGATGCGGAGGAACTGGCCGGTCTTCGCGCGGTGTTTGGGAAGCGGCTGGGGTCGATTGAGATGATCACGCTGGCGCCGGCGATCGGTGACTCGGTTGCGGGGCAGGGCGCGTTGCAATTGGCGGTTGGAGCGCTGGCGCTCAAGCACCAGCGATTGCCCGCACGACTGCACGGGGGCACGCCGGGCGCGGGGTTGCTGGCGGGCGCCTCGTCGGGCGGGCCGAGTGAACTGCGGCATGTGCTCGTCGTTTCGGCCGCGCTGGGCGGGCAGAACGCGGCCGCGGTGCTGCGCCGGATGTAAGCGAGAAAGGTGTTTCGCGAATTGTTCCCTAGACTTCCGGGCCGGCGTCTGCCGCGCAACTACGGAGCCCACGCATGAGCGACTACAGGACCGATTATCGAGGTGGAGGAGACAGAGGCGGCGGTGGGTATGGTCGCGGACGTGGCGGGCCGCGGGATGGTGGACGGGATGGCGGGCGTGACGGGGGACGCGACGGTGGCGGCCGGCGCGGGATACCGCTGTCGGAACTCGATCCGACGCTGACGTCGATCAGCCACAAGGTGATCGGGTGTGCCCGCGATGTGCACATCGCCCTGGGAGGCGGGTACGACGAGGCGACGTACATGACGGCGCTGCAGCAGGAGATGAAGGCGCAGGGCGTGAGCTTCAAGCACAACCATGCGATCCCGGTCCGTTACAAGGACCAGGTGGTGGGGCACTCCATCTGCGATCTGTTCATTGAGGATCGGTTCATCGTGGACGTGATGGCGAAGTACGGGGAGGTGTCGGGGGGCGACCGGTCGATCCTGAGGGCGCAGCTCAAGGCGGCGGACCTTGAACTCGGACTGATCATCAACTTCGCCGGACGCTTGCTGAAGGATGGGCTGGTCCGCGTGCTGAATGTGGACAAGATCAACGCGGCGAAGGGGATCGCGCCGGGGCAGGAACACCACGGTGCGGCGGATGGCGGGGCGGCTCCGGGCGAGGATTCGCCGATGTATGACTTTGATGAGAAGGCCTGAGCCGGCCGATTGCATTCGCAGCTGAACACTCCCATGGCGTCGCGTGTTGTCATTACCGGGATGGGCTGGGTCACTCCTCTGGGGAGTGATGTGGAGTCGGTCTGGAAGCGATTGCTCAAGGGCGACAGCGGGATCGGGCCGGTGACGCACTTTGACGCTTCGACGTGGGCGACGAACTTTGCGTCGGAGGTGAAGAACTTCGACCTGCGCGAATTTCTCGACGACGTTTCGGCGCACGAGATGGCGAGCATCGGGACGCAGTACGCGCTCGGGGCGGCGGCGCAGGCGTGGAAGCAGTCGGGGCTCGGGGAGTTCAAAGTCAATCGGCGGCGGTTCGGGATATACCTCGGCTCGGGCGAGGGGCAGCTCGATTACGAGAACTTCAACGCGGCGAATCTGGCGGGCTGGAAAAGAGATACGCGCACGGTGGACGGGGCGGCGTGGGCGGCGCGAGCGCTGCCGACGATGACGGCGGTGCGCGAGATCGAGCAGGAGCCGAACCTGGCGATGAGCCATGTGGCGGCGGAGTTTGGCTGCCGGGGCCCGGCCTTCAACTGCATGACGGCGTGTGCCGCGAGCACGCAGGCGATCGGCGAGGCGACGGAGATCATCCGGCGGGGCGACGCGGACATCATGTTCGCGGGGGGCAGCCACTCGATGATCCACCTGCTGGGCATGACCGGCTTCATCCGGCTGACGGCGATGAGCCAGAGGCGGGAGACGCCCCGGACGGCGGCACGTCCGTTCGACCAGACGCGCGACGGGTTTGTCATGGGCGAGGGGGCGGGGATGCTGGTGCTCGAGTCGCTCGAGCACGCTAAGTCGCGCGGGGCGAAGATTTTGGCCGAAGTCGCGGGGTACGGCAGCACGGCGGACGCGTTCCGCATCACCGATATTCAGCCCGACGGGCGCGGGGCTGTTGGGGCGATGTCGCAGGCGCTGAAGCAGGCTGGGATCTCGCCGAGAGAGCCCGGTCCCGACGGACGCCCCCAGGTGCACTACATCTCGGCGCACGGGACGGGGACGAAAGAGAACGACAAGATCGAGACGACGGCGGTGAAGGCGCTCTTCGGGCCGCTGGCTCCGAAGGTGCCGTTCAGCAGCGTGAAGAGCATGCTGGGGCATTTGATCCAGGCGGCGGGGGCGGTGGAATTGATGACGTGCATCAAGGCGATCGAGACGGGGATCGTGCCGCCGACGATGAATCTGCAGACGGCGGACCCGGTGTGCGATCTCGATTACGTGCCGAACGCGCCGCGCGATCTGAATGCGCAGGGCGGCGTGGAAGTGTGCCTGAGCAACTCGTTCGGGTTCGGTGGGCAGAACGACACGATCGCGGTGCGGAAGTTTCGTGAATAAGGCTCATTGGCGCGATGGGCGCCGGGGTCTTCTACCACAAAGGCACGAAGAGCACAAAGGTCACAAAGAAAAAAGAGTGTGTGAGAGAGCGGCCGATCGCGGTGACAGCTTCGTGCCCGCTCCGTGTTCATTGTGCCCTCGGTGACTTTGTGGTGAATGACGATCGCTACGGCCGGCGCCCGGCCTATTCGGACATCAATTCACGGGTTCCGCGAGTCTTGCTCGAGCAGAGATCAAGAGAGCGGCCGTCGCTACCGCGAATATCACCACCGTCACGGCGCTGCCTTCGGGGCCGTCGGCTCCGCCGGTGAGCCAATCCGCTCCGACGGGCTTAAGTTGCACGAGCAGAGACGCGATGCCGACGTCCATGCCTGTCAAGGGCACACCGAAGCCGACGGCGATGAGCCAATTCCAGCCGGCGTGCCAGCCCATCACGCCCAGGATGTTTCCGGTTCGCAGCGCCCACGCGCAGCAGAACAGGGCAAAGAGGAACGTGCTCGACGTGACCAGCAGGGGCTGGCCTCTATGCAAGTGCAAAAGCGTGAAGAGCGCCGAGCTGATGAGGACACCCAGGGGCACGTTGAATTTCTTCGACAGCACCGAAAGCAGCCAACCCCGGAAGAGAATCTCCTCGACGCTCGATTGCAGCGCGAACCCGGCCAGCAGGAGCAGGATGGGGACGAGGGCGCCGGGCGACGACCAGGCGGAGGCGAACGCGACGAACGAATAGCCGCCGGAAATCCAGATCAGGCCGACGCTGAACAGGACCATCGCCACCCCGACGGCGGCGCCCTTCAGAAAGACGCGGGGCTTGTGCGGGCCGGTCAGACCGATCGAAGCGAGCGAGCGGCCCTCGACAAAGCGGACCCAGAGCAGAAGGACGGCGAGCAGCAGGCCGAAGGGCACGAGCGTAAACGCCACGAGGCCCATGGGGCTGACCGGGTTTTCATTCGCGTCCAGTTGAATGATGGGCGTCAGGAGGAACGTGCCGCCGATCGCGGTGACGACCACCATCGCCAACCCGATCACCGGCGCCAGCAGGCCCCAGGGCAACCATCCCGAAGCCTTCTCGAGCGAGTACAGGTCCCGGGATTTCATTGAAATCATGATTGAGGGTTGTTGGGAATCGCGGCGCAGGATTTTGGAGGGCTGCAGGCGGAATTCGTAGCGGCTTGCGGGATGGGGACTGTGCCGCCGACGGCGGACCTGCAGACGGTGCGGAAGTTCAACGGCCTGCGGGCGAAGGGGCGGAATGAATTCATGGGGGGATCGCGGACCCGGGCTGCATCTGCTCCGGGGCCATCCCGCATTCGGGGCACGGCGCGCGGGGCGGAAGCGTGGAGAGGTCGTAGCCGCAGGCGGTGCAGTGCCCGGCGCGGGCCTTGGGCCGATCGATCCACCAGAGCAGCACGGTTGGAATACCCGCGAGAAGGAGCCAGAACCAGAACGGTCCGTAGAAGCCGGAATACTGGCTTCCTCTCGAGCGTTGATCGATGATGAACTTCCAACTCGGAGGAGACATGTAGTCCGTTACGACGTACGAAAGGTCCAGATTCGTGTCTTGCGTTCCGGGCTGCCAGACGAGTACCTGAAACGCCCCGGGCCAGAGATGGAGGTTGAATCTGCCCCACAGTGCGGTGAATCGCACACGCGTGCTGACGATCGTGAGGACGATAATCAGCGCCACCAGCGCCGCCCCTGACCATTTGGCGATGCGAACGGCTCGTTGCGCGCCTCGCTTTTTCATGGGCAGAGAGTAGCGATCGGTTGCTTGGTCCCTCCGTTGTGCGAATGTGCCTGCGTGCATGTTCTTTCTTGAATTTCCGAGCGGAAACAATCTCAGCAAAGTCGAAGATCGCCGGCCGATCCTCCTATCTTGGATGTTCGATGGCTGTTCTCCTCACCGCACAGAACCTCTCGAAGACCTACGGCGCCAAGACGCTCTTTGAGAGCGTGGGGCTGTCGCTGCATGATCGGGAGCGGCTTTCGCTGATCGGGCCGAACGGATCGGGAAAGTCGACGCTGCTCAAGATTCTGGCGGGGCAGGAAACGGCGGATGGGGGAGAGGTGACGATCCGCAAGGGTGTGCGGGTGGCGTATGTGCCGCAGAAGGATTCGTTTCCCGAGGGTTCGACGATCCAGTCGGCGGTGGTGAGCGCGCTGCACGATGCGATCGCGGCCAAGACGCTTGCCCATATTCACGACGATCACGAAGCGGAACTGGCGGCGGAGTTGGTCCTCGATCGCGTCGGCTTCGCGGACCTGCATCAGCCGACGGAATCACTCTCGGGCGGGCAGCGCAAGCGGCTGGCGATCGCGCGGGAACTGGCGAAACAGCCCGATGCGCTCCTGCTCGACGAACCGACGAATCACCTGGATGTCGAGGGAATCGAGTGGCTCGAGGATGTGCTCAAGAGCGGCATCGGCGCCGGAAATTTCGGCAGCATCGTCGTGACGCACGACCGAGAATTTCTGATGGGGGTGGCGACGCGGATTGCGGAGTTGTCGAGGCAGTATCCGCAGGGGATCTTCGCGATCGACGGGAACTACGACGAGTTCCTCCGGCGCAAGCAGGAGTTCCTGGACGGGCAGGCGAGGCAGGAGCAGTCGCTTGCGAACCAGGTGCGGGATGATCTTCGGTGGTTGGGGCGGGGGGCGCAGGCGAGGCGCACGAAGTCGAAGAGCCGCATCGACGCGTCGTACGAACGGATGGACGATCTGGCCGAACTGCGCGCCCGTAATGCCGCGCCGCGGGCGACGGCGATCAACTGGGAAGCGACGGGGCGGATGACGCAGAAGCTGGTGGTCGCGCGGGCGATCACCAAATCGCTCGGCGGGAAGCCGCTCTTCACCGATCTCGATCTGATTCTGTCGCCGGGGAACGTGCTGGGGTTGCTTGGGCCGAACGGGTCGGGAAAGTCGACGCTGATCAAGGTGTTGACGGGCGAGTTGGACGCCGATCCGCCCACGCCGGCGGCGCTGAAGGCCGCGGCGGAGGCGGTGAATCTGCCGCCGGGTTTGCCCGCGCCAGGGACGATCCGCAAGGCCGACAAGCTGCGCGTGGTTGTGTTCTCGCAGCATCGGACGGAGATCGATCTCGGCATCACGCTCGCGGAGGCGCTCAGCCCGCACTCCGACGCGGTGATCTACCGGGGCGGGACGCTGCACATCAACACCTGGGCGCGGAAGTTCCTGTTCACCACGCAGCAGTTGAAGCAGCCGGTGCGGTCGCTCTCGGGCGGAGAACTCGCCCGCATCCACATCGCGAGGCTGATGCTCGAGCCGGCGGACGTATTGATCCTCGACGAGCCGACGAACGACCTTGATATTCCATCGCTGGAAGTTTTGGAAGAGAGCCTGGAGGAGTTCCCGGGCGCCGTGGTGCTGGTGACGCACGACCGGGCGATGCTGGCGCGGCTTTCGACGCACATCGTGGCGCTCGACGGCAAGGGCGGAGCGCGGCACTTCACGGAGTACGGGCAGTGGGAGCGGGCGCATAGGGCAAGGACCGATGCCGCGGACGCGGAAGAAACGACCGAAGTGACGGTTGCCGCGCCGGTGGCCTCAACCCCGGCCGCGCCCGCGAAGAAGAAGCTCGCGTACAAGGAACAGCGTGAGCTCGCGGAGATCGAGCCGGAGATTCACAAGGCCGAGGCGCTTGCGTCGGAACTCGAGAAGCAGATGAACGATCCCGCCGTGATCGCCGACTACCGGAAGTTCGAGGAGGTTTCGCGGGCGTTTGCGGAGACGCAGGCGAAGGTGGCTCGGCTGTTCGAGCGGTGGGCGGAGCTGGATGCGCGGCAGTAAGTGGTACGCGCCTCCTCGCGGGCGAGGTCGGGTGCGAGGTCGGGTGCGAGGTTGCAACAAAGGAGGGATTGTCGTGGTTGGCGCCCCGCGCGAGCTAATCCACGGCCGCGAGCGCGCGCTCGATGCGCCGGTCGGGGATGAGCCAGATCAGCGCGACCAGAACATAGAGCCCGCCGGCGATCCACTGGTTGAAGAGGGCGATCGGGATTGCCGCGGCGTAGAGGAGCGGAGAGAGCTTGCCCTGCCAGTCGCGTCCGAGCGCGCGCCGGAGGACCGAGTTTGGCCCGTGGGCGCGGATGATGGTCTGCTGCAGGATGATGTACGCGATGGCGGCGAGAAGGAGGACGACGCCGTAGAGCGCGGTCGGAACCGGCGCGAAGTGATTCTCGCCCATCCAGCCGGTCACGAAGGGGATGAGACTGAGCCAGAAGAGCAGATGGAGATTGGCCCAGAGGATGCTGCCGCCGACGCCCTTGGTGGCGTGGAGCATGTGGTGGTGGTTGTTCCAGTAGATCCCGACGTAGACGAAACTCAGGACGTAGCTGAGGAAGACGGGCAGGAGCGGGAGCAGGTCGGAGAGTTTGTCGGCGTGGGCGGGAACCTTGAGTTCCAGCACCATGATCGTGATGATGATGGCGATTACGCCGTCGCTGAAGGCTTCGAGGCGGCCTTTGGTCATGGTGAGGGGCATTGGGAGAGAGTACTGCGCGACCGATCGGGGTTGATACGGCCTCCACTTTGAAAGTTGCGCGATCGTGGCGGCGATCAGAACGCAGGGACGTCCGAAACCCCCTCCGACGTCGCTCCGCAAAGCCTGCGCGACGCCACCTCCCCCGTTGGGAACGGGGGAGGAGCAAGGCAAGAACACGCAACGAACAAGGGCAATCCGCATGACTGGACTACGGATGCACGCGTCCGCCGAGGAGTCCGTAGATAAGTACGGACGAGACGATGAGCGTGACGACGACGTAGAGCCAGTCGCGTTTGAACAGGAACGCGACGAGCGTCAGGAGTACCCGCGAGACCGGCGTGAGGATCAGCAGCACGACGCCGAGCTGCATGATGCTGGCTCCGTCGAGGCGGGTCGATTGCGCGAAGACGGAGACGACGCTGCCCTGCTCGGTGGGAGTGAAGGTGCGGAAGTTGAGAGTCGTCGCGTGATCCTGCCTCAGGTAGAGCACGACGCCGACGAGCAAAACGATCGCCGAGATCGCGGTGCCGCCCGTGAGGAGCGTGGCGAGGGTCGCCTCGAGGTCGTGCTTGTGGGTGCCCGACGTTGGGGAAGAGGTGGGTGTGGGTTCTGGGGGCATCACAGACCTCCCTGAAGAACGCGGCGGAGAAGTTCAAGACCGGCGAAGACCACGACGCAGGCGAAAACGACGCGGAGCCCCTTGGTCTTGATGTGCGGCAGGACGCGGGCGCCAGCGAGCGAGCCGCCGAGCGCGCCGAGAGCGACGGGGGCCGCGATCACCGGCTGGATCTGGCCCCGGGCGAGATAAACCCCGGCGCTTGCCGCGGCAGTCACCCCGATCATGAAGTTGCTGGTGGTGGTGCTGACTTTGAAGGGCAGTCGCATCAGGCGGTCCATCGCAAAGACCTTGACGATGCCGCTGCCGATGCCGACCAGGGCGCTGAGCAGGCCTGCGCCGAACATGATCGCCCCTCCGGCCGGGACGTGATGGACGCGGTATGCGACCATTCCGTCCTTCGTTGGATAGGTGGAATCAAGCCGGAACATCTTGGAGATGTTGTCGGGCTCCTGATCCGGCGGGAGCGGCGCGGGTGGGCGGAGCGTGGAGTAGGCGCTCCAGAAGAGGGCGAAGACGAAGACCAGGGCGATCGCGTCCTTGCTGACGAGGGCGGCGATGATGGCGCCGACGACGGCGCCGATGGTGGTCGCGACCTCGAGGAGGATGCCGATGCGGATGTTGGTGTACCCCTCGCGGACGTACGCGGCGGCGGCACCCGAACTTGTGGCGATGACCGCGACGAGCGAGGCGCCAACGGCGTAGCGAAGATCGACGCCGAAGAGGAGCACCAGAATCGGGACGATGACGACGCCGCCGCCCAGGCCGGTGAGCGCGCCGAGGAAGCCGGCGCCGAGGGATGCGAAGAGGAGAAGCAGGACGAAGGTGAGTGCGGTCACTCGGGCAGTCTAGTGAATCGGCCGCGCTGGGTTTGCAACGCTGCTTGCACTGTCCGGTAGGCTCGGTGGGGGTGCGGGAGAACAGAACGGAGGTCCAAATGGAATCCTTCTCGCGTCGTACTCTCCTTGCGTCTGCCGCGGGAGCCGCGGCGGGGTTGGCCCTGTCCCGTTCTGTGCTGGGCGCCCGAAGCTCGCCACCGGAGACCAAACTGATGCCTTCTGCGCCTTCGAAAGACACAATCGAACACCGGGACTTCGGAAAGACGGGCCTATCGGTGGCTGTGCTCGGCTTCGGCGGGTCTGAGATCGGGTACGAGAAGACCGACGATGCGACCGTGAGCAAACTGCTGAACGCGGCGCTCGATGCCGGGCTGAACGTCGTGGACACGGCGGAGTGCTACATCGATTCGGAGGAGCAGATCGCCCGGGCGATCGGGCACCGGCGCAAGGACTTTTACATCTTTACGAAAGTCGGACACTGGATCGACGAGGGGAAGGACCAGCACTGGGGCTGGTCGAAAGAGGGCGTGCTCCGGTCGATCGAGCGGAGTCTGAAGCGGCTGAAGACCGACTATGTGGAGTTGGTGCAGCTTCACTCCTGCGGCGTGGATGAACTGAAGCGGGGAGCGTGCATCGAAGGACTGGAGGAGGCCCGTAAGGCGGGCAAGACGCGCTTCATCGGATACTCGGGCGACCGCGAGGCGGCGCTCTTTGCGGTGCAGTCGGGGAAGTTCGACACGCTGCAGACATCGGTAAACATCGCCGATCAGCAGTGCATCGATCTGTTCCTGCCGCTGGCGAAAGAGAAGAACATGGGCGTGATCGCGAAGCGCCCCATCGCGAACGCGGCGTGGCGCTACGACAAGGAGCCGGCGCAGGGGTATCACGTCGAATACTGGAAGAGGTTCCAGAAACTGCAGTACCCGTTCGCGTCGGGCGAGGCGAGGTCGAACAACGGGCCGAACGGGCCGGCGGGGATCGCGCTGCGGTTCACGCTGGAGCAGCCGGGCGTGGACGTCGCGATCGTGGGGACGAGCAATCCTGCGCGCTGGAAGCAGAACGCGGATTTGACAAAGGCGGGGCCGCTGCCGCCGGAATTGATGAAGTCGATCCGGGAGCGGTGGAAGCAGGTCGCGGAGCCCGGTTGGGTCGGGATGACGTGATTGACTCTCGGCCTGGCTACCGGTGGCAGACCTCGGCGAATTTGAGCGCGAGGACTTCGATGGTGCGCTGAGGTTCGCCAAGGCCGGTCTTCTGGCGGACGTCGGCCTTGACGCAGGCGTCGAGCAGATCGGCCGCGGCGTCGGGGTCGATCTTGCCGGCAACGCCGAGGATGGTGTCGCGGCTGGGTCCCCAGAGTTTGAGGGCGCCGGCCAATTGGAACGGATTCATCCCGGCGCGGACGCCCCGCGAGGCGGCGTGGAGCTTTCGGGCCAGATCGATCATCGCCCAGGAGATCATGACCGTGGGCTGGCGGGAGACCTCGATGAGGTCGCGGATGTGGGAGATCGATTGCGCGGGCGTGCCGCCGACGAGCGTGGCCTGGATGCCCCAGACTTCCTCGTCGCGCGAGCGGCCGACGAACTTAGAGACAAGTTCGGTGGTGATGGTCCCGGGCTTGTCGCCGGCGACAGCGAGCTTGCCCAGTTCGCTGTCGATGCGTCCGAGTTCGGCCCCGACGCGATCGACAAGGGCTGCGGCGGCCCTTTGGTCGAGTTTCGCGCCGTGTCGTTTTTCGGCCCGCTTGACGGCCCAAATGGCGGCGGTGGCGTCGTCGATTTCTTCGCAGGGGCACACGGTGCCTGCGGCGGCGATCATGTCGTCGAGCTTGCCCTTGTGCCACTTGGCGGCGCGGAGGACAAGCGTCGCGCCGTCGCTGGGCTCTTGCACGTAGCGTTCCACCAATGGACGCTTATCGTCCTTAACGAACTGGTCGGCGTTATCGACGACAACCATCTTGTGCTGCTGCATGAGGCCGAAGCTGCGGCATTCGTCGAGCACGTCGGCCGGGTTGGCGGCTGCGCCGTCGAAGTGGAGTATGTCCACCTCGCCGTGCTTGGCGATCAGTTTCTCCTTCAGCGAGTTGGTGTGTTCGCCGGCGATGAACTGGTCGGGCCCGGCGAGCAGCACGACGCGGCAATCGACGTCGGGGGCGTTGGTAGAGCCGGCTGTGGGCTTTCTGGCCATCGGGCAAGCGTATCGCTCCCGCGATTCGATGACGTTCGAGTGCCGCCACGCCCGGCGAACAATTCGATGCAAGAATCCTGCGAAACTCCCGGGCTTGCCCGGCGTCGAAGCAGCAGAGCCCGAGACCCGCCATCGCGAAACGTCCGATCCATACCGCCGAAGCCCCGCCGAAGGCCAAGCTTGCCGCTATCGTGCTTTCGCACGCCGTGGTTGATTTCTTTTCGGCGCTCTTGATCCCGATCCTGAGCGTTCTGGAGGGGCGGGCGCACATGACGCCCGACCAAGGGGCGATGCTGATCGCGGTGGGGTCGCTCGCCAGCGGGGTCATTCAGCCGATCGTCGCGGTGGTGGGGGACAAGCGGGATACACGCGTGCTGGGCACGGTCGGGCTGGTTGTGGCGGCGGGCGCGATCGGACTGATCGGGTTCGCGCAGAATTTCTGGCAGTTGGCATTGCTTCAGATCATCAGCACGGCGGGGATCGGCGCGTTCCATCCGCCGGCCGCGGCGGTGATGGGACACTTGGCCGGTCGAAAGCGTGCGGCGGCGGTGTCGGTGTTCTTTGCCGCGGGAATCATGGGGGGGTCGCTCGGGTCGGTCACGTCGCCCCACTGGGCGAATGCGCTCGGGTTGAAGTCGTTCCTGTGGGGCATCGTGCCGGCGGTGCTGGTCGCGATGATTCTCGCGTGGGCGACGCACGATTCGGCGCACCGGCATGCGCACGCTCACAGTGCGCACCGAGCGCTGCCCCCGAAGGAGCGCGCGGCCCGGTGGCGTGCGATCTGGGTGCTCTACGCGGTGAACGCGATCCGTTTCACGGTCAACATGGCGCTGGTTCAGATGGTGGTCCGCTGGAGCGAGGTTCACACGCTGCTTCAGAACGGTGTGGCGGGGCCGATCACCCCCGACCTGAAGAACCAGTTGCTGACACCGGACCTGCGGGTCGCGGCGAGCCAGGTGAACGGACCGTTGCAGGCGGCGATGGGGCTCGGCATGGGGGTCGTTGCCCTGCTCGTGAGCTGGCTTGTGCCGCACGCGCGATCGAAGCGGGCGATGATTGTGACCCCCTGCATCGGTTCGCTGATGATCGTGCTTATGCCGCTGAGCGGGTCGATGTGGCTGGCGTTTGTCATGACGCTCTTGAGCGGCGGAGCGTTCGCGGGCACGATGCCGCTCTCGATCGCGGCGGCGCAGCGGCTTTTGCCTCACCGGACGACGCTGGCGTCGGGATTGATGATGGGCGGCGCCTGGTCTTTGGCGTTCATCGGGCCGCCGACCGCGCAGTGGATTTACACCCTGACCAATGGGAGCCTGTTCACCGTCGGAATCGTGTTTGGATCGCTGCTTTTTCTGTCCGGTCTGCTGATTCTGCTGATTCCAAGGCGATTGCTCGACCAGGGGGAGACGGTGATGAAGGCGGGCGACACCCCGGGCCTGCCCGATTCGGCGGGTTTGGCGGTGGAATGACCGGACGAATTTGGGCAGGTATACTCGCGGCCCGGGACAGCCGGGGGCCGGGGCGGGTCGCCGCTACGGTTGGTAAAAGTTCGGGATTGTAGCTCAGCTGGCTAGAGCGCACCCCTGATAAGGGTGAGGTCGGTGGTTCGAGTCCACTCAGTCCCATT